>NZ_FUID01000056.1 GCF_900163635.1 Leucobacter sp. 7(1) | reverse complement strand
CCCCACACCCCACATCCCGGGCGCGCCCCCACCTCCGGGCACCGCGCACCCTGCCCCCGGGCACCGAAACCGAGGGCAATTCGCTGGCACGAGCCAAATAGGCAGCAGAACGGCTCACTCTAGATAAAAGGCGTCGTGTTCGGCGCTCGCGCAGCTACGCGAGGCCGACACAGTGGACCTGCCCCGCGAGGGCGGCACGCTCGGGGCGCGGGCTATTTCTCGGGGCCCGGCTCAGGCGCGGGCAGGATTGCGACGGCGCGGATCGGGGCACCGTCGCCTTCGGCGATAGCGATCGGAAGGAGGGAGAGTCCAACCTTGTCGGGCACGCGCTCAAGGCCGACAAGGTTTTCGACGATCACTCCCCCTCGGCTCAACCAGTACTGGTGTACCGGGATCTCGGTATTCGCCAGGCAGGAGCCACCCGCGCTTTCGGCGTTACCCCCAGGCAGGTCAGGGACCACCCGATCGGCGGGCATCGTCCGGTCAGGGCTGAACATGTCAACTCCCAGTACGCGGGCACCCCGCGCCCAGAGCTCGGCCGCGAGCTCAACTGAAAGATATGGGTTGCGGTACATCAGTTCGTTCCCGACAAGACGGTCCCACCCCGTTGCCACACACACGATGGTGGGGAGCGTCTGCGGAAGTCCGCCCGCGATGTCGTCCTCGCAGAGGCTATCGTCCGCGCGCGCATCAGGAGCCCGCAGGATCACGGCAGGACCTACAAGCCATTCGAGCGGGATCTCGGAGAGCGACCGTCCGCCCGGGATCACATGGGTGGGAGCATCCAGGTGCGTGCCGCTGTGCGAACCCAGCGAGAGCGCCGTGACGGCCACTCCATCTTCGGGAACAGTGAGCGCCACGGCAATCGAAACCTCTGGGTCCCCTGGGTAGACAGGCATGCCACTGCGCAGGGGCATGCTCAGGTCAACGACGTACATGTCCCCACGCTACGACAACCGCTACTCGTCGCGCACCCCCGAAAAAAGGCAACGGGGCATGCCCCGGTCTCCCGGAACATGCCCCCGTGGGCGCTGCGAGGATTAGTCGCGCGCAGCCATCGCGCTGACGAGCTCGTACACGACGTGGCTCGCGGCGATTGCGGTGATCTGCGCGTGATCGTAGGCGGGTGCCACCTCGACAACGTCGGCACCCACGATGTGCAGGTCTGCAAGACCGCGGATCAGGCGGAGCATCTCGCGGCTCGTGAGGCCACCGGCCTCCGGCGTGCCGGTGCCCGGCGCGTGGGAGGGATCGAGCACGTCGATGTCGATGGAGATGTAGAGGGGCTTGTCACCCACGCGTGCGCGGATCTTCTCGAGCGCCGCGGGGATACCGTGCTCCTCGATGAACTCCGAGGTGACGATCTGGAAGCCAAGCTTCTGGTCGTCCTCAAGGTCCTGCTTGCCGTAGAGCGGGCCGCGGGTGCCGCCGTGCATGCTGGCGGTGAGATCGATGAGACCTTCTTCCGATGCGCGGCGGAACGGGGTGCCGTGCGTCGTGGGCGCACCGAAGTACGTGTCCCAGGTATCGAGGTGCGCGTCGAAGTGGAGCACGGCAACCGGGCCGTGCTTCTTGTTGATGGCGCGCAGCAGCGGAAGGGCGATCGTGTGGTCGCCGCCGACGGTGACGATCTTGTCGACCTTCTCGCCAAGCTCGGTCGCGGCGTCCTCAACCTGCTGGACGGCCTCGTCGAGGTTGAAGGGGTTCGCCACGATGTCGCCTGCGTCGACGACCTGCTTCACGTTGAACGGGGAGACATCCTGCGCCGGGTTGTACGGGCGCAGGAGGCGCGAAGCTTCACGCACGTGCGAAGGCCCGAAGCGCGCGCCGGGGCGGAAGCTCACGCCGGTATCGAAGGGAACACCGACGACGGCGATGTCCGCAGCGGGAACGTCCTCGATGCGCGGCAGCTTGGCGAACGTCGCGATGCCGGCGTAGCGCGGGGTCAGGCTGGCGTCGACCGGCCCCTGGGGAGTGTGATCCGTCACGTTTCCACGTTCCTTTCGGGTCAGTTCTCGGGTAAAGTTGCCTGAGAGTAAACAAGTGAGTTCTAACAGTGAACTTGACTTCACTATAGGCTGATGCCGCCGCGCGGTCAATGTCGCGCGGCGGCCACACCCCAGGAAGGCACGGCGTGCGCGCAATTCACCTCAGCTCTGACACCGATACCGTCCGGATCGGCGCAAAGCTGCGCTCCTCCCGCGTGGCCCAGGGCCTGACCCTGGAACAACTCGCACAGGCGTCCGGCCTCACTAAGGGATTCATCAGCCGGATTGAGCGCGATGACACCATGCCCAGCGTGCCAACACTGGTGCAGATCTGCCACGCGCTCTCGCTCCCGGTCGGGGCCCTCTTCGAGGAACCGGACGTGCAGCACGTCACGCTCGAGGCCGCACCGCGCATCAACATGGGCGGCGTCGGTGCCGACGAACGCCTCGTCACCCCGCGCGCGGAGGAGCGCGTGCAGGTACTCCGGTCCACGGTGGAGCCCCACGGCAGCGGCGGCGATGAGCTCTACACAGTGAGCTGCGCCGTGGAGTCCCTGCACGTGATCTCCGGGGAGGTCACCGTCAGCTTCGCGGACCGCCAGGCGCAACTCGAGGCCGGGGACACGGTGACGTTCCCCGGAATCACCCCGCACACCTGGAGCGCGGGGGCGGCGGGCGCCGAGATTGTGTGGATTCTCGTGCCCGCCGCGTGGAGCGGCTCGAGCTAGTCGGCCAGCCCCGGTGCCGCGGCCGCGTCGGCCCGGGCGTGATCGGCGGATGCAGCCGCCGGATCCGCCGCCAGACGCGCTACCGCGGGATCTACGTGGCGGCCAGTCAGGCCGCCGGATCCTCGTCAAACACGATCACGGTGCGGGTGCGCTCACCGCGACGCATCGCATCGAATGCCTCGTTGACCTCATCGAGCGGCACACGCGAACTGATCATCTCGTCGAGCGGGAGCTTCCCCGCGAGGTACGCGTCGGCCACGCGCGGGAAGTCGCGCGCCGGGACGAGTCCGCCGTAGTTCGATCCGATGATCGTCTTCCCGTCGTAAGCGAGCTGCAGCCCGTCGATGCGGAGTTCCTGCCCCTCGGGCGGCAACCCCACAAACACGGCGCGACCGCCGGGCCGGATCAGGCCGGGCAGCTGCTCCATCGTCGCCACGCGCCCAATTGCTTCAAAGGCCGCGTCGGCCCCACCGCCGGTGAGTTCCGCGACCTGCGTCGCCAGATCCGGCCCACCCAGCAGTCCGTGCGTCGCACCCGCGCGCATCGCTTCCTCAAGCTTCGCCTCGGTGACATCGACCGCGATGATCGGGGAGGCCCCCGCGAGCCGCAGAGCGGCAATGATCGACATCCCCACACCCCCGGCACCCACGACAACGGCGGACTCGCCAGCCACAACGCGGGCGTTGTTCACGACGGCGCCATAGCCCGTGCCGACCGAGCAGCCGATGAGGCTCGCGACGTCGAACGGTACGCGTTCATCCACCCGAATTGCTGCGAAATCAGGGACCACGATGCGCTCGCTCATCGCGCCAACGGCGAGATAGGGCCAGGCCTCAACCCCGTCGGTGGTGCTCCACCGCGTTGTGCCATCAGGCAGCAGCGAGTCGTTCGACAGGACCCGGGTGCAGGCCCACGGCTTGCCGCCCGTGCACTCCGCACAGCGCTGGCAGGCCTGGTGCCAGGCGATGATCACGTGATCACCGATCTCGAGTTCCCGCACGCCAGCCCCAATGGCCTCGACGACCCCGGCAGCCTCATGCCCCATCACTGCGGGTAGCGGGACGTGCCACTCCCCATCGATCACGTGCCGGTCCGAGCCGCACACGCCGGCTGCGCGCACACGGACGCGTACCTCGCCGTGCTGAGGCTCCTGCAAGCGAAGGGTCTCGATCGTGAGACGGTCACCGTTGTCGCCGCGGTACACCGCCGCCCGCACTTCGATGGGATCTGTCATGGGTCCTTACTTCCTTCCAGCGGCCGCGAAAAGGTCGGGCTGACCATACGCGCCGCGGCCACGGCGCACGTAGAGCAGATGACTGAGAATCACGTGACACACCATCGCGATTAGCACGGCAGGGACCGTGGCGGTCGCAAAGCTAAAGATGGCCTGCGTCTCAAGCGTGATCGGGTTGTAGACCCAGAGGTAGAAGGCCGACGCAATCGCTACCGAGGCGAGCGCAGCAATGTTCACCCCACCGGTGAAGCGCAGCGGATCATCGGCTCCGCTCGCGTAGAGCGCGCGGAGTGGGACGACCTGACGGCGCAGGATGAAGTAGTCGGCGATGATCACACCGCAGAGCGCCGCGATGAACGCACCGCTGATCACCACGAAGGTCATGAACTGCTCGTACATGAACGCCGGGAAGAAACTGAGCACAGCGGGCAGCGCCAGGAACGCCGCGGCAAGCACAGGCCAGCGCAGTCGGGACAGCACACGGCCACTCGACTGTTTCACGGCCAGCACGGTCGAATAGGCGATCGACGCCATACTCGTCACGTTCGCAAAGCCAACAAAAAGGAGTGTGAGAACCCCGAGGATTGGGCCACCGAGCGGCACCATCCAGGACGTCGGATCGGCCTCACCAAACATGAGTCCCGCAGCCATGCCAACAAGCTGGGCGACAACCGTGCCGATGAAGATCCCGCCGTACGCAGGCCACAGGGCGGCACGCGGTCCGCGGGTGAGCCGCGAGAGCGTGCCCATGACGGGCCACCAGGACAGCCCGGCGCCCAGGTTGAACTCGACGGCCATCATGAAGTTGAGCTGCTCGTCCGGGAACGGCGCGATCGGCTCGGCGGCGAGCAGGTCCCCCCAGGAGTAGTTCGACATCAGCAGCACCATCATCAGCGCGACAACAACAAGCAGGCCGGGTGCCACGAATCGGTTGAGCTTGCTGATCGTGATCGGGCCACGGGAGAGGATAATCCAGCCCACGAAGATCGCAAGCAGCGCGAACACAGTGACAAGCGGCCCGAACTGATCGAACTCGGTCCCAAAGGCCTGGTTCGAGATCTCGCTGAACGCGCGCCCGAACATCACGCCGAGCAGCGAGGACCAGCCCATCTCGGTCAGCAGCACCACGACAAACACGACGATCCCAACGCCGACGATGCCGAACACCGACTTCAGTGCACGGTACTGCTCCACGCCGAGGCGCTGACTCAGCACCACGCTCCCGAGCGCCATGATGGCGAGGCCGATGCTGTTGCCGATCAGCATTGCGGCAATTCCGTCAGTAAAGCCGACAAGCAGGACTGTGGATCCTCCAGTCAGGAAGGCCCAGGTCGCGATCGCGAGGCTCAGGGTGACCCAGCTGAAATCGCCGGCGCTCCAGGTTCGTTCGCTCTTCAGTAATGGAAGCGAGCCGTAGGTTGCCTCCTTGGTAACTTCTGCGTCGACCGCGCCACCCGCACGCTCTGACCGCCCGCTCACAGGGCCACACCGATCACGGCGACAACCACGATTCCGGCAGCCACGGCGAGGAACAGCGCGAGGCTTCGTCCGCTCAGTGCGGCGTGGACGGGGTCTTCAAGTTCCTCGGCCTCGATAATCGCGAGCCGACGTTCAAGTTCCTGTTCAAGCAATGTGTCTTCAGACATCTGGGTCTGACCTCCTGTTATTCCCGCGTCACTACGGGGCATGTGCGAGCAAGCATATGCAGAGAACTCATAGGAAACAATCATCCGAGCAGCCCAAAACGCCGTATTCTGCACAACCGAACCGCTATCCGCCCAACGGGGACTGATTTCCACATAATCACCCAAACTCGTGCACAATTGCACTATGGGATCTGAAGAGTTTGGTGCGCCTCGGCCACAACCCGCGAGCCCGGATGAGCTCCGATCGCGGGTCCTCACGGAACTCCGCGACGATGGCCGAGCAAGCTACGCACGGATCGCCGAGAAGCACGGCACCACCCGACGGCAGGTGACGCAGATCGTCCAGACCGCGCTGGATCAAGGCCTACTCCGGATCACCGTGTCCATCAGTCCGGACCTGCTCGGACACGAACGCTTCGCCTACCTCCAAATTGCGGTCGACGGCCCCATCGCCGCCGCGCGCGCAGCACTCATCGCGCTCCCCGAGACCACGTTTGTCGCTGAGATCAGCGGAAACTACGCGATCGACGCCGAAATTCGCGTCGGCGCAGATCCACACCTGCAAAAAACCGTCGACCACATTCGATCACTCCCCCACGTCCGGGAGATCCGCATGCACCTGTACGAGAGCATCGAGATCAACCTCTACTCCCCGATCCGCACGGGCGGGGTCGGGCTCGAGGTCGACGACGCGGACCGCGCCATCGTGCAGCATCTGCAGCAGGATGGGCGCGCGTCGTTCCGGGAGCTCGGGGATGCGGCGGGTGTCTCCCCCAGCGGGGCCCGGCTCCGCCTGAAGCGACTGATGGATCGCGGCGCGGTGAAGGTTGTCGGCATCCCGGTGCGTGGCAACCTCCCGGAAGCTCCCACGCTGGGGGTCGGGATCCAGGTCACCGGGCCCGTCGCAGAGGCCCTCGCACGTGTTCGCGAGCTTGACCCCGAGTTCCTCGCGGTCGCCGTCGGTGGCTACGATCTGATCGCCACGCTCTCTGGGGAACGCAACGACGACGTGCTCGCGCTCGCGGACCGGCTCCGTTCCTTCCCGGAGATCGCCCGGATCGAGTCGTGGGCGAATCTCCGGATCCTCAAGGAGCAGTACGGCGAGGGCGACCGGATTATCGCGAGTCCGCGGTCGGGTGGCGCTGTGCGTTCGGCGCCTCAGCCCCAGCTGGCGTAGACGTCCGGGCGGCGGTCGCGCAGGTAGTTCGCCTCCCCCGCGGCGATCGGTGTGACGTCCGGTAGCTCGGCACACAGGAGTTCTGCAGTGCGGCCGGCGACGGCCAGCACCCGGCCTTCACGGCCCGCAACTGTGCTCAGCCCCGTGAAATCTGCTGCCGGATCCGCGCTCGGCTCGGCCTGGCCCGCGTGATCCGCGTAGGCCACCACGAGGGCGTTCTCCGCGGCGCGCGCCCGGACCAGGAGTTCCGGCACGTACGCGGAGTGTCCGTCGATCGCGGTCGGCACGAGCAGCAGGTCGACGCCGCCGGCGGCGAGGGCGCGGGCGGGCTCCGGGAATTCGATGTCGTAGCAGATCTGGAATCCGACACTGCGCCCGTTCCACGCCGCGACGGCGGGTGCCGCGGTGCTCGGAGTGAACGCGAGCGGTTCCAGATCGCCCCAAAGGTGCACCTTTTCGTAGCGCAGGACCGACGCACCACTGGCATCCCACAGCTCAGCGGCGATCGCAAACGTTCCGTCGGCGCGGGCGAGCGGGAAGCTCGCGGCGATCGCGATCCCCGTGTCCCGTGCGATCTCGGCGGCCGCATCGGGAATCCCCGTAACCCGCTCCGGCGTCAACCAGGAAGCGAGCTCGCGTGGTGCGTAGCCGCTGAGAAACAGTTCGGGGGTGAGGATCAGCTCGGCCCCCGCAGCCTGGGCCGTCGCCGCAGCTTCGCGCAGCGCGGCGAGGTTCGCCTCCGGATCGAGCGGGGTGGCGGCGGCTTGCAGCAGGGCGATCTTCATGACGCGATCCTCCGGGGATGCTCAGCGAACACGGGCGCGAATGCGCCGCATTGCCCCGATCCTAGCCCGGTGTGCGCGGGCAGGGTTCAGGTAGTGCGTCCTCGGCCAGCCGGGCCGCGCTCGTTCCGTGCGACCGTGGCCCGACTGAACACGGTTCGCCAGGAATTGTCGCGAGGAGGCTGCGCGCTCGGACCGATCCCGGACGTTTGCGCAGTTTCGTTGACTATGCCGCGGGAAGCGTTTCGGCGAGCACTCGGAGGGTGTTCCCGCCCATGATCGCGCGGATCTCCGTGGGTGTCCGTCCGCGATCCAGCAGCTCCTGCGTGATGATCGCAAGCTCGCTGGTATCCCACGCGACCTCGGTCGACCCGTCATAGTCGCTGCCGAGCGCGGCGGTCTCGATCCCACCCACCTCGATGACGTGCTCGATCGCGTCGACAACAGCGGCCGGGGTGAGCTCGCACACGGCGGCGTCCCAGTACCCGATTCCGACGACCCCGCCGGTGGCGGCGATGCCCCGGATCTCCGCGTCGGTCAGGTTGCGATTCACATCGCAGGTTGCCTGCACACCACCGTGGCTTGACACGACCGGCTTCGTCGCCATCTCCAGGATGTCGCCCACCGTCTCGTGGCTCGCGTGCGCAAGGTCCACCGCGATACCGAGATCCTCCATCTTCGCGATGGCTTCTCGCCCCAGCGGGGTGAGCCCGCCCTGCTCGACCCCGTGCATGGACCCGGCAAGGTCGTTATCGAAGAAGTGCGTCAGCCCCGCCATCCGCATGCCATCGGCAAAGAGCACGTCGAGGTTGCCGAGGTCTCCCTCGAGGTTCTGCAGGCCCTCGGCCGAGAACATCCCGCCGACCACCGGGTCGCCTGCCTCCCGATCCGCGAGCAGCTGGGCAAGATCCTCGCGCGTTTCGATAGCCCGCAGCGCCCCGCCCGATGCGTCCGCATCAGCGTGCAGTTTCTGCGCGTGGAAGCGGGATCGCTCAAGCAGCGAGGTCCACGTCTTCGGCGGCTGGAGCTGCGCGACGCTCAGCAGGGTGATGTTGTCGGTCTCGTCCGTGTTGGACTCATAGTTCTGCCCCTTCGGGGACTTCGAGACCGAGGAGAACACCTGCAACGCAACATTGCCGTCCTGCAATCGCGGCAGATCGACGTGCCCGCGATCCGCCCGCGCGTTCAGTGAGCGGTCCCACATCAGCGTGTCCGAGTGCATGTCCACGACCGCGAGCTCAGTATGCAACTCACGTGCTTCGGCGGAGACCTCTGGGATCGGGTCACCCGTCACCTCGTTCATACTCCGCTCCACAATGCCGGGGGCGAAGACGAAAAACGCCACGGCGGCGAGAACCAAAAGAATGACTACGCCGAGGATGCTGCGTCGCAGCCACCGGCGCTGGGGGCGTGTGCTCATAGTTGCCGAAGCTATCAGTCCGGACGACGCTGGCTGCGCCGGTTGTGAACTCCCGTTCAGCGGACCGTTCGATCAGGGCTGCGGTGTGGAGGATCTCGCCAAGCGCCTGGCTCACGGGTGCCGTGAAACGCGACAGGGCCAAACCCCGTCCCCGGGATCCGGCCCTGCGTGTTACGTGCGGCGCGAGTTACGCGGTGATGCCCGCGAGCGTCTTCTTGCCGCGCCGCAGCACGGCGAACTTGCCGTGCAACAGATCGTCGGTGGTGAGCGCCTGGTCTTCCGCGGTGACCGCAACGTTGTTCACGTAGACGCCGCCCTGCGCAATGGCGCGACGGGCCTCACCCAAACTCTTCACAAGCTCCGTGTCGACCATAAGCTGCGCGATCGCGGAGCCCGCGGCACCCGAAGCCTGCGGCAGCGCTTCGATTGCACCCGCGAGCGTCAGCTCGTCGAGCACGCTGAGATCGCCGCGACCAAAGAGCGCTTCAGACGCATCGATCGCGCCCTGCGTCGCTTCGGCCCCGTGGACCAGAGAGGTGACCTCCACCGCGAGACGCTTCTGAGCGGCGCGCTTGAAGGGTTCCTCTGCGATCTGGCGCTCGTAGTCTGCGATTTCCTCGCGGGACAGGAACGTGAAGACGCGCAGGCGATCCGCCACGTCAGCATCTGCCTGGTTGAGCCAGAACTGGTAGAAGGTGTACGGGGAGCACATCTCCGGGTTGAGCCAAATGGCGTTGCCCTCGCTCTTGCCGAACTTGGTGCCGTCCGAGTTCGTGATGAGCGGGGTGCCGATCGCGTGCGCGGTGCCACCCTCAGCCTTGCGGATCAGCTCGGTGCCGCTCGTGAGGTTGCCCCACTGATCGCTGCCACCCGACTGCAGCTTGCACCCGTACTGGCGGTACAGTTCCAGAAAGTCGAGCCCCTGCAGGATCTGGTAGCTGAACTCCGTGTAGCTGATGCCCTCGTCCGAGTTGAGGCGCTTCGCGACGATGTCCTTCTTGATCATCGTGCCGACGCGGAAATGCTTGCCGATCTCGCGCAGGAAGTCGATCGCGCTGAGCGGCGCCGTCCAGTCCAGGTTGTTCACGAAGCGGGCCGCGTTGTCGCCCTCGAAGCTGAGGTAGCGGGAGATCTGTTCGCGCAGCGAATCGACCCACTGCGCTACAGTCTCGCGGGAGTTCAGTGTGCGCTCCGAGGTGGGACGCGGGTCGCCGATCAGACCGGTGGATCCACCGACGAGGCCGAGCGGCAGGTGCCCCTTCAGCTGGAGTCGGCGCATGAGCAGCAGCTGGACCAGGTGGCCGAGGTGCAAGCTGGGGGCCGTCGGATCGAAGCCGCAGTAATACGCAAACGGCTCGCCCTCGATCAGTTCAGACAGCGCCGTAGCGTCCGTCGAGACGTGGATCAGCCCACGCCACTCGAGCTCTTCCCACAGAGTGGAGAAGCTGTCGTCGTTGCGCTGGGTTGCCAGGATCTGGGTGCGAGCATTCGTTTCAGACACGCCTGCCATCGTACCCGGGTTCGGCGGTGTGCGGTGCGCGAGGGTCAGCTCAGCTTCGGCCTCGTACCCGGGCACCATCCGCGGAGGGCACTCAGGTACCAGCCCCCAGCACCGCGGACCGATCCGCCGCTGGGCCCGCCAGCGAAGACTTGAGCCATGTCCGAATTACTGCTTCGCGCCACCAGCCTCAGCCAACACTACGGCTCCACGCGCGCCCTCGACGGGGTCTCCCTCGATCTCTTCACCGGATCGTCGACCGCGATCATGGGTGCGTCGGGATCCGGCAAGACCACGTTGCTGCATACCCTCGCCGGGATCACCGTGCCGCAGGCAGGCACCGTCGGCTATTCCGGGGCCGTGATCTCGCAGCTGTCCGACGTGGAGCGCAGTCGGCTCCGCCGCGAACACTTCGGCTTCGTCTTTCAGCAGGGGCTCCTCATCCCGGAGCTCACCGCGGTCGAAAACGTGGCGCTCGCACTCATGCTCACCGGGGTGTCAAAGCGTGACGCCCTCACGCCCGCCGCGCAGTGGCTTGCGGCGCTCGGTCTGGGCGGCATGGAAGAGCGCCGGATCGGCCAGCTCTCGGGCGGGCAGGCGCAGCGGGTGGCGATCGCCCGCTCCCAGATCACCGGCGCGGGCCTCACCTTCGCCGACGAACCGACCGGCGCGCTCGATTCCACGACCTCCCGCGAAGTCATGGACGCGCTCCTCGGGTCGACTGTTGGCCAGGGGCGCAGCCTTGTTGTTGTCACCCACGACGCCGAGGTGGCCGCCCGGTGCGCCCGCATCGTCACGATGAGCGACGGTCGCATCGTCGCTGATTCCTGGGCGCCGGGGGCCGCGGATCCGGCAGGGGCCGGGCGATGATCGCCCGCGTCCTCCCGCTGCTCTCGCGGCCAAGCCGCCAGGGTTCGGCCGCGCTCATCCTCCCAGTGATCGCCTTCGCGAGCGTGACCCTCCTCCTCGCGACCGTGATCGGCGGCGCGCAAACGTTCTGGTTGTATACCGACGAACTCGCTCCGCTGTACTGGATCTGCGCAGTGATCGCGCTCGTGCTTTTGGTCATTCCGTTGCTCTCACTTGGCCACGCCGCCGCCCGTTTGTCGGCGCGGCGGCGGGACGACAGACTCGCCGTACTCCGTTTGCTCGGCATGCCCGCACGCTCGACAGCGTTGCTCGCCGTCATCGAGGCCGCGACCCTCGCGTTCGGCGGTGCGCTCGTGGGGGTCGTTCTGGCCTACGCCGCCGCGCCGCTCGTCGGACTGATCCAGTTCCGGGGTGAGCCTCTCGGTGCCGCCGGGGTGGCCCTGCCGCCGCTGCACGCCCTCCTCGTGGTGCTCGGAGTGACCGCGATCGCGGCCGTCAGCGCAGTGCTGAGCCTGCGACGCGTCATCATCTCTCCGCTTGGCGTCGCCCTGAAGCAGCAGGCCCCAAAGCTGCCGTGGGTGCAGGCGATCTTCGCAGTACTCGCGATCGCGGTTGCTGCCGGAATTGTGAGCGCACTGAACGGCTTCGGCTCCATCGGCGGCATCGTCGCGATGATCGGGGCGATGGGCTTCGCGTTTGGCATCGCGCTCCTAGCGCTCGACCTCATCGGAGCGTGGCTGCTCGGCGTGTTCGGCCGTGCGAAGGCGCGGCGCGCCCAACAGCCTGCCGATCTCCTCGCCGCACGTCAGATCCTCGAGGCCCCGCGGGCGGCCTGGCGGCAAGTGTCAGGCGTCGCGATGTCGAGTTTCGTCGCGGTGTTTGCCGGTTCCGGCGTCGCGCTCCTCGCCGCGGTGGACCCGGGCGACACCAGCGGCGCGGAGGCCGGCGAGGCCTTTCCCGTCGGCGATATCGCGACGGGAATCATCATCACCGTGATCGGCTCGTTCATCATGGTGGCCTGCTCGGTGGGCGTCAATCAGGCCGCGCAGATCCTCGACCGCGCCGAGGTCATCCGCTCCATTGACGTGATGGGTGCCCCGCTGGCGATGCAGGACGCCGCGCGGCGCAAGGCCACGCTGCTGCCCTTGCTGCTCGCGTCCCTCGGATCCGCGATCCTCGCTGGCGTGCTCGTGTTCCCGCTGCTCGGCATGGCGATCGTGCTCGCCCCGCTGTCGCTTGCCGTGATCCTCGGATCCGTCGCCGCCGGGATCGGGATCGTGCTCCTCACCCTGCTCGCCACGCGCCCGCTGCTCCACACTGTCGCCGCGAGCGCGCCCCGCGCCGCGGAATAACGGCGGCCACACGTCGAAGGGCGCTCAGTCCGCGTGCCGGTTCACGATTGAGTCAAACCTGATGTTGTCAGCCAGCTCTTCAATCCCGTACTCCTGGCGGATCTCGAGCGCGGCCCCTTGTTTCCCAATGCCGTAGATCACGTCCCGCTCTGACACGATCCCGACCCCCCGAAACAATCCGCGTCGCTTCCCCGTCATCTTCAGAAACCAGAAGTCCGGTCGCCCCGGGATCAATGCCGGGACGACCGGACGATGCGCGGTCAGGGACCGTTGCGGTCTTGGTGAGGGCAGCTACTCCTGACTGTTCACCGCGCGGCGGCGAACCATCAACAGGACGGCACCAGCCATGAGGAGCAGCGCTCCCCCGGCCACAAATGGCAGGGTGCTACCGCCGGTGGTGGCGAGCGCCGGGCTTACGTGAGTGCCGGATCCGGTCTGGTTCCCGGTACCGCCGTTGCCGCCGTTGCCGCCGGGAGGAGTATCGGTGCCACCGTCCGTGCCACCATCGGTCCCACCATCGGTGCCACCATCGGTCCCACCATCGGTCCCACCATCGGTCCCACCATCGGTGCCACCGTCGGTCCCGCCGTCGGTCCCACCATCGTCAGCAGGCGTCACCGTCAGCGGTGTGACGATCTCTGCCCCGTTCGGCATGATCGCAACGAGGCTGTGCTCCCCGACGGGAGTCGTGGCGGGCACCGTGAACTCGGCCGCGAAGGTGCCGTCGGCCGCGACCGCCGCCTCGCCCAGCACGACCGGGTCGGAGCGCAGCTCAACAGTCAGCTGCGAATCCGCAACGAATCCGGATCCCGAGAGCGCGACCTTGTCGCCCGCGGCGACCGATCCGGCATCAACCTGGAGGGCTGGGCCGGCGGGGATCTCCATCCCCGCCTCGGTGACGTACTTCGCACCCGAGGAGTACTTCGTCACTGTGAATTCGTCGTACAGATCCCCAACGGCCTTGTCCGTTGTCGAGTTCGCGGTCTTCTCCGCGAGGTAGGAGCGATACACGAGCTGATCTCCGCTGACGTCGATCACCTGGTAGGTCGTGACGCCCTCCCCGCGAAGCACCTGGGTGGCGCCGTTGTTCGTCCACACGTTGTTGGCCTCGGACGCGAGATCGTAGTGCTTCGCACCCGAGTTCGATACTGCGTAGACGGGGCCGGAAGTGACTCCGGGAACATCGGTGGCGTTGGCGTTCACAAACCCGCGGGCGTAGGTGTGGTCGTGGCCCATGAGCACCAGATCGATGTTGTGCTTCTCGAACACCGGCACCCAGTGCTTGCGGAGCACCGGCTCGTCGCGCCCAGCTGAGGTCGAGAAAACGGGCTGGTGGAAGGTGACGACGTTCCACTTCGAGGGGCTCTCGGCCAAGATGAAGTCGAGCCAGGCCGCCTGGTACTGCGTCCACAGATCCGCGACCTGCTTCGACGGGCACGCCTCGCCCGAGCATGCGGGCAGTCCGTTCGGCGTCAGGAAGGTGGTGTCACGCGTCGCGTTCAGAGTAATGAAACGCACGCCCTGATAGTCCGTGTAGTAGACGGTCTCCGCCGCGAACTCGCTCCAGTGAGCGAAGTAGGCAGCGTACTGCCGCGCCTCGTCGGTGTCGCCCTTTGCCAGGTCGGCGAGCGCACCGATGGTTTCGAGCTTCGGCTGGTTCAGCGGGTACTCGAAGTTTGCCTTCCATGAGGAGAGCAGTTTGTCGCCTGAGTACTCGTGGTTGCCGGGCGCCGCCATGACGTTGGTCGTCGCTGCGGAGTTCTTCATGCCCTTGAACCAGTTCAGCCACTCGGTTTCGTTGCTGCCGGTGTTGATGAGGTCACCCGCGTGCACTGATCCGATCGATCCGGGCGCCCGCTCCTCGGCCTGGCGCACAACCTCTGGCCACGTGGTGTCGAGCCCGATCTGTGCGTCACCGTAGTAGACGAACTGGAAGTCCGTCGCGCTGGGATCCGCGGTCGAGAACTCGATCCACTCGCTCCAGCTGCCAGGCAGCCCCACACGGTATCGGTACGCTGTCGCGGGGTTCAGCCCGTCGACCGTCGCTGAGAAGTGCTGGTTCGGGTTGCCATTCACAACGCCCGCCGAATAGGCGTCGACCGTGCGAACTTCCCCGCCGGTCGCGAGCCCGATTTCGACCTGGCCGAGGTCGTGTGAGGCGTCACCAGCCAGCCAGGAGAACGCCTGCGAGGTCGTGGGATCCTCGGTCGGGGTGAGGATCACCCGCGTCGGCGGGGCCTCGACGACCTGGCCCGGCTGGCCCGCGGGAGTCAGCGTCAGCGAGCTCATGTCGAAGTATGCATCGGAGGAGCTTTCGCGATCCTGGTAGAGCGCCACGGCAATTGTGTTCGTGCCGTCCTCGAGCAGCTCGCCGCTCGCGGAGAACGTGCTCGTGAGCGGGTCACCGTTGCTGTTCCCCGCGTACTCGAGGTTCGTAGTCTCCGTGATCCGCTGATCCTCGTAACTCGCGACCTTCGTGCCGTTGACCCACACGACCAGTGCGTCGTCGTAGATCACGGTGCTGCTGAGCGAGGCGACCTGTTCGGCAACGCCAGCCGCGAGGTCGAACGTCGTGCGGAAGAAGTAGGTGGGGATTGTGGGTGCCTTCGACCCGTCGATGTAGTGCCCCAGCTTGGTGGCGGGCATGTGCGGGCCGACCGCCGCGAGCTCGTTCTTCTTGACGCCGAATCCGCCCGGGGCGGTCTTCCAGCTCGAGTCGTCGAAGCCGGGCGCTACCCAAGCGCGCACGTTTGCGTCCCCGCGCGCCGGGTCGGTGTTGTCATCGAGGTACTGCCATGAGGTACCCGTGCTCACCAGCGGAGCTGTGGGCACCTCCGGGAGGGTCGGGTCCGCGTACGCCGCGGTCGGGATGAGCAGGCTGCCACCGAGCAGAGCGGCAAGAGCGAGGGCGATCCCGCCCCTTCTCGCGCGCACCGCGGGGGTTGACTGGGACATTGCATTCCTTTGGGTCGATCGTGCGCAGGTTCGTGCGGCCCACCCAGAGGGAACGGGCCTGAACTATCCCAGCAACTTGAAGTGACCACGCCGCAGCCCACACGCGGCTGCGGGCTGGCCTGCAGGTGTCCAACGAATGAACGGCCGACGCGTGCGGCTCGGCCGGCATGTTGAGTGCAGCCGGCGCAGATCCTCGCCGGCGTGCTCGTATTCCCGCTGCTCGGCATGGCGATTGTGCTCGACCCGCGCCCGCGCGCCGCAGACGCATCGAAGGGTGAGTTTTGGGGGCTTCCTCGCGAGGAAGCCCCCAAAACTCACCCTTCGGTGTCGGCGCGGGCGGGTCCAGGGCCCAGGCCCCGGGGCCCAAGCCCGGGCCCCGGGGCTAGGCGCGGAACTCGGCCGTGCGCTCCACGAGGCGTGCGAGCTGCTCGTCGACGCGAACGCGAGCGGTGCCGCCGACCCCCACGCGAGAGTTCACGGATCCCTCGATGGTGAGGACCTCACGAACCGCCGGGCTGAGGTGAGGCGAGACCGCCGCGAGCTCGGCGTCGCTCGGCTCGTGCAGCTCGATCCCGCGCTCCTCGCAGTACCGCACGAGCTCACCGGAGATCTCGTGCGCGTCGCGGAAGATCACGCCCTGCTTCACGAGCCACTCGGCGACATCCGTTGCGAGCGAGAAGCCCTGGGGTGCGAGCTCGGCCATGCGCTCCGTGTTCAGCGTCATCGTCGCGATCATCCCGGCGAACGCCGGCAGCAGGACCTCAAGCTGGGACACCGAGTCGAAGATCGGCTCCTTGTCTTCCTGCAGATCGCGGTTATACGCGAGGGGCATCGCCTTCAGCGTGGCGAGCAGGCCTGTCAGGTTGCCGATCAGGCGGCCGGACTTACCGCGCGCCAGCTCCGCGATGTCCGGGTTCTTCTTCTGCGGCATGATCGAGGATCCCGTGGAGTAGCCGTCGTGCAGGCGCACGAAGCCGAATTCCTTAGTGTTCCAGATGATGATCTCTTCGCTCAGGCGGGACAGGTCGATCCCGATCTGCGCGCAAATAAAAGCGAACTCGGCGACAACGTCGCGGGCCGCGGTGCCGTCGATCGAGTTCTCCAGCGGATCGCCCAGGCCCAGCTCGGCGGCGACGAGGCGCGGATCGAGCCCGAGCGAGGAACCGGCAAGCGCGCCCCCACCGTAGGGCGAGGCGCTTGCGCGCACAGACCAGTCACGCAGGCGCTCGAGATCCCGCACGATGGGCCAGGCGTGCGCCGCGAGCTGGTGCGCGAGCAGTACCGGCTGCGCGTGCTGCAGGTGCGTGCGGCCCGGCAGGATCGCGTCCGGGTGACGCAGCGCCTGCTCCGTGATCGCGTCAAGCAGATCCAGCAGCATGCCCCGGATCACGGCGGTGTGGTCGAGCAGGTAGAGGCGCACAAGCGTCGCGATCTGATCGTTGCGGCTGCGGCCCGCGCGGAGCTTGCCGCCGAGCTGCACGCCAACGATCTCGATGAGCAAGCGCTCGAGCGCCGAGTGCACGTCCTCGTCCTCCTCGGCAGCCACGGCACGGCCGTCCGCGACGCGCGCGGCGAGCTCGTCGAGGCCCGCGCGCATGTCAGCGAGTTCCTGCTCGGTGAGGTAGCCGGCTGCGGCGAGCGCGGTCGCGTGCGCCTTCGAACCGAGGATGTCGTAGGGAGCAAGCACCCAGTCGAACTGCGTCGACTTCGAGAGCGCGGCAAGCGCCGGTGACGGGCCACTGGCGAATCGGCCACCCCACAGCGATCCGGCCTCGGCCGCGCGGTTGCCCGCCTCTGCTGCGGGGGTCGTGTTCTCGGTGCTCATGTCGTCCTTACTCGCTCTTCGCTCAGTCGTCGTGTGTGTTCGCGGGTGCGCGGTGCGCGCACCCGCTGTGTGGGCTACAGCCCGGAGCCGTTGAGGCCTACTTCGGCCGCGCGTCCGATGTCGGTGCGTGCCAGTAGCCAGGCCATCAGCGCTTTCTGCGCGTGAACGCGGTTCTCGGCCTCGTCCCAGACGACACTCTGGGGCCCGTCGATCACTTCGGGGGCAACCTCGAACTCGCGGTAGGCCGGAAGGCAGTGCAGGAAGACCGCGTCACTCGCCGCGTGCGCCATGAGTTCCGGGGTCACCCGGTACGCGCCGAAGGTTGCAACGCGCTCCGCTTTCTCGTCTTCCTGCCCCATCGAGACCCAGGTGTCGGTGATCACGGCGTCCGCACCGGTGACGGCGACGACGGGATCCGTCAGCACGGTCACACTGCCCCCGGTCTGCGCCGCGATCCGCTCCGCGTCCGCCACGATGTCCGCGCGCGGGTGGAAGCCCTCGGGGCCTGCCACACGGATGTGCATGCCCGCCGTCGCAAAGCCGAGCAGGTAGGAGTGGCCCATATTGTTCGCCGCATCGCCCACATAGGTGGCGGTCAGCCCCGCGAGTTCGCCCTTCTGCTCCCGGATCGTCTGCAGGTCCGCGAGGATCTGGCACGGGTGAAAGTCGTCGGAGAGCGAGTTGATGACGGGCACGGTGGCGTGCTCGGCCATCTCTTCGATTCCCGCGTGCGCGAAGGTGCGCCACACGATCAGCGACACCATGCGGGACAGTACCTGCGCGGTGTCGGCGATCGACTCCTTCGCGCCGAGCTGCGCCTCCCCCGGGTTCACGATGATCGGGGTGCCGCCGAGCTCCGAGATGCCCGCGGCGAAGCTAAAGCGGGTGCGTGTCGAAGTCTTGTCGAAAAACACGGCTGCGGAGCGCGGGCCCGCGAGCGGTCGCTCAGAGAACGGGGCTCGCTTCAGTCGATCCGCGAGGTCAAGGACCTCGCGCTGCTCGGCCGGGCTCAAATCGTCATCACGCAGGAAGTGTCGGGTCACTCGCCCAGTGTACCGGGGTGCGCGAGCGGCCCATCCTGCGCACGGGCGAGCGCCAGCACGCGCTCGCCCGCGAACGGCGCTACCCCTTAAAGCGAGTCCACACCTTGTCGTACTGTTCCTGCACGTCGGGTCCACACGGCACTGTCGGGATGCCTCGCTGCAGCGTTTCTGCATCGGGCGCGACCACACCTGCCGGTTCCAGGTACTCATCGACGCCCGCGACCGGGGTGTTGTACTTGCCGAACTCAATGTTCAGTGCGGCATTCTCGGGGAGGAGTAGCCAGTTCATGAAGATCTTGGCGTTGTCGGGGTTGGGTGCACTCGCGAGGATCGCCCAGTTGGTGTACCCCGTCATGAAGCCCTCCTCGGGGAAGACGTACTCGAGTTTCGGGTCTTGGGCTTTGGCTCGAGAGAATGCGCCGTCGTACATCGTGGAGAGCGCGACCTCTCCACCGGCAATGCGGTCGATCGTGCCGTCGGAGCTCACGAGCTTGAGGCTGGGCTTGACCCCTTCCAACAGTCGATCGACTTTTTCGTAGGCTGCGGCATCCGTTGTACATGCCTCCGATCCGACAGCCAAAAGTGCCGCGTTGATGACCAGCGTCTGCCCGTCGTGCACGCTCATGATTCCGGCCGCGTTTTCCGGTGTTGCAAAGAAGTCAGCCCAGGAGTTCACCGGCCCGGTCACGACCTCCGGGTTCACCCCGATCCCCTCGTACAGCACCTGGTACGGTGTCGTGTACTTTCTTCCCTCGTCGAAATAGAGATCGCGATAGTCTTCGCCGATGTTCTCCCCGTTGGGCCAGTCCAAGGCGTTGATCTCCATCAGGAGATCGCTGGCCGCGAGGTCCGGCACGACATAGTCCTGCGCGTTCACGACGTCGTAGCCGGCTCCGCCCGCTCGGATCTTCGCAACCATTTCTTCAGGTGTAGAAAACACATCGACGTTGACGCGAATCGACGTCTCCTCCTCGAACTTTTCGAGCGCGTCCGGGCTGATGGCGTTCGTGAAGTTGAAGAGGTTCACGACCCCGCTTCCGCTCGTGGGAAACTCTCCATCGGACGACGGAGGCTCAGAACCTCCTCCGCCGGTTGAGCATCCGGCAATTGCCAGCATGAAAACTGCGCCAGCGCCAAGGACTTGCGCGCTGCGTCGCATCCGAGGTGTACGTACGAACTTCATTGTTCTTCCTCTCTTGCATCTGTGTATTTCATGACGTGTGTGGGCGGTCGGGACCGAGCACGTTCGGTACCTGCCGCCATGCGGGCCGAGCCGTCTCGAACTGCTGCGCCAATTCAAGTACGCGTTGTTCGTGTCCCGGAGGGGCGATCAGTTGCAGCCCGATCGGCAATCCGGCGGCGTTAAACCCGCACGGCACGCTCAGCGCGACGAATCCTGTGATTGAGATCCGCCAGCACGGCCTCATCCACTGCAGATAGTCGGTCTGCTCCACGCCGTCGATGACGTGCGGCCAGTCCCACGCCGCGGGGAATGGGGGGACCGCGGCCACAGGGGCAGCAAGCACATCGATCTCGGTGAACAGGTCCACCATCGTGGTGAAGGCCTCGAGCCTGGCGTCGAGTGCTGCCACGTAGTCCGCAACCGTGAGCGACAATCCGTACTCTGTGTTTGCCACGACCTCCGCGCTCAGCCGGTCTCGCTGGGCGTCGAGAGCCGCACCGTGGCTGCGCACGAACCCGAGCCCCCGCAAAACCCGAAAGGCGCGGTCCGCCGGCCGGAGATCCGGCTCACGATCCGTGACAGTGTGTCCCAGGCTCACGAGCGTCGGAAGGCCCGTCTCGTCAAGGACCGCGTTCACCTCGGGATCAATGTCCAGGTCGCCGAGCTTGCGGCTCCACCCAATCTTGAGTCGCCCCGGTGCTCCGAGCACGAGTGGTGCGGTGCGCGCGGGGAATGACAGGGGCGAATGGCGATCCGGCCCGGCAAGCACCGACAACAGCCTGGCGGTGTCCCCGACCGTTCGACCCATGGGCCCATTTGTCGACAGCGTTTGCCAGGGGTCATGCTGGAACGGCCAATTTGGCGTGAGTCCGATTGACGGCCGGAGTCCGACGACGTTGCAGAACGAGGCAGGATTGCGGAGGGACCCGCCCATATCTGAACCATCAGCCACCACGCTCAGCCCGGAGGCCAGCGCTGCGGCCGCCCCGCCGCTCGATCCGCCCGCACTGCGTGACGGGTCAAACGGGTTCCGCGTAATCCCGAACACCCGATTGCGAGTGTGCGATCCGGCACCAAACTCCGGAACGTTCGTTTTTCCGTAGATCACGGCACCCGCGGCTCGGAGCCGGGCTACGGTGACGCTGTCGCGCTCGGGTACATGATCGGCAAAATAGCTCGAGCCAAATGTCGTGCGGAGTCCTGCAGTCTGTTCCAGGTCTTTGACCGCCACGGGGAGCCCTTCCAGCGGTCGCGGATTCCTCCCCTCGCTGCGCCGCCGGTCCGATTCCACCGCCGCGATGCGCGCAACCGAAAAATCCGGACTCACAACCGCGTTGATCACCGGGTTGACTGCGAAGAATCGTTCCTCAGTTTCCGCAAGCAGCTCCACCGCAGAAATCTTCCGGTCAGCCAACGCCGCAGATACCGTCGTCGCACTCTCACGGAGCAGATCGTCATGTCGATCGGGCATGTGTTCCTCCTTGAACAACGGTTCTTGTGTGGTGGCGCGCAAAGCTCGGTGCCCACCCAGCACTGCGGCGAAGCCTTCGGCCCGGACCCGAGCGCTAGTACGTTTCTGCGTAGGCGTCGTAGCGTTCCTGGGGTTCCATCTCGGCGACCTTGGAGATCTCGGCCCGCTTGACCGCGAGGAAGGTCGCCGCGAGGTTCGGGGCGAACCATTCGCGGGCGACGGCCGACGCTTCAAAGAGATCAAGCGCTTCCGTGAGCGTGCTGGGGATCGGCCGGATCCCGAGTTCGGCCCGCTCTGCGTCGGTTAATGCGTCCGAGTCCCCGCTCACGATCGTCGGCGTGGGGAGCTGTTCCCTGATCCCCTCGAGCCCCGCGCGAATCAGGCAGCCGAGGACAAGCCACGGGTTACTTGTCGCGTCGGCCGCCCGGTACTCAAGGTTGTACTGCGTCTGGTGGTTCGCCCCGGGGGTGTTGAAGAGAGGACAGATTCGGAGCAGCGCCTCCCTGTTGTTCTCGCCGAGGAAGATCCCCCCGGCGCTCCAACGCTGCGGGGCGAGACGTTCATACGAGAGCGGGGCCGATGCGGCGACCGCCTGAAACGCCTCGGCATACTTGAGAATGCCCGCGGCGAATGATCCCGCCACGTCGGAGAGATTGCTCGGACGATCGGCGTCATACGTCACGAATCGTCCGTCGCGATCTTTCAAGCTGAGATGCACATGCACGCCGTTGCCCCCGCCGTTCTCCTCGATAATCGGGGAGAACGTGATCTTCTTTCCGAGGCTGCTTGCCACGTGACGCGTGATCTCGCGCAGGTACACCGCGCGATCAGCAGCGACGAGCGCGCTTGCCGGGCTCAGGGTGATCTCGAACTGGTTGCGACCAAACTCCGGAAGCCACATCTCGGGCTCCAGGCCCGCATCGTCAAGGGCGGCGACGAGCCGGCCCCCGAGTTCCTCCTCTTCCAGGAACGACTCAAGCGAAAACGGTGTGTTCACGAGGCTGCCGTCGTCGTCGCGCAGCATGAACTCGTGCTCAAACGAGGAGACGACATTGAGCCCGGTCTCGGCATCGAGGTCTGCCACCGCGCGCTTCAGGAACGTCCGCGGGTCGCACTCCCAGGGCGCACCATCCGGAGTGTGGATGTCGGCGAGCACAAGCGTGGTGAGCTCCCCCGTGTCATTCAGCGCGACGCTCGCGATACTCGAGGCGTCCGGCATGAGTCGGAGATCGCCCACCGCCCCGAACGGGTTCGGGGTCACGATTGCGCCAAAGGCGTCGATCGCGAGGTTTGCCGGAACCCACCCGCAGCCACTGCCCAGGTACTTCTGGAATTCCTGCTGACGGAAGGCGCGTCCGCGGGCCTTCGCCGCGAGGTCCGCCGTCAAGATGATGGCCAGGGGTTCTTTTCGCACGTTGTGTCCTTCGATGTGTGGAGCGGAACCGCGGCTATGCGGACCCGCCAGTGTGTGGTTATTCCCAAGCGTCGAACGCTTGAATACGGCCGAGTGGCTCATCGCCGAGCCGCTCGACCACGCCCGCCACGATGGTTTCGATCAGAGCGAGTGAGGGGACGAGTGAGTCGAACGGGCTCGGTGCCTCGACGCCGCTCGAGATCAGGTAGTCTGCGTGTTTCGCCGCGGGCGAGAGCCACGGATCGGTGAGGAGCACCGTGGTGGCACGGCGTTCCTTCGCCCGGGCAACGAAGGTGACCGTCGCCTCTTGGTAACGCCGGTAATCCAGTGCGACAAGAACATCGCGCGGCCCCATGTCCAGGAGCGCGAGCGACTTATCGGATTCCGCGCGTCCTACGAAGTGCACGTCGGCGCGCAACAAACGCAGGTGCTGGGTGAGGTACTCCGCGAGGAGTCCGGAGTATCGGCCCCCCACCGCCCAGATACGTCGCTTGGGGTCGGCGAGCAACTCAATGATCCGATCGAACTCCGAGACCGGCATCGCCGCGAAGCTGTTGGTGATGCCGCGGACAAACACCTCGCGGGCAGCCGTACTCGTGTGAACGTCCGAATCATCCGATCGCAACTCGTATTGATCGATCGGTGACGTTGTGCGTTCCGAGATTTCCTCCCGCAGGAGTTCCTGCATCTGCGGGTAGGACTGGATCCCGACGCGAGCCAGCATTCGCAGTACTGTTGGGGCGCTCACGCTGGCTCGATCCGCGAGTTTCGCGACCGGCTCAAGGCCCGCCACCGGATAGTCGGCAATCAGGGCTCTGGCCACCTTCTTCTCAGATGGGCTCATCACATCAAGCGACATCTTCAGAGCTTCGGCCAGGCTGCTTTTCTTCGCGTTCATCGTTTCTTCTCCCCATCTACCATCCGAGATACGGAGCAACGTCCGCATCGCTGACGGCTCCGTGACGTACGTCAACGATGGCAGCTCGAAGCGTTTCCACCGCGCGCTCGCCTTCCGATTCCGTCAAGATCAGCGGCGGCGTCCACTCGATGACGTTGCCCCGGACCAGATAGTTCACGACGCCGAGCTGCCACATCCGGAAGATCACGCGCTGCGTGAAGCGGTCATCGCGTGGGCGGTCCGGTTGCGCCGGATCGTGCTGGAGCTCTATGCCCAGGCTCAGACCCTGCCCGCGTACGTCTGAGATCTCGTCGATGTCGCCCTGGGCTGCGGCGAGCAATTGCCGCAGCTGCGCCCCTCGCTCCCGTGCAGCGCCCACGAGGTTGTCCTCACGAATTGTCTCGAGGACAGCTTTTCCGGCAGCCGTGCTGATCGCGTTTCCAGCCGTCGTGAGGAGCGTACTCGCGGGTGCACCGTCGAGGACTGTGGCTGGCCCCACGACCGCGGACAGCGGTGTCCCGCCGCCGAGCGACTTCCCAAACGTCACCAGGTCTGGCACAACATCCTCACGCTCACATGCGTGCAGATATCCGGTCCGGGCAAGCCCAACCTTCACCTCGTCAACGATGAGCAGGGCTCCCGCACGGCGGGTGCGCTCGAGAAGACCCGTCAGAAACCCGTGCGGGGGAACAATGATCCCGCCGTCCGACTGCAGCGGCTCCACAATCACCGCGGCAACCTCGTGCGTGCCGAACACCTCATCGACAGTTCGCCAGAGATCCGGCAGCTGCGCATCTGTTGCGGGGTACGGCAACAGAACACTCGCGGGGTCGTGAGGGACACCAGCATCGACAAATACTCCGCTCACGGCCTGGGCTGAGCCAAACCCGCCGTGGTACCCGCCCTGAAACGCCACCACGATGTCTCGTCCAGTCGCCGCGCGTGCTGCGGCGAGCGCGGCACTGTTCGCGTCCGTCCCAGAGTGTCCGAACAGCACTCGGTGATCGCCCCGCTCGGTCCCAGGGATCGTCTCGAGCAGCAGCTCCGCCAGTTCAACGGCGATGGGCTGAGCTGCCGACAGTACGCTCGATCCGGCACCCTGGGCGGCTGCGTCCTGGATCGCCTGCACGACCCGTGGGTGGGCATGACCGAGGCTATTGGCCCCCCATGCCGCCGACAGATCCAGGAGGGTGCGCCCGGCGTCGTCTCGGATCTCGCTTCCGCGACCGGACACCACGCTGAGCGGAAAGAACCGAAGTTTCTGATTCCCCGCGATCGCCCGCTCATCGCGGGTGGCCAGACTGCGCGGCGCGGTCATGACGGATCCTCGGAAGTGGCGTGATCGAGCTGCTCGCAGGCCCCCAAGTATCCGGCGGCGAGGGTGAGCGCAACGCGGCGCACGGCATCCCCGTCCGGAAGGAACTCCGCGTGGTGCAGGCTCGGCTGCGGCTCCACGTAGGGCGTTTCCACACCCACAAAAGCCATCACCCCGGGCAGCCGCTCAGAGTAAAACGAGAAGTCGTCGGCACCGCAGGAGCGCATCGGCTCGCTCAGGGTGAACCCAGCGTTCCTGAGCTCGGCGTCGAAGAGGTCAACGAGGTCGGGATCGTTCTCGAGCACAGGTTCACCCTCGATGATCTCGATCCCGCCGGTCATGCCGTGTGAGGCAAGCTGCCCCTCAACAAACGTCGTCAGGACCGCGTGCAGCCGTTCACGGTCTTCGCGGTACATTGTGCGAAGTGTTCCGGCGAAACTCCCATCGGCGGGGATCACGTTTGCAGCCTGTCCGGCGTGCAGGCTCCCGATCGTGAGGACGGCCGGGCGCATTGGCGAAACCGTGCGGTGCACGAGCTCGGGGAGCGCAGCCACCATCTGTGCGAGCACCCCGATGGGGTTCGCGGCTTCGTGCGGGTACGCCCCGTGCCCCTCGCGACCGCGGACCGTGACCCGAATCTCATCGGCGGCGGCGTTTGTCGGACCTTTTCCAGTCGCAACCGAGCCGACCGGGATCCGCGGGTGCACGTGCGCCGCGAGAACTGCACGCACGTGATGCGCGTTCAGCGCGTCCGACCGAACGATGTCGAGCGCCCCCGACGGATAGGCCTCCTCGCGCGGCTGCAGAAATGGCACCACGGCGTAGGGCAGGTCACACTCGGCCGCGGCCCGCGCAAAAACGATGAGGGCTGCCTGATGCACATCGTGTCCACACGCGTGCATGGCACCGTTGGTGGAGGCGAAGGGCACTCCAGTCCGTTCGCTGATCGGCAGGGCGTCGAGCTCGGCGCGAACCGCAATTGCCGGGCCTGCGACAGGACCGATCCGCCCGATCCGCCCGGTCTCCGCAAGGACTTCCATGTGCGTTGGCAACCGTTCCGCGATCCATTCAGACGCGGCGCTCTCTTCCCCGGACAGTGTTGGGTGCGCGTGCAGGTACTCTCTGATCTGCGCCGCGTCACCAGCGTGGCGAGCGGTCGCAGCGAGCAGAGAGGTTCGGAGGGTGTCGCGGGTCATGCGGCGTTCCGTCCCGCTCCAAACGCCCCACCGGGTGTGAGCTTGTAGGCGCGCATGGCGTTTTCTCCGCAGATCTTCCGCACCAGCCTCTCCCCCGTATCCACGTCCCACTCATCGTTCTCGATCCACCCGTTGATGACCTGGGTCACGCCGCGTCGGAAAAGATGCGCACCAAGGAAATACAGTTCGGGCAGCCCAAATGCGTCCGAGGAGAAGAGCACCTTGTCGAATGGAGTCAGTTCAAGCGACTCCGAAATCACCTGCGGGGAGGCTGCGCCCACATAGTTGATCGCGAGTCCCACGTCGCAATAGACGTGGGGGAACACGTGTGCCAGGTACCCCGCATTTCGATGGAACGGATAGCAGTGGAGCAACAGCACCCGCGCTCCGGAGTTCCGGGTGAGGCGCAGCCACTCGGTGAGGAGCAGCGGGTCGCAGCGGTGCAGATCGACATCCGGGTCCCCAAAGCCAATGTGGAACTGGATAGCCTGCTGCGCATCCACCGCGCACCAGATGCCGAATCGAATCAGCACAGCGTGCTCAAGACGCGGCTCGCCGCCCGCGCCGATCTCGCGGAGCCACTCCCCCGCGGCCGCAGTCACCTCAGCGTCAGAGGGCCGTGCAGGATCAAAGTCGAGGCCGAGCCGGTACGCCGCAATCGTTTTGACCCCGACAGCGGATTTCAGCTCCTCGGCGAGGTGTGCTCGAAACGCGTCGGCGTACTCAGCGGCAGTGCCCAGCGACACCACAAGCTGTTCGGCAAGTCGCTCCAGGCGCACCACGGTGTCCGATGCCGCGTCAGCACGGTGTGCCATCTCAGGCGCTGTGAGAATGTCATCCCCGCGATACCCGGTCTCGATGAGGTAGCGATCGATCCCAGCAGCTCGCAGGAGGCGCTCATTCACGTCTCGGGGTTCGAGCTCGGCACGCCGCTCGAGGTAGCGCTCCGCAGTGATGTGCGCATCGAGATCGAGCAGCGGCGCACACCAGCGCCGGATCGCGGTACCGAGCTGCGAGTCGAACACGCTGGTGCCCTCGGGAGCGTCCCAGTTCGACTCGGTAATCAAGCTCTCAAACTCGCGCCGTTCCAGCGTGTGTTCGACAACGCCGTGGCAGTGGTGGTCAACAAGTTCTGCTGCGGCGAAGGCGGCGGGGGTGAGAAGTGTCTGGGACAAGGGAGTCCTTTCCGGGACGGAATCAGCGGGACGGAGAGTTAGTCGAGGTCTTCGGTGGCGAGCTTGCCACCGATGCGTTGGGCGAGACCTGGGCGGGCAATGATGATGACGGCACCGAGCAAGCACCACGCGCCCGCAATCCAGGGGAAGTAGGTGTACGGAGCTTCCTGTCCAATGATTTGCACGGCGTACACGAACGCCAGGTAGACCAGGCCGAGCACGGGCAGAATCGACTCCCACTTCGGGATGCGTGACTTGCCGCGGAACACATAGACGATCACACCGACCGAGGTCATGCCGTATGCGACAACCATGCACAGCGTCGCAATGGTGGCGTACCAGTAGTAGGCGTCGAAGGCGGTCCCGCCAAACACCGCGATTCCGCCCGCAAGGACAACCGCGATGATCACCGTGGTGATCACGGCAGCAACGGGGACCTTGGTCTTCGGGTTCGCGACTCCGAGTCGCTTCGGGCCGAACCCGTCGCGGGCAAGCGCATAGATCAAACGTGCGGCGGCCGCGGTCGAGCTCAACACCGACGCAAACGCCACGATAAAGGCCATGAATGCGACAAGCATCGCGTACTCGCGGCCGATATAGATCGTGCTCAAGCTTGTCACCGTGGAGTTCGCGCCAGCGAACGCGGCGATACCATCCTCGTCGGTTCCGTAACCGATCGTCTGCGCAAACATCATGATCGTGTACAGCACGCCAGCGACCACGATTGCCCCGAGCAGTGCCCGCGGGATCACGCGCTTCGGATTCTCTGTTTCTTCCCCAAGCGAACTCCCCGATTCAAAGCCGGCCCAGGAGAGGAACGCGAAGACGGATGCAGTCATCACGCCGACCGCGGTGGCGTCGCCGGGGAGGAACGTGCTGAGATCGATCGTGGCACCGGGCACCGGCCCGTTTCCGCTCCCAACCCGCACGAAGATGACGACCGCGAGCACTAGCATGGCGAGCACGCCCAGCACGCCAATCACGAAGAGCACCCGTGTCACGATCCGTGATTCCCGGATGTTCAGGATCACCACGAGCACAGCGACAACCAACGCCACGAGAATCCATGGGATCTGGGCCCAGAAGCCACCAAATTCCTCAGCCCATGCGGCGAAGAACACCCCGGTTGCGCCCAGGATGCAGGCCGCGAAAAACAGGTAGGTCCCGAGGAGCGCAAAGCCGCCGAAGAACCCGGCACGGGGGCCGATCGTGGCACCAGCGAGCGCGTACACCGATCCGGCGTGACTGAAGTAGCCCGTCAGCCGGATAAAGCCGTACCCCACGAGGAGTGTTCCAATAAAGGCGAGGAGGAAGGTAAACGGTACGGACTTCCCGACGAGTCCCGCCACCCCAATTCCGTTCAATGCCATCGCCATCACGGGTCCCATGAATCCCACCGAGAGCGCCGTGACCTCCCACACCCGAAGTTTGCGACTCGACTTCTGAGTCGCCGCTGTGTCCAACGGCGTGCGTATATCGGACATGAATTCAGACTCCTTTGTCTTACGAATAGTGCCGGTCACTCCGGCTGCCGTTCCCTGAAATCCCAGGGAGTCGGCCCGTGGCACTGAGCGTAACGCGTATTACAGATTTCCGCAAACAACTATTTTCGTTCTATTTGGAACAGCTTGTGACATACTCGGTGCAGTATCGCCGACCGCTTGCAAAGGAGCACTTATGACTCGATCTTCTCGTTACCCGCTCCCCTCGCAGGCGACCACCCCATACGCCACCGCGCTCACGCGCCATGCGAAGCGCGACACCGTGAACCTCATGGTCCCGGGGCACGGAGCGAGCCCGGACGGGCTCGCGCACGAGCTCGCTGCGTTCATCGGCCCGCAGGCGCTCGCCCTCGACGTCCCACCGCTGATCCCCGGAATCGATGCGGGACCGGAATCGCCGCTCGCCAGCGCGACCCGGCTGGCGGCGGACGCCTGGGGTGCGCGGCGCACATGGTTTCTCGCCAACGGCGCCTCGCAGGCGAACCGCATGGCAGCACTCGCCGTCGCGGGGCTCAGTGGCGGAGACACGATCGTCGCGCAGCGGAGCGCGCACTCGAGTTTCACGGACGGTGTCCTCCTCGGCGACCTGCTGCCGCACTTCGTGTTCCCCAGCATCGACACGGATCGCGGGATCAACCACGGCGTGACCCCGGCCGCGCTCGAGGCAGCACTGCAAGAAGCCACTGAAGTCGGCGCGCCGCTCGGGGCCGTCTACGTGATCAGCCCGAGCTACTTCGGCGCGGTCGCCGACGTAGCTGGCCTGGCCGGCGTTGCACACGCACACGGTGTCCCGCTTGTCGTCGACGGCGCGTGGGGCTCACACTTCGGATTCCACCCGGAGCTCCCAGAGTCGCCCACTCGACTTGGTGCGGATCTCACGGTATCGAGCACCCACAAGCTCGGCGGAAGCCTCACCCAGTCCGCGATGCTGCACTTAAGCGACGGGCCGTTTGCCGAGGCGCTTGAACCACTTGTGGAGCGCGCCTACATGATGACGCAGACGACAAGCGCGAGCGCGCTGCTACTCGGATCGCTCGACGTTGCGCGCCACGCGCTCGTGCACGGGACGGCCCAGATCGGAGAAACGATCGAGACTGTCGAAGCGTTCCGCGAGCGACTGCGCGCGGACGGGCGGCTGCCGATCATCTCCGACGGCTTCGAAATGTACTCCGACATCGTCGCCGCCGACCCTCTGCGGGTTTCCATCGACGTCAGCGCGACCGGCCTGAGCGGGCACGCGGTGCGCGACAGGCTCAGCGCCGAGAATGGCATCTTCCTCGAGCTCTCCACGGCAACGGCCATCGTCGCATTCGTCGGTCCGGGCAAGCACCCGGACCTGGGCCGCTTCGGCGACGCTCTGTTGGCGTTGGCCGACGCAGCCTCGACCGGTAGTGAGACCCCGGACTTCCCGGAGCTCCCCCGGCCCGGGCGGATGCTGATCCGACCGCGGCTCGCGTACTTTGGACGACACGAAATCGTGCCGGCCTCGGAGGCTGTAGGGAGAGTGTCCGCTGACTCCCTCGCCGCCTACCCGCCGGGGATTCCGAACGTGGTGCCGGGTGAAGAAATCACCGCGGAAACCGTGGCATTTTTGCAGACAGTCGCGGCTTCTCCGATCGGGTACGTGCGAGGCGCGCTTGACCCCGCGGTCACCCACTTTCGCGTGCTCGCAGACTAGCCGGGCATACGAGGCCCGCTATGGGAGAATCAAGGCATGACTGCCCTGCCGCGCCTCGTTGCCTTTGACCTCGATGACACCCTTGCCCCGTCGAAGTCCGCGATCGAACCGCGCATGCTCGCCGCATTTGCTGGACTGTTGCAGGGCACCAGTGTGGCCGTGATTTCCGGCGGCAACTTCGAGCAGTTTGAAGCTCAGCTCCTTGCGGGTCTCGACACATTCGGGGGCATCGACGAGGCAGCGCTCGCGCGCCTGCACCTGCTCCCCACCTGCGGTACCCGCTACGAACGCCGCGAGGACGGTGCCTGGACGACTGTGTACCGAGAGTCGCTGACCGCCGAGCAGCGGGACAGCGCACTCGCCGCACTGCGCGAGGAGGCGGAGCGGTTGGACCTGTGGGAGGCTGCGCCGTGGGGCGAAATCCTTGAGGACCGCGGATCGCAGGTGACGTTTTCCGCGCTCGGGCAGCGCGCGCCGATCGATGCAAAGCATGCCTGGGATCCGAGCGGCGCGAAGAAAAACGCGCTGCGGGCGGCCGTAGCGGAGCGTCTGCCCGGGCTTGAGGT
>NZ_FUID01000055.1 GCF_900163635.1 Leucobacter sp. 7(1) | reverse complement strand
TCAGTGGTGAGGGCTTCCTGCTAGAGATAGGGCAGGTGTTGCACTCACCACCTGAGACCGCCTGTGGTTTAACCCCGAAGTGCGTCTCCTCGGCGGCGGGAGGCGTCGGGCGCGGGGGGCCTACGGAGGGGCGGAGCAGGCGCGAGGGGGACCCGGGTGCGGCAGAACACAAACGGGGTGCGGCCGGATTCCCGGCGCACCCCGTGCTGTGGCTTGTGTCGCCTAGGAAGCGAAGTTGCCGGTCAGGCGCACAGCACCGCCGTCGACGCCCTTGGCACCCTGCTCAAAACCGGTGAAATCGCGCTCGGCCATCGAAACCGTTCCAGCGACCCAGGTCTGCAGCCCCTCAGCGGTCAGCGCCGCGGCAACCTGGGGTGCCTGCGCCGCCGAAACCACCGCGAACATGCCAATGCCCAGGTTCCAAGCACCCTCAAGCGACTCGAGCGTGTGCCCGCCCAGTTCGGCGAGGTGACGGAAGACCGGCAGCGGCGACCAGCTGGATCGCTCAACCTCAACCCAGGCACCCTGGGGCAGCACGCGCGCCAAGTTCGCGGCAATGCCGCCGCCGGTGACGTGGCTGAGCACGTGGATCGCGCCGTCAAGCGCCGGATCCTCGAGCACGCGCAGCAGCGGTGCAGTGTAGAGCGCCGTGGGGGTCAGGAGCGCCTCACCGTAGCTCGCACCCAGATCAGCACTGTGGTCGGTGTAGCCAATGCCACGCTCGGCGAGGATGTGACGCACGAGGGAGAATCCGTTCGAGTGCAAGCCGGATGCGGCCATCGCAAGCACGACGTCGCCGTCGCGTACGAGGCCCGGCTGCAGCATCTTGTCGGCCTCAACCACACCAGTGGCCGCGCCCGCAACGTCGTAATCGTCCACGCCGAGCAGGCCGGGGTGCTCGGCGGTCTCTCCACCGGTCAGCGCGGTACCCGTGGCCTCGCACGCCTCGGCGATGCCGCGCACGATGTCCGCGATGCGTTCCGGGACGACCTTGCCGCAGGCGATGTAGTCGGTCATGAAAAGCGGCTTCGCACCCACGACAACAATGTCGTCGACAACCATCGCGACGAGGTCATGTCCAATGGTGTCGTGCTTGTCCATCGCCTGTGCGATCGCGACCTTCGTGCCGACGCCGTCCGTAGAGGAGGCAAGCAGAGGCCGCTTGTACCCGAGCAGCGCCGAGGCATCGAACATGCCGGCGAACCCGCCAACACCACCGAGCACTTCGGGCCCGTGGGTACGGGATACGGCGGACTTCATCAGTTCGACGGCAAGGTCACCTGCCGCGGTATCCACTCCGGACTGGGCATAGATCGACGCGTTTTCGCTCACAGCACCCAGTCTACCGTGCCCGTGCAGGGGTTATTCCCCCACGCGTGCGCGTTCGCGCACGTGGGGTGTGGGAGAATAGCCGAGCGTCGGTCTGACGCACCACCCACCCTCCAGGGAGCACCTCCACAGCATGTGCGGCATCGTCGGTATCGTTTCGTCCGAACCCGTCAACCAGCAGATCTACGACAGCCTGTTGCTGCTGCAACACCGCGGTCAGGACTCGACCGGAATCGCCACGCTTGAGGGCGATTTCTTCCACATGGTCAAGGCCAAGGGCCAGGTCCGTGAGGCGTACCGCACCCGCGACATGCGCCAGCTCCAGGGCACGGTCGGCCTCGGCCACGTGCGCTATGCCACCCGCGGCGATGCGTCCCGAGAAGAAGAGGCACAGCCCTTCTACGTGGGCGCCCCCTACGGCATCATCCTGGTGCACAACGGCAACTTGACGAACACCCGCGAGCTCACCGCTGAGCTCTACAACGTTGACCGCCGTCACCTCAACACGCACTCCGACACAGAGCTTCTGCTCAACGTCCTGGCCAACGAGCTGCAGAGCAACATTGCAGGTCTCTCGCTCGACGAGGACCAAATTTTCGACGCAGTCAGCCGCGTCTACGAGCGCGTCGAAGGTTCCTATGCGAGCATCGCGCTCATCGCGGGCTACGGCCTGCTCGCCTTCCGTGATCCGTTTGGGATCCGCCCGCTTGTGCTCGGCAAGCGCACGGGCAAAACGGGGCGCGACGAGTGGGTCGTCGCCTCGGAGTCGCTTGTGCTCGAATCCGGCGGCTACGAAATCGTCCGGGACGTCCGTCCGGGCGAGGCAATTCTCATCACCCCGGACGGGGCGATGACCTCACGCATGTGCGCGCAGACCTCTGAACTTGTGCCGTGTGCATTTGAGTACATCTACCTCGCACGACCGGACTCGGTCCTCAGCGGCATTTCGGTCTACGACGCCCGTTTGCGTCTTGGCGAGTCGCTCGCCGAGACCGTCGCGCGCGAGATCCCGACCGGCGACATCGACGTGGTCATGCCGATCCCGGATTCGGGTCGCCCCAGCGCCATGCAGATGGCCCAGAAGCTCGGGATCCCCTACCGTGAAGGGTTCTTCAAGAACCACTATGTGGGCCGCACCTTCATCATGCCGGGTCAGGCCGTGCGCAAGCGCAGCGTGCGCCAGAAGCTCAACGCGATGAGCACAGAGTTCGCGGGCAAGAACGTGCTGCTCGTCGATGATTCGATCGTGCGCGGCACCACGTCGAAGGAGATCGTCGAGATGGCCCGCGCGGCCGGTGCTCGCAGCGTGACGTTCGCCTCTGCAGCACCGCCCGTCCTGTTCCCGCACGTGTACGGCATCAACATGCCCACGCGCACAGAGCTGATCGCGCACAACCGTACGAACGACGAGGTCAACGCCGCCATCGGAAGCGACCGGCTCGTCTTCCAGACTGTCGAGGGAATGAACTCTGCGATCATGGGCGGCCAGTCCGAGGTCACGCGCCTTGAGCAGAGCTGCTTCACCGGCGAGTACATTGCCGGCAACATCGACGAGGAATACCTCGCCTGGGTCGAAGCCACCCAGGAAAGCTAAGCCCCAGATACGCAACAGGCCCTGAGAACCATTGGTTCTCAGGGCCTGTTGCGTATGCTCTGGCTACGGCCGGTCGTTGCCGTCGCCATCGGCAGACTTCCGCGGCGTCGGCTCGTCGGCAGCACTCGTCTCTGAGGCAGCCGGCTTCGCCGGAGTGCTTGGCGCGGCGTCAGCATCACCCGTCTCAGCGTTGTCGCTGCGCACTTCCTTCTTAAGGATGCGCATCGACTGGCCCAGGCTCTTCGCCAGACCGGGCAGCTTCGGTGCACCGAACAACAGCAGCACAATGAAGAGAACGACCAGCAGTGTGGGGCCGGACAGGTTGCCGAACATACGAGGAAACTCCGATCGAAAAGGTGTCGCTAGGGAGCGTCGGTGCCGCGCGGCTGCGCAGGAGACGTGGTCGTGGGCTCATCGGAGCCCGAATCGTCGCTACGTACTTCCTTCTTGAGGATGCGCATCGACTGGCCCAGGCTCTTCGCCAGACCGGGCAGCTTCGGTGCACCGAACAACAGCAGCACAATGAAGAGAACGACCAGCAGTGTGGGGCCGGACAGGTTGCCGAACATACGAGGAAACTCCGATCGAAAAGGTGTCGCTAGGGAGCGTCGGTGCCGCGCGGCTGCGCAGGAGACGTGGTCGTGGGCTCATCGGAGCCCGAATCGTCGCTACGTACTTCCTTCTTGAGGATGCGCATCGACTGGCCCAGGCTCTTCGCCAGACCGGGCAGCTTCGGTGCACCAAACAACAGCAGGATCACAAAGAGAATGGCGATGAGGTGTGCGCCACTGAGGTTACCCAACATGAGGGTGCTCCATTCGTTCGGTGTGACGCGATTATCGCACGTCGGACTGGATTGCGACCCCGCGTCCGCTGGATCGGCGGGCAACGACCCCCAGAATTAGTGCGAGCAGGCCGCCGAGGAACAGCCCGATCGCGCCCCCGATCAGCGCCATGAAGCCGGCGGCTTGACCGAGTGTGTAGTCCGCGTTCTCCCCCACGGGAAACAGCAGCGAGGCCAACATCGCGACGACGGCACCGAGCACCAATCCGACAATCAGGATGCGCCCGTATCGCACGGAGCGCTGCAGCACGACCTCGCGCTCGGTGGCCACCACGACAGGATCGACCACGTCCTCGTCAGCCGCAGCGCCGGCGGTGCCCTCGGCGACACGCTGCGCCTCGACAATGTCTTCGGTTTCGCTATCGGGTGCGAACTGCGTCGCATCCGGCGATGCGGGATCCTGCTGCGGCTGCGCGGCCGCAGCGTCGGGAGTACTCATAGCTCTATTGTCTCAGGCTCGGACTGTGGATCGTGTCAGTGGGGCCCGGGCCGGCTACTGGCCGGCGCGTACGAGCGGGAGGAGCCCGTCGAGCGTGGCGCGAGAACCCGACGCGATGATGCGCGCGGCATCGACAGCCGCGTCCCAGTCGAGTGCCCCGGTCGCGATCCCGAGCCACGTCTCAGCGTCCATCTCGACAACGTTAGGCGGAGTGCCGCGTGTGTGCCGCGGGCCTTCTACGCACTGCACAGCGCCGAACGGCGGTACCCGAACCTCCACCGAATTTCCGGGTGCCCGCTCCGCGAGCTCCTCAAGGAGGTAGCGCACCGCCATCGCTTGCACGGCACGCGGTGCGTTCGGCCCCAGCGCCGCTGACAATGCTGCGCGGCCGTCCGCCTCTGAGATCCGTCGCTTCGCCACGATCCCAGCCTATCTGCGTCCCGAATGTGGGCTCACCGCCGGTAGGCTTATGCCCGTGAAGATCCTCGTCTTGGGGCCCGGTGCCCGCGAACACGCCATCGTTCTTGCCCTCCTCGCGGAGGAGGCCGACCACGAGATTGTCTGCGCGCCGGGCAACGCCGGTGTTGCGGCGAGTGGAGTGGAAACTCCCGCACTGGCGTTCACCGATCCCTCGGCCGTTTCTGAGTTTGTGCGCGAGCGCGGCTTTGACCTTGTGGTCATCGGCCCCGAGGCACCGCTCGTCGCTGGCGTGGCGGATCCGCTCCGCGCCGCGGGTGTGCCGGTGTTCGGCCCGAACCAGGACGCGGCACAGCTCGAGGGATCAAAGGCGTTTGCCAAGCGGATCATGGACGCCGCGAACGTTCCCACCGGGCGCGCCGCGAGTGTCACCTCGGTCGCGGACGCTGGCCCGGTGCTCGACGACTTCGGTGCCCCCTACGTGGTGAAGGCTGACGGTCTCGCCGCGGGCAAGGGAGTCCTGGTGACGAGCGACCGCGCCGCCGCGCTCGAACACGTCGCGACCTGGGCGCCGCACGGCGACGTGCTCGTCGAGGAGTTCCTCGACGGCCAGGAAGTGTCGCTGTTCTTCTTCGCCGACGGGCACAACGTGGTTCCGCTCAGCCCCGCGCAGGACTACAAGCGCATCTTCGACGGCGATGAGGGACCCAACACGGGCGGCATGGGCGCCTACTCACCGCTGCCCTGGGTCGCGGACGACTTCGTTGCGGAAATTACCCGCACCGTCGCCCTGCCCACCGTGCGTCAGCTTGAGGCCGAAGGCACCCCCTTCATCGGGCTACTCTACTGCGGTTTGATCGTCACTTCCAAGGGCGTGCGAGTCATCGAGTTCAACGCTCGCTTCGGCGATCCGGAGACTCAGGTTGTGCTCGCGCGCCTCGAGTCGCCGCTGAGCCAGTACCTGCTTGCCGCTGCGAACGGTGCGCTCGCCGATCAGCCGGCGCCCGAGTTCTCCGCAGACCCCGCCGTAATCGTCGTGGTCGCGAGCGAAGGCTACCCCGGTGACGTCACGACAGGCCGCCAGATCACCGGGCTCGACGCAGCCGCCAAGGTCCCGGGTGTACACGTGGTCCACGCGGCGACCGAGCGCGACGCCGACGGCGGCTGGGTATCCACAGGTGGGCGTGTGCTCGGTGTCGTGGCACGCGGCACAAGCTTCGGCGAGGCGCGGGATCGCGCATACGCTGGCGTGGACGCAATCACCCTCGAGGGATCGCAGCACCGCACGGACATCGCGGCGCGCGTCGCCGAGTAGTCCGGGCCGGCGAGCGGCCCCTCCGCAACGAAACGACCCCTTCGTAACACAACGACCCGTACATCGCAGGAATATCTGCGAGTTACGGGTCGTTTTGCGAGTTACGGGTCGTTTCGTTGCGCGACAGCGCGACAGCGCGACAGCGCGACAGCGCGACAGCGCGACAGCGCGAC
>NZ_FUID01000053.1 GCF_900163635.1 Leucobacter sp. 7(1) | reverse complement strand
GGGCAGAGGCCGGGCCGGGCCGGGCCGGGCAGGTCAAGGGCAGGGGCAGGTGCGGGGTACGCGAGGGGAGTGAACGGCCCGTGGCCCGTGGCCCGTGGCCTGTGGCCCGGAGCCCGAGCTCGCGCCCGTGTCAGCCGCCCGTGCCAGCGGCCCGTGTCAGCGGCCCGTGTCATTGGCCAGCGCCCTACTTCGGGACTGCGGCGCAGTTCGGAGTGGCAGGCTTCCCCGCCCAGCGATCCAGCGTCCACTCCACGAGCTGCGGGGTCAGCGGGGAATCTGCCGCGACGAGCGAGAGGTGGTCGAGGCCGGGGAAGGTGCGGTAGTCGATCTCCTCACCCGCTGCGCAGCGCCCGGCGACCCAGGCGCGCTGCTGCGCCGGCTTCACGAGCGGGTCAGCGAGGCCCTGCGCCACGAGCACCGGGGCCGGGAAAGGCCCCACGGGTGTCTGCTCCTTGAGGAGCCGCCCGAACTTCCCTGCGAGCAGGCTGTCCGGGAAGATCTGGTTGGGTACCTGCGTGCCGCGCAGAATCGCGGCGAGGACGTCTTGCCCGTTGAAACAGAGGTCCTGGATCTTCGCGACGGGTCCTGCGGAGCCTGGCGTGAGCTGGGATTGCAGATCGAGCTCGGGGTAGAGCGTGTTCCAGGTCGCCGCGATGTACGCGGAGACCGTCTTTCCCGGGGCGTCGTTTTTGTTCACCTCGGCCAGGCCATAGAGATCAGCGGCTGGGGCGAACGCCGCGATCCCGACGACGGTGAGCTCCGGCGCATAGGTTTCGGCGATCTGCCCCGTCCAGAGGGAGCCCTGTCCGCCCTGGGAATGTCCCCAGACGACGGTTTCTGTGGTTGTCGACACCTCTGAGAACTGTTGCACGGCGCGCGCCGCGTCGAGCACATTGCGCGCCTCAGCGTCACCGATGAGATACGGGTGCGTGCCGCTGGTCCCGAGCCCGATGTAGTCGGAGGTGACCGCGGCGAAGCCGTGCTGCGTGACAATCTGCTCGAGCGCCGCTCCGGCCCCGTCAGCGAACGGGGTGGCGCTGAGCGACGGCGCGCACTTCGCGGCGACGCCTGTGGTGCCGTGGGCAATGGACAGCAGGGGCAGTGGCTGTTCGTCGCGCTGCTTCGGGGCGAGCAGCGTGCCACTTGAGATTGCGGGGCTACCGTCGCTGTGCGTGGTCGTGTAGAGAATTTTCCAGGCCTGTGCGCCGTGAGGTACGCCCTCGGTCAGCGGTTCGCTGCGCAGCAGTTGTCCCGGCTCGCGCGGCACCTCAGCGGGCGCGGCATAGAACTTGCCGGGCTGGGGGAGCGGCACCCCGCCGAGGATTGCGCCGGTCCCGAGGGCGAGTCCCACCGCGAGCACGAGCGCGAGGCTCGCCCCGATCGTGCGCGACCAGCGACGCAAGCGCGAGCGCGGACGGGGGGCGCGCAGGACACTGTCGGTGCGGTGTGTGAGCGCGAGCATCACGAGCTGGAGGCCGAAGAACACAAACCACGCCCCGACCCCGAGCCGGAAGAACGTGAGTGTGAGCACGGGCCAGGAGAATGTCACGACGCCGATGATGATGCTCGCGAGTGCCCCAATGATGTTCGTGACGCGCTGGTCGCCACCATTGCGGATCGACTGAATCCCCTGAAAGAGTCCCTGCCCGATCAGGGCTGCGCCCACGACAAACGCGAGCCACGGTGCCCCCGCACTCGGCCAGACCGCGATCAGGGCACCGAGGGCGATCCCGACCCCACCGAGAACGCGCGCCGAGAACCGCGTGAAGCGATCCGCTGTGGGGAGGAGGAGGGCCGCCACGCCGGCGAGCGCCAGACCGATTCCGGTCACGATTGCAATCTGGTGGGTGCTGAGCGGGGCCAGCACCAGTGTGGCACCGAGGCCAATCGCGGCGAGGCCGATCAGAGCCCGTGCGGGGCCAGCAAGGCTCGCAATGCCCGTCGTGAACTCTGACTTCAGCGACATCTGGAGTACCCCTCTGGACCGGCCCCCGGCTCGGCCTCCGAGCAGGTGTGTCGCGGCGCGCGACGCCCTCCAGCGTACCGGGCAGGAAGCTCGCGGGGGATCCCCACCGAACTGAACTACGATTGAGGAGTTATGGCACATCTTCTGGGGGCCGAGGCCCTACACCTTGAAGTCCCGACGAAGACCGTGTTCGACTCGGTCACGCTGGGCGTCGCCGAGGGCGATCGGATCGGTATCGTCGGGCGCAACGGCGACGGTAAATCGAGCTTGCTCATGATGCTCGCTGGTCGGCGGGAGCCGGACGGCGGCAAGGTGACGATGCGCGGCGGGACCACCATCGGTGTGCTGGATCAGGCCGACACGTTCCCCGAAGGCGAGACCGTGGGCCACGCAATCGTTGGCGATCGCCCCGAGTACGAGTGGGCGGGGGATCCGCGCACCCGCGATGTGATCGCGGGCCTCGTCGCCGATCTGGACTGGGACGCCGAGGTTGTGTCCCTCTCGGGTGGCCAGCAGCGCCGGGTTGCGCTCGCAACGTTGCTGAGCCGCGAGTTCGACATGCTGTTTCTCGATGAGCCGACAAACCACCTCGATGTCGAGGGCATTGCCTGGCTTGCGGAGCACTTGAAGCGACGCTGGCCGCGCGGCCAGGGCGCGCTGCTCGTCGTGACTCACGATCGCTGGTTCCTGGACGAGGTCTGCACCACGACCTGGGAGGTCCACGACCGCATCGTTGAGCCCTTTGAAGGTGGCTACGCCGCGTACATCCTGCAGCGCGTGGAGCGTGACCGCCAGGCCGCCACGATTGAGCAGAAGCGGCAGAACCTCGCCCGCAAGGAGCTTGCGTGGCTGCGGCGAGGAGCCCCCGCGCGTACCTCGAAGCCGAAGTTCCGGATCGACGCCGCGAACGAGCTGATCGCCGATGTCCCCGAGATCCGGGATCGCGTGTCGCTGCAGTCGATGGCAGTCTCACGCCTCGGCAAGGAGGTCGTGAACCTCCTCGACGTGGGGGTGAACTACGGCGATCGGGTGATCCTCGAAGACATCGAGTGGCGTCTAGCACCCGGCGAGCGCACGGGCATCCTCGGGGTGAACGGCGCGGGCAAATCCACGCTGCTCGGCCTGATCTCGGGCACGGTCGAGCCGACGAGCGGCACGGTGAAGCGTGGCCAGACCGTGAAGGTCGCGACGCTCACTCAGCGACTCGATGAGCTTGAAGAGCACCTCAACGAGCCCGTGCGCACGGTGATCGGCCGGCTTCGCACAAGTTTCACTGTCGGCAGTGGCTCGAAGGCGCAGGAGCTCACCCCAGGCCAGTTGCTCGAACGGATGGGCTTCACGAGTGCCCAGCTCTCGACCCCGGTGAAGGATCTCTCCGGGGGTCAGAAGCGCCGCTTGCAGTTGCTCCTGATCCTGCTGAATCAGCCCAACGTGCTGATCCTTGACGAACCGAGCATATCGGAGGCGGGTTGGGCTTGTCCCTTGAGTTTACTGGCTTCGCGGCCTCGACGGAAGCCTCGGAGCCTATGTGCCTCGACCTCGGCCACGATACGTCATACATGTTCCTTGCCACGGAGGACCGTGGCGGACCGGACGACACAGAACAGGAGTGCGCGATGACGCTCACTGATCAGCAGACCGTAATGGAGCCTGCCTCGCCAGACCTCAGCATCACGATCCGTGACTGCAACAGCATCGAGGAGGGCGTTATCACCCTGCGTGAAGGATCGCTCAACATCAAGTACGGGCCCAACGGCATCGGGAAGAGCACCATCGCGCGCGCGCTCACGCTGCGCACGCAAGGCGATGGAATCCTTGACGAACTCACCCCCTTCAAATATAAGGCGGTGAAGGACGGCCCTAGGCCCACGGTTGAAGGCGCGGACAGCATTCAGAGTGTCATGACATTCAACGACGACTATGTATCGCAGTTCGTCTTCCAACGTGACGAGGTGTTGAAGAACAGCTTCGAGATCTTCATCAACACAGAGGAGTTCCGAGAGGGACTTATCCAGATCGAATCCAATTTCGAGGCATTGAAGCAGACTTTTGCGGACGAGCCAGAGTTTAACGAAGCTATCGCGGGATTCACGGAGCTCCGCGATGCCTTCAACGTCACCAAGACTGGCGCGATCGCGAAGACCAGTAAAGGGTTCAAGGGACTCAGCGTCGGGGGGAAGCTCGCGCATATCCCCGAACAGTTGCAACGCTACGAAGGATTCCTGCATAGTGACGACCCAGCTGGTTGGATCACCTGGCAGACGAAGGGCAAAGCGTACCTGGACCTTTCGGACAACTGCCCCTTCTGCTCCACTCCGAGCGTAGACAAGGTGACTGCTGCAAAGGTCTCGGAGGAGTACGACTCCGCTGCCGTCCGAAACATGAGTCAACTCCGAAACGTCATCGATCGGCTGGGGCGGTACCTCTCCGAGCGTGATCTTGAGACTCTTGAGGAACTGACTACCTCGATCACGGGGCTCGCCCCTGAACAGGAGTCTTTCGTTGTGACTCTTCGCAGTCAGATTGAGACGTTGCTGACCAAACTCTCAGCAGTCAAGAATCTCTCGTTCCATGCACTCAAGGACGAAGAGAACATCGCCGAAATACTTAGCAGCCTAAAGATCGAACTCAAGTATCTTCCGGCGCTAGACTCCGAAGCAACGCAATCCGTCGTGCAACTCATGAACGGGAAGTTGGGTGACGTAGCATCTCAGATCGATGACATTCGGCGGCGCGTGGGTGAACAGAAGTCACGTGTTGGAAAGCTGATACGGGCTAACCAGAACGCGATCAACACATTCCTGAAGTCAGCAGGCTATCGGTACACAGTTCGGATCGAGCCCCGCGATGACACGTATCGGATGCTACTCGAACACCAAGATGCTCCAGGTCATTTGGAAGCCGCGGCGACTCATCTCAGTTATGGCGAGAAGAACGCTTTCGCGATGGTTCTATTCATGCACGATGTTCAACATAAGCAGCCCGGATTGGTCGTTCTGGACGATCCCGTCTCCAGCTTCGACAAGACAAAGAAGTTTGCGATCCTGCATCAGCTCTTCCACGGGAAGAACAGTCTCCGAGGGATCACATCTCTCCTGCTCACTCACGACATCGAGCCTGCCGTGGACATCGTGCGGACTACCGGTCAGTTCGTTGCCACGAAGCCTGTGGTTCACTTCCTGAGCGGGCGTTCAGGCGTCTTGTCGGAGAAGATCATTCGGCCGACTGACATTCAGACCTTCTCGCAGGTTTGTGACGACAACATCCGATCCGCCACGGATCAGGTCGTTCAGTGCATCTACTTGCGTCGGCGTTTCGAGGTGCATGGGGCGCGCGACGAAGCATATGAATTGTTGTCGAGTGCGCTCCATGCCCGCGAACTACCGACCCGAAAACTTGATACTGGGGAGCAGATTCCGCTCGGTGACGAGGAGGTCGAGGAGGCGCTGAGACAAGTCAAGGAGCACATTGCCGATTTTGACTATGACCAGTTGGTTGCCGAGCTAAGGGTGCCTGGTGCTCTCCGCGCTCGTTTCGATGCGACGACCGTGGGATATGAAAAGGTGCAACTCTTCAGAATCATGCTTGCATTGAGTCCGCACTCGCTGGGCGGAGACGAGGTCTTCACAAAGTTCGTGAACGAGACCTACCACATCGAGAACGAGTATGTGATGCAGCTCAATCCGCGCGAATTTGATGCAGTTCCAGAGTTCGTCATCGCAGCGTGCGCTGAGTTGGTCGCTAGGTCAGAGGCGGCGTAAGCAACGTATGGCACATCTGTTAGGGACCGAGGCTCTGCACCTGGAATACCCCACTCGGGTCGTATTCGACTCGGTGACGATCGGCGTAAACGAGGGCGATCGCATCGGGATCGTTGGCCGCAACGGTGATGGTAAGTCCAGCCTGCTCGGGATGCTGTCGGGCCGCATTGAACCCGACTCGGGCCGCGTCACCCGACGCGGCGGGGTGACGATGGGCGTGCTCGACCAAGCGGACACGCTGGACGACGCCTCCACTGTTGGGCACGCGATCGTCGGCGACCGGCCTGAGCATGAGTGGGCGGGCGATGCGAAGGTGCGTGACGTAATCTCTGGCCTCGTCTCCGACCTACCCTGGGATGCGCGGATCGGAACACTCTCCGGTGGCCAGCGCCGCCGGGTCGCCCTGGCCACGCTGCTGACTGGCGAATGGGACGTTGTTGCGCTGGACGAGCCGACGAACCATCTCGACGTCGAAGGCATCACCTGGCTTGCCGAGCATCTGCGCTCACGGTGGGCGAAGAACGCGGGCGGGCTGCTCATTGTGACTCACGACCGCTGGTTCCTCGATGAAGTCGCCACAGTTACCTGGGAGGTTCACGACCGGATCGTGGAGCCCTTCGAGGGTGGCTACGCGGCCTATGTGCTCCAGCGGGTCGAGCGTGACCGGCAGGCTGCGGCGGTCGAGGCCAAGCGGCAGAACCTGATGAAGAAGGAACTGGCCTGGTTGCGTCGTGGAGCGCCGGCCCGCACGTCCAAACCGAAGTTCCGTATCGAGGCGGCGAACCAGCTCATTGAGGACGTGCCGCAGTTGCGCGACCGGATCGAGCTGAACCGGCTTGCCGTTGCCCGGCTCGGCAAGGAGGTGATCGACCTGCTCGACGCGGGTGTCTCGTTCGATGGTCGCGAGGTGTTACGCGGTATCGAGTGGCGCATCGCGCCCGGTGAGCGTGCGGCGATCCTCGGGGCCAACGGTGCGGGAAAGTCCACTCTGTTGGGCCTCATCGCGGGAACGGTCGAGGCTACGGCAGGGCGGGTCAAGCGAGGCAAAACCGTCAAGCTTGGAGTCCTCGATCAGCAGTTCCGTGAAATGGAGGAGATCGCAGACGACCGGGTGAGGGACGTACTCGCCCGAGCTAAGACGAGCTATGTCATCGACGGCAAGGAACTCAGCCCCGCGCAGCTCCTCGAACGTCTAGGCTTCTCACGCGAGCACCTATCAGCCCGTGTCGGAGAACTATCCGGCGGGCAGAAGCGGCGACTTCAACTGCTTCTTGTGCTGCTCTCAGAACCAAACCTGATCGTTCTAGATGAGCCTTCGAACGACGTGGATACGGATATGCTCGCTGCGATGGAGGACCTGTTCGACTCCTGGCCGGGCACGCTCATCGTGGTCAGCCATGACCGCTACCTCGTGGAACGGATCACAGACCAGCAGTACGCGATTTTCGACGGACGGCTGCGCCATCTCCCCGGCGGGATGGACGAGTATCTGCGACTACGAACGGCGGAGGCAGAGTCGTCCGCTGGCGCTAGCAGCGAGCCGGGCTCAGCGTCTAGGGAAGTCCCGTCACAGCTATCCGGTGCGGAAGAACGCTCCGCCCGGAAGGAACTCAGCGCGACCGAGCGCAAGCTGGAACGACTGAGTGAACGTATCGCAAACATCCACCTGCGTATGGCTGAACACGATCAGGGCGACTACGCGGGTCTGAATCGGTTGAATGATGAGGTGCGCGAAGCCGAGGAAGAGAAAGCAGCGCTGGAGGAACGGTGGTTCGAGCTCTCAGACCTCATCGGTTGAACGATCTGAACTGCGCGCCTGAGATCGCTCTAAGCCTCCATCAGTGCCGGTGTCGAATCGCTTGTTGCGCGAGCATGGCGACGCTTGACCTCCTCGCGTATGCGTGCGCGAACTAACAGGATCAGGCTGACGGGTCCCATGATGATGAGCTTCATCGTGTTCCACAGACACAGTAGAACCAAGAGGTTGAGCCATCCGGGGCCGCCGTCTGCGATGAGGGTGGTGAAGGTGCTCGCGGCCAGGAGGTAGGGCACGGCGAGGAGCATCGCGGGTACGCCCCATTTGAGTCCTCGGCGGGTGCGGATGGCGTCGAGGAGGATGTTGGTGGGCATGTAGCGGCGCAGGAATGCGCGGGTGTGGACGCTGAGGGTCCAGAGCTGGCGGATCATGACGGGGGTTTCCTCTCACATGCACGACGGATCGTCGGAGGCGGTGCGTGTGTGAGTGGCCTTGCGGCCTGCCCCGAGGAGCGTCATATCAAGGAGAAATCCGCCTCATCACCAGAGTACGACGCACCAGCGACATTCGGAAGGGCAACCTGTCACAGGGCCCGGCTCGCAACCTCGCGCCGCACCGTGCGCGAAAGGTCATCGTTGCCCTCGACGCCGGCGAGGTCGCGGAGCCTCGCGAGGGCGGCTTTCGCTCGTGCCGCGTCTATTTTCTGCGCATCGGTATCGGGCGCGGGGCCGAGCGGGTTGCGGGTGGTGATGCCGTAGCGGTCGCGGTACGCGGCGACCGTTCGTGCTCGCCGTTTCCACGCTGCCGCGGCTCTCGGCTCTGCCGGTGTGTCTCCGAGCGCGAGCACCCATTCCTGCCGTTCGGCGAGGGCTTGGTCGAGGACTGCTTCGGCGCGTTGCTGGATCAGCTCGCGCCGTTCCTTGAGGGCCTTCCGCATTTCGGCGGACATGGGTCCGGTTGCTTCGGGGATGAGGCCGGCGATCAGGCGGGGTGCCTTGCGGGTGCGCCCGGAACCCGCCGGCCTGTCGGTGGCGCGGGCGAGGCGGTGGTGCAGGACGGAGGCGATGTCGTCGGCGTCGCCGAAGCCGCGGGCTGCGACCATGCGTGGCATGAGGGCGTCGATGTTGTGGTGGTTCGCCTCCGCCTGCCGGAGTTCTGCGGTGAGGGCTCCGAAGGCGTCGGAGTGGATCGTGTCTTCTGCTTCTTCCGGGGTGAGACCGGAGTTGCGGATGAGGGTGGCGAAGCGGTCGTGTTGGGCGGCTTGCGCGATCGTCTCGTACTCGGCCGCGAGTTGACCCACCGACCCCCAGGTCTCGTGTTCGGCCGTGATCGTCTCGTGCGCGGAGAGCTCGGCGCCGACGTGCTGCAGTACCCGGTAGAGCACGCTCCTCGCGGTCGCATCAGGATCGTCTGCCGGGTGCGGGGTGGTGTGGTTGTCGTCGGGGCGGTCGGTGGCGACGTAGACGAGGTTCGCGTGCCGGCCGCGGGTCATCGCGACGTACAGGTTCTCCCTCGTCGTAGACGGATCAACGAGCACATGCGAGGTGTCCGTGGTGATGCCTTGCGCCCTAAACGCGGTGACTGCGTATCCCAGATCAACGTGATCGGAGACGTAGTCGGCGGGGAGGATCACGGTGCCGCGACTGTCAGCGCGGCGGGCGGTGAGTGAGCCGTCATTGCGGATGTCAGTGACGATCCAGCGGTCCCCGTTTCGCACCCACCCGCGCGGGGTGCGGAGTCGGCGGTCGTTCTTCCTCGTGATGATCGTGTCCCCGACCCCGGCACGGGCGTCGCCTTCGAGGGCGACTTCGCGGCGGGCGTTCACCGTTCCGTCGAGGATGAGGTCAGCGCGGGCGCGCTGGTTCAGGGCGTGGACGGATTCGTTCGAGTCCGCGATCAACACCGTTGAAACCCCGGCGAGGGCATCGGTGCGCCAGGCAGTGTAGGCGGCGTCGATCATTGCCTCGGTGTTCCCGCCGTTGATGCGACCGTGGGCGGTGTAGGTGTCGATGGCTTCTGGGCGGCCGTGGCGGAGGTCGAGGGAGGTGGACTTTTCCCAGTCGTTGACGAAGCGGTGAACGTCGAGCAGTTCGGGGGCGTCGTTGCGGTCATGGACGAGGAGGGAGAACGCGCCGCCGGCGGTAACGGATTGCAGTTGC
>NZ_FUID01000052.1 GCF_900163635.1 Leucobacter sp. 7(1) | reverse complement strand
CGAGCGTGACTTCTGGATCACGGTTCTCCGCAACGCGGATCACGTCGTCGCGGAACTCCTTGGGGAACGGCTTGGGCATGATGACATCCTTCCAGGCCAGCCCTCTCGGCTAGCCACGTTCGATGTCACCTGTTCCTGCATCAGACCCTTCCTCCGGTGTCAACGATGTCGTGTCTGACTTGCCAGGTGTCTGACTTGCCAGGTGTCTGACTTGCCGGGTGTCTGGTGAGTCTGGCCGTGTGGGTGCGGCCTTCGGGATCAGGGTGTACGCGAATTCTGGGGTTCTTCTCGCGATCGCGCGGTGGGGTGGAAGGCATTGTGGAACCTGCGCAGCAGGCTGCAGGAAGCCAGGTCAAATTCAGGCCAGTCCCAATGGCGGACCACTCATCTCAAACGTGGGGAAAAGCCTCTAGCCTGCCCGGTGGTGCGCGAGCTCAAGCTCGATAAACGCCGCAATCATCGCACGGTACGCCTGTTCGACGACCTCTGGCGATGCGCCAGCCTGTTCCGCGAGGCCGCGAACCTTGAGGATGACCTGCTCCACGCGATCCGGGGCGCGCACCGCCCGCTCATCCTTCTTGAGGGAACCTGCAGCGAGTACCCATTGTTGACGCTCGGCGATGAGCTCCACGATCCGGGTATCGAGTGCGTCGATCTCATTCCGAACTTCTTCGATGCTCGGCGTTGCAGCTTCGGTCATGCGGTCGAGCTTAGCGATTACCTGGGAAGTGATTCCTGCGATGTTGGAGAACCAAATCGAGTCGAGGGCTGATCGGCACCCCTCAGTACGGCCCCAACCGGCAAGGGGGTGCTCAGGTCTCCCGAATTGAATCCGGAGCCCCGCCGGTCAACGCGGACTGGTACCGGGGCTTCGGGACTGCGGGACGACGCGTCGCCGACGTGGCGTGCCTGATCGCGCGGCTCGAGGTTGCGGGGGCGATCGCCGAGGTGGTTCAGCCCCAGTGGGCGATCGATCAGATCCTGGACACCGCATTCACGCACTTCGGCTTGATCATGGGGCACACGCCATGCTTGACCAGGTCAGGGGCGACGCGTCCAAGCTTTCCCCCTACGCGCAGGCCTTCGCGGCGCTCGGGAGCGAGTACGCGGGGCGGGGTACCCTGGTGGACTCGCTCGTCAAGGACGGCGCGATTCAACGTGAGCTTGACCGCACCATGTCCGGCTATGACGCGCTGATCACCCCCACGACGGGCCTGGAGATGTTCGCCGCGGAGGAGAACTACCTCGACGGATTTAGCGTCGATGGGACGCACTTTGCGCACTACCTCGCCGGGACGCTCCGGACGCCGTTCAACATTGCAAACCGGTGCCCTGTGGTGGCGGTGCCCACGGGGGTCTCCGACACGGGCGTGCCGACGAGTGTGCAAGTCGTTGGAGCGCCATTCGATGAGGCGACCGTGTTCGAGGTCTCATCGATCGTTGAAGAGCTGACGGATCCTATGCGGTACCCGTTCGAGTGATCCCCGCTCGGGGGAGCGGTGGGGTGCCGCGCGGCTTGCGCGGCACCCCACCGCTGTCCCGCCGAGGCCTCAGCGTCGACGGCACGCGACGCGTGGCCCGTCGTTCTGTGCGGGTGTCATGAGGGACAGGGCGGAGCGCTAGGCGTCTGGAGTCCGTCGCCGCCGGGCGCTCATAGCGGCACCCGTGCCGGCCGCGGTGAGGAGCGTACCGAGCGTCACCAGGCCAACGAGCGCGGGAGCGCCGGTCTGCGCGAGTGTCGGCTGCGCCGGAACTGTGGTGCCCGCCGGTGGCGAGGTGAGAATGGGCTGGGTCGTGTCCTCTTTTTTGTCTTTGTCTTTGTCTTTGTCTTTGTCTTTGTCTTTGTCTTTGTCTTTGTCTTTGTCCTCGTCGTCGTCCGCGTCGTCATCATCATCGTCATCGGGGTCCGTGCTCTGCGCGAGAACCGGAACTTCAATGCGCGCGTGACCCGTGACGGTGTAGTCCGCAAAGGGGCCCGCAAGGAGGTACCCCTCCGGAACTACCAACTGGTTTGAGACGATTGTTGACTCCGGTTCGAGTCCGGGGAAGGACTGCGTGGCTACCGGGACACCGTTTTCGGTGTAGGCAACGGTCACGTCGTAGAGTGCGCGGACAAGCTCAAGCGTGAGTGAGAGATCGCTCGTGACCTCTACCGGTTCGAACGGCTCGGCGAGCTGGTAGTTCGTGGGGACTGTGAGCTGGGGCTCATCGATGGTTGCCCGATGCTCAACTTCGGGGAAGGCCTGCGTAGCGACCTCGGTGCCGGAGAATACGTAGGAGATGGTTACCTGATGGGGGAGATATTCCAGCGGGATGTCGTTCCTGTAGAGCCCCGACTTGGTGATGTCCACGTAGATTTCCTGGTCCCAAGTTCGAGAAAATCGAAACCCTTCCGGGGGTTTAAGGAGTGCCTGGAAGTCGACGGAGCTCCCTTTCTCCAGGTGCTCACACTGGATCTTTTTCAGTGTGCCTTCAAAGGTGAAGTTGAACTGGACGTCGACATCGATGGGAGGACACGTGTATTCAGGGTCCAGGGGCTCCTCAGCTCGGAGTTCAGGGGGTGCGGCCTGCGCCGCAGCCGGGAGGAGCCCCCACAGTGACCCCACGAGCACCACCAGGGACGACGCTAATACTGCGAGTCTCATCGTGAACGAACGAGGGTGATTTCGGCCCAGCACTGTCATGCTTCTCCTTCGAGGTGTTGCAATGCCCCGGCCCGTTTGCCCCTCCGGGAATGCGCGTAGCCCGCAGCAACTCGTGCTTCCGAATGCAGAGTAATATTGCGGACGCCTTGGTCCCCGATTGTGTGCGCGAACTTGGCACCAGATTTGAGTGGACACTCATGGTCTGCAGAACTTGATACCCGGGTTTTCATATTTGAGGCTGAGCAGTCAGCCCGGGTCTCGTGGTCATCTCCAGGCCGAGGCTTGAGTAGGGTTCGCTCGAATGTACTCAGCACACGCTGTGCGCGCCGGTGGTCGCAGGCAAGGTGAAGCGTGTTCTCGCGCTCGCTTTGGTGATCCCGCCCCGTCTCACCACACGAGTGTCCCGGGGGTCCCGCTGCCGAGAGTCGATCAGCCCCGCCGGGGAAGGGTGAGCATCCGTCCGGTCTCTCGGCGCAAAAGATGCCTCGACCAGGCAACGCCCGGTAACCTGGGATGATCCCGGAGCACATCCGCAGCCGGGACGGTCGCGCACCCGCCGGTCGGGGGATCACCTGGCGCGGGGCCCGGCCCAACTCGCTGGCCGACAACGGCCATTTTGGGGAGACGCACGTGAGTGAACTAGCAGCCTTCGACCGCCGCGAATCTGAGGTCCGGGGGTACATCCGCTCGTTCCCCGTGCTTTTTGAACGCGCGAACGGCTCGGTGCTCAGCACTGCGGACGGCCGCGACTATCTCGACTTCTTCGCGGGTGCCGGCGTGCTCAACTACGGGCACAACAACCCCAAGCTGACCGAGCCGCTGATCGACTACCTCCGCGACGGCGGGATCCTGCACGGGCTCGACATGGCGACCTCGGCGAAGCGGGACTTCATCGAGGCATTCGAGCGCCGGATCCTGGAACCTCGCGGCCTGGACTACAAAATGCAGTTCACAGGGCCGACCGGAGCGAATGCGGTGGAGGCGGCGCTCAAGGTTGCGCGCCAGGCTACCGGCCGCTCCAACGTCGTCGCCTTCACGAACGGCTTCCACGGGCTGAGTCTCGGGGCGCTCGCCGCCACGGGCAACGCCAAGTATCGACGCGCCGGGGGCATCGACCTCGGTGGGGTCACGCGACTGCCCTACGACGGCTATCTCGGTGCGGACCTCGACACCCTTGACCTGTTCGAGAAGATGCTCACCGATCCGGGATCCGGGTTGGACCTGCCCGCCGCCGTGATCGTGGAGACCGTGCAGGGCGAGGGCGGCATCAACGTGGCGAGCCCCGCGTGGCTGCAGCGCCTCCGCGAGCTGACGGCCGCCCACGGCATCCTGCTGATCGTCGACGATATTCAGGCGGGCGTGGGCCGCACCGGAGCGTTCTTCAGCTTCGAGGAATCGGGCATCGTCCCCGACCTCGTCACCGTCTCCAAGTCGATTTCCGCCTCCGGACTGCCGATGTCGCTGCTGCTCATGCGCCCCGAGGTGGACGTGTGGGAGCCCGGCGCGCACACCGGCACCTTCCGCGGCAACAGCCTGGCCTTCGTGAGCGCCCGGGCCGCCCTGGACACCTACTGGGCGGACACCGCATTCGTGGAGCAGATCGCGGAGCGCAGCACGCAGCTGCGCACGGCGCTCGACGCCATCGCCACAGAGTTCCCGGAGGCAGGCTTCGTGGTCCGTGGGCGCGGCCTCATGTACGGCCTGGCCTCGGTGAGTCGCCCCGAGCTCGCGGGTGCGGTCTCCGCTGCGGCGTTCGAGCACGGTCTCGTCATTGAGACCTCCGGTGGTTCCGACGAGGTATTGAAGTTCCTCCCGGCACTGACGATCACGGCCGAAGAACTCGACGCAGGACTCGCGATTGTTCGGGAGTCGCTGCGCGCGGTCGGCGCGTAGCTCGCGCTCAGAGCGACGCCCTCGCCTCACTGTGGCGAGGGCGTTGCGGCGCAGTGCCGCTCACCTGAGCGGCCAGGGTCGGGAGCTCAGCTGCAGCTGAGCTCCCGACGGAGCGGCGACTACTTGTAGCCGATCATGTGGGCGATCGCGATGACCAGGACCGCGACGATTGTCTGGGCGAGTAGCAGCGGCCACACCCACTTCACCCATTTGCTCCAGGAGATCCGCGCTACGGCAAGCGACGCCATGAAGAATCCGGCTGTGGGGAACACCATGTTCCCGATCCCGTCCGCGAGCTGGTAGGCCAGGACCGCGGTTTGGCGAGTGACTCCCACCATGTCCGCAAGCGGTGCGAGGATGGGCATCGTGAGCGCAGCTTGGCCACTTCCCGAGGGGACAAGGAAGCTGATGAGTCCTTGAACGAAGAACATCCCGACTGCCGCGACAGTCCCGGGGAGCGCGCTGATGGCGCTAGCGAGGCCCACGAGTAGTGTGTCGAGGATCCGGCCGTCCTGAAACACAACAAGAATGCCATACGCCAGCCCGACGACAAGCGCGCCCATCACCATTTCTCTCGCACCGGAAATGAACGCTTCGGCGGTGCCGTTTGCACCCAGCCGGGCGATCACGCCCACCAAGATTCCCATCAAAATGAAGAGTGCTGAGAGCTCGGGCAGGAACCATCCGAACGCGGTGACTCCGACAGCGAGAGTCACGAGCGTCGCGGCCAAGACAAGCAGCACGGTCTTGTGGCGCGTGGTGAATACAGGGGCGACCCCAACGGACTGCGTCCGAATTTCTTCGGCGAGCGTATCTGCGCCCCAGAGCACGCTCCGGGCGGGGTCCTTCTTGATTCGGCGGGCATACAGCATCACAAACGTCGTAGACAGCGTGAGAAGAACGGCCCACAACGTGATCCGGAGCCCGATACCCGAGAAAATGGGCAGACCCGCGAGGCCCTGCGCGATACCGACAGTGAACGGGTTCATGAATGCCGCAGTGAAGCCCGCGCTACCGCCCAGGAGCACCACGGCAGCACCAACGATCGAGTCGTAGCCCAGCGCGACCGCGATTGGCACCAGAATGGCGATGTACATGATGGACTCTTCCGCGAGGCCAAGCATGGCACCGCCGAGCGAGAACAGTGTCATGAACACGGGGATAAAGAGGATCTCACGCCCCCGGAGCTTCTGCGCGATCGCGCTGACCCCCGCATCGATTGCGCCCGTCGCGCGAAGCACGCCGAACGACGCTCCAATGATGAAGATATAGAAGACGATGCCTGAGGCACCGATCATTCCGTTGTAGATGGCGGTCAGCGCCGTCCATGGCGTCGCGGGGTGTGCGTCGACCGGATGATACGTCCCCTCAACAACGGTGTCTCGGCCCGCGATCTCAACCCGATCAAACGCCCCGGCCGGGATGAAATGGGTGAGGATCGCAGCGAGCGCGATGATTCCGAGGATGATGACGTACACGTGAGGGATCTGAAGCCGACGCCTCCGAGGGGTCTGCACCTTCGCGTCTGACATCGTTGTCACTGCCTGCTCCATGATCACTCTTTCCGAGCCCCGGTCTGGCGGCTCTCCGAGACGATTCAATGCGGTTTGACCGCGACCGGCCATCCCGGAACACGTGCAGCCGTGCATAGAATCTATGCACGGCTTCGTCGTGACCGCCTGCCGGGCAGCCTGTAGTGTGAGCCGCGTGGATGATGCCGTCGGACTCAGGAACTTCCGTGCAATCGAAGCCGTGGCGCGGACCGGATCTGTGGCACGTGCCGCCGAATCCCTGGGCTGGAGCCAACCCACCGTGCATCATCACCTCGCGCGACTCGAGCGCGCTCTCGGAGCGCCTCTTGTCGAGAAAGGGCCAACGGGATCACATCTCACCCCGATGGGCATGCTGGCCCGGCAGCACGGCGCCGATATCTTGCGTATTTGGGACAGCCTGCAGCAGGAGATCGTGGCGGCTCAGCGTGAAGACCAGCTCAGCGTCAAGCTGGGTGCGTTCCCGACAATTGGATCCAGGATCCTTCCGCTGATCAGTTCACGGGTCACCCAGCGTCCCGAGTGGCAGCATGCGCAGGCTGATGGTAGCCAGCCGCGCCTGGAGATCACCGTGGACGAGTCCGCAATCATTCAGCGACGAATTCTCGAGGGCGACCTTGACCTCGCAATCGTCTTTGCGGAAAGTGACCTTCCCCCACACGATGCGCCTGACATTGATGTTTCGCTTTTGTACTTGGAGCCTGTCTGGCTGTGCCTACCCGCCACTCACAGGCTCGCGCAGCAGACACTCACCGTCGACGAATTGTTCGCCGAGCTCCGGGATGAGCCGTGGGTGTTCGGCGGCGACCCGCTCGACTACTTCGATCTCCAGACTCGGAAGCTGTGCGCGGAGTTCGGCTTTGAACCTATTGTCGGCGCGCGCACGAGTCAGTATGCCGCGGTGATCCGCATGATCGAATCCGGTATGGGCGTCGCGGTGCTCCCGGAAAGCGCCATTGACCGGTCGGCTGGGGTATTCAGGGCTCGCATTGATCCCTCCCGACTCACACGGAAAATCTACCTGTTGAGCCGCCGGCGATCCTCCGCGATGCTGCCATCAGAGGTGCAAACTCCGCGGCAGCTGCGAGAACGGGAACGGCTCGCCTTTGCCGTGAAACACGTGATCGAAGAGATCCGCCTCAGCATGAGTGAGCTGAAGGATCTCGACGAGCATTGAGGACAGTCTGCTCCAGAGACGGTGGTGTCGCACCGTCTCTGGAGCCCCATGGTGTCGTCTCTAGCGAACCCGGCGCGGATTGGCGGCGGTCCACAGCACTTCTGTGAGCAGCGTTGTCGCGGGAACAATGTCCTCGATGTCTGTCCACTCCTCAGGGCTATGGCTGATGCCTCCGCGACTCGGGGTGAAGATCATGCCCGTCGGCACTTCACGCGCCGTGATCTGCGAATCATGGCCGGCGCCGCTGTGGAGGGTGGCGGTCGGTATTCCGAGATCGGTTGCCAGCCCTTGGATGAGCGTGACGACCGATTCATCCATATCCGTGGCGTTGTCAATGAACTCTTCGGCGAAGGCGTGGTGAACCCCACGCGTGACGGCAACGGACGCGATTTCCTGTTGGATCTCCGTCCAGAGCGCGCGAAGTGCGCTCGACTGGGGGTGACGAACATCGCACGTGAGCCGAACGTGGCCGGGGATCACGTTCGCTGAACCCGTGCATTCGAGAGTTCCGACGGTCACGACGGCGAGTGGATCGCGCAGCGCGAGCTGCTCCAGCCGCACCATCACCTCCGCGGCGGCAGCGAGCGCGTCCTTTCGCTTCAGCATGGTTGTTGTTCCGGCATGATTCTGTTCCCCGGAAATTGTTACGGATGCGGTGACCTGGCCGACGATGCTGGAAACAACCCCCACAGGTATTCCGAGGTCTTCGAGGGTGCCTCCCTGTTCCACGTGCAGTTCGATGAACATCCCCACGTCGTCGCGAGTATTGGCGAGCACCCCGTCGAGAGACATGCCGTGTCGGTTCCACACATCGGTCAGGAGTTCACCGTCCTCATCGCGGAGCCCCGCCGCGTCCTCACGCGCGAGCTTTCCAAACATCGACCGAGAACCGAGCATCGAGAGCGGGAACCGGCTGCCCTCCTCTTCGCAAAATGCCACCACCTCGATCGAGTGTTCCGGGCGTTGGTTCTGATCTCGGATCAGGGCCTTCACCGCCGAGATCGCGGCCACAACCCCGAGTGCGCCGTCAAACATGCCGGCGTTTCGGACGGTATCAAAATGGGATCCGGTGAGGACAACCGGAGCGGAAGAATCTGCGCCCTTGAGCGTACCGATGAGGTTCCCCACCGCGTCAATTCGCGTTTCGAGCCCGGCATCGTTCATCCACTCGGAGAGGATGTCGCGGGCTTCGAACCACCCCGCGGAGTAGACGGGCCGAAAGAGTCCGTCGTGTTCCGTTCGGCCTGCCGCGCCGAGCTGAGATACCCGGGCTTCGAGCTCCTGTGCATCTATTGTGAAACTCACGTTTCGCCTCCATTGATCTGGCTGGGCCTCTCCCCGCCGAGCGGGAGAGGGGAAAGAATTCGCGGTTGCCCTCCGGACGACTGCGAACGAAGCCAAACTAAGCGCTGTCTCGGGTGCCGGGCCATCGTGTTTTCCGTGCACGTCGGAATAGTGACTATGTTGACGTGCCGTGCGCAGCGGCCGTGCGCACCGGGCGTGCAGGATCGGCATGATGGAGATCCGTTCTTCGTTCCGGCGCGCGCAGGATCGCCGATGGGAGGGCCGCAACCCCAACATCGAGCCCCCAACATCACGAGCACAATCTCCTCCTGAATGGATACGAACACCCCGAGATGCCCGACACAATGCGGTGCACCGCAAGTGAAATAATCGCTGGAGTGGCAGCTGTGCCGCGCGGGAACCGGGGAGGCAACGTGAGCCTGGCGATCCACCCACGGCGTGGGCGACGCAGTGCGAGGTTCTGGCTTCGTGCATGGCTCGGCGGTCCGCTGTTCTGCGGCCTGCTGCTCACGGTGCTGTCGGGGTGCATGACCGGGGACGGGACCCATGCTGCGTTCACACGTGAGTTTGCGGGGGATCCCGCAGTTGTCGACCTCGATCTGTCCAGTGCGGACAACATGCCCTTCACGGGCGGCGTGGGTGGCGAGGTGACGCTGCGCAGCGATCTGGACGATGCGGAACTGCGTACGGTCGTGGATCGTGTGCGTGAGTTTGGTGCGGAGCACGGTGCAGTCGACGGCACCACCGCGGCGGATCAGGCCGTCTCGGGGGAGCCGTCGCGCGTGCGGATTACCCTGCTGCTCGATGGGTGGCGGTTCCCGGTGCTCATGGACGCGCAGGCGGGTGACGCGCTCCTGGGAGTAGTTGCGGAGCTTCGCGGGGACGCGCGCGTGGAGGCAGGCAGCTTCAGCTCGCAGAACTTCACGAATGCGGCCAGTTCAGCACGGCTCGAAGCCGCCGATAGCGGGGCGGCGTTCGCGCTGCTCGGAGAATCACCAGAGCTGTTCGCGACGCTCGGCAGGGTGCCGGAAGTGACCGTGGCGACGGCACCGAGCGCCGCGGAGCGCGTTGTGCTGACGGGTGTCCCCGGGCCGTGGCTCGAGCGAGCGGGTGCAGGATACGCGGCGCTCCGTGCGGCAGTCCCGCTCACCGCGTTCGAGGCCGATCCTTCCGCGGTGACGGTGACGCTCGCCAGCGAGGCGGACCTTGAGCGCGCCGAGGGGCTCGCCCGCGCGACGCTGCAGCACGGCGACGGCGGGAGCGTGTATTTCCAGAGCGATCTGGTGACGCTCTTTCCCGGGGCAACTGGGGGAGCGGCCCGAACGCTGCTCGCGGCTCTCCCGGCGGATGCCAGGGCAGGCATCGAATCCCTGTGGACCGACGACCGAGCACTCCAGATCGGTGCCGCCGACGCGCAGCGTCTCGCCGACATCGCCGCCGCAGTGGACGGGAGCGCCGCCACGGACGGGCTCGGCCCGGTGACGATCGCAGACGGGCTCGGCCCGGTGACGATCCGTGTGGGCCCGGCAGCCGAGCCCATGCTCGCGATTCAGGGTGACCCGGGTGCGCTCACCGAGCAGGCGGCGACCGCGATCGCGCTCGGGGAACGTGGCGAGGTGGCCCGGGTCGTACTGTCCCCGGGGTTCTCGATTGAAATTGTGACGAGCGGCACGCCAAACGATGCGGACCTTGCCGCCTACGCGCGCCAGCTGAAAGCGCTCGCGGAACCGGGGGATCGGGTCTGCGTTGATGCAGCGCAGCGGGGCTCGTTCTGCGTCACTGCAGCGGAGCAGCTGACCTCGGCGGAGCTCACCGAACGCGCGGCCCGGGACGGGCGTCCGTTTGTTGACGCGTGGAATGCGCGGCCGTGAGCGCCGGATCGCGGCATTCAGTAGGCCGCGGCGAGCCGCCTCAGCGCGCTGCGGCGGTGCCTTCGCCCTCCAAGCGGAGGCTTCCCTCGACCATGCGGAGTGCGACTCCTGCGAAGGCCCCCGCTGCGTTCGCGACGATCGCAACGCACGCGGGCGCGTCGAGCTCGGGGTGCTGATTCAGGATGTAGTAGGAGAGCGAGTCTTCCAAGGCTACGAGCGATCGGGCCGCGTCGATGACCGGAATATGCATGATGAACTGTCCTGAGCGAACGCCGTTCTCAAGCACGTCTTGGTAGAGCGACACCTGCGCGTCGAACAGCTGCTGCATGAGGCTCGCATACCCAGGATCGCGCACCGAGATCCCCTCGAGCTCGCACAACAGACGCACCGATGCGTCCGCCGGCGAGGTGGGCATGCCGCTCTCGATGAGCGTGATCAGCGCCGCAACCGGATCGCTGACCCCGTCCAAGGTATCGAGTCTGTGACGGTGCCAGCGCTGGCTCGCCTCCTCGTAGATCTCTTGCACGAGCACGTCGATATCGGGGTAGTGGTAGAGGATCGCGGCGGGGGTGACCCCCGCCGCCGACGCGATGCCCTTCAGCTTGAACGAGCGGAGCCCGTGCGCGACAAGCTCGCGCTCGGCTGTGCTCTGCAGTTGCGCTTTGCGATTCATTTCGGGGGAAACCTCAACCTCTCAGCGATGTGCTGTTGTAACTCTACGCGGACTCAGGTGCCGCTGCCCGCGCCATCACTACGTACCGAGCACGCGTGCGAACTGTTGTGCGTAGCGCGACTCCTCGTTCGAGCTGAGCGCGCGGAAAACCTTGAGGCGCGCTTGCAACTCCGCGTCCGGAAAAATCAGTGGGTTATCAACCAACGACGGATCGACGTGCTCCATAGCCTCGCGGGCACCCTCGACCGGCGTGATGTACCCGACGGTCGCAGCCACGCGTGCCGCAATCTCCGGATCGTAGTAGTAGTCGATGAGCTGCTCCACCTCGCGCACCCGCTTCGAGCCGTTGGGCACCGTGAACGAGGTCACATCGGTGTTTCCGCCCGACTCCGGCACGATGAACTCCCACTTGTCGCCGTTCTCCGCGTTTAAGACGTCGATCTCCCCGCCCCAGGCGAGCGTCGCGATCGACGCTCCGCTGACGAGATCCTGCACAAATGATCCGCCCTTCACCGCGGAAATCTTGCCGTCGCTCAGGTTGCGACTCAGCCACGTCATGGCGTTCTCGAACTCGGCGTCACCCCAGTCTGAGGACTCGATATCGACGCCCTGCTGCAACATGATGAGGCCTGCGGTGTCGCGCATCTCGGTGAGCATGCCGACGCGCCCCTCGAAGATCGGGTTCAGGAGGTCGTCAAGGGTGCGAACGTGCTTCGCGTACTCCTTGCGCACCGCGATTCCCGTCATGAAGCCCTGCCAGGGGACTGAATAGCTCCGCTCGGGGTCAAAACTCGGGGCGGCCCAGGCCGGCTTGAGATTCGCGAGGTTCGGCATGCGTGCGTGGTCGAGCGCTTGCACCTGCCCGGCGGCATGCCAGCGCGCGATCAGCCAGTCACTTACGACAACGGTGTCGTAGCCAATGTCCTGCTCGAGCTGGAGCTGATCCTTCACGACGGCGTTGAACGTGTTGTTGTCATCGATGTCCTCGAAATAGTTCACCGCGATGCCGGATGCCGCGGTGAACTCCTCGAGTGTGGGAAACGTTCCGGATTCCGGATCGTAGTCGAGGTAGTAGGTCCAGTTACCCCAGTTGAGTTCGGCGGCGTCGGATCGTGGGGCAGCGCACGATGTCAGCAGGGACGTGGCCCCCAGGCCCGCCCCGATCCCCAGGCTGTATTTCAGGAGACTACGCCGAGAAAGTGCGAATTCTGAGATCCTTCGGTGATCGGTCATGAGTGGTCCTTTGTCTCTGGGGCAGCGCTAGTCGATGATGAAAAACTCGTTGGGCGTGCTCTGCAAGAACTCCGCGCCGTCCTCCGCGACGATGAGGGTGTTGATCCCCATCGTGAGACCCGCGTTTTTCGGGAGGTAAAAGTTTGCCTCGTAGTTGAGGACCTCTCCCGCCACGAACCGGGCGGCCGAGTCAGCGTCTTCGTCATACACGAACTCCCCCACCCAGTCGGGTGGGAACGCGATTCCCAGTTCGTAGCCGCCCACCCACCAGCGGTTTTCCCAGAGGCCACGCTCCTCGTAGTGATCCTGCAACTGTGCGAGCAGTTCCGCCGCGCTCGCGCCCGACTTCAGATGCGTGCGGACAAGCTCAAGCGCGTCGAGGGAGCGATCGATGTAGTCCGCAATCTGCGGATCGGGTTCACCCACTGAGAAGGTCCGGGCCATGTTCGCGTGGTAGCGATAGAACACGCCACTGACGTCGACGTTGACGATGTCACCGGGCATGATCTTGCGCCGCGAGGCGAGCCCGTGCACACAGGCGCTCTTCGCACCCGAGGAGACCGGCATCGTGATCCCGGGGTTCTCCCCGCCCGCCTTGGCCATCGCGTAGACGATCTCCGCGTACACGTCGAGCTCGGTGACGCCCGCGCGGAGCGTGTCGCGGGCCGCCTGCATGCCGATGTCGGCGATACGCTGCGCGGTGCGCACGTGGGAGAGCTCCTGCGGGCTCTTGACTCGGCGAACGCCACGGGTCAGCGCCGTTGCATCCACAACGCGCCCTCCCGCAGCCTCGATCGCGGCCTGAAACTCGGCGCTCTGGTTCGGGTTCGGGCGATAGCTTCCCTTCTCGAGCCCGATCACCGCACCATCCGTCACCCAGCGCTCGGCGGTGAGTTCACCGATGATGCTCTCCAGCACGTCGGTGTCGCCGCTGACGCGGACGTCCTCGGAGACCGAGGTGATCCGTGTCAGGAGCAGTTCGTCTCCGGTCTCGAAGTGGATCCAGTTGTCATGATCAACATGGATCGCCACACCGCTGAACGCTGGCCAGATCGTGGGTGACTGGCCGTGATACCACTCGGCTTGATACCCGGTCGCCCAGCAGATGGCTTCGGGGGAGGACAGGTACAGGACGTCGATGCCGGCTGTGGACATTGCCTCGCGGAGCCGACGGTGCCGGGCACGGTACTCGCCGATCGAGAACCCGAGATCGGTCTCGGGATACGCGGTCGCGAGGAACTGTTCTTTGAATGAGAGCCTGTGTGCGGACATTGTTAGAACCTCCAGAATCGAGCGAGATAGCTCTGTGCAAGACGGATGTCTGCGTCGCCGTGGCGCGGATCATCGGGGAGATACCCGACGGGATCGTCGAGTTCGGGGGCGAGGCCGAGCAGCCCCTCGCAGGTGGCGTGGAGACAGTACGCGGCGTAGGAGAGGTGGTAGCCGCCCTCTTGGACGAGGACGAGGCGTCCATCGGTGAGCTCGTCGGCGAGCTCCCGCATTCGCGATCCGATCGCGTGGAACCCGTCCATCGTGAGCGCTTGCCGCCCGTTCGGGTCGACCGCGCTCGCGTCCTGTCCGGACGAGCAGATGATGAGCTCGGGATGATACTGACGAAGCACCGGGGCGATGACCTGATCGATCGCCGCGCGGTAGGCTGCGTCCCCGGCCCCCAGCGACAACTCCATATTGATGTTGAACCCCATACCGCCGTCAACTCCGATTTCCGCGGGGGATCCGGTCTGTGGGTGGGTCGCGCTCCACGTGCCGTGCCGCATGTGGAGCGAGGCGTACAGGACATCCGAACGGGTGTAGAAACACTCTTGCGTGCCATTGCCGTGGTGCGTATCCCAGTCGATGATGGCGATGCGCTTGAGGCCCGCCGCGCGGGCACGTTCCGCCATGAGCGCCGCGTGATTGAACACGCCGTAGCCTTCGGCTTGCTGGGGTTGGGCGTGATGCCCGGGCGGCCGAACGAGCGCGTAGGCGAGGGACGTGTCGCCGGTGAGCACCGCGTCGACTGCGGCGAGTGAGGTGCCAGCTGCCGCGAGGAGGGCCGGCCAGGCCTCCTCCGAGAGCACCGTGTTGGACTCGATGTACCCGCCGCCGCGCGTGATGAAGTCTGCAACCTCCCGGATGTACTCCTCGGGATGTACGGTGCGCAGCTCGTCGTGAGAGGCGAGACGGCCATCGCGCCACTCGATGCGGTCCGCGAGCGGGCCGTTGCGTAGTACAGCCCGCATGTTGCGCACTCGGTCCGCGTTTTCCACGTGCGCTTCAGTGACGTCGAGCAGGGGCGATGCCGGAACCTCTCCGAACGCGGTGCCCGTGTCGTTCAGCAGCACGCGCTCATCCCAGAAGACAGTGAGCTTTTCGGTCATAGCGTTCCCTCCACAGCGACGGACGATCTGCAGCCAAGCTACACTAAATTTAATTTAGATCAAGAGCGCGGCGAGAATTTTTTGACCCGAGCAGCCCGTGGGAGGGCTCGGGGTGTCGCCTCGGTTGCGGTAGTAGGTGATTGTGTGAAAATGCACTCTGGTCAGGTGTTTTTGAATAGGCTATGATTAAGCTAACGCATCTGGGTGGCCCGGATAGTTCGGGTTGAGTCCGCGCATGAAACGTGTCGGATTCCCTGTCTTTGTGGCTCGACTCTGGGGGCGTGCGTTCGGGGTTTCCCCTGGGCGAATTGGTCTGGTCCAGAGGGGGCCCGGGGCGCAGACCAAGCAGCGTGGGGCCCATAGGGAGAACACCATGACTCAACTTTTGGCTGACAAGGTTGCAATTGTGACCGGGGGTACGAGCGGGATCGGCCTGGCGACCGTCGAGCGTTTCCTCGAAGAGGGTGCGCAGGTGATGATCGCTGATATTCAAGACGACGCCGGTGCCGAGATTGTCGGCCGGCTCGGGGATCGTGTCGCGTACACACACACGAACGTGATGCAGGAGGCCGCGATTGAGGCAGTCGTTGCCGCGACCGTCGAGCGCTTCGGCAAGCTCGACATCATGTTTAACAACGCTGGCGCCCAGGGGGATCAGGCGCCGATCATGGAGCTGGGGCAGGAGGGCTTCGAGCAGACGCTTTCGCTCCTCGCGAGCTCCGTGATGTTTGGCCACAAGTATGCCGCGCGCCAGTTCCGCGAGCAGGGTACGGGTGGATCGATTATTTCCACGGCGTCCGCTGCGGCGTTCCAGGGCGGCTGGTCTGCCGCCGCCTATACCGTGGCAAAGCACGGCGTTGTTGGCGTCGTGAAGCAAGCCACGCCCGAGCTTGCCCCGTTTGGCATTCGCTCAAACGCGATCGCTCCGGGAATCATCATGACCCCGATCATGTCCCGCGGATTCGGGATCCCCGAGGAAAACGCCGCCGAGTTCGTGGCGTATCTCTCCGAGAAGCTCGGCCCCACACAGCCCAGTGGTCGCGTGGGTACGCCGGAGGATATTGCCAAGGCGGCGGTGTTCCTGGCGAGTGATCTCTCCGAGTTTGTGAACGGTGTGGTGCTCCCTGTGGATGGCGGCGTCACGAGCACGAACCTCGGCAGCTTTACTGATGATCTCACCGCGGCCGGCATGGCGTACCTCAACCGCTAGCCACCCGCATATCTCCGGCAGCCAGGCCCACGTTTCGTGGGCCTGGCTGCCGTGTGTTTGGGGGCCGAAACGCGACCGAAATGCGGGCGCTATTCCGACATGCGAAATTGTAGGTCCGGGATCCGAGAGAAATCGTTGACTTGTCATTCGAGTGCGTGGTACATCTGGGGTACTCCAAAGACGGAGTACCTGGATCAGCAGACAGGGAAACACTGAGCTGGCACCCACGTGGAGCCGGCAGTCGGTTCCACCGTATGGATGGAGTCAGCACATGCCACAGTCAACCGCGCGCCTCTGGATCAAGAACCCGCTCGGGATCTTCACCGGGACGGACGCCGACGCCGCCGGCGGGATCGTCATCGAGGGATCCCGGGTCAGCGAACTCGTGCCCGCCGGGGGAGCGCCCGCGACCCCGGTCGACCAGGTGTTCGACGCGAGCCGCCACGTCCTGATCCCCGGCCTGATCAACACGCACCACCACTTCTACCAAACTCTCACCCGCGCCTGGACCCCCGTCGTCAGCGCGGAGCTGTTCCCGTGGCTGAAGGGGCTCTACGGCGTGTGGGCGGGGCTCACGCCGCGAGATCTGGAACTCGCCACGACCGCGGCACTCGCCGAGCTGCTGCTGTCGGGCTGCACCACCGCGGCCGACCACCACTATCTCTTCCCGAACGGGCTCGAGGACGGCATCGACGTGCAGGTGGGGGCCGTGCGTCAGCTTGGGATGCGCGCCACGCTCACCCGAGGCTCGATGTCACTCGGCGAGAATGACGGCGGCCTGCCCCCGCAGAGCACCGTGCAGGAGGCGGACGTGATCCTGGCGGACAGCGAACGACTTGTCGGGGCCTACCATGAGCGTGGTGAGGGAGCTTTTGTCCAGATCGGGCTTGCTCCGTGCTCGCCGTTCTCGGTGACCACCGGGGTGATGCGCGACACTGCGGCCCTGGCCGAACGCCTCGACGTGCGCCTCCACACCCACCTCGCCGAAACGCTCGATGAAGAGGACTTCTGCCGCGAAGCGTTCGGGCTGCGCACAGTCGACTACCTCGAGAGCGTCGGCTGGCTCTCCGATCGCACCTGGCTCGCGCACGGGATCCACTTCGACGACGCGGAGATCGCGAGGCTCGGCGCGGCCGGAACCAGCGTGTCCCACTGCGCCACCTCGAACATGCGTCTCGCCTCGGGTATCGCACGCACCCTGGAGCTCGAACAGGCAGGCGCGCCCGTCGGACTCGGCGTTGACGGATCAGCCTCCAATGACGGATCAAACATGATCCAGGAGGTGCGCCAGGCCCTGTACCTGCAGCGGCTGCGGTACGGTGCCGCGGCGGTCACCCCGGAGCGTGCACTCGGCTGGGCGACCGCCGGATCAGCCAAGGCGCTGGGGCGCTCAGACCTGGGCACACTTGCCCCGGGGATGCAGGCCGACCTCGCAATGTTCACCCTCGATGAGCTGCGCTTCTCCGGCAGCCACGATCCCATCGCCGCGCTACTGCTGTGCGGTGCAGAGCGTGCCGACAGGGTGATGGTGGGCGGCACGTGGCGAGTCGCCGACGGCCAGATCGAGGGGCTTGACGTTGCCCAGCTCATTGCCCACCACAGCGAGGCCGCCCGCGGCCTGCTCTCCCGCCATCGCGCATAGCCGCGCCCCGAGTCCCTTCTGCACCAACCCCAACCCCAACCCCAACACGACAAAGAGGTCGATATGAACCAGAACACCGTGGCCGTCGACCGGCCAGAAGACGAAAGACTCCCGTTCGGAGCCACGCTCGCCTACGGGCTGCAGCACGTGCTCACAATGTATGGCGGCATCATCGCCCCGCCGCTCATAATCGGGTCGATGGCGGGCCTCAGCGGGGCCGAGATCGGCGTACTCATCACAGCCTGCCTGTTTATGGGCGGCCTCGCGACGATCCTGCAAACCCTGGGGGTCCCGTTCTTCGGTTCACAGCTGCCGCTTGTGCAGGGCGTATCGTTCGCTGGCGTGGCCACGATGGGGGCCATCGTCACGAGCGGCGGCGGGCTTCCCGCCGTGCTCGGCTCCGTGATCGCCGCATCGGTGATCGGGCTCCTCGTGGCGCCCGTATTCGCGAAGATCATCCGGTTCTTCCCGCCCGTTGTTACGGGAGTGGTGATCACCACAATTGGTCTGACACTGCTGCCGGTTGCGGCCGGCTGGGCAATGGGCGGGGCCAGCGATGCGCCCGACTTTGGGTCGCAACAGAACCTCTTGCTGGCGGCAATCACGCTCGTGGTCGTGCTTGTCCTGAGCAAGATGCCGATCGGGGCGATCTCGCGGCTCGCCATCCTGCTCGCGATGGTGATCGGCACGGTCATCGCGGCGTTCATGGGAATGGTGGACTTCGGCGGTGTGCTGGATGGCCCGATCTTCGCGATCCCGACCCCGTTTGCGTTTGGGATGCCGACCTTTGAGATCGCCGCAATCATCTCGATGCTGATCGTGATCCTCGTCACGCTCACGGAGACCACCGCGGACATCATTGCGGTCGGCGACATCATCGGTACAAAGGTGGACTCCAAGCGGATCGCGGCGGGCTTGCGTGCCGACATGCTCTCGAGTGCGGTGTCCCCGGTGTTCGGGTCGTTCACGCAGTCCGCATTTGCGCAGAACGTGGGCCTGGTGGCGATCACCGGCGTCAAGAGCCGCTTTGTGGTCACGGCCGGCGGTGCGGTGCTCGTGGTGCTCGGGCTGCTCCCGGTACTGGGGCGTGTGGTTGCCGCAATTCCCACACCGGTGCTCGGTGGTGCAGGTATTGTCCTCTTCGGGAGCGTCGCGGCGAGCGGGATCCGGACCCTCGCCAAAGTGGAGTATCGCGGCAACATGAACCTCATCATTGTGGCGGCCTCGCTCGGGATTGCGATGCTACCGATCGCAGCGCCCACAATCTACGATCAGATGCCCGACTGGTTCAACACGATCTTCCACTCCGGGATCAGTTCGGCGGCTGTCGCCGCAATTCTCCTGAACCTCCTGTTCAACCACCTCGGAAGCCGGGCCGGCAAGGATGCGTCCGCGCTCGCCGCAGCGCCCACACGGAGTATCCCCGTCGCGTATCTGGAAGCGTTCGAGGACGGCGACTCCGTGATCGACGGGAAGATCGTGGATCGCGAAGGCAACGAAGTGCGGCTGGATCAGCCTGCGCACTGATCACTGAAGCGCTGATACATCGCAGTGTTCCGGCGCGGGGTGCGGCAGTATGCCGTGCCCCGCGTCTGTGCTGTGCCCGGCGTCTGTGCTGTGCCCGGCGTATGTGCTGTGCCCGGATGCGATGTAATGGATGCATGCTTCGCCCCCGTCATGCCACCGCACTTGTCCTGACGTTCGCCCTCCTCCCGCTCGCGGCGTGCAGTCCGCTCTCGCTTCCCGCACCCCAGTCGGATGGCCCGAGCCCTGAGGAGCGAATCGCGCAGGAGGCAGGCGTCGAGGTCGAGCCTGGGCTGGCGCGTTGCGATTTCTCGAACGACGACGCGGGGGTCCCTGGCAATGGGACGAGCACCGGCGCCTTCGGCACGCTCGATACCGCGGAAGTGCGCGAGACCGCAGGGGCGTACGAGGTGACCTTCACGGGTGACCTCTTGGATCCGGCGCTCCTGACTCCCACCTCTGATCTCAACTTCAGACTGGACCTGGGTGAGACCAACCCCAATCAGGTCATGCTGTACACCGAGTACGTGGACGGTGCGCTCGGGATCACCGGAACTGTTGCGGCGGGGATCGCGTTCTCCCAGGACACGGCTGCAGAACTCACGCCGGGCGCATTTACGGCTAGGTACCCCAAAAGCTCCCCCGACCTCGCGGGTTTTGAACCCGTGACGTGGCGCGCGGGAGTGGAATACTCGAGCGGCGAGGCGGGCGTCGAGCCTGTCATTCTGTCCTGCGGTGACGGCCGGGAATGGAACTGGCTGCCACTGGCGGGGGCAGCGGGCGAGAGTTGATCACCGAAGGAAACTGTGCTTAGCGGGCACCGCGCTGCGCACGGCCGCGGCTGCATCAGGGCCGCTCCGCCCGCTCGCCGCAGCTGCGGCCCGGTCACCCCCAGGCGTGCGCACCACAAGGTGCAGCGTACGGGCGTGGGCCTCGGCAGGCACCTGGAGCATGACGAGCTTGCCGGATTCCAGATGCTCGTGAACGAGATATCTGGGAAGCACGCTCATGCCGGCACCATCGATCGTGAGCCGAAGCAGCGCCCGCAGATCCGGCACGGTAGCTCGGGGAGTTACACGAGTGGGTGAGCCTGCGAAGATGCTCCGCCAGTACTGACGGAGCACGGGGAGCTCGGGGCCGTAGGCGAGCACGGGGATGCGCTCAATATCCTGCGCGGCACGATCCAGCCAATGCGGCCTGCCGACAAGCACGAACTCTTCTGCGTAGAACGCCTCCGAGCGCAGCCCCTGTCCGCGCACGGGCACCGTCGCGACGAGCGCGTCAAGGTCCCCGCGCCTGAGTGCTGCGATCAGCTCGGACTCGGGGCCAGCTTTCACGACGACGCCAAGGTTCTTGCAGGAGCGCGCACATAATCCGGGGAGAAGGACCTCGGACAGGAAGGCCGCAGGTCCGCCGATTGTGAGGGGGCACGCTGCCAGCTCCGACGTAAGGTCCTTGGGGCCCAGCCCCGGAGCCTCGAGAAGGTCGGCTGCCCGGCGTGCCAGATCGGTGCCGCGGGAGGTCGCGTGCACTCCCGCTATGTGGCGATTCAGGAGCCTGGTCCCCAGCTGTCGCTCAAGCCATGCGAGCCGTTCCGAGATCGTTGCACGGGGCAGGCCGAGCTCATTGGCCGCGGCGGCGATCGATCCGGCACGGTAGACCGTGAGGAACACGCGCAGCACGCTCGCATCGATTTCGACCGGGAGGCCCAGCGAGGTTTCGCTGCCCAGCGCGCTACACATGTACACGCTGCCGGTAGCTGACAGGCGAAGTGCCCCAGTGCGCGGAGAAACGGCGACTCGCATACCCCGGGTCGTGCCACCCGACGGCCCGGCCGGCCGCGCTGACCGTGAGCTGTGTGGTACGCAGGAGGTAGGCCATGCGCTCTGCTCGCAGCCGCTGCAGGTAGCTCATGGGGCCGAGCTGGAGGTCCGCGCGAAAGGCGCGTGTGAGCTGAGACGCTGAGGTATTGAGTGCCGACGAGAGTCGCGCGAGCGTCCACGGCTGGTCGAGCTGATCGTGGAGCAGCGACACCGCGTGGCTGACGCGAGTGCTGTAGCGGAGCATGTCGCCCCCGAGTTCAGCGTGTTCGTGCGCGATCGGTGCAGTGGCGATCGTGGCTGCGGTGCCCCAGAACCGAATCAACTGATCCATGAGGGCAATGAACTCTGACAGTTGCCCGAGGAGTGTGGGTTGCGGGCGCTCGGCGATACGGGTGAGCGTATGCTGCAGTGCGGTTGCCTGGGGTGCGGTGAGTTCTCGGGCCAGTGCGGAACCACGCGTCGCGAGCGCTCCCAAGACCGGCTGCATCGTCGTGGCGAGCATCGGGTGGGCCGCGGCCATGCCTAGGAGCTCGGTCGTGAGATAGAGATTCGTGAAGTGTAGATCGGGTGAGGTGCCGTAGGAGTGCCAGCTGTCCGGGCCGAGCAGCACTAGCGTACGGGGGCGCAACGGGTGCACGCCGGTTTCCGTAAAGTGTTCGCCCGTGCCGTGAGTGATGAGTGCGAGCTCGGCAAAATCGTGGGTGTGCGCACACATCTCGCGATGCAGTGCGATGTGTTCCGCGGCCATAAGCGCGGAGTGGCCGGGGAGTACCTCGGCGTCGGAGAGTGTAAACACTGTGGCAATCAAGCTTTCAAGGATGAGACTGGGTCGTGGTGGAGAGTGGTGTCGGATCTGCTGCGGACGCTGGGTCGGGTTCGCCGAGGCTGAGCTCGTCTATCTCTTGGCGGCTGAGGGTCCTGCCCGACTGGGCGAGCGTCTGAGCGCGTGCGATGATCTCGGAATCATAGATATCCGCGGGGGTGTCTCGCCGCCAGTAGCCGACGATCTGTGAGCTCGCTGCCGTAAATCCGGCCTCCCCGCGCAGGTATCGGCGTAGTGACTTCAGCGTTCCGGCCTCGCCGGCGGCCCATACGTAGTGCGGTGCGAAACGTGAGACTTCGGTGCGCACAGCTGCGGTGAGTGCGGCTGGGTCCGTGCCCGTGGTGATCCACTCGGTCAACCCCGACGCTGGATCCTCCAACTCACACCGCTCGTGTGCATCGTCCACGCGCAACAACACACGAACCGTGGCCTGCCGGGGCAATGCGCGGAGCGCGGTCATAATCGCCGGCAGGGATGATGGGTCGCCGATGAAGAGCATGCGTTCCGCGGAAGCGGCGGCGGATCCGGCTGCGTTGCTGAGCAGGAGGAGTTGCCCGGGAGTAGCCGTCGCTGCCCAGCGACCCGCTGGCCCGTCGGCGTGGATCACAAAGTCGATGTCGACTTCGGAGCACTCGGGACGGTGCTCGCGCACGGTGTAGGTGCGCATCACTGAGTTTGCGCGGATCTCATCGAGTGCCGCGGTCACGGGGCGCGTGAGCTCGGTATGCGGAAGCCATACTTTGATCTTGGGGGCAATACCCGAGCACACGAAGTCACGCAAACCGGCTCCACCAAAGGTGATCCGGATGAAGCGGGGGCCAAGGGCGCGTGCGGCGATGACCTCAGCGAGATACATCAGGAAGCGGGGAGGGGTGGTCGAGGGCATGGGGCTCCAGTGCTTGAGGTAAGTGTAGCCTTACCTCACTCTGGCAGCCGCGGTCGGGATCATCCATGCACCTGCGCGGCGGGACCTTGGACGATCCGGTCAGGTTGGGGGCGTGAGTCGCGAGGGCCTCGACGGACGTGATGCCTTTTGTGACCGCGGTGCGAGCCGTGTTGAAAAACGACGTGACACCATCAATGAACTTAGTCTAATGTTGGATTGTGATTAAGTTACCCCGAAGCTTTCGATCCGACAACGCAGCGGATCCTCTCCACACCGGAACGCGGCGCGAAGCGCCCCGGCGCCCCCTGGGGCTCGCCCTTGCGGCAACGCTGGCTCTCAGCGGCGCTGGGCTCGCCACAGCGAACGCCGCCCAGGCCGCTCCGCTCCCACAACAGGCCGAGTCTGTCGCCGAAGCTGCCGCAGCGGTCACCACGAGCACGGCACTCAACATCGGAGTCAGTCCGACTCGCGTGGGAGAACTGCTTGTCGCCTCGGCTGTGGTCACTCTCAACGGGCCAGCGCTGCTCAGCGGTGAACTCGTGAGCTTTGAACTCGACGGAGTGGTAGTCGGGCAGAGCCCACTGATCTATTTCGGTTCCGGGAAGTACGGCACCCTCATCCCGCTCGTGCTCACACCCGCCGCGGGGAGCCACGAACTTGTGGCCCGGTTCGCGGGAACGGCCGACGCGCTCGCTTCGGCGAGTGATCCGACGGCATTCAGTGTTGCGCAGATCAGCACCCAGACGCAGATCACGAGTGCACCCGCCTCCGCCACAATCGAGGCCCCGATCGACGTGTCCGCGCGGGTCAGCGCGGACCGTCAGGGCCCCGACCCTGACGGGCTCGACGGATCGGCCGTGCTGCTCGCAAACGGCTCACCGCTGATGACGCTCGACCTCGCAGCCGACGGTTCGGTTGTGTTTGACGATGTGGTCGTGCCCTGGGGGACCACCAACTTGAGCGTCGCCTACATGGGCGATAGCCGCGGCAACTACGCGAACTCCTCCTCCCCGTTCTCGACCTTCACGGGGGATGTTCTGGAGACGGCCACGACGCTCGCACTCTCCGCGCCGCAGATCCGTGCGGACGGCGCTGTCGCGCTGACCGCGACTGTGCAGTCGGCGGACGGCACTACGGTGCCACGCGGTGCCGTCGAGTTCTTGGTTGACGAGGGAATCGTGCATACGGGCCAGCTCGGTACGGACGCAGAGACGGCACCCGGCACGGCCCTTGCGGTCTTCACGCTGAACCCTGCGGAACTCATGCTCGGTGCACACGAGCTGACCGCTCGGTTCGTGCCGGGAGACGGCTTTGCTGACTCCGCGAGCGTTCCCGCTGCGCTGCGGATCTTGGGGGTAGAGACCGCCCTCACGCCTCACGCCATCGAACTGCGGGGTACCCCAACTCGGCCCGCGCAGGTTGACGTGACGGCGCAAATCGTCGACGCCGGATCTGGTGAGGATGGTACTGGCAACGGTGGATCCGAGAACCGCTCCGATGCCCCCATCGATCTCCCCGCGGGCACTGTGCAGGCGTACGTGGGCGTGCAGCCGCTTGGCGATCCAGTTTCCCTCGAGGAGGGGACTGGAACCGTTGTCCTTGCCGGACTCCCTGTCGGAGCGCACGAGGTTGAGCTGCGATTCACCCCCGGATCGCCGCAGCTGCTGCGGAGCGCCGCAACCGTCGTGGTGACCGTGACCGCGGACACCACGCCGGATGACGCGGTGAAGCCGGATGACGCGGTGAAGCCCGACGACAAGCCACAGCCGAAGCCGCATGCGAAGCCGAGCGATACGGCGGTGCGGCCCGCTGCGCTCGCGACGACCGGCGGACAAGGGGCCACACCGGTGCTGCTCGGTGGTCTCGCGCTCCTGGGCGGGGCCGCCGCGCTGATCCTGTCCGCGCGACGCCGGAGCTAGTCCACAGTGTTCCGCGTCCGCTGCTGTGTTCCGGCCACGGGGTCTCCGTCGAAGAGACACGCGGCCGGTGACAGTAGCGGCCGCGGGACGCTGGATTCCCCGCGGCCCACTACTGCACCCTCATGGTGGGGAGCCTCTCACGCGCGAGGGATTGGGATACTGATTTGCGAGACACCGGGTGCGCGAGGAGCTCCCGCACCGCGAGGAGGAGACCGTGCAGTTCACCGCGTACGTTGCAGGTGGAAGGACCGACGGCCCTCCGGGCGAGGAACGAATTGTTCGGCTGCTCGGCCCCGCCGTTCCCGCGTGGGACCGACTCCTCGCTGGTTGCGCGGAGCTTTCCCCGGCCGTGCAGGTGTCCTGGAAGTACTATTTGGACGGCGGGTGGCTCTGCCGGGTGCAGCGTGGCACCAAGAATTTAGCTTGGCTCGCGCTTCGCGAAGGGTATGCGACGGTCACCTGCTATTTCGCGGAGCGATACCGGACACAGCTCGCGGCAATCCCCGGCTGCGCCTGGGTCTCGACCGCCCCTGTGCTGGGGCGGCTGCTCCCGGTGCACCTGGAGCTCCGCGCCGAGGGCGACGCGGATGTGGCACTGCGAGTGCTTGCCACGAAGGGGGAGTAGCGCGAGCCCGGGCTTCGGTCCGACACCCGGTTGTGTGGCGCGGTGCCCAGATGGCGCGTTGGAGGGGCGCTGATGCCTGAGGGGCTCCGTGAACGGAAGCGGCGGCAGACGCACGAGCGGCTCGAACACGCCGCCGTCACTCTCGCAGTCGAGGAGGGGGTGAGCGCGGTCACCGTGGACCGGGTGTGTGAGACGGTCATGGTGTCGCGCAGCACGTTCTTCAATTACTTCGCTTCGCTCGAACACGCGATCTTCGGCAGCCCCTTCACATTCGATCCCGCACGAGCGGAACACGTGTTGAGCGCGCACCCGGACGACCTCGTCCTCGCCGCACTCGAGTTGATCGTCGAGTCCGTGCAGGGCGGCGAGCCGAGCTTAGTTGGCCCCCAACGCGTCGCACTATTCCTGCGAGAAGCGGGCGTCGGCCGGCCCGTGATCCACGCCCATGCAGAAAGCCGGAAACGGCTCGCGCGAGTCCTGGCCCGGTGGCTCGACGCACACCCAGACCAGGCGCGCTTGCCGGGAGTTCCGAGCGAGCGCGAGGCAGACATGTCCGTCAGGCTCGCGCTCGCTGTGGGCAATGCCCTCCTGCGTGATGCCAGCGAATACCGCGGGGATTTCCCCCTTGACCTCGGCGACTACGCCACTGAACGGGCGCGACTCGCGACGATCCTCGGGGCCACCGGCGTCACCTGAGGTCCCGGGGGCGCGGACAACCACTCGGTTTCGTGAGTCACAGGCGGTCGGCAAGCCGGTCAAGTCTGAGCGCTGGGACTGGGCGCATTGCCGAGCGGAGCGCCCGCAGGAGGAGACCCGAGTGTCGCACAGTATGGGTCACCACCGTGGAGCCGGAGTCAACTTGCGTGCCAGAGTCGGAAGTGTCGGGGAGCCGGGCGTCCTGGAGATCCCACTCGCCGACTTCCACGCCACCGACGACGGTGAGGACCCACACGATACGCTCGGCGCTCGTCTCCGCGTACCGGAGAGTCGCCGGCCCGGGAACTCGGGTGGTGACGCGATACTCCCTACCGATCGTGGCGACACGATCCGGCGCGGCAACGCCGAGCAGCGCAGGGTTCCACTCCGCTAGCTCGGCAATGCTCGTGAGTACGTGGGCCACCCGGGCTCGGGGTGCCAAGATCATTCGGTGTGCGGTGAACGCGGTCATGCGACGCTCCTGTCGTGACGCCCCTCACGGCGAGCAGCGGTGTGCCGCGCGCTCGTGCCCCGCAGCCACAGGGTACTCGCTGGGACGCCACCTGCACAGTCGGAGATTAGGCCTCGCTGCCCTCGGGACTGTCGGGGAGGAGTTGCTGCAGGATCGTCGCGTGGCGCAGCAGGAAGGCGCGCTCATCAAGCTTCTTGCGGCGCAGCCACGAGGTGACCTCGGAATTGTGCTTGCTCGCGTTGCATGACGCACAGGCGGGAACGACGTTCCCGAGTGTGTAGCGCCCGCCACGGGAGATCGGCTGCACGCAGTCCCGTTGCAGGGCCGGTCCGGTGCCCTGGCAGTACGCGCAGCACCCCCACGCTTCGAGCAGGATCGCCCACTGCTCATCTGTCAGATCGTTGTCGACACGCGCCAGTCGCGTGCGGCGGCGCGTCGCGTAGCGGGCGCGGGTCGCCGCGGACTGGGTTGCGGAATTGCGTCGGCGAGGTGGCACCCCCTCACTCTGGCACGGGTATCGGCTCTTGTCAGATCGCCGAGCGAGTGTCACGATTGCTCTCACCAGGGATGGGCGCTACCGCGGTTTGACGCCGCATGGATCGTGTGTCCCGTGAGGCGAGGGAGCCGGGACATGTACACCAGCACCACAGCTCAGAAGCGGCGTCGGATCATGCGGCTTGCGGCGCTCGCCGCAGTCGGGCTTGCAGTGGGAGGCGCGACGCTGAGCGGCTGTGCACCCGGCGGCGGAACCGCAGATCCGGCAGCGGATGATTCGGCCGCGAGCCCGAGTATGATCCAGCGACCCAGCGCCCCCACAGGCGCGCTGCCGGAAGAATTGCAGGATGCCCTGGACGACGCCCTCGAACAGACACGGGCGAAGTACTCCGTGCCCGGAGCAGTCGCCGGGGTCTGGATTCCGGGTGAGGGGTCATGGACCACCGCGGTGGGGCTCGCGGACATGGCGAACGCGGAACCCGCAACCGAAGACATGAGCTGGCCGATCCGAAGCATCACCAAGTCGTACACGGTGACCCTGCTGCTCCAACTCGCGGACGAGGGCAAGCTCAGCCTCGACGACGCCCTCGACTCGTACGTGCCCGGGGTCACCCACGGTGACGAGATCACCCTCCTGCAGCTTGCGAACATGTCGAGCGGAATCGCCGATTACGTCACCGAGGCGTTCATGAGGGAGTTCGCGAAGGATCCGACACACGTCTACACGCTCGCTGAACTGAACCAGGGGGTCGTCGGCCAGCCCGCGCAGTTTGATCCCGGCACCGAGTTTGTGTACACAAACGCCAACACCAACCTGCTGGGCGCGGTCATCGAAAAAGTCACGGGTCAGCCCTACGCTGAGGCTCTGCAGAAACGCATCCTCGACCCGCTGGGGCAACGGGGCACACACTACATCACAGACGTCGTCGACTGGGCCGAGCCGCATCCCGTGGGGTACCAGCCTGATCCGGAAACCGGGGAACTCGCCCCGCAAGACCAGAACCCCTCGATCCTGGGGGCAGCAGGGTCGCTGTTCTCCACGCTCGATGACGGTCGGGTGTGGGCCGAGACGCTGGGATCCGGCGCGCTGCTGCAGCCCGAGACACAGGTACTGCGGGAGATCGGGCACGAGATCGAGAAGCCACCATACGACCTGTATGCCGTGGGCATGGGGGAGACGAACGGGTGGCTGGGACACAACGGCGAGGGCGTCGGCTTCACCGCGGCCACCTTCCACGACCCCGAGTCCGGTGCGAGCATCGTGGTGTACATGAACGCGTCCAACCTGCCGGATCACGCACATCCCGCTGATCAGGCCTTCCGAGCGCTCGCCGCAGTGGTGCGCGATCGCGGGTGAGCCTGTGCGCGGCGCGCGCCGCGCGCTGTGCGTTCGAGCCCGAACGAGAACCACGGAGATTCACGGTTACGACGGAGATTTTCTGCCCGTTTGAGGGCGCGCCCCGTGGATCTCCTGCGCGGCGGTGAGGGGAAACCGGTCTGAAGTGTGACCTGGCAGTACGCGGCTGCACCCTCCCCGGCGATACGGAATAATGGGCGTATGACCACCGCCTCGCGTCTCCCGCACCTGGTGCGGGGCGCGTGCGCGGCGACAATTGCGACCTACGCGGCGCTGTTCTCACACGTCTTGGCGGGCGGCGCGATGCCGGCCCCGCTCGGGATCGTGGCCCCGCTGCTGTTGTCGCTCCTCGTGTGCGTGCTGCTCGCCGGACGTAAACTCTCGCTGACCAGGCTTTCGATCTCGGTCATGGCGAGCCAGACGCTGTTCCACACGCTCTTTGTTTTGGGGGCGGTGCCCTCGAACGGCGCGGGAGTTCCGACTGGCGGCCCGCACCAGAATCACGGACAAATGGCGATCGCCCTCCCCGCGATCTCAGGTGAGACCGTGGAGCTGATCCAGGGCAGCACGGTGATGTGGGCGTCACACGCGATCGGTGCGGTAGTCACGATCCTGTTCCTCTACCGAGGTGAGCGCACGATCCATCGTCTGCGAGTCCTCGCCGAGCGCATTGGTCTCTGGCTCGGGCGTCGGCTCCAAGCCCCACTGCGCGCGGTTCCCGTACGCCCTCCGGTCCGTGTGCAGCCTCGGCCGGCCCGCGGCTGGACGGTGCTCGCGCAACTGCGTGCCTCCGTGCTGATCCGACGCGGCCCGCCCGTCCTTTCCGGGCTCTCTCGCTGACCCCACCCGCTTCAGGTACCTGACGCGGGTGTCGCGCGTGCGCCCATCCGCTTCCCTGATTCTTGCCCGCTGCGGTTGTCACCGCAGCGGGGCGTTTGCCTGCGCCCATTTCTGTCGCAGCGCTGCGCACATGACCGCCTGAAAGGCGACAACTCAATGAAGAACACGTTTTCACGCACAATACCTCTGACCGCGGCCCTCGGCGTCGCGCTGCTCGCGATCGCAGGCTGCGCTCCAGGGGGAGGACCGAATTCCGCAACGGGAAGTACCGTTGCGGTGCAGAGCGCCGCAAAATCCGTGACGCTGACCGACGCCTGGATCAAGTCCGCGGCGGCCGGTGACATGACCGGCGCATTCGGGGTACTTCAGAACACCACGGCTAGCAATGTGACCGTCGTCGCGGTCCGCTCGCAGGCCGCCCACCTGATTGAGCTCCATGAGACCGTCCCGAACGAGTCGGGACAGATGGTCATGCGCGAGGTCGAGGGAGGTTTCGTGATCCCCGCCAATGGTCGCTTCGACCTCGAACCGGGTGGCAACCACTTTATGTTGATGGACCTGCCCGCGGCTCTCACCGCCGGTGAGGAACTCGTCCTGACGCTCGAGTTCGCGGACGGATCGACGTCCGAGATCACCGCACTCGTGAAGGATTACACGGGCGCGAACGAGAATTACGAGAGTGGTGACGGGGACACCTCGGAACCCGCCGACGAGCACAGTGAGCACTGAGTCGCGCCATGACCACGACACAGTCTGTACCCGCCCCGGGCCCCGCCCCCGCGGCCGCGCCGTCCGTTGCCCCAAAGTCCGCGAAGCCCCAGCGTGGTTGGTTCGCCCAGCTCCTGCTGCGGCTCCACTTCTACGCTGGCGTATTCGTCGGCCCGTTCATCCTGGTCGCAGCGGTTTCGGGCGGGTTGTACGCGCTCACGCCGACAATCGAGCAGGTCGTCTACGCCGAGACGCTTCGCGCACCCGCGAGTGACACTCAACTGTCGCTCGGGGACCAGATCCGAGCGGCGCAGCAGTACGCCGGAGACGACGCGGCACTCACGCTTGTGCGGCCCGCGGCGGAATCTGGACGCACCACCCGTGTGTTGTTCGCCGACCCCTCGCTTGATGCGGGGGTGTCCCGAGCGGTATTCGTCGACCCCGCAACCGGGGAGATTCGCGGGGATCTGCCCAGCTACAGTTCAAACGAGGAGCTTCCGTTCCGCACCTGGGTCTCGGGCCTGCACCGCACGCTCCACCTCGGGGAGGTCGGTCGGATCTACAGCGAGCTTGCGGCCTCCTGGCTGGGCATCATCGCACTCGCCGGATTCGGGCTCTGGCTCGTGCGAATCCGGAAGTCGCGGACGAAGAAGGACTTCGTTCGTCCCAACCGGAAGTACCGCGGATACAGGAAATCGCTGAGCTGGCACACCTCGATCGGGGCGTGGGTCCTGCTCGGGGCGCTGTTCCTCTCGGTCACAGGGATCACGTGGTCGCAGTTCGCCGGGGGCAACGTTGGTGTCGTGCGTACGGCCCTGGGCGGGACCACACCCCGGGTAGACACGAGCCTGGACGGGAACGCACCCGCGGCCGACGAACACGCCGGTCACGGTGCGCCAGCGACCGCGCCAAGCGGTGAGGCGAACCCCGACACCTTTGACGCGATGCTCGCGATTGGGCAGCGCATCAACGTGAATGCGAGTCAGGTCCAGATCGAGCCGCCCTCCGCCCCTGGACAGGCGTGGGTCGTCAAGGAGATCAAGTCGAACTTCCCCACGGAAGCCGACGCGGTGGCGATCAACGGCAGCACGATGGAGGTTGTAGATCGCGTGGACTTCCGCGGATTCTCACTGCTGGCGAAGCTCACGCGGTGGGGGATCGACCTCCACATGGGCGTGATGTTTGGGTTTGTCAACCAGCTCGTGCTGTTCCTCGTCGCCGTGGGGATCGCCTGGCTCGTGGTTCTGGGATACCTGATGTGGTGGCGACGCCGACCCACGCGAACCTCAGCACTCGAGTTCGCAAAGCCGCCGCGTCGCGGCACGCTGCGTGGTGCCCCCTGGTGGGGGATCGGGCTTGTGCTGCTCGGGGCAATTGGCATCGGCGTGATGCTCCCACTTGTCGGGTGGACGCTCGCCGGGTTCGTGGTTGTTGATACGGTCGTGGGCTGGGTGCAGCAGCGCCGGGCCGTAGCGAACGCGCGATAGGCGGGCCGGGGTGCAGGGGTTGTCCCTGTGCCCCGGTGGGGCGCGCTGGTGCTCCTGAACGTCTCAGTGCCTTAGCGCCTCACTCTGAACACGGAGATTCTCGATTCCGCAGGAGATTTTTGGCCGATTGGGCGACTTGGGCGTGAATCTCCGTGTTTTCGGTGCGAGCGGCTGCCGGGGCGCCGGGGATGCAGAGGGCCTTAAGAGCGCGCGGGCTTGGCCAAGTAATGTCGTAGCCGAGCGCGGTACTGGCCAGGCTGAGTATGTGAGAGGTTGGGTGCGGTGGGTGCGGTGCGGTGCGGTGCGGTGCGATGCGTCCGGGTGGCCCGCGCTCATCGCGGAGATTCACGATCCTGCAGGAGATTCTCGATTCCGCAGGAGATTTTCGGCCGATTGGGTGATTTGGGCGTGAATCTCCGTGTTTTCGGTGCGGGCGGCGGGCAGTAGGCAAGGGGCGGGCGCGAGTCAGGCCCGTAGTTGATCGCGGAGCGTGGGGCCCGCGTAGCTCGAGCGGAACACCCCGCGCCGCTGCAGTTCGGGAACCACGCCTGAGACGAAGTCCTCGAAGGAGGAGTGGTAGAGCGCCGGGAACACGATGAACCCGTCCGCGGCTTCGCTGCGGAACAGGTGTTCGAGCTCATCCGCGATCGCTGCTGGGGTGCCAACAATTTGGGGGTGGAGCTGGTTCATTGCCTGCTCGCGGGCGAGATCAGCGACGGTGAAGCCGCGCCGCTCGCTCACAGCGCGGAGCATGTCTTCGAAACCGGTGCTGCCGGTGGCCCCGCGGTGCGCGTCGAGCAGCGCGACCGCGGATCCCTCGGGGTCGAGCGTGTTTGCGTGCAGGAGCCTGGCGAGTTTAGTGAGCGCTTCGGGCAGGTCGATGGCGGCCTGCAGCTCTGCGAGCTTTGCCTGGGCCGCGGCGTCGGTGCCGCCGACGATCGGCTGGATGCCCTGAAGTACCCGAACCGAGTCCGGATCGCGGCCGTAGTCGATGCGGGCTCGGTCGCGGAGTTCGGTGCGCATGGCGCGCATTTCTTCGGGGGAATCGCTGATCGCGAAGACTATTTCTGCCCACCGCGCGGCGAAGTCGCGGCCGCGAGACGACGACCCCGCCTGCATGAGTACGGGCTCGCCCTGCGGACTCCGCGGCAGGGTGATCGGGCCGCGAGACCGCAGCCCCTCGGGGATGCGGTGGACGCGTTCTGGGTCCGCAAACTCACCGCTCACGCGATCGTGGACAAGCGCGCCGGGTGCCCACGAACGCCAGAGCTCGCGCACAGTCTCCACCACGGTGTCGGCGTGGTCATACCGTTCTGCGGGTGAGGCGATCCGAGGCTGTCCCATGTTGCGTGCTTCAGCATCCGTCGTGGAGGTCACGATGTTCCACGCGACCCGGCCTCCGGAGAGGTGGTCCGCGGAGAGGAGCTGCCGGGCGATCGCGTACGGCGGCACGAAACTCGTGGACACTGTGGCGCCGAGGCCAAGATGTGTCGTCGCGCCGGCAACGTGAGAGATGAGCGTGATCGGGTCGAAATAGATGCTGCCCTTGCCCGCGGTGCGGAGGGTCGTCGCGTACTCACCGTGCCGGTCCTCCGGGACGGCCAGCGCGTCGGCGAAGAAGATCATGTCGAAGCAGCCGCGCTCCAGGGTGCGCGCGAGGTCGGTGAAAAAGGCGCCGCTCAACCAGTCGGTGCGAGAGAGCGGGTGTCGCCAGTTCTCCGCATACTGGCTCGTGGGTGGGTTCACCATGGCGACAAGGTTGAGCTGAGTGCCTGGGGTGCGGCCCGCGCTCACGCGGTGCCCCCGCAGAATGCGCGCCGCAGCGCAGCGCGTGTGGCGCGATGGCTCTCGGTCGGGGTTTCCGCGCCTGGTGCTTCGGCCTGTGCGGACCACCGGATCCAGCCGTGCCGCCAAGCGGTGATGCCCACTTCAGTGAGCAAGGTGAGTTCCGCAAGCGAGACCTCGGGGAAGACCCCTGTGAGGCGCTCGGCCATGCGTTCGGCGATCTCGGCGTCCTGCGCCGCCCCGTAGGCGCGCAGTTCTGGCTCGGAGTGGAGAAGCGCCGAGACGCGGCGGTGAACGGTCAGCTCGGGGTCGCCCTCAAAGGACAGGACCTGGTCACCGACCGCGTCGATGATGGCGACGATATCGGCGGGGTCGGCGGGGTCGGCGGAGCCGGGCTGGGGGAGGGGGATCTCGGCGAGTGCGTCGAGGTAGCGGCGGTGCCCGGGGAGCACGGCCTGCTCCTTGCACGAGAAGTAGCGGAAAAATGTGCGGCGTGAGATCCCGGCGTCGGCGGCGATCTGCGCGGTGGTCATGCGGTGGAGGCCGTCGCGCTCCGCAAGTGCGAGCGCCGCAAGGTGAATGCGCCTGTGCGTCTCACGGTAGTGGCGTTCCCGCACACCCTCCGTGCCCGGGGAGCCGGTGGGTGGGGCGTCGGATTGTTCGGGCACGGCACTCCTTGGATTGCGGGTCTCGATACTCACGAATCTATCTGATGTGCGGGGCCACTTACGAAATTGTGGCACAGTGTGCCATGATGTACGTCTGATGAATGCCCCCGATGTGAAAGCGACCCCGCTGCAGTGACTCCTTCCCCCTCCGCCCATACCGCCCCGACTCCCGTTGTGCCCGAGGCTGATGAGTCGCCCGCACAGTCGCCTCTCAGCGCCAAAGCAATCACCGCGGCCATCGCGATCCTCGCGGTGTCCGCGTTTGTGATGATCCTGAACGAGACTGTGCTCAGCGTCGCCCTCCCGCAGCTTATGCGCGAATTTGAGGTGAGTGCCACAACCGTGCAGTGGCTCACCACGGGATTCCTGCTGACGATGGCGGTGGTGATCCCAACAACGGGCTTCCTGCTGCAGCGCTTCACCCTGCGTCGCCTGTTCCTCGTCGCGATCTCCCTCTTCCTCGTTGGCACCGTGCTTGCGACCGTCGCCCCCAGTTTCGCTGTGGTGCTTGTCGCCCGGGTGCTGCAAGCCGCCGGCACCGCGATGGTGATGCCGCTGCTCATGACCACAACTCTGACGCTCGTCCAGCCAATGCACCGCGGCACCGTCATGGGGTTGAACTCGATTGTCATCTCGGTGGGTCCCGCAGTGGGGCCGACCCTCTCCGGGATCGTGATCGAGGCGTTCAACTGGCGCTGGGTATTCGGCTTCATGGTGCCGATCGCGGTGGCGGCGCTGCTGATCGGGGCCACGCTGATGCCCCGGATCGGCGGTGGCGGCCGCGCGGCTCTTGATCTCCCCTCCGTGGTGCTCAGCCTGCTCGGCTTCGGCGGCCTGGTCACCGCTACGTCGACGGTGTCGGATCTCGCGAACGGATCCCTCGTGCCGCTTGTCGCCGGCGTCGTCGGTATTGGGGGACTCGTGTGGTTTGTGATCCGCCAACGGTCCCTGGTCGCGCGTGGATCAGGGCGCGCGCTGCTCGATCTCTCGCCCTTCACGCAGCGCAGCTTTACGCTCTCAGTGGTGCTGGTGATGGTCGCTATGGGGACCATGCTCGGGACCGTCATCGTGCTGCCGATGTTTGCGCAGTCTGTGCTGGGGCTGAGTGTGCTCGCCACCGGGCTGATGCTGCTGCCTGGCGGCGTGACGCAGGGGCTGCTCTCGCCGTTTGTCGGGCGGCTCTACGACGCAGTGGGGCCGCTGCCGCTTGTTGTCCCCGGCACGATTCTGCTTGCGGCCGCGGAGTGGTGGATGGTGACAATCGACGCGGGGACCACCGTGCCCACGATCATCGCCATGCACGTGCTGTTCTCGATCGGGATGTCGCTCGTGCTCACCCCGATGCTGACCCACGCGCTGAGCGGGGTGCCGGTGCGCCTGTACGGCCACGGCAGCGCGATCGTCAACGCGCTTCAGCAGCTGGCCGGAGCCATCGGAATTGCCGCGATGGTCGGCGGGCTCGCCTGGGGTGCGGCGATGAGCGGCGTTGCGGGCCCCGCGGGTGAGGCCGCCGGGGTGCGAACGGCGTTTGTGGTCGCCGGGATTATCGCCCTGATCGGTGTGGCGTGCGCTCCGTTTATCGGTCGGCGCTCAACACCTCAGGGTGCGTAGCGAGCAATTCACCTTGTTCCTGCCAGGAGAGCCCCACGATGCTGAGGATCACCTTGACTGCGGTCTCGGCCCCAGCGGTCTCGGCGACGCGCCGCTCGCGGAGCGTCGCCCGGGCAGTCTCCTCGATGAGGAATGCCAGGAGCTCAGGGGTCATGTCGCGGCGGAACGCGCCGGATCCGACACCCTGCTGGGTGAGCACAGTGAGGCGCTGGCGCAGCGGCTCGAGGGCCTGGGCAGTGGCGTCTGCGTATGCGTCCTGCGCGGAGATGTGCGCCGAGGCGCGCACCGCCTGGGCGGCGTTCCACAGCCGGGCCGCAAGCTGCGCGAGGGCCACACGGGGATCATCATCTGACGCGGCGGTTGCGATCTCGCGAAATTGGCGTGCGCCGACGGCGATGACCTCGTGGAGCAGCGCGTCCCGGTCGGGGAAGTGGCCGTAGAGCGCGCGCCGTGTGAGTCCTGCCGCCTGTGCGATCGCGTCGAGCGAGGCCGTCGGTTGTTCGGCGAGAGCGGCTTGCGCCGCCCACAGCAGGGTCTCCCGGTTCGCGGTTGCGTCGCGCCGCCGCGAACCGGGCAGGAGATTCGTGGCCGGGCGTTCCCGGGCGAATTGGGCTGACATGCGGCTCCGTCCTACATCAACTTGCTCGACTCGAGGGCTTCCATGAGCCCCCGATTGAAGGAAATGAGAGGGCGGCGCAGCACCAGACCGAGCAGGAGCGCCGGAAGTGCGAACAGTGCGAGCGTACCGAGGGCCACCCAGTAGTCAGCTGCATAGATGCCTGCGACAGCGGCGCGCAGTGCGTCGATGGCGTAGGTAGCTGGGAGGAACGGGCTGATGTTCTGGAACCAGACGGGCAGCAGCTGCAGCGGGTAGGCCCCGCCGGATCCGGAGATCTGGATCACCAGCAGCAGCACCGCGAGCGCCTTGCCCGCGTTTCCGAACGCCACGACGAAGGTGTAGATGATCAGTGTGAACACCAGGGAGATGACCCAGCCCGCAAGGATCATGAGGAGTGGGTGCGCTGGCTCGATTTGCACGAACAGCACAAGTCCAGCGGTCACCAGCGTGCTCTGGGCGAGGCCAACGAGGGCAAAGATCCCGTAGCGGCCCAGATACTTCTGCGTGGGGGAGAGTTCCGGTTCGCCGGGCAGCATTTCCGGTGTGACGTCCACACGAATCGTGACGGTCATCAGGAGCGCGCCGACCCAGAGCGCGAGTACCGTGTAGAGCGGCGCCATGCCGGCCCCGAAGCCCGCGATCGGGAACACGGCGGTGCGGTCGACCCGGAGTGGCTCGGCGAGCGATGTCGCGAGCACACCGGGGTCCGAGCCGATGATCTCGGCGACCTCCGAGAGGTCGCCCGTGTCCGCCGCCTTTGCGAGCGCGCGTTGTAGCTCGCCGAACGTGTCAGCGGTCTTGTTGAGTGAGGAGGAGAGCTTCTGCGTCGCCTCGCTTGCGCTGCTCAGCACGGACCGTACCGAATCGCCAGCGCCGGAGAGGCGTGACGCCGCCCCCGAGAGGTCTCCGCGGATCTTCGCGATATCGGCGCTCACCACGTCGAGGGTGCCTGCGAGCTGATCGAGCTGCGGCTTCAGCCCGTTCGCGTAGGCGTTCTGGGCGTCGGCGACCGCGGCCTTCGCCCCCGCGATCGCGTCGGCGATGCCCTGGCGTGACTGCTGCGAGGACGCGCTGCCGTCGGTAATATCTTGCGCCGCCTGGGTGAGGCGGTCGCGCACGCCTTCCTGGCGTGAAATCGCGTCATCGAGTCGGCTGAGGACCCGGGTGAGTTCGGCCTGGGACGCCTCGGGGAGCGCGGGTGCGACGTCGGCGGCGAGGCGATCCCGCAGCGATGTGGTCTGGTCGATCTGCTGCTGGACGCCGTCCGCGAGTGACCGGAGCAGCTGCGCCTGGCTCGCGCCGGTGGCATCCGCGCTGGCAAACAGCTCGTCGATTCGCGCCCCCACCGCGTCGTAGCTTCCGGCGGTAGCCGCAAGTGCCGAGCTCAGCGCTTCGGTGGCGCCCTGCAGCGTAGCCTTGAGCTCTTCGGCTGCGGCGGCCCCGCTCCCCACAGCTGCGGAGGTGTCGGAGAACGCGCCGCCCGCGGTGGAGACGAGCGATTCTGCGCTGTCGACGAGTGGCAGGCCGGAATCCACGAGTGTCGTGAGTGTATCGGCGGTGCGGGCGCTGGCCCGAAGCTGGGTGCCGATATTGCTGACGCGCGATTCGACGCGGGCGAGCGCGGCCTGAGTCTGATCGTCGGTGAGGTAGTCGGACACCGAAGTGATGAGGCCGAGCGCCACATCTCCGAGGGTTACCGTGAAGGCCTCGCTGATCTGCGCAGACACCCCCTCGGCCCCCTGCTCCGTGATCTTGGGGGCGAGCGCGTTTTTCTTCTCGTTTGTGTAAAAGTCGATGCTTGTGCGATCCGCGCCGTCGGCGTAAAACGTCATCATGTCAGTGCTGAACGAGGGCGGGAGCACGATGGACGCGTAGTAGGCGCCGGAACGGGTGCCGTCGATCGCGTCCTCTTCGGAGGTGATGACCCAGTCGAGCTGCTCATTTGCGCGCAACTCGGAGAGCACCTGCTCACCGACGTTGAGCGTGATCGGCATCAGCTCGCTCTGGTAGCCGGTGTCCGCGCTCGCCACGGCGACCTTCAGGCGGCTGGTGTTCGCGAAGGGATCCCAGCTCGCGATCACGTTGAACCAGGTGAACAGGGACGGGATGATGACCAGACCGAAGATCACGATCGACGCCATGACGTTGCGCGTGGCGTGCCGCACATCGCGGCGGGTCAGTCGCAGGATCGCGCTCATGCGTGCGGCCCTCCCATCGAGGTATCGGTGCGGCGCAAAACGAGTGTGGGTGCATCAGGATCAGGATCGGGATCAGGATCCGGCACAGCGGACTGCCCCGCTTCGTCCGCTTCGTGGAGCTCGGTGCGTTCAGTGAGCATTGCGGTGCGGAGCTCGGAGTCCTCGAGGTTCCCGACCTCCTGCGCGCTTGCGAAGCTCTGCCGGATGTACTCGATCACCACGAGGAATCCCATGATGAGCAGGCACCAGAACACCCACACCCCGAGCAGCGGGGCCTTGCCTCCGGGCAGCGCCCACGCGATGATCGCGAGGGCACCGAGCCCGACGGCACCCGTGATGAGCGTGCCTCGGAGCAGCGCGGGATAGTGCTGGGTGAACGGCTTGGCACGGCGCTCCAGATCCGCGCGGTACTCGCTGCGGTTGCGGAGCGCATGGATCACGTCGGGCAAACGGTACCCGGAACCCACGACCTGGACCTTTTCGCCGATCAGGAGATCCGTCGCCGCGATCTCGCGGTTGAAGAGCCTGTTGAAATTCGCGAGGCGGCGCCGCAGGATCATCCCGAGGAAAAACGCGACGGTCCCCATGAGTGCCAGGACACCCACGAAGCGCCAGTAGTGGCCGCCGTAGAAGCCGGCGATCGTCTCCCGCATCGCGTCGATGCCGTAGGAGAAGGGGAGGAGCGGGTAGATCGTCCGGAAGAAGCCGGGCATGAGTTCGATCGGGTAGAGCCCCGAAGCGCCGGGGATCTGCATGATGATCAGCAGCACACAGAGGCCGCGGCCGATATGGCCAAACGCGACCGACAGTGCATAGATGATGCTGACGTATACAAGCGCGGTGAAGAGTCCGGTCCCCACGTAGGCGAGCGCGCTTGCTGTTTGAATGCCAATCACGAGATTGCCGAGGCAGACGATAAGCGCCTGCAGCATCGCGAGCGTTCCGAGCAGCATGAACCGCCCCAGGTATGCCTGGCGCACGGTGAGGCCGGGAATCCCTTCGGTGTCGACTTCGACCTTAAAGATCACCATCAGCACAAACGCGCCGATCCACAGTGACAGGTTTGTGAAAAGCGCCGCCATCGCTGAGCCGTAGTTCTCGATCGGGAACACGACCTTCTCGTCAACAGTCACGGGTGACGCGATGAACTGCGCGATCTGTTCGGGGTCGAGGCCGGTCACAGTCTGGAGTGTGTTCCACTCCGATGCCGAGCCGAGGGCGAGGACGTCGGCACGGGCGTTCTTCACTCCCGTCGCGATGTTCGAGAGGTCAGAATCGAAGTTTCCGACAGCCGCCGAGGTAGACACAAGCTGGGTGTCGAGACCGCGGAGGAGCTCGTCTGCCTGGGTGAGGGTCGCCTGCTGTGCCCCGATCGCCGCTCCGAAGGCGCCGGCGCTCGACGACAGCTGAGACATTGCGGCGTTGACGGCCGGCACGGTGTTCGTGATGATCGAGCGCATGTCACCAGCGGCACCGGCGGTGCCCTGCATCGCGTCGTTCAGTGCGCCGCTCGCGTTCCGGATCGACTGGGCGGCGTCGGCGGCGCTCGTGTTCAGAGCCGTGAGGTCTTGCAGTGTGGTCTGATGGGCGGCGTTTTGGGCCTGCAGCCCGTCGAGTGCTGCCTGCAACGGGGCGGTCGTCTCCGGGCTGAGCCCCGAAGTCGCGAGCAGCGCCTGGAGCTGCGTGATCGTGGCCTCGTTCGCCTCAACGACCGCGGTGACGGCGGTGATCGATGAATCGACGCGGGATCCGACCTGGTCCAAGCCGTGAGTGAGCTCGGTGACGGAGGTGTGCGCGGACGCGGTGGCGTCGGCGAGCAGGGTGGTGCCGGTCAGGTATGCCGAGCTTGCGGCATCCGTGAATGTGACGACCTGCTGCTGGGTCTCGACGATGATCGACTGGGCTTGCGCGACGGCGACTTTCACGTCCGCGAGGGTGGTATCCAGATCCGCAAGGGTTGTGCGAGCCGAGCCGAGCCCTGCGCGGGAGTCCTCGATGCCCTCCTGGAGTGTGGCGATGCTCGCGCGGGCCTCGCTCAGCTCCTTCGTGGTCCGGTCGAAGGCGTTCAGCGAGTTCGTCCGGGCGTTCAGGAGCTTGAGCTCAACCGAATCGCCCGCGCCCTTCACCGCCTCGGTGGCGGCCTCGGCCACCTGCTCCTTGAAGGCGGTGGTGATCTGCGCGTCGAGAGTGGAGGCACCCACGTCGGTGATCTTCGGCGCGATCGCGCTTGCCTTCTCGTTCACGAAGTACTTGAGCGCCGGCTGTGTGAACTCGCCGGTCGTCATGCTGAGGAGATCTTCGCTGAAGTCCGCGGGGATCACGATGGCTGCGTAGGCGTCACCGCGCTTCACGGCGGTGTGCGCGGCAGCCTCCTCCATGAACTTCCAGCCCAGCTGGTCGTTCTCACGAAGCTGCTCAACGACCTGCTCGCCGATGTTGACCTCGCCGGTCAGTTCGGAGTCGGCTCCCTCGTCGAGGTTCGCCACCGCGATGGTGATGTTCGCCGTGTTGGCGTAGGGATCCCAGAACGCGTTGATGTTGAACCAGGCGTAGAGCGCGGGCGTGACGAGGATGCCGATGACGATGACCCACGTCTTGCGAACGCGGACCAGCCTCATGACGTCCCGTTTGAATACCTGCCAGCTGTGTCTCACACAACGACTGTAATAACTTGCACACCAGTGTGCAAGTTAAGTGGGAAATGTCGTGCTTGTTGTTCGCTCAGGGCTGCGCGTGCAATGCCGCGGTCCCGAGTGGCACCACCATTGGACTCCCGGCCACCGGATCCGGCACCACGAGGCACTCGAGGTCGAACACCTCGCGCACCAGCTCCGCTGTAACGATTTCGTGTGGCGGCCCCTCGGCGACCACCCGGCCGTCCTTCATCGCGATGATGTGCGTGGCATATCGGGCGGCGTGGTTCAGGTCGTGCAGCACCGCCACGAGCGTGCGCCCCTCGCCGTGCAAGCGGCGAAACAGCTCGAGCAGCTCGATCTGGTGGGCGATGTCGAGGAACGTGGTGGGCTCGTCGAGGAGCAGGAGCGGCGTCTCCTGCGCGAGTGCCATCGCGACCCACACGCGCTGCCGTTGCCCGCCGGACAACTCGTCAATCAGCCGCGTCGAGAGGTCCGTTGTGTTCGTGGCGGCCAGAGCCGCCGCAACCGCGCGGGCATCGTCAGGAGACCACTGCCGGATCAACCCTTGGTGCGGATACCTGCCACGGGAGACGAGATCCGCGACCACGATTCCATCGGGGGCGAGTGAAGACTGGGGGAGCAGCCCCACGCTTCGGGCAAACGCCTTCGCCGGCATCGCGTGAACGGCGCGGCCATCAAGGATAACGTGGCCTGCGCTCGGACGAAGCAACCGGGCGAGCGCGCGCAGCAGCGTGGACTTGCCGCAGGCGTTGGGCCCCACGATCACGGTGAACGAATCGTCGGGGACCGCAACGTTGAGGTGCTCTGAGATGACCCGCTTGTCGTAGGCGAGCGTGACGTCGGTGCTGTGCAAGCGCGACGTGAGGTCAACGGGGGTCAGGGGATGCATGGGCAGGCTTTCCGGGAGGTGGTGGGGTGGGGTGAGTGGCTGGGAGCGGTGAGCAACGCGCTAGCGGCGACGGGTCTCGCGCACCAACAGCCAGATGAAGTAGAGGCCGCCGATCGACACGGTCACGATGCCGACGGGGAGCTGGAGTGGAGCGAACACGCGCTGCGCGAGACAATCGCTCACGACGAGCAGGAGCGCACCGGTCATTCCCGCGGCGATCAGCCCGACTCCGGCCGAGCGGGTGAGTCGACGAGCGATCTGCGGAGCGACAAGGGCAATGAACGCGATAGGACCCGCAGACGCGGTGACGAGCGCGGTGAGTGCCACGCCGACGAGGATCGCGGCGAGCCTGGCCGTGGTGGGGCGGGAACCGAGGGATCCAGCCGCATCATCGCCGAGTTCGAGCACCCGCAGCGCCGGTGCCAGTGCAAGGGCGGGAACCAGGAGCACTGCGAGTACCACCAGCACGGGAAGCAGTGTCTCAATTGTGAGGCCGTTCAGGGACCCGCTGCCCCAGACCGCCGCCGTGAGCTGTTCGCCTGGTGCGGCTTTCAACATCAGATACGTATTGAAGGCCGAGAGCATCGCCGAGACGCCGATGCCGACGATGATGAGCCGGAACCCCTGCACGCCGCGTCGATACGCCAATACGAACACCACAAACGCCGTCAGGATACCGCCGGTCAGGGCACCGAGCGCGACAGCGAAGTACCCGCCGCCGGTGATCAGTAGCACCACGAGCGCGCCAGAATAGGAGCCCGCTGAGAAGCCGATGATGTCCGGGGAGCCCAGTGGGTTTCTGGTCAGAGACTGAAATATCGCGCCGCTCATCCCGAGTGCGAGCCCGAACAGCCCTGCGAGCAGCGCGCGCGGCAATCGCCACTCACGCACCACCAAGATAGTGCCGTCATCCGCGGTGCCGAGGAGCCCGCCGAGAACCTCGGAGAGCGGAATATCGGTGCTGCCGGAGCCAATTGAGATGATCATGACCGCGCAGGTGAGTGCGGCGAGTACCGCGGTGACAACCACACCGCGAAGCGACACCGTGAACGACCACAGTTTCCGCTGCGCGGTGACCTGACGGCTCCCGAAGTCAACAGGGGAGCCGGGGGCAGGGACGGTCGACGTACTCATAGGGCGCTCACGTTTCTGCGACGGGCAAGGGCGATCAGGACGGGGGCCCCGATGAACGCGGTCACGATGCCGACTTCGAGCTCACGCGGTGCGAGCACCACGCGGCCGAGCACATCAGCGGCGAGCAGCAGGAGCGCCGCCCCGACGGCTGAGAACGGGATGATCCAGCGCTGATCCGGCCCGGTGAACCAGCGGACCACATGTGGCACCATCAGTCCCACGAACCCGACCGGTCCGGTCGCCGCCGCGGCGGCACCGGCGAGCAGCGTCACGGAGACAATGACAAGAATTCGGGTGCGCAGCACGTTGGCCCCCAGCGACCGGGCCACATCATCTCCGAGTGACACAGCGTTGAGCGGCCTCCCACTGCCGAGCGCAATGAGCAGCCCTATCCCAATGGGAAGCAGGACCGCCTCGAGGGTGTCCCAGCCTCGCCCCGCGAGGGATCCTGCGCTCCACCGCAACACGTCCGAGAAGCTGTCGGGATTGAGCATGGTGATCGCAGAAGAGAATCCGCCGAGGAGCGCGCCCAGAGCCACGCCGACAAGGGTGAGCCTGACCGGGGTCGCGCCGAGTGAGCCAATCGATCCCAACGCGTAGACCAGCACCGTGACCACGACAGCGCCGAGAAACGCCAGCCACATGTACTGGCTGAATGAGGTCACGCCAAAGAACGCGACCCCCACAACCACGGCAAAGCTCGCACCCGCGCCGACCCCGAGGATTCCGGTGTCGGCGAGCGGGTTGCGTGTGAGCGCCTGGATCAGTGCGCCGGCCACGCCGAGCGCCAGGCCGATCACAAGTGCGAGGAGCGATCGCGGAAGCCGCATCTCATGCACGATGTACGAGGCCTCGGAACCATCCGCGTGCCAGAGTACCCGCCACACGTCTCCGAAATCGAGGGAGCGCGCACCTACCCAGAGCCCCAGCGCCAGAGCCATGGCGAGGAGGATGCAGCACGCACCGAGGAATAGGGCGCGCTTCGACGCCGTACCCGGGCCGCGGTGATCCGGCGCCGATGTTGAGCGGTCTGCGGGCGGCCTGTCCCGGGGCGCAGTAGATGCCGCAGTCTGGAGCATCGGCCTAGAGTCCGAGCTCGGCGAGCCGGGTGTCGTAGCGATCTCGGTTGAGTTCCTCGTCATTCCCATCCCAGATTGACTGCAGCGCCTGCATTGTGGTGGCATCGAGAGATTCGTAGCGTTCCAGCCACTCCTCCTGCTTGTCGCGCCAGTAGCCGATCACCGCGTATTGCTTCGGGGCGAGGCCGCGCTCGTGGCGCAGGTAGCGCCGGGCATCGCGCAGTTCACCGGCCTCACCGGCTACCCAGACGTAGCAGTCATCGGTGATGGGTATCGCGCGTAGCGCTTCGGTGATTGCGGAGGGGCCGACACCGTTGCCGCGGCCCACGACCCACTCGACCTGTACGCGGTCAGTGCCGAGATCCTGTCGATGCGAGTCCTCCGCGATCTCAACGGTTGCCACTGCGCGCACACCGGGGGCGAGCTGGGCGGCGAGACGGGCCAGCGCCGGAATCCCGGTCGCGTCGGTCACAAACACCTGCAACTCGGCATCAGCCGGCGGCTCGTACAGTCCGCGCGGCTGCCCAAACGCCACGCGGTCGCCGGCCTTCGCGTGCGCACCCCAGGTGCCGGCGCGGCCATGACCGTGCACAACGAGGTCGACGTCGACTTCGCCAGTGTCCGCATCGTGGCGGCGAATCGTGTATGGCTCGATGTGGGCGTCACTATCCGGGGGCTCGTGCCACGCTCCTGCCGCGTCCTGGTACGGGAGAGACAGCTCGCCACTGGGGCCGGGAAACCGGACGCGCACAAACTCGTCGCCGATGCCGGTGGTGGTGAATCCGGTGAGGCCGGGGCCGCCAAAGGTGACGCGCACCATCCCGGGGGTGACCCAGGCGGTGCGCGTCACCTCAGCGACAAAAAGAGTGTCACTCACTGCGCGGCATCGACCTTCGACTGGATCTCGGCGAAACGTTCCTCAAGATCGTCGAGGTTCTGCAGCGCCCAACCGAACGATCCCGTCGGACCACGATCGATGTAATCAAAGACCATGCCGTTCTGGACTGCGGGCAGATTGTTCCACAGCGTGTTCTTCGCGAGCGCGTCGATGTTCTCCTGGGGGCTGTCGCGCAGCAGGATGATGTCGGCATTGCTCAGGCGTCCGAGTTCTTCGTAGGAGAACCACTCGGGGAAACCGTCCTTGGTGACCTCGTCGTCCTGCTGCTCGCGGAACTTGGCACCGAGATCGCGCAGTATCGGGGTCATGAAGTGCTTGCTCCCGTAGGTGCCCCACTCGTCAGGGTCCGGGCCCAGCAGGGTAAACGTGTTGTTCGCAAGGATGTCTGCGTACTTCGTCGCAATTTCGTCACGTCGCTCGGTGTACTCGTCTACGAGGGGCTGAAGCTCAGCCTCCTTATCGAAGATCTTCGCGAGCTCGACCGAGCGGGTGCGCCAGGCCTCGCCGTCGCGTGCGTTGAACGTGATGATCGGGGCGATCTTTTCGATCTCGGGACGCATCGGGTCATCGAGCGGCAGGAAATCCTGTGTGGCGAGTACGAGATCCGGCTTCGCCTGCACGATCGCCTCGAGGTTCAGCTCGTAGTATTCACCGATGGAGTCAGCACCCGCTTCTCGGATTGCTTCGCTGTACTCCAGCGGGATCGCGTCACCTTCGGTGTCGGTGAAGTAGCTGTTCACCACGCCCACGGGGGTGATGCCGATGTCCTGCAGGGCCGCGGGCGTGTAGAAATCGATTGATACTACCCGTTCGATGTCCTGGGGGATCTCGACGGCTCCGAAGTCGCTTTCGTAGGTGCGGGTGTCGGCGGCAGTGTCGCCGCTGGGAGTCCCGCAGGCGGCGAGTGCGAGGATCGTGGCCGCGGCGGCAAGGCCGCCCAGCACCCGTCGCGTTGATCGGGCTGAGGGGAAGAGGGACATCATGCTCCTGCTCGGTACATCAGAAACGTCAGACAGGAGTGATCCCATCTGACGTAGGTAAGGGTGACCTTGGTTACTGTATTCGCCTGCGCGCGTGATTTGGCGACAAGCTGTACCGGTTTCGGAACACGCTAGGCCCTGAGTACGGCGTCAGTTCGCGTGTAGGCTGCGGGTGTTTGCCCGGTAAGCGTCCGGAAATGGTCGATGAAGGTCGACGTGTTTCGGTACCCCAGGCTCCGAGATACGCGGGCGACCTGGTGTCCATCTGCAAGCTCGCGGATTGCGAGTTGAAGGCGGGCCAAGATCCGCCACTGCGTGAATGTCATCCCGGTCTCGCTCGTGAACTGCCGGGCGAGCGTGCGCGAGTGCATGCCGCATATCGTCGCCCAGTCGCTCGTTGTGCGTTTGTCGGCCGGATCGGCGAGGATCGTGCGGGCAATGCTGCGGAGGTGCGGACTACTCGGCATGCTGAGGTCGAAGGAGACCTGCGGTGCCGGGGCGAGGAGGTCGAGGATCACCCGCTGCATCCGGAGCCGCGCTTCGGCGTCGAGATCGGCATGCAAGTTGTGCTGCAGGAGTGCGCGGAGCGGCTCGGTAATTGCCACTCCAGTCACGTGGTTCGGCATTGCGCTGAGCTGACTCGCGTCCGTCGCGAAATAGGTGGCACGCACCTCAGCGCCGGCTTCAGCGGACGCTCGGTGCGGCAGGTGTGCCGGAATCCACACGCCAAGTTCCGGCGGCACAGCCCACACGCGTCCGTCGGCTTCGAGCGTGACCATTCCCCGATTAGACCAGAGCAGTTCGCACTCGACGTGCGCGTGCTCCAGCCAGTCGACCGGGCCGGCGACATCGAAATCGATAGTTGTCAGGAGGAAGCCGTCGGGGATCCAGGGAATCTCCATTGCGGTCACCTCGGGCAGCAGCGGGGGCGACGGGCGCAACGTCAGCACGGGGTCTCCTTTGGGGGTCGGCTCGGAAGATCTGCGGTCCGGACGGCAGTGCCGCCCGGACCGCACTTCGGATCGGGTTATTCGGGGAACGTTGCACCCACCGCGGTGCGTGCGGTGCGCGAGCGTCGGGTGCGCGCGAGTGCAAGTGATACGCCGCCGACGATTAGCAGGGCGGCCGCACCGAGCAGTGCGCCCTGCGCGGGATCTGCGCCCGTCCGTACGAGGCCCGGGGCCGATGCGGTACCCGCGTTGCCGGGGGTGCCGGGCTTCGTGGTTGCGGTCCCGTCCGTGCTTGAGTCCGTGCTCGTTCCCGGGTCCGTGTGGGTCCCCGGATCCGTCCCCGGGTCCGTTGCCGGGTCGGTAGCGGGGTCCGTCCCTGGATCCGTTGCCGGGTCGGTGGCGGGGTCCGTTGCTGGGTCGGTGCCCGGCACGGTCTCGACCTGGGAGGTGCCGAATGACACGGGATCGCCAGCCTGGCCCGCGTAGAAGTCGTGGAGCTCTGCGGGCTGGATCGTGTCGAGGATCGTGGTGGCCTGCGCGGTCCAGCTCGCCTGATACGTCGCGTCGCCCGCGGGTGCCGCGCCCGGGCCGCTGGGGTCTGCGGCAGCGGCTGAGCGGCTGCCGATCGCCGACGACACTACCGTCGGTTCGGTGAGCGCGATGCTCGCGACATCCACGCGGGATACCGTGAGGTCGCCCACCGTGGTGGTTGTCGAGAGCTCTGCGCTGAGGATCCCCGGCGCACTCGGGTCGGTGATCGTGACGTGCGGGTTCTGCAGCACGATGTCGAAGTCGTGCAGGGCGCTCTGGAAGCGGATCCGGCCCTCATACTTCAGCACGCCCGTGCCGGTTTCCGGGTCGTAGCTGCTGCCCGTGGCGAGGGGGAAGTGGAAGAGTCCAGCGTCGTCGATCGTGGCGTGTGCGCTGTGGTGGGTGGCCCCCTTGGCGACGTTGGCCACGTAGTCGCGCCAGGACTTCTTCAGGCCCCACACGAGCTCGCCGGTGACCGGGGTCTCGGTCTCCCCGCCCTCGCCGGGCTTGGGTGCGTCCGAATAGGTGACGGGGATGAAGAGCTCCTGCGCCGGATTCGTGGCGCTTGCCGCGCCGCCCGCGTAGCTGTAGACACCGAACTGCCCGTTCGTCGGAACCTCGCTGGGGGTCGCGGCCGTGATCCGGCCCTCGAACGTGCCGGTGGTCGGGTCAAGGATGATCGCCTGTGCGCGCATCGTGGCCTGGAGTGGCGCGGGCATCGCCGCGATCACGGATTCCAGCAGCACCCACTTGGTGTTGGTGCGCACCTGGGTGCGGTTCTCGCTGGGGGCGTTTTCCGACGGCTTCCAGGGGGATCCCACTGCGCCGAATGCCACAAAGGTGCCCTGCGGCTGGTTGTTCGGGATGGGGAGCCCACTGCCGTCGCCGCCGGGGTTGTTCGCCTCGGGGTCGAAGCCGGTGCCCCGCACCACGATCTCGTCCCCGGGGTTCACCGTGGTGGTGCCGAGCGGGGTCTGCCCGTCCGCCGCGAAGAGCTCGATCTGCGGGGTCTCGCCTGTTGCGGTGCCCTCCGGGAGATCGCCGATCACCTGGAACGGGAGCGGCGCCTTCTGCAGGTTGAGCGTCGAGGCCCCGGTCATGTAGTGGAACGCGCGGACGGCGTCCGGAAGGCTATCGACGTAGCTCTGTAGCCAGGAACCGCCCGATTCGTGGGTCTGCTGGACGCCCTCGGCGTTGCGGTAGTGCTGGCCGGCGAAGACGGGTGTACCCGTCAGCTCCCCGTCCGCGATGTGCGTGTCGGTCATGGTGAGCACGGTCGTGCGCACAGGATCCTGTGCGGGGGAGGGGGTGCCGCCCATGCTCGCACCGGCCCCCGAACCAACCTCGAAGCTCAGGGCAGCCGTGCCGTCGGCGGCGACCTCAAGGATCGGGGCTGAGAAGAACAGATCCGGCCCGCCCATCATCCGAACCGGGTTGACGGTGAGCGTTCCCGCGTCGGGCCAGGTGATGGTGCCAGCCCCGGTGGCGGGGTCGAGCGATCCGGCACCGTCCGCGAACGACGCAATGCGATAGTCCCGGCTGGATGCTCCGGGTACGGCTCCGACGACCTCAGCTTCGGGTACCGAGACGATCGATACGCCGTCCCCCGACGCCTCCATCGCCCAGGGGCCGAACACCCCGTACTGGGCGTAGGAGCTGTAGCCCCAGTCGAGCTGGAGGCCAGCGACCTGCTGATCGGCGGCCTGCGCGGCCGTCGCGGTGAACACCCCCGTGGCTCCGATCGTCAGTGCTGCCAGGCCCGCGAGCGTACGCGCGCTACGTCGGTGTTTCCGTGCTGAGTCCTTCACGCCATCTCCCCATTGTCCGATCAAGATAAGGACATCCTAAGCAACATCTGCTGTGCGGGGCGAATCCCTGTTCCGCGTCTGGCGGGCCGGGACGCTGGAGTCCCGGGCCTGTCCAGCTGGCCGTTCCGCTAACGGTCCCGCCAAGCCGCCCGTCAAAGCGACGCGTTTTGCCCAGAATGAGCGATTTTTCTCGATATTTGGCACGTGTAGGGGAAAAGGCATCGCTGAGGCGGGTGGGAAGCGCCGGGAAAGCCGCACTCGCCGCCGCACGACTTCAGGACTGTGCGGCACGCGGCACAGCGTTTACTTCCCGGGGTGCGCTGGCGCAGATTGGCGCTGTGGCGCTATGCCCTCATCTGGCAGAAGCCCATGTGACGGGAGGGGCTGGGGCGACCGGACAGCGTCGCGGTACTGATGTCGTTTCTTGCCGACAAGATCCCCCGCTATGCGAGTATTTCGTGCTCCTGAAGCCACATCTCGAGCACTGCAAGCGACCACAGAGTGTTGCCACCACGTTGGTCATGGGTCCCGTTAGGGTCTGCGAGAAGCGCATCAACGCGGTCTCTATTGAGCATTCTGCGTCGGCGGGCTACGGAACTTGTCATCACATCTTTGACGGTGCGCAGCACCGCGGTGTCGAGCCTGCGCAGCCCTGGAACTGGAAAGTAGCCCTTGGGGCGATCCACAACGTCACGTGGGAGCATCCGTCGACCGATTTCTTTCAACGGCCCTTTTCCGCCCTGGGCCGCTTTCACCGCTGGCGGGCACAACGCGGCGAGTTCCACGAGGTCTTGATCAAGGAATGGCACTCGCGCTTCAAGGCCTGCGGACATCGTCATGCTGTCGACACGCTTTACGGGGTCGTCCGGCATGAGCCCGTGTGTGTCGAATCGGAGTACCGCATCCATAGCGGTCTCGGCACCAGGGAGTCCCACCTCTGCCTCGATATATCGCTGGCTCACGTCTTGCGGGAGGTGCAAAGAAGGGTCGATGAGGCCGTTCACCTCCGCATGGCAGCGGTCCCGGAACACCTCTGAGAACGTCTCAGCCGCCTCAGCTCGGGCCGTCTGGGCCGCAGCCAGATGGTAGTCATAGCCAGCAAAAACCTCGTCGGCTCCCTGTCCTGACTGCACGACTGTGCTGTGCGGGCGTGTTGCTCGCGCCAGCAAATGGAACGCGGTGACGTCATGTGACGCCATCGGTTCGGTCATCGCCGCGATCGTGTCGGGGATCGCCTCGGCGAGTTCCGCCTGCGAAATGTGTATCCGGTGATGCTGGGTGCCAAATTGTTGGGCTACCCGATCTGAGTACGGGAACTCGTCACCCGCGTCATCTCCGACGCTCTCGAATCCGATGCTGAACGTATCGACCGGACGTGAGCTGTGTGCGGCGGCAAGCGCAACAAGGATGCTGGAATCCAGGCCTCCAGAGAGCAACACGCCGACAGGCACATCGGCGACAAGGTTCCGCTCCACCGCGGTGCGGAGGGCGCCCGCGATGGCGTCGGCCCAGTCTGCGGCCTCCCACGTTGACCGTTCCGGGTCCCTTCGGTAGGGAGGGTGCCAGTACACGTACTCTCGTGAGGCACCCGAGGACTCGATCACCATCACGGTTGCCGGTGGCAGCTGACGTACGCCCCGCAGAATTGTGCGAGGCGCGGGCACGATCGAGTGCCAACTGAGGTAGTGGTGCAGTGCGATCGGGTCGAGTGCCGTGTCAATGTCACCGCCGGCGAGCAGCCCGGGCAAGGTTGAAGCAAAGCGGATTCTGCCCGGAATCTGGGTGAGGTACAGCGGCTTGATGCCGAGTTGGTCCCGAGCGAGCAGGACACGATCCCTCACCTCGTCGAAGATGGCGAAAGCAAACATTCCCCGAAGATGATCGACGCAGTTCTCACCCCAGCGTGCGTAGGCGTGCATGACGACTTCGGTGTCACTTGTGGTCCGGGGAGTGAATTCGTGGCGGAGATCGGCTCGGAGTTCCGCATGGTTGGCGATGTATCCGTTGAACACGATTGTGAGACCGAGCGCCTCGTCCCGCATCGGCTGCGCCGCCCGATCCGAGAGGTCGATCACCTTCAATCGTCGGTGACTGAGTGCCACCCAGCCACGCGACAGTGTGCCGCTGCCATCGGGGCCGCGGGCGGCCATCGCCGCCGCCATTTGTGCCACACTGTGTGCATCAGCGATCGCACCTCGTGTGTTCAGCTCTCCAGCGATTGCGCACATACATGTGTCCTTCCAGTGCAGGGGTTCTCCGGTGTGCCCCGCGTCGAGGGGGCCGGCGTGCACGTGTCTGAGACGCTAAACACGCCAGCGCGGGAACATCAGGGCCTTGACTCTGATACTCAAACGTGCTGTCACCGGAAAAGGTGTCGTGGAGGGCACCCACCCCGCTCGGGGCTGTCCCGGGCGCACCCGCCGCGCCGTGGGCGGTCTCTGCACCCTGGGAGTAATTGGCCGTCCCCCCAGCTGACAGGTCATGATGGTTGGCATGGGGTTTCTGTATTACAACGGGGTTACTGAGTTCGAATTCGATGATCGAGTGCTTGCGCATGTGAAGGCCGCGGTCGGGACGAAGCTCCGCCGTCAGGAGTGCTTTTTTGTGAACTGGACGAATCCAGCAGAGCAGGGGAGTGGTCGAGTCACCATCTGGGTGTCGCCATCGATCCCGCTGATTTTCAGGTTCTCAGGAAATACACCCCCCAAGCTCAATGCGAAGTGGGTGCACGTCCTCGTCGAATCGGCAAATACACCACGGGGCATGACGGTTATCCGTGAAGACCAGGTCGACCCGGCGTTCGCTGCGTTGGCCGCAGCACAGGAGGGATGACACACAGCATGGGTCAATTGCACTACGGAATCCAGGACAGCGTCTTCGACTTTGAGGATCGGCTGCTGCATCACCTGAAAATTGTCATCGCGAACAAGCTCCGCAAGGGTGAAAGTTTCGTGTTCAGCTGGCAGACGTCTGCGTGCGGGGCGGGAGCTGCGCTGTGGCTACACCCGTCAATCCCGCTCCATTTCACGTTCGACAAGCTCGCGCACGCTGGCATCAATAAGGAGTGGGCAGAAATGCTGAGCTTCCAAGCGAATAGCCCAGCAGGCCTGACGCTTGTCGACGAGCCCGCTGGGGATCCTGCGGGAAGGTGATCGTGTCGGCTAAGCATCAGTGCGGAACCCGGCGGCTTTGTGGGTGCCATCGCACCACGGTTTGATGTTCGAGAGCCCGCACCGGCACAGCGCGACCGTGCGCCGGTGCTGCGGGATCGGCCCCCCGTCTGCCGTGCGAATATGGAACGCTCCGCGGACGATGAGTGGCCCGTCGGGGTAGGGAACGATGCTGGGGCGCTCGCCGCGGTCGTCACCCGGGCGTTCTCTGTCCGGTGCGTCTTCGGGTTCAGGACTCTCAACTTCACTCACTGTGCAGTCCCGACTCGGAGCGCGGAACGCCCGGCCTCCCACCGATCAAGCATGTGCTGGCCCATCGCACCGTCGACCGCGAGGCAGGCCGCCGCCCCGAACATGATGTCGGGAAGCAAGCTGGGGCGATCCTCGGCAAGGGCACCGGCGAGGTCCCGGCCCGCGATCTGCTCGTGTACCGCGTCTGCTTCGACGTGCTCGTCGAAATAGTCGGTCACATCGGGGCCGTATCCGAGACGCCGAAAACCGTCGCCCGTGTGTCTATTGGGGATTGAGGACGTCATCTCAAATGCGGCGAGATGACCCACGATGGCCCCGAGGAGTCGCCGGTTGAGGCCAAACATCGACATTGCGTTCTGTGAAGCGAGAGTGACTGCAGGTACTGCATCAATGTAGGCGCCGTAGCGGCGATCCAGCCCAACGGCTGTCAGGGTCCGAGCGAATATTTCAGCGTGGACGCGCTCCGGCCTCCCGCCACCGTACTCATCAGACTGGATCTCAACGAGGGCGGCCTTTGGTCGTCCGGTGAGGCGCGGAATCGCCCATGAATGGGGATCCGCCTCTCTGAGTGTGTAGATCGAACGGTGGATGAGGAACTCTCGGGCCTGGGCCTGGTCCGCCTGCCTCGCGAGGTACCGCGCGACACTCGGGCCACCCGTTTCTGTCGTCAGGGCGAACAGGGCGGCTGCGACGTCCGCAGCGCGCGGCTCCGGGATCGGGGGGAGCGGGACCTCGGCTCGGAGTTGCTGCTCAAACGCGCGTTCAAGCGCGGATCTGGCTGTGAGGAGCTCTGGGTCCCATTCACTATAGGGGTCGATATCTCCGAAGGCACCGTAGGCGGATGCGTAGAGCGTGTAGAGCGCGAGTTGGAGATCCTCATCACGCCACACATCTGTAGCTTCCGCGAGGGCGTCTGCAACGAAAGGTTGGAGATCACGCTGTGCGGCTCGATCTCGGTGAGTCAGCGCCGCGAGGACCGCGCGGCTCACGGGCCCGCGAGGAGAAAACGCCGTCTGCGGGAGCGCATCGGGGAGGGTGGAATAGGACATGGGCCTCCAATCGGGTCTCATTGGGAGTGTGCGGCAGCGGTGTGAAATTGCCCACCCCCTTGACACTCCTGGCTTCGCGGGATATCGCCGCGTATATCGGCGGGATTCGGCTGAGAAGTCAACCCCCCAGACGCGGTCGAGAGCGGTGCATACGCTCGAAAGAGTCCCACCGAACACCGCCGGTTGGGGCACATTTTCCGGCAGTATCCGTCAGTCAGACGTGGGTCGGACGCCTCGTGCACACGTGCCTGGGTGCGCCCACGCAGGAAGGACCATGATGCCCACTATCAGTAGCGACATCGACATCAACTTGCCCGTTCGTACCGTGTACAACCAGTGGACCCAGTTCGAGACCTACCCCGCGTTCATGACTGGTGTGGAGGCGGTGCGTCAGCTCGACGACACCCATCTTTCCTGGGACGTGGCGGTCGGAGGCGCGGAGCGCGGCTTTGAAACCGAGATTACGGAGCAGATCCCCGACGAGCGCATTGCTTGGCGCAGCACGGACGGCCCGACCCATGCGGGTGTCGTGACGTTCCATCACCTCGAACCCGAAAAGACACGCGTGCGTGTGCAACTCGAGTGGGAGCCGGAGGGCTTTGTCGAGACGATGGGCGCGGTTTTCCAGCTCGACGACGCGCAGGTCGCGTCGGATCTGCGCGAGTTCGCGCGGCTCATGGAGACCCAGGGCTTTGCGACCGGGGCTTGGCGCGGCCGAGTGTGAGAGGTGATAAATGTTCCGAATCAGAAGCTGTAGAGAGGAGCCACCATGAGTGAAATTTGGGAACGCAACGAGGAACACAGCGGCGAAGAAGAACTCGTCGCTACCGCTCAGCGTGATGGTGAGGCACCGGCTGTGACCCCGGGTGCCGAACAATCCGTTCAACACCCCGAAGGTGACAATCCCCGAGATGCGCTGGAGGTGCAGGGTGAGGACGTCGCTTCCTCACCAGCGCGCCGAGGCCACCAGGACCGAGATTGGAGTCGAAGCGATGACCACAGCAGCCAGTAACCCGCTTCCCGATACCGCCGTGTGTGACACTTGCGGCAATCGCTATGACAAGGCGTTTACGGTGACTCGCGACGAGGTAGTGCAGGTATTCGACAGTTTCGAGTGCGCTATTGAAGCGATGGCGCCTCGCTGCGCACGTTGTGGCTGCAGGATCTTGGGACACGGCGTCGAGAGCGCATCGCACGTGTACTGTTGCGCGCACTGTGCGCGAGAAAACGGTGACCCTGGGCTCGCAGACCGGGCTTGAGGCGGCGGCCTCATACGGGGAGCCCCACCGGAACGTTCCGGTGGGGCTCCCCGTGAGTGTGGCTATGGCGTTACCCCGCCCAACATTCCGCCGCCTACCACGGCGGTGATGCCGACCGACGCGAGTACGCCGAACACGACGCCCCACATAATGATCGAGATGATCTGCCACAGAATGACTTGGTTTTTCGGGGCACCGAAGGACACCATCGCGGCAGACGTGATCTGGCTGGGTAGGAATACCTGGCCGAGGAGGCTAACCCCGGGGACACCGTATCTGTCGAAACGTTCCTTGAGCTTTGCACGGCGCGGGCTGAGCGGCCTCGCACCGCGGTTCTGAGTCGCCTTGGCGCGGACTCCATGCGCCGTGAACACGAACACGAGCATCGAGATCACGTTCCCCACGATTGCCGCAACGACCGCAATGATCGGGTTGATCCCGCCGATCACACCGATTGCAGCCCCGAAGTACGACTCAACAAAGGGAATCGCGGAGATCAGGAATACTCCAAGCCACTGGAACACCTCGGGGAGTGACGCGGTGAAGTCCTGCAGGGTGCTGATCATGATTGCCTTTCGATGGAGGGCTGGGTGCGGCGGAGCGCCCGTGAGGCTGCTGCTGCTACTGCTGCTGCTGCTGCGATACCTCTAGCCTTCCGGAGCGTGATCGTTCGCAGTAGTGTCACGGCGTCATGGCTGCGTATGACGCAGGAGATCAAGAACTCATGACATCTGTCACACGGGGTGGAGGCGCGCTGTGGCGCAGGGCACAAGCCTCTAGGCTGTGGAAGATGTCCACGTCGTCGCACACGCCAGCCCCCGGGGTCGGGGTGAATGCTACCTGGAACTACACACTCGGTTCGATCGTGGGCCTGTTTGTCGTGATGGACCTCCTCATCACGCTGAGTATCCTGGCGGCTTACCGTGAACTCGGCGGCGGCGTGCTCCTCTCGGTACTCCTGCTCGCCGTAGTGTCAGCGGCTGCCCGGGTACGTTACTGCTGGTTCCTGCGCGCCGGGACTGGTCACGGAATCCCGCACCGGGGCTGGACGATCGCGCTCCTCGTTCCGGCGGTGGCGTCGTGGGGCCTCGCGTTTGTGGTGCCAGAGGTCGCGGTTTTTGCGGCCGTGCAATTGTGGTTCTCCGGGGTGCTGTTCGCATGTTTCCTGCCGCGGCTCGCGCGCTGGATCATGTGGGCGGGGTTGCTCGCACTGACAGTTGCGCCGTTGCTCACCGCACCCTCTGGCGAGGGGCCCGCACTCGGCGCACGGGACGGGTACCCGCAGTGGTTCGTGCTTGTCTATGGCGCAATGCTGCCGCCCATGCTGCTATCAAGCCTGTGGTTGTGGCGGGTGGTGCGACGCCTCGACGACGCTCGTCGGCTCGGAGCTGAACTTGCAGTGACGCAGGAACGGCTCCGCTTCGCCGCGGACCTGCACGATATTCAGGGCCACCACCTGCAGGTGATCGCCCTGAAAGCCGAGCTGGCGGAACGCACGCTCGAACTGGGGCCCGAGCAGGCAGCCGCGCAACTTGGAGAGATACGGCTTATCGCGAAAGAAGCGATGGAGGAGACTCGCGCTCTTGTGGCCGGGCTCCGGGAAGTTGCGCTCGCGGACGAACTTGAGAACGCCCGGGAAGTGCTGAGCCTCGCGGGCGCGGAGTGCACGCTCCGCATCGATCCAGTCTGGGGCGGTGGCGGGGGCAATGATTCAGGCGTCTGCCCACAGCTCCGGGACACGGAGCGGGTACTGGCGTTTGCAGTGCGAGAAGCAACGACAAACATTCTGCGGCACAGTTCGGCCACCCAAGCAGAGATCTCGCTCTCCGGGGTGCGCGGGGGCGCGGAACTTGTCATCACGAACGACGGCGTTACTCCCGGAGAGGGTGCGGGTGGTGCAGGATCCGGAATCGCTGGGCTCCGGAACCGGGTGACCGCCGTGGGCGGCAGCGTAACCGCGGGCTTCTTCAGAGGTGCGGGCGAGTCAGCGGGCGTGGACACCGTAGCGCGGCCCGGCACCGAGTTCACAAGCTTCGAAGTGCGGGTCTGGGTGCCCGGGGCAGGGGAATGATGCAACAACAGAGCCAGACGACACCGCAGCACGACACGGCACCCATTCGGTTGTTGATTGCTGACGACGAGCACCTGATCCGCAGCGCGCTTGAGGCACTGCTTGACCTCGAGCCGGACATCGAGGTTGTCGGCGGGACAGACAATGGGGAATCCGCCGTGGAGCTCGCGCTTGAGCTCACGCCGGACGTGTGTCTTCTCGACCTCGAAATGCCGCGCGCCGACGGCATCGAGGCTGCCGAGCGGATCGGCGTGGAGCTGCCGCAGACGCGCACAATTATTGTGACCAGGCACGCGCGGCCCGGGGTGCTGCGGCGAGCACTCGCCGCACACGTGTCTGGGTTCGTGCCGAAATCAACTCCGGCTGGCGAACTGGCTCGTGTGATTCGCGACGTCGCCGCCGGGAAGCGGTACATCGATCCCGAGATCGCGGCCGCGGCGCTCACGGCCGAACGCTGCCCCCTCACGGAGCGCGAACTCGACGTGCTGCGGGCTACGCGCGTAACTTCGAGTGTGCAGGACATCGCTGAACAGCTGTTCCTCTCACCGGGAACGGTCCGGAACTACCTCTCTGCGGCCATGACGAAGCTGGGCCTCCAGAACCGCCAAGACGCTGCAGAACACGCGTGGCAACAGGGGTGGATCTAGCTCTGCGGGCGAGACGGTGATGCGTCTATTCTGAGTCGTGATCGAGTGCCAACGCGGCGATGACTGCGCGCAAGGCGGCATCGATCGCAGCGGTGAGCACTGCGACGGGATCTCCGGCGCATGCGAGTTCGGTTGTGCGTGGCGCGGCGTTGCCACAGATGACGCTCAGGTAGACCGTTCCCGCAGGGCGACCCTCCTCCGGCCCCGGCCCCCCGACCCCCGTGATACCCACTGCAACGTCAGCACGCAGCAGGTTTTTCACGCCGGCGGCCATAGCTCGTGCGGTACGCGCGTTGATCACGGGGCCGCGGGGGACCCCGAGGACCTCGAATTTGACGTCCGCGTGGTAACAGACGACCGCCCCTCGATACCAGTCTCCGGAGTGGGGTCCCGCGGCCAACGCCGTGGACAGTTGCCCGCCGGTGAGTGATTCTGCGACGGCAATGTGCGCCCCGCGCTCACTCGCAAGCTCCGCAAGCTGAGCAACGAGCTCGTCGATCTTTCCGTCTGTCGCGTTTTTCGCCATGGTTCCTCCTACGCGCCGAGCGCCCCGACGGCGTGCGCGATGACGAGCGTTACGAGGACGAACGACATGAGTCCTTGCGCGGTTGCCAGGATCTTTGCCCGGGGGCGCAACGGGACTCCTGCGCCGGGACCGAAAGACATCGATGTCACCGCGGCGTCGTACCAGTAATCGACGTAGCTGGGGCGCCAGTTGCTCACCGGGCCGGATTGCTCGGAGACCTCCCTGCTCGTGTCATCGTCTTCATCCTGCGGGAAGCGGAAGTCCGCTGGCGGCAGCTCCGAGCGAGGCCGCTGTCGCCGGGCGGTCGGACCGCCCCGATCGAGTTCCCAGAACAACAAACTGAAGGCGATGAAGTTTGTAGCCCAGACCTGGGCCGCTGCGGCGAGCAACTCTGGCCCGTCACCGGGTTTGGTTGTGACGAGCAGCATGACAGTGTGGGAGAGCGCCACGAGGTTCGCGCTGACAAGGAGCGTGGCAAGCGCGAGAGATGCGACGCGGAAAATTCGAGTATTTCGATGCGTCCGGGCTGGGTTCACAACGAGGATGCATCCGAGAAGCACCGCAGCGATCCCGATGATGCAGAGTCGGAGCCAGAGTGGCTGGATGCTGTTGGGAAGAAACCCGTAGAGCAGCATCGCGACCAGCGTGGCGATCGCTGCGGGGAGGCGGTGCTCGCCGCGCGCATTCTCTCGGACTTGTGCGCGGTTCTCGCTCTGGTTCACATTCCCTCCGTCCCTCCCGCTGACCCGGAGTTCGCCCCACTGGCGGACCTCTTCCTCATCTATTCTCGGGCAGGGTTCACACGGCAAACAATCCATTGACAGCGCTGGTCAGCGGAGCTATGAACCGCTTTTCAGTGGCAGTGAACAGGGATTTTAGCGAAGTGCTGCGGCTTTTGTCGACCCCCTCCACGGGACGTGCCCGGGTACCTACGCTGAGTGTTTACGCACACAGCGAGTCCAGTCGTCGTATGTCAACTAGACCGGAGGATGCACATGGTTCAGAGTCCGCGGCTTCTCGGAATTGAAGAAGAGTTTGCTTTGCTGCACCCCGAAACCGGTGCCCCCGTCCCAGGTTCAGCCGAGCGGCTTATACGTGAGGCACCGCCACAGACGCCCTTGGAACACGAGTTCCTCGACAGCCAGATTGAAACTGCGACACCGCCGTGTCTTTCCGCTGCTGACGCAGAGGCACGTCTGCACGAGCTTCGGGCGGGTGCCCAAGCGCTCGCCGAAACTAACGGCCTCCTCCTGGCGGCAAGCGGAACCCCACCGATCGAGTCCACGCCGGATCTTGCAGCACAGATCACGGAGACCGACAGGTATCTCATGATCGCGAACGATGCCCGCCGGGTGGCGAGGTCTCACTACGTCAACGGCATGCATGTGCACACGTCGATCGAGTCTCGCGCGGAGGGTGTGCGCGCCCTGAACGGTCTCGCGAGATGGGCGCCGCTGCTGCTCGCAATGACTGGAAATTCGCCGCTGTGGGGTGGCGCGGACACTGGATTCCATAGCTGGCGTCACTTGACCGGATGTTCGTGGCCGCTCAACGTGTTTCCCGCCCATTTTTCTTCTGCGGCGGAGTACGACGCGCGAGTTGACCGGTTGATTCAGGCCGGCTTGATTCGGGATCGTGCCCTGGTGAGTTGGCTGGCGCGGTTGTCGTCAAGCTACCCCACGATCGAACTGCGCCTCGCCGACGTGCAATTGGATCCCGCGCACGCTGTGGGGTTTGCGGCACTCGTACGTGCACTTGTTGAGACGATTGTGACCACGGACACTCTGCACGACGACCGCCAGCTCGGAACTGACGAGGTGAATGCCTCGTTGTGGCGCGCAGCGCGGGACGGGCTCGATCATACGTTGGTGGATCCGGGGGAGTGCCGGGAGATCGAAGCGATGACGTGGCTGAACGAACTGATTGAGTATGTCGCCCCCGCACTGGAACGGTTCGGGGATACCGATCGCGTGGAACAGTACGTCGAGGCCTTGCGGGTGCACGGCGCTCCAGCCGCGACGCAACGCCGTGCCTTTCAGGACGGTGGTATCGCCGGTGTGCTGCAACTCTACGCCCGGACTCCCCCGCTCCCACGCGTCCACACACACCCGCATCCTCATGAAACAGTCTGAGGAGCCTGCACGAGAAGGAGAGACAATGCCACAGCAAAAGACGCCCCAGCTCAAGGATCCGGAACTGTATGAGACTCTGCGCGACGAGGGCGCGAGCGCAGAGAAAGCCGCCAGGATCTCGAACGCGGCAGCACGGGACGGACGGGGCACGGTCGGACGCCGCGGCGGCCGAGCCGAGGACTATGAAGACCGAACTGTCCCCGAGCTGAAGCAGCGCGCCAAGGAATTGGGATTGCGAGGATACTCCCGACTTCGCAAGGCAGAACTGATCAGCGCGCTGCGGGATCACTGAATTCCTGATCGCTGAAGCCAGTACGTCCCAAATCTCGCTCGGAAGGAGCCTCAACATGTCACTGTCTGACCCCCGCACGAAGTACTGGTCCACAGGATTCCCTGAACAGGAGCAGTCCCTACCCGGCCTCACAGAGAACATCGTGCCATCACCCGATCATGGTGAAACGGGATACGTCGGGCATGGGCGGCTGGATGGACTCCGCGCCCTGATTACCGGTGGTGACTCCGGTATCGGGCGAGCGGTCGCAATTGCGTATGCTCGGGAAGGAGTCGATGTTGCCCTGTCCTATCTCCCGGAGGAGCAGCGTGACGCAGAAACGACCGCCGAACTCGTGCGGGCAGCTGGACGCGGTGCGATCCTGCTCCCCGGCGATATTCGGGCAGAGTCCGTGTGCACAAGCGTTGTGGAAGAGACAATCTCAACGCTGGGCGGGATCGATATCCTGGTGCACAACGCTGGGTATCAGAAGAATAGACCCGGGGTCGACACGCTCAGCAGAGACGAGATCCTGCGAGTCCTCGAAACGAACCTGCTTGCGCCGCTGCTCATCACTCGTGCGGCATCCGAGAGGTTGCAGCCGGGAGCGAGCATCATCTTCACGGCCTCTATTCAGGCCTTTGCGCCGTCCCCCTCACTCGTCGATTACGCTGCGACCAAGTCGGCGCTCGTGTCCTTGACTCGGTCACTTGCCGCAGAGCTGGGGCCTCGGGGTATCCGCGTGAACGCTGTGGCTCCGGGACCTATTTGGACGCCCCTGATCCCGGGCACCGGATGGGAAGATGCGCTGGGGAGTTTCGGGCAGGACACGCCATTAGGGCGAGCGGGACAGCCGGCTGAGCTTGCGGGTGCATACGTGTACCTGGCGTCTGACGACGCGTCGTATACCTCCGGGGCTGTTCTCCCCGTGACCGGCGGGAAACACCTCTAGGCGTCCCCCTTCGACGGGCAACCCGCAGCCGCAGCTTCCACTCGCATCCCCGCGTCTGTGCGCGGGGATGCTGCCGCGCATCTACGCTTAAGGCATGACGGCAACTCTTGTGGCACAGGGCATCGCGGGCGGCTACGCGCATCGCACCCTCTTCGACAACCTCGATCTCACCGTCGCCCCGGGTGACGTGGTGGGCGTTGTTGGGGTGAACGGTGCCGGAAAGTCAACCTTCCTGCGCATTCTCGCCGGTGAGTTGCAGCCGCAGGAGGGTGAGATTCATCTGGCCCCGAGCGATGCATTTGTGGGCTGGCTGCCGCAGGAACACGAGCGGATCGCGGGGGAAACTGTGGCTGCGTACGTCGCTCGGCGTACGGGCTGCGCGCAAGCGACCGCCGAGATGGATGTGGCAGCGGCCGCGCTCGGAGACCCGGCGCCCGCAGCAATCGGTGCACCGGATCCCGCCGACGTCTACTCGACTGCGCTTGAGCGGTGGTTGGCGAGCGGTGCCGCGGACCTCGAAGACAGGCTTCCTGGCGTACTCGCGGAGTTGGGCCTGGGAGGTAGCCCCGGTGCGGGATCCAGCACCGGATCAGGTGCCGCCGTTACCGAGGAATCCTTGATGACGGGCCTCTCGGGTGGGCAGGCCGCACGCGTGGGGCTTGCCGCACTGCTGCTGTCCCGCTTCGATATCGTGCTGCTCGACGAGCCCACGAATGATCTGGACCTCGACGGCCTGGAACGCCTGGAACGGTTCGTGCAGGGGCTGCGCGGCGGTGTGGTGCTGGTGAGCCACGACCGTGAGTTCCTTGCACGCTGCGTCACTCGGGTCCTGGAGCTCGACCTCGCCCAGCACAGCACGCGCGTGTACGGCGGCGGCTATGACGCATACCTGGAAGAGCGGGCCATCGTGCGCCAGCACAAGCGTGACGACTATGAGGAGTTCGCGAGTAAAAAGGCGGATTTGGTGGCTCGCGCCCGAACACAACGTGAATGGTCGAGCCAGGGCACCCGGAACGCGCTCAAGAAAGCGCCGGATAACGACAAGATTCGCCGCCGCGCCTCCACCGAGTCGAGCGAGAAGCAGGCGCAAAAGGTGCGCCAAATGGAGAGCCGGATCCGGCGACTCGACGAGGTCGAGGAGCCCCGGAAGGAGTGGCAGCTCGAGTTTACGATCGGGGCTGCCCCGCGCTCGAGCGCCGTGGTCGCGACGCTGAACGCCGCTGTGGTCCGACAGGGCGACTTCACGCTCGGGCCGGTCTCACTGCAGCTCAACGCGGGCGAGCGCGTTGGGATCACGGGGCCGAATGGGGCGGGCAAATCGACTTTGCTGCGCACGCTCCTCGGTCGGCAGGAACCGGATGAAGGGTCTGCGGCGCTCGGCTCATCCGTAGCGATTGGTGAGGTGGATCAGGCGAGGTCGTTGTTCGCCGGTGACGCACCGCTTTCCGACGCCTTTGAGGCGCTCGTTCCGGAGATGGCCTCAGCCGAGGTACGCACCCTGCTCGCCAAGTTCGGGTTGAAGGCCGATCACGTGCTGCGGCTGTGCGGCGAATTGTCGCCGGGCGAGCGCACACGTGCCGGACTTGCGCTCTTGCAGGCGCGGGGCGTCAACGTACTCGTGTTGGACGAGCCCACGAACCACCTCGATCTGCCCGCGATCGAGCAGCTCGAAGAGGCGCTCGAGAGCTACGAGGGCGCGCTCCTCCTGGTGACGCACGATCGTCGCATGCTCAGTACCGTTCGCTTGGACCGGCACTGGCACGTTGAGGGCGGCGTCGTCACGGAACGCTAGGTTCCAATACCGTTGTTGCCTGGATCGGCGGCTGGCGTCGCAATTGCGAGAATGGGGTCGGTGGTGGGCTGTCGGGTGGGCGACCCGCCACGCTCTTCAACCGTGACCGCAACCGCATCGCCGGGCCGGAAACCGCCAGCGAGGACCGTGGCGTTCTGCTCGGCGTCAGGCTTCATGATGCCGAGAGACACCGGCTGAGTGCCACGGACGATCCAGAGTTCAAAATCGCGGTTCGATTCGATCTGCGGCAGCCCATCGGCGACGAGGATCGCCTGACCCACGGAGTCAGACCAGTGCAGGGTCGCTTCGCCAGCCCCGGCGATGCTCACCGTTGACAGCTCGGCATCTGGCGCAGCAGACACCTGTTCGAGTGCCACGGCGACCGGATCTCGAGGAGCGAGCAGGCCACTGAGCGGGAATGAAAACGAAACGGCGAGTAGGACCGCGACGATCCCAGCGACAAGCAACCATCCGACACTGCGCCGCGATCGCCGCGCATCCGAGTCGTCTGGGTCTTCGAGCGGGTCGGCATCCTCGAGTTCTGGGATCCGGGCTGCCGTGGAGCGGGAGGGGGGCGACGCGGCGACCGGGGGCTGCGGTGAGGCGGCACCGGGAATGAAAGCCGGAGGCTCCTCGAACTGCGGGGTTGTGGCGATTGCGTCCAGGATCGAGGCGCGCGCGGCGGCGGGGGGCGTGGCAGGTGCGGCCACCGCCGAGAGCGCCGCGGCGGTCGCGCGGTCCGCATCGACGATGCGCTGCCACTCGGGGTGGGCGGCGAGCGCCTGCGAAAACGCCTGCTCCTCGTCTGGCGAGAGCGCGTGAAGGGCGCGCACCGCGGAGAGCTCACTGAACTCATGCTCGTTCATCGCGTTCCCTCCAGTGCAACTCGAAGCCGGCCCAGGCCGTCCCGAATTCTCGTCTTGATCGTGCCGAGCGGTGTCTCCAGGAGCACCGCGATCTCGCTGTGGCTGTACCCACCAAAGTACGCGAGCACGATGGCACGTCGCTGGGGCTCAGGAAGGGCATCAAGTGCGTGGACCGCGCGGCCCCCATCGACGAGCAGGGCGACCTCCTCGTCGACCCCTGGAACGGCGTCGGAAAGCTCGCGGGCCCCGGCAGTCAGATCACGGCGCCGGGAAGCTTGGGACGCGCGGACACGATCCACAGCTCGGCGGTGCGCAATCGTGAGGAGCCAGGTGCGTGCGCGGCCTCGGTCAGCGTCGAACGACTGTGCCGTCTGCCACGCTTCGAGGAACACCTCTTGCAGTACTTCTTCGCTCTGCGCTCGGTCAACGAGTACCCGCAGGATCAACCCGAACACCCGCGCTGAGAGGAGGTCGTAGAGGGTGGCGAAGGCGCGCTGATCGCCAAGCGCTGCGCGTCGCAGTGCCGCGTCGGCCGGATCGGCTGTGCCGCCATCCTCCGAAAACTCGACCCCATCGATGACCATCGCCTCCAGCATGCCTTACTCACCTCCTATTTGTCGTTGTCTGCGCCACGCGAGTCTTAGCCGAATGTGAACGAGTACACCTCGACGCCGGGTGTGACCATGAGGTCGAGCGTGCCGGAAGCGGGGTCGTCTTCTGCAACGAGTCGAATGGATCGAGGGGTGCCGCTCACCTCGAGTGTTCGAGTTCCCCCGCCCGCAACATCAACGGTGACGGTCCCCGTCCCAGCAACAACAGTGCGCACCTCCTGACCCCGGTAGTTCAGGCGGATGGTGCCCTCAGATTTGCCGCCTGGGGTGGCAAATTGGGTCTCGATGTCCCAGGTGCCGTCGAGTGCGAAGGTGTCGTCGGGCTGCGTCTCCGGGAAGGTGAATTCGCCGGTCCCGGCGCGGTACTCGCCCGCGCCAGCATAGTTTCGGTCTTTCGACGAGCCGAGGAATGTCTCCGGGGTTGTACTCCCGAGCTCCGGTGTCGCGTCGCTGGTGCGTGTCTCTGCTGGGAGCGTCGCACCCGGGTTGGCGTCCTGCAGCAGTTCGCGGATCAGCTTCTCTGTGACCGCATAATTCCCTTCACCGAACGAGATGTGGCGCACCGTGCCCGCGGCATCGATCAGATAGTGGGCGGGCCAGTAGCGGTTGCGGTAGTTTGTCCAGGTCGAGAGTGAGTTGTCGAGAGCCACGGGATAGTCGATCCCGAAGTCCTGCATCCCGGCCTCGACGTTGGCGCGTTCTTTCTCGAAGGCGTACTCGGGGGAGTGCACGCCAATCACGGTGAGCCCTGCGTCACGGTAGGCCTGGTCCCACGCGACAACATGCGGCACTGATCGCTGGCAGTTGATGCACGAGTACGCCCAGAAATCGATGAGTACCACCTGGCCACGGAGCGCTGGGAGATCAATGGCTTCCCCATTTGGGGTGTTCAGCCAGGCTTCGATCCCGCGGAGCGCCGGTGCGGTTCCGCACTCCGCAAGTTCTGGCGCGTTGTTTGCGCAGCGGTCCAAGTCGCGGTTCTCATCAGTGACAAGACCGCCGAGTTGCAGCGCGTTTTTCCCGGCGTCACTCTCTGCGAGGTCGCGCTGTAGGCCAGCCGTGTAATCGGGCAGGAGTCGCTGCAGCGTCTGGGGAAGATTGAAGGCGAGCCCGATTGCGAGCGCGATGAGGGCGACGCCGCCAACGATCCGGATGGTGCGCTCGCGCTTGCGGAAGCCACGAATGCGTCCGGCGACGCTGCGGCCCGCGAGCGCAAACACGAGGAGCGGGATCGCGACGCCGAGTGCAAACGACACCGTGAGGAGCACGGTTTCCACTCCGATCGTTCCGGTCGCTCCGGCCACGATGATCGCGGCGAGCACCGGTCCCGCGCACGGGACAAAGACTGTGCCGAGCGCGAGCCCCATGCCGAAACCGCTCCCGCCGTCGCCCACTTTGCGCCGAGGGAGACGCTGGAAGGGTTTCTCGAGGAGCTGTTCGAACCCTGGGAACAGCATGCCCACGCCGATGATGGCCAGCACGGCGACTCCGGCCCAGCGGATTGTGCTCTGCGGGATCGAGAGCAGCCCGAGGAGGAGGGAACCCAGCAGCGTCACCAGGGAGAAGCTGATGACGAGCCCAGCGATAATCCAGTACGGCCGGCTCGGTTTCGCCGGAATCACCTCCGGGGCCTTCCCGGGGGCCGCGGGTTGCGCGCCCGCGGTGAGGAAGATGACAGGGAGCACCGGCAAGATGCACGGCGAGATCCCGGTGATGAGTCCGCCGAGCAGACCGATGAGCACAGTATCCATGAGAAGCCCTCTCTGTTGCGAAGTGGTTCGGTGCGGGGGCCGGATCGGATTGCTTTTCGACGGTCTGGGGTGTGAGCGGACTGGCCAGGAAAAAATCTGCAAGAAAGTTGCAATCCGATCCGGTCGGGGCTCCGAAGACGTTCACAAGCCGCGGGAATCCGCGGATTGATTTCTGAGGAGGAACCATGTTCACGAAGAAGAAGACCCTCGGCACCGCCTTCGCCCTCACACTCATCGGGGCAGCCACACTGACGGGCTGTTCGATGGGGGCGTCCTCGGACGCGGGCACGGAAGATTCCGCTGCACCGAAGCAGTCGGAAACTCAGGCCCCGGACACCTCGACCGGAACGATGGATCCCGCAGCGAACCTCGTCGGATCGGGCTGCAGCGCTTACGCGGAAGCGGTCCCTGACGGTGCCGGATCGATTCAGGGAATGTCCCAAGATCCCGTGGCTGTGGCAGCATCCAATAACCCGATGCTCACCACGCTCGTGTCCGCGGTGAGTGGCCAGCTCAACCCCAAAGTCGACCTTGTGGACACATTGAACGGCGGCGAGTTCACTGTATTTGCTCCGGTCGATGACGCCTTTGGCAAGATCGACGCTGCCACGATCGACACGTTGAAGACCGACAGCGAGCTCCTCACCCAGATTCTCACCTACCACGTGGTTCCGGGTCAGATCGAGCCGAAGGACATCGCGGGATCGCACGAGACTGTCGAGGGAGACAGCCTTGAAGTCACAGGTTCCGGCGACACGCTGCAGGTGAACGGTGCACACGTGATCTGCGGCGGCGTGCAGACCGCGAACGCGGTTGTCTACCTCGTCGACAGCGTGCTGATGCCGCCCGCTGACGCGCAGTAATCCCGGGCGCAACGCGCTCTGTCCGCCAGCCTGTGTGGGGCGGACAGAGCGCGTTGCGCTACCCGAGACGCATCGGAACCACAGACACGCCGTATTCGCTCCGCAGCTCCGCAGCTCGCCGTTCCTCGGCGACACCCTGACCAGAATCGTACGTGAGCCACACAAGTACGTTGCGCTCCCCAGCCCCGACAAGTTCCTGCACTGTCGAACGGACGAGATCTGGATCTGACGACGCAACGAGCAATGCTGGCTGGAACTGTTCCCGATCGAGTCCTGCGATGAGGTCTAAGGGTGCCGGAGTGCGGGGAGTTACTTGAATGGGCAGGAGGTGTGGAGTCGCGGGGACAAGACCGCGGGGCGGGGGCGGGAGCGTGCGCGCCAGCTCGGCGATGGATCGAAAGAGGTCGGAGCGGCCCCCCAAGTTCTTGAGGAGGAGCGGCGTCACGCTGAGACGAGGCGGACCCGGTTCCCCGCTTTCCAACAACGTGAGCTGTTCCGCGAGCACGGCTCCCAACTCTGGGCTCGTGATGATCTGATCGTCTGCTGGGTACTGCGCTCGAACCCGGCGCCGGTAGTCGGCGGGTGACTCGCCAAACCAGGATCGAAAAGCACGCGTGAGGTATTTCACATCGGAGAAGCCACACTCGGCAGCGATCTCTGCCACTGTAAGGTCGGTGCTCACCAGTCGGCGTTCCGCTGAACTGACCCGCAGGTACGTGAGAAGATCACTAAAACTGACGGCCGTGGCCTCCCGCACGATCCGCGAGAGAGAGTCTTTCCGGTAGTGCTGGTCTTGTGCAATCTGGCCAAGGACGTCTCGTGATGCGAGCCGATCCTGCATTGCGGAGACGATCGAACGGAACTGGTGGCGCCGCGCGGGAGTGAGCTCCCGCTGACGTTCGTAGTAGTCCTCGAATGCATACCCCGCAGCGAGCTCGGTGAGTAGCGAAGCGGCAGCATCATTTCGGGATGTCGAGTCAGCGAGGATCGCACGGAGGATGAGCGCACGCAGAGACCCCTCAGCGCGGCGAAACCGCGGAAGATCAAACGACTCGCACGCATAGATTACGCCTGAGAGACCGGGCACGGCATCCGAGAACGCGTCAAGTTTGATCTGGAGTATCGCAGTGACATTTTCTTCGCTCCCCACGAAGACATGCGGGTCACCCTCGTTCAGAACGGCGTAGTCGCCCTGGCCCAGCACGAAGCGCTCGCAGCTCACGGTGACCTCAAGCTCGCCGCGCAGAACCAAGACGATCTCAAGTACCCCGGAGTGGGTGTGCAGCGACGTCCGCCGCACCTGTGCGTAGGTCACTGAGACGCGTGAATCGTCGGTATCCATGGTCAGATCAGGATACGGCGGCTCCTGCTACCAGACGAACTCGCCATCCTGTACTGTCAGCTTGCCGTCGCAGTAGACCCGGGCATGGTTGCGCACGTCGTAGACAACTTCGGCATTCACCGTCGGATCTGCGCGGAGCACCAGGAGATCCGCGAGCTTTCCAGGTTCCAGCGTCCCGAGGACATGAGCCATGCCGACAGCCTCAGCCGACACCGAGGTTGCCGCGTGTATTGCCTGCGGCACGGTCATCCCGTACTGGACAAGCGCCTTGAATTCTCGGGCACTGTATTCACCGTATTTCGTGAGCGGCTCGTACACGGTATCCGAGCCGAGCGCGATCTTGACGCCGGCGGCGAGGGCTGTGCGGAAGCTTGCTTCTGACGCGGCACTGTATGCGGCCCCGAATTCCTCGGTCCGCTCTTGGTAGAGGTCCCGATACAGGAAGGCCTCGGGGCGGACAGGCTCTCGCGGCTCGTCGCCCAGTGGGATGAAATCCTTGTACCAGTTGATGATGAGTTCGAGCGTGGGGACCAGGATGGTCCCGTGCTCCACCATCTTCCGGGCGAGAGCCTCATCGATGTCCTCGCCGTGCTCGATCGTGTCGCAACCCGCATCAATTGCCATTTCGATCGCTTCGCGGTTTTCGGCATGGGCCGCAACAATGGTGCCCTTTTGACGGTGTGCCTCATCGACGCACGCACGGAGCTCCTCCATTGAGTAGTGCACGTCATCGATACGATCGTGGGGCCAGTTGTCGCCTCCGCTCACCCACACTTTGATCGCATCGGCTCCCTCGCGGAGATTGCGCCGCACGGCCTTGCGAACCTCTTCAGGGCCATCGGCAATGATGCCCCAGACGCCATGTTCTGCAACGTACTCCGGAGTGAATTGAAACAGGTCACCGTGCCCGCCGGTTCGCGTGAGGCCGGGACCGCAGGCCACCACTTTCGGGCCGGGGATCTGCTGCTCAAAAAAGAGCCGCTTCAGATAGAAACCGTTCCAAGAAATGTCCCGGACTGTCGTGAATCCTCGTTTCAGAAGCTGTTGCGCTTCGTACACAGAGCGCATCGCCTTGAGCCCCATGGGTTCCGCGGCGACGCCGATCTCCTGATCATCCATCTCGGCACGTCCGCCTGAGAGGTGCACGTGGGCATCGATCAGACCAGGCATGACAAAGTGGCCCGGGAGGCGGATCTCTTCCACCCCGTCACGTGGGGTGTACTCCGTCATGTCGCCAATGCGGGCGATCCGATTCCCGTGCACTTCGAGGTACGCATCTTCACGTGTTGCGGCACCGGTTCCATCAACGACTGCGACGTCGCAGATCACGAAGCTTGGTCGTGTACTCACTGGGATACCTTTGCTTTCTGTAGAGAGGGGTATGCGGGAACGAACTGTTGCTACCCGTTGAGCATTCCGACGAACGCGTCAACGTAGCTTTTCGTTTCCGCGGGTGTGAGCTGCCGGAAATCGAAGATTCTCTGTGCGTCAGTATCGGAAGGGAACAGTAGCGGGCTCTTCGCGAGAGCTGGGTCGATTCGGGCGAGCGCCTCTTGGACTCCGTCGATGGGCGGCACCGTTGCGGTGTAGGCAACTACCTGAGCCATGACCTCCGGCTGATAGTAGAAGTCGATCAAACGTTCAACATCTGACATGCGGTCTGAACCGTTCGGAACCTGAATGGAATTCACATACTTGAGGCCCCCTGGTTCGGGGATCACGAACTTGAACTGTTCTCGTCCGGCTTCTTCATTGAGTACTTGCACATCGCCGGACCAGCACATTGCGGCCCAAATGCGTTCCGTCTCAAGGTCCTGGGTGTACGAGTTCCCGGTCGCCTGGGCGTACTGTCCGCGCTGCAATCGTTCTTGGATCTCCGCAAGCGCTCGCTCGAATTCTGCGTCTCCCCAACCGCTCGACACATCGACGCCCTGCTCGAGGAGTGTCAGGCCTATTGTGTCAATCATCTCGGTCAGAATCCCCACACGTCCGTGGAGTTCGGGTGCGCCAAGGTCTGAGAGGCTTTGAACGCCCTTCGGATAGAGATCCACGTTGTAGCAGAGGCCGGTTAGCCCACCCTGCCACGGGATGCTGAACTTCCGCCCGGGGTCAAAGCTCGGATTTTTCATCAGGTCAGACAAGTTCGCCAGGTTGGGGATCCGGCTGTGATCGAACTCCTGGACCTGCCCTGCCTCAATAAGTCGGCCCGTGTAGTCATCCGCGAAATTGAACAGGTCGTACCCGGGGAATTGGTCCTGCTCGAGCTGTTCGCGAATCTTCGCGTAGAACGTTGCGCTGCTATCAATATCCTCGAGATAGTCCACGGGGATTCCGGACTCTTGGGTGAACTGATCAAGCGTCGGGTAGGAACCGGTGGTCTCGTCGTAGTCCATAGTCACGGTCCAGTTTCCCCACACGAGCGGTCGCGGGCTGTCGCTCCCCGCACACGCAGAGAGCGAAGCAATACCCAGGGCACCCAACCCAACGCCGCCCCATCGGAACAGCTCCCGGCGGCTGAGTTCGAACCGCTGTGAGGAACGCACTGTGCGCATCACTGCCCACCTTTCTGGCCGCTGCAATTCTTTGGATACCCAGAGCGTACGGTTGGGCCGGTTGCCTGGGGCATGCCGATTCGGGCGCCTCTGCATGCCGATCAGGGCCGACCCGGGGAACAACGGCATGGGGCATGCGGACACCACATCTGATGAACAGGAAAAGGCTGTTAGGCTTTTCGAGAGATGGGGTCCGTCTGTACTCGCTGCGCTCGACTGGGAGAGTCAATGGCTATCGTGAACACCGCACCTGCGGCAGCTGAAGAAACAGCTGAGAATGAGCGTTCCGCCGCGGATCGCTTTATGCGCCGCCTCCTGCGCGTCTCCGAGATCAAAAAGACCCCGTTCATCGACCGGGATGCGCATCGCAACTTCCGCGTTGCGATCATCATCTCGGGCGTACGGTGCTTGATCACGTACCTGCTGATCCCGATTCTGGTGCCGATCGTGGGCGTCGCCGGGGTGCTCGCCGCGCCTGTCGGCATCGTGCTGTGCGCCATCGCCGTTGTGAACGGTGTGATTAGCGTGCGGCGATTCTGGGTGAGCGATCACCGCGGCAAGTGGATGTACACGTGGTTCATGGCGTTTGTGTTCGCCGTGCTTGCGGTCGCACTCGTATCGGATATCACTCGAATTGTGAGCCCCGCATGAGTGCCGCGCCTGGTCCCCACACCGATGGGGCACTGAACTCCGACTCGGCGCTTGACCCGGCTACCGGGGGCGCTCACGCCGCGGAGACGACGGTTCCCGAGGAAGGGCCAGAGAAGCTCCCCATGAACACCTGGGTGACCCTGGGGCTGTTCGCCGCATTTGTCGTGGCGTTTGGCACCTGCGCGTCGAGCTTCATGTTCAACTAGCGTCCCGCGGGCGCCGCCTCTTGTCGGCGGAATCCTTCTGGGGGATACTGGTGACTGGTACGCGGCACCGCTGGGGGATGGATTTCTGTCCAGACTGTCCCAGTGGGAGGCTCCGCTATGAAATTTCTCCAGGTGAACTACGCTCGCACACTCGGCTCGGCGGATCCGGCTCAGCGGGAACGGAACCGCCTCGCCGCTGAGCACATCAGTGAGGTCCCGGGGCTGATCTGGAAGATTTGGGGATCTGACGACGAGCGCGGTCAAGCAGCGGGTCTCTACCTCTTCCTGGATGAAACGTCGGCGCGGGCCTGGGGTGAGGGGCCGATGCGTACCTCATTGGCGGCGATGCCCGGGGTGAGTGACATTCGGGCGAGCTACTTTGACGTTGACGAGGCGCTCAGTGCACGCACGCGCGGCCCCCTGTCGGCACCGGACGCTACGGCCCAGTGATGGATCCGCTCGTGGACCTGAGCTCCTACCCGCTTGTCGATGCGCTGCGTGATCGCCGCTCCCGTCGTTTCGGCGTCGGCATGACAATTCCTGATGGACCCCTGGCTTTTACCTCTCAGCGTGAACCGCAGCCGCTCACGGATGAGGAACGTGCATTGCTCGTGTGGGCGGCGACAGGGCTCACGGGCTGGCACCTCGGCATGCCGCACACAGCGTCCGGGGATGCCCACGCCGGAGCCAACTACCCGCTGCGACTTGCGGGACGGACTTCGCCGAGCGCGGCTGGGGTGCAGGCCTCTGAACTTGTCATCGCGGATGATGACGGGGTCTCCATTACCCGGATCCGGGAGGCCGGGCCCGCGGAACTGCGCGCGGTGAGCAACGCGGCCTCTCTCCGCGAGCTTGTTGCCGTGACAACCGCGCTCACCGAACAGGTGACCGAGACGCGACTCCGGGTTCCGCCGCGGGCGCCGCACGTCTCCGCGCATAATCGCTGGGATGTGTTGCAAGACGGCACCACCCTGTTTGTCCCGGTCACCGACATGACTGAGTATTTCCTGACGTTCCTCAGCATCGTGACGGGCGAGGGCGTCGTACTGTGGGATCCGGCGGCAGATGCGCCCGTGGGGAACCCCGCCGAGTTGCTGGCGCTGGGGCGCGTACACGACTCGGCGCGGGTGCCGCTCGCGGCCTTTGAACAGCTCGTATTTCAGCAGGCGAGCGTGGAGTCCGGGATCCTTGGCCACAATGCACAATTGATGCAGCAGGCGATGGGGCTGGGCGGCTGGCTATTTGGTGGCGTGGACTCCGGCGCGCTCCTGGGGGCCCACGCGGCGCAGGGCGTGCCGGGGCTCGGGTTCGACCTTGTACACAGTATCGCGGGCGTGGCCGCGAGGCCGGTGGGGTTGTCGGGGCACTTCGAGACGCTGCATCCGTTCTATCACGGTGGCCCGGACGCAATTGTCGCGGCGTTTACCGAACTGAAGTTCGGTGCGCACGGCGCGTTCGGGACCGGCCTCGGAGCCTCGGACGGACCATTCCGCCACAACGCTGGGGTGCGGGCCGAGACGGAACGATTCGATGACGCGACCCTGCGGTACCTCTCGAGTGTGCTGGCGACGCTGATCGAACGATCTGGCGGCTTTCCCGAGACGATTCCTACGGTGCTCACCTCGGTGTACCTGCAGTCGCAACACATTGATCCTGACTTTTACGCAACGCACTACCGGCACGCACTGCCTGCGGCGCAACAGGAACATCAGGAGCGCTGGCACTCAGACTGAGCGAGACGACGTTACGCGCTGAGTCCGTAGCTCACGGAGCGATCGCGCTCGGTGAAGCCCAGCCGTGTGTACATGGCGAGCGCGCCGCTCGGGTTGTCTGCATCCACGTCGAGCTCCACGCTTGAGAAGCCCCGTGCTTCGTGCGCGCGGAGTGCTGCCGCGATGAGCGGCGTGGCGAGTCCCGTACCCCGCCAGGCGCGGGTGACTCCGATCGCGTCGAACTTACTGAATCGCTCCCCGTGCAGCACCCACTCCTTGCGGTTGACCTGGGAGAGCACAAAGCCCGCCACGCGGCGCGGGTCGCGCCGCGTGCCCCGCCCGGCCAACGCGAGCAGCGAGATTCGGGATGCAAATGTGCCGTCGCGACCCTGGCGACGCCAGTCGCGCCGCGAAATCGGGGTGAAGCCCCAGTGGTCCCGAAACGCATCGTTGAGCGCGATCCGGGTCAGCTCGGAGTAGCGGAGGGAAAACGGGCGGAGCTGGATCCCGGTGGGGAGCGGGCGCTCGGGAATCGGCGGTGCCGGCACGGCGGACGCGGGTGCCATGGTCCCCAGAGGGCGGCGCATCCGCAGCCAGGATCGAACTGGCGTGTGGCCTGCCGCGCTGTACAGTCGCGCGGCGGCGGAGCTCGGGGTGTGCGCGAAGGTGGTGAGGAGCGCCGGGGTGTCCGTGGGGTCGGGGCCGCCGGCCGGGGGTGAGGTGAGTGCCAGGAGCGCCCGGCCTCGGTCTTTCTGCCAGGTGAGGAGCGCATGTCCGATTCCGTGGCCGCGGATCTGTGGATGCACGGTGCCGTCGAGCCGGATCTCGCGGTGTACCGGGATCGTGCGGTCGGAGTCGGGTGCCGGGGGATTCTCGCGGACGCACGCGCCGTAGGCGAGTGCTGCCCCGCCTGGGCCGATGGCAATGATCCCGTCACGTCGCGGGACAAAGTTCGGTTCGTCGAGCAGTAGGGCGACTGCAGCGCGCTCGTGGCGGGCGTGGGGGTGGTCGATCCGCCCCGCCGCCTGGTGGAGTCGATGGAGCAGCGTGGCGTCGGTCTTGCGCAGTGGGCGCCAGTGCAGTGAGGTGGTGCCCGCCCGGAGCGGAAGGTTGGAGAAGGCTCCCGCCGAAGCGGGGTCAGAGTATGGAGTGTGCATGCGGGTGGGTCCTTTGAGTCGCGGGCGATGCGGTAAATCTATCTTTTCTGCTACGATCGTGTCAATAAAGATAGAAAATTCACGGAAAGGGTGGCCGCAGTGGATGCAGCACAGAATGTCGATCCGGCGCGCAGCGAGACCGTGTTGCGCATGACGACGGTCGACAAGGTTGTGGTGTGGGTCGTGTGTGGTGGTGCCGGAGTGGGGCTCGGATTTGTGCTTCCGTGGGTGCTGCAGCACGTCTCGACGTGGCCCATCCCATACCTCGACGTGCTCAAGTTTCTGGGCTCGTTTGAGCACCCCGTGATGGTTGTGGGTCGTCCTGCGGTCTTGGGGGTCGTTGGCTTGGTGATCGCGTGTGTCATCACGTACCAGAGTGCAGTTCTGACGCTGAGCGACGGGCAGATCCAGATTCGTGAGGGTGATGATGTTCGCGTTGTGGCGCGTGAGCTTGTCGGCGGCGTCTACCGTCACGGCGGCAAAGTGCGTATCGAATCGGTGGAGGGGCGCGTACTGTTTGACGACGACGTCGAAGGGGGCAAAGCCGTGGTTGCCGCCGCATTCACGCGGCACGGCTACCCCTGGGAAAGCGTCGACGCACGGACGCCGGCGGCGAGCCAGTGAGCGCGATACGGTAGCCATATGACTGTCGAGACTGTGGCGGATGCGGCGCCCCTAGAGGTCTCGCCCCGCACCGTGATCGAAGGCTGCCTGGGGGTGAGCGGGCGAACTCAGCTCGACTTCCTCTATGACGTGGGGCTCGAACTTGGCATTCCCGAGCAGCGCGTTCGGCTCGCGATCCGGCGCATGGAAGCCGCGGGATCCCTGCGCCAGGTGGGGCGCGGGCGCGCCGGACGTCTGGAGCGGACGGAGGCGGCCACCGCAGTGGCCGCCGTGGAAGATCAGCTCGTCGCCTTTGCGTTTACGCAGGACGAAGGTGGTGCCGCGTGGGATGGCCGCTGGTGGATACTCGCATTCTCGATCCCCGAATCCGAACGCTCAGAGCGGGACGCCGTGCGCGGCGCGCTGACGCTCCTCGGGGCCGTGGCGCTCGCGCCAGGGATGTACCTGTCGCCGCACGAACTCGGCCCGGAGGTGGCGCGGCTCCTCGCGCTCAAAGGCTTCGACTCGCGTCTCATCGTGGCCGCAACCACGGAACTCCACATTCCGGGGTGCGTAGCAGCCGCAGAGATCGCGGAACAGTACTGGCCGGCCGCACCGACGCTCGCAGCTTACGCGCCGCTGGAACGTGAACTCGCCCGGGCGGAGCGTGCTCGCCCCGGGGGGCCGGTCGCGATCGCGGCGCAGGCGTTGCGATTGAGCGAGGCGCTGGATCAGGCGCTGCGGGTCGATCCGTTGCTTCCGCGTGAGCTCCGTGCGGGCAGCTGGCATCCGGAGGCGGTGCGGCGACGTTTCCTCGCCGTCTGGGGGGAGCTGCGGGCGCTGGCCCCGGAGCTGCCCATGTTTGAGGAGTAGGGGCTACGCGGCGGTGTCGGATCGTCGCGCGCTCGCGACTGCAGCAATTCCGACTGTCAAGGCACCCAGCGCCACGAGGGCACTGAACGCGAGGCCCGCGGTGATGAGGCCGAGCTGCGTGGCGAGCAGGCCGACACCGATCGCGGGGATGGCGAGGAACACGTAGAGTCCGGCAAAGAACGCGGAGGAGACGCCGCCCCGCTCGGCTGGCGGGACCTGCTCGACGGTGCTCGCAATGCCGGCGTTCAGGCACAGGCCGCTCGATATGCCGAGCACCGTGGCAGCGATGAGCAGCGGTACCAGTGTTTCGGTCGCGAGGGCGAGTGCGAGGATCCCCGCTCCCGCGGCGAGGCCGCCGCACCCCACGGGAATCGCGACTACGGGGCGCAGTCGCCGAGCGATGAGCTGGCCGGACGCCATGCCCGCGAAGGTGAGGAACACCACAAAGCCGGAAAGCGCGGGGCTCGTGAGCCCCAGGTGTCGGGCAAGGAATAGGGCGGAGACGGCCGTGAGGACTCCCGCGGTTGAGAAGCCGATCCCGCCGGCGCAGACGGCGCGGGTGAACGTGCCCCGAATTTCCGCGGGAACATGCAGGCGCTGTGGGCGGATCCGGAACCGGCCGCGCTGAGCCGGGGTAGGCACCCATCGTGCGAGGCTGAGGAGTGCGATCAGGGTGAGTGTGAGGTGCGCGGCAAACGGCGTCACGAGTGGTTCGGAGACCGTGGACGCGAGGACGCCGGCAACGAGCGTTCCGAGCGCGAGGCCGCCCGAGTTCGCGGTGACGGCCACGGTCGCGGCTGTGGCCTTGCGGTCGGCGGGGAACAGGTCGATGATCGCGGCCGTCCCGGCACCGCTCATTAGGCCGGCACCGATTCCGGATACGACACGCGCGACAAGGAGGAGGGGGAGGCTGGGTGGGATCAGAAACAGGACGGCGCTGGTCAGGGCCAAGCCGACTGCGATGAGGAGAACAGGCCGGCGTCCGAGCTCATCCGAGAGTCGACCGAAGAGCAGGAGCGCTCCGACAACGCCGAGCGCGTAGACCGCGAAGAGCACCGTGACGGTGAGTGGTGTGAAGTCGAGCTGGGCTGAGTAGATCGCGTAGAGCGGGGTGGGGAGCGTGGTGCCCATCATGGTGACGGCAAATGCGAACGCCGTCGCGACGATCGCGCGCCGGGCGGTGGCGCCCCAGCGGGGAGTGGGGGGAGTGGTCATGCGGAATCTTCCTGGGGTTCGATATGCGGAATAACGAGACACTGTGTATCGCAAGCGTAGTGATTGGATTGCGAGACAGCAAGTCTCGAAAGTGATATTGTCGACGCATGGCCGAGAACACCCGCCCGCTGGGGCGCCCGCGTAGCGAAGATGCGCGGCTCGCGATCCTGCACGCCGCCGACGACCTGCTCGTCTCCGAGGGATACGCGGCGCTCACGATGAAGGGCATCGCTGAAAAAGCGGGGGTGGGACGGCAAACCGTCTATCGCTGGTGGTCGTCAAAGGCTGAGATCCTGCTCGAAGCGAGTGCCGCCGACGCGATCCGGGAACTCACTGTCGTGACGACAGGCACCCCGGACGCCGTCGTCACCGAGTTCCTGGAGGCGCTGTTTTCGTTCCTGACCGCGTCCGACGCGGGGCTTGCCTATCGCGCACTCTTAGGGGAAGCGCAGCACGACCCTCAGGTCGCCGCGCTGCTCGGCAACCAGGATGTACTCGGCGACGCTGCGCGCGCGGTGATCCGGCGTATCCGGGACGCAGCTCGGATCGATCCGGCGCTGAGTGAAGACACTCTCGCGGCAGAGCTCGTTGGTCCGACACTCTTTCGCGTGCTCGTGGGCGAGGCCAGCGGTGATGCGCCCTCGCGCCGCGCCCTCGCGGACCGCATCCTCCGTCGTTAGTCGAGCTCAGCCAGTCGGAGCTGGAGCCACAGAGTTAGCGTACGGTCGGGATCCTCCAGGTCGATGCCGAGCCGCGCCGTGGCCTGACGCATGCGGTAGCGCACGGTCTGCTCGTGCACGTTCAAACGTTCCGCCACGCGAGGGGCGCTCCCGCGTTCCTCGAGCCAGGCGAGGAGTGTGGCGCGTGTTTCGGCCTCACCGGACCCCAGCAGGATCTCGGTCTCGGGGAGCCGGAGGTCTGTGGACCTGAGCGCGTCGGCACACTGGCGAAGCACGAGCTGGGGCTGCACCTCGTCGGGAGTCGCGACCGTGAGGCGCATGGATCGGGCGCACTCGGCGACGCGAACGGCGCGCTCATAGTCCTCGGTGAGCGATGTGCTGGGCCGCCGAGGGTAGCTGAGCCCGCAGTGGCAGGCAGCCCCAACGAGGCGTTCGAGTTCGGGGAGCAGGCGCTCGAGCGAGCGCACCACGGGGCCGGTCGAACTCGTGGGGAGCAGTGCGACGACCTTTCCCTCCATGACGCTGCAGATGCTGCCGGGGAAATACACGGACAGGTGGCGGGACGCCGCGGTGCGGATCTCGCTTAGGTCGCCCTCAAGGATCGCCCCGCTGTCGATCGCGAGCACCAGGCAATTCTGGTCCGGCCGGATGCCCAACACTGTCGAATCGTTCTCGTGCGGCGTCCCTGCGAACAGGCGCCGCAACGCCGTCTCCTTGGAACGCTCGTCGCCGTGGTCGAAGCGCCAGGCGTCCACGATGTACCCCGAGGCAAGCTCCGCGGCGCTCCGCAGTACTTCTTCCTTCTCTGGTGATAGCGGGGTACTGAGTTCGTCGCCTGCTGGATCGATGACCCAGATGGACCCGAGCGGAATGTTTCCCGCTCGAAGGGGGAGCGCGGCCCGCGGCGCGAAGCCGTTTTCGGTCGGAAACCTGGAGATGCCATCGGCGGCGAACACCTGACGGTACCGAATCTCGTTGAGGGGACCGTCAGGTGTGCGTCGCGTGAGGATGCCGTTTGCGCGTAGAGCGTCGATTGCTTGCCCGGGAAGCGCGGAATAGGCGAGGATGTTGCGGCGGTGATCTTCGATTGCCACGGACCCCCCGAATGCCTGCGCGACGGAGTTCGCGAGCGAAAAAAGCCTGTCGCCCGAGTTCGTGCCGAGCTGGAGTCCGGCCCCGTGCTCGCCAAGCAGCCGGCTCACGAGTGCATCAAACTCGCGCCAGCCCACCGTGGGTGTGAGGTCGAGCAGGTGGATGTCATGCTGCGCGCACGCCGCTACCAGGGCGGCTCCCTCCGGCCCGCCAGCGGCGCGGGCCACGATCCCGCTCGCGCGCGCTTCCCGGAGGCGCGCGCAGAGAGCGTCGAGGCGCTCGGCACCGAGTTCGGCGTGCGCGGTGAGCATGATGAGTTGCCCCGCAAGCTGCTGATCGCCGAGGTCAGTGTCGTAGTACGCGACTCCGAGAAGCGCCGCTGAACGACGTGACGCGTGCAGCACGGTCAGCACGCCGTGCCCCATCTGGCTGACAAGACTTCCTATGGGAAGGCCGTTCGAGAGCGGGGGAAGCGCACTTGTGCGCGGAATCGATAACACCACGGGTAAACATTAGCGAATCCGATAAGGATTGGGGTGATTTCGGTTTCTACAGTCGGTAGAGACGAAACAAAGGAGTTCCCCAGTGGCAGGTAGCGGGTTTCACGATCCCCGGTTTGAACGGATCTTTCCCCCCAACGCAGCGGTGCGCGCCGACGGCGTCCTCGAGGTCGGCGGCTGCTCGGTCCCGGCGCTCGCCGAGGAGTTCGGTACGCCGCTCTACGTGATCGACGAGCAGGGCCTGCGTGATCGCATGCGTGCCTACCGTGAAGGCCTCGCCGCGCGTTGGCCCAATAGCCAGGTCGCGTTCGCTTCGAAGTCGTTCCCGGTGCTTGCCGCCTACGCCGTCGCCGCGGCTGAGGGGCTCGCGATCGACGTGGCCGGTGCCGGTGAGCTGCTGCTCGCGCTCGAATCGGGGGCCCCGGCCGAGCTGATCCACCTGCACGGCAACGCGAAAAGCCACGAGGAACTCGTGCTCGCGGTCGAGGCCGGGATCGGCGCGATTGTGCTCGATGGCGAAGCCGATGTGGAACGCCTCGATGCGCTGCTCACCCGGCCCCAGGATGTCCTGATCCGGATCATCCCCGGTGTGGACCCGAATGTACCCAAGGCAATCTCAACGGGCGGCGTGGCCTCGAAATTCGGTCTGCCGATCCCGCAGGCGAAAGCACTCATCGCGAAGCTCGAGGCACACCCGTTCATCAACGTCGTGGGCCTGCACCTGCACATCGGCTCCCAGGTGCTCGAAGTCGAACCCTTCGAACGTGCCGTTGAAGCAGTGCGCGAACTCGGCGAGTTCCCTGTCTACAACATCGGCGGCGGCCTCGGCGTCGACTACAACGTGACCCACCACGCGCCGAGCCTTGACGAGTACCTCGACGCGATTACCGCCGCGGCAACGCGTGTGCTTCCGGCCGGTAGCCGCCTCATCATCGAGCCCGGCCGCTCGCTCGTAGCGCGCACCGGAATGACCGCCTACCGCGTCAACAACGTCAAGCACACGGGTGCCACCTTCGTTGCCGTCGATGGCGGCCTCGCCGATCAGATGAACGTCGCGCTCATGAACATGGAGTTCACGCCTATCGTGGCGGATCGCGCGAACGCGACGCCCGACACGACCGCGCAGCTTGTTGGCCGTCAGTGTGAGTCCGGCGACCTGCTCGTAGACCGCGCCGAACTTGCAGCCCCCGCGACTGGCGATACGATCGTCCTCGCCGCGACCGGTGCCTACGGCTACACGCTTTCCAATAACTATAACGGTGCGCTCAAACCCGCAGTCGTGTTCTGCCGTGAGGGTGAGAGTCGCCTCGCGGTACGCCGGCAGACCTACGCCGAGTTCCTCGGCCACCACGTCGGCCCCAGCGAAGAAGCCTGGGCGTCCTAACCGGCCGCCCGCATCGCCTCGGCGCTCCCTCCACACCACAACCCACCCCGAACATCCCCACCAGTCATTCCCCAAGGAAGAGGAACCTCATGAAGAAGCTCGTACAGATCTCCGCCGCCGCAGCGCTTGCCGCGATGCTCGGCCTCACCGCCTGCTCCGGTGGAGACACCGGCGGCACCGCGAGCCCCTCCGCTGATCCGGCAACGCAGGTCACCTCCGGTGTCGACGAGGCTGCAGCAGCGGCCCTCCCCGAGTCGATCCGCGAGGCCGGCGTGATCCGCGCCGCCGCCGGTATCCCGTACCCGCCGTTCATCATGCTCGACGGCGAAAAGCAGAGCGGGCTTGATCCGGATCTGGCCCAGGCGCTCGGTGAAAAGCTCGGCGTCGAGTTCAAGATCTCGCACCAGGCGTTCGAGACCGTGATCCCGTCGCTGCAGGCCAAGAAGTTCGACATCATCATGTCGGGCATGAACGACACGATCGAACGCGAGGCGACCCTCAACTTCATCGAGGAGATCTACGCCGGATTCACCATCGTCGTGAAGCAGGGCAACCCCGAGGGCATCACCGGCCTCGACGACCTGTGCGGTCACCCCGTGGCCGTGCAGAAGGCCAGTGCGCAGCTCGAACTGTTGAATGAGCTCGCCGCCACCTGCAAGTCGGAGGGGAAGGGTGAGCTTGTGATCCAGCAGCTGCCCACCGCCCAGGACCCGCAGACAGCGCTGAAAGCTGGCCGCGTCGTCGCCTACCCGGTTGACGCCCCCGTCGCCGCGTACACAGTCGCCACCGCGGGCGACGGCAAGGACTTCGAGATGATCGATGATCCGGAGTTCCCCGCCGGCATCAACCCCGTATACACGGGCATCGGCACGCTGAAGGAGAACACCGAACTCACCGAGGCACTGCGCCTCGCCCTGCAGGCACTGATCGAGGAAGGCGTGTACCAGGACATCCTCGACACCCACAACCTCGGGAAGTTCGCGACGGACAAGGCCATCGTCAACGGCGCGTCAACGGAAGGCTAAGACCGAACCATGAGTACCTCAACTGTGACGGCACCGGCGCAGGATCGGAGCTTCGACATCGAAGCACTCCCGCTCCGGCGGCCGGGGCGATGGATCTGGGCGCTCGCCCTGATCCTGTTCGCCGCCTGGTTTGTCCAAGCCCTCTGGACGAATAAGAACATCGATTACTCCGTGGTGGGGCAGTACATGTTCAACCCGGAGATCGTTTCCGGCGTCGGCGTGACGCTGCTGATCACCGCGATCGCGATGATCATCTCCACAGTGCTCGCCGTGATCCTGGCGGCAATGCGCCTCTCAGGTAACCCCGTCGCGGTCGTGTTCTCCTCGTTCTACGTGTGGCTCTTCCGCGGCACCCCGCTGCTCGTGCAGATCGTGATCTGGGGCTACTTTGGCCTCATCTTCGAGAAGATTTCTCTGGGGATCCCGTTCACCGACGTGGTGTTCTGGGAGATCGACACGAACGTCCTGCTGACAGCCTTCGTGGCAGGCATTATTGCGCTGACGTTGAACGAGGCCGCGTACTCGGCTGAGATCGTTCGTTCCGGCATGCTCTCCGTAGACGCCGGGCAGAAGGAAGCCGCGGCATCGCTCGGGATGAGCCCGCTCGCGACGTTCGTGCGCATCTTGCTGCCGCAGGCAATGCGTGTGATCATTCCGCCGCTCGGCAACGAGCTCATCTCCATGATCAAAAACACCTCGCTGCTCTCGCTGATCGCGGTGATGGAGGTGTACACCCGCGCCACGCAGATCTCGGCGCAGAACCTCAAACAGGTCGAGCTGTTGATCGTCGTGAGTATCTGGTATCTCCTGATCGTGTCGATCCTCTCGATCCCGCAGTTCTACCTCGAGCGCTACTTCGGTCGTGGGGTGGAGCGCAACGCGCCGGCCTCGCCGCTGCAGAAGGCGCGCGAAATGACGGGTGCGATTGCCGTCCAGTTCCAGGGAAAGAAGAAGGGGGAGCGCAATGGCTGAGCTCAGCGATACCGCCCTCGTCCAGCTCCGCGGGGTGCGCAAGCACTTCGGAAGCCTTGAGGTGCTGAAGGGCATCTCGATGGATGTGCACGCCGGCCAGGTGTCGGTGCTGCTCGGTCCGTCAGGCTCGGGCAAGTCAACGCTGCTGCGTTGCATCAACCACCTCGAGACGATCGACGGGGGTCGAATCTCGGTCGACGGCGAGATCGTCGGCTACCGCCCCGAGGGGGAGCGGCTGCGCGAAATGCACCCGCGGGAGGTCGCACGCCAGCGCCGCTCCATCGGTATGGTGTTTCAGCGGTTCAACCTGTTCCCGCATAAGACCGCGCTCGAGAACATCATCGAGGCACCCATGGTCGTCTCTCGTCGGAGCAAGGCGGACGCGATCGCCGAGGCGCACACACTGCTGCGCCGGGTCGGCCTCGATGCGTGGGCGGACCACTACCCGTCGCAGCTCTCCGGCGGCCAGCAGCAGCGCATCGCGATCGCCCGGGCCCTCGCGATGAAGCCGAAGCTGATGCTGTTTGACGAGCCGACTTCCGCGCTGGATCCCGAACTCGTTGGCGAGGTGCTTGACGTGATGAAGGAACTCGCAAACGAGGGCATGACGATGATCGTGGTGACCCACGAGATCGGGTTTGCCCGAGAGGTCGCCGATCAGGTCGTGTTCATGGACGGCGGCGTGGTTGTGGAGAGCGGGGATCCTGCAGACGTGATCGACAACCCGCAGCACGCCCGCACCCAGGGCTTCCTGCACAGCGTGCTCTAACGCTGGCCCTTCCCCGGCCCCTCCGGGCGCTCTCCCCGCGCCCTCCGGGTGCATCGATGGGTGAGTTTCTGGGGCTTCCTGAAACCGAAGCCCCGGAAACTCACCCATCGATGCGTATTTAGGGGGCCGCGAGGGTGAGGCGGGGCCAGGTCGCGGTGTCGCGGAGGAGTTGCCGGTCGTGACTCGACACGACCACGGCGGCCGGGGTGGCCTGGAGCGCCTCGGTAAGTTCATCGACGAGCGCGATCGAGAGGTGGTTGCTTGGCTCGTCGAGCAGTAGTGCGTGCGGGCGACTCGCGAGCACGAGGGCGAGGCTGAGCCGGCGCTGCTGGCCCATCGAGAGGTCCCCGATCCGTTTCCCGGCGTCGCGTGAGCGCAGCAGCCCGAGAGACGCGAGCCCCACGGCCGACGCCGGATCGAGCACTCCCCGCGCGATGAGCACTTCCACGTGCGTAGCGAAGACCTCGCTAGCGCGCCGATCGGCGGGCAGCGCGCTCTCCTGCGGCAGGCTTCCCACCCGCGCCGTGCGGGCGGCGCGTATCGTCCCGGAGCTCGGGGTGAGAGCACCGTCGAGGAGCTGCAGGAGCGTTGTTTTCCCCGCACCGTTCGGGCCGGTTACGAGGAGCCGGTCCCCACTTGTGAGTGCGAGGGATACGGGAATGCTCAGGCGCCCCGCGACCGTGACCTCGTCGAGCGACACGAGTTCGACCCCCGCCCGTGCAGGGAGCTCAGGGAATGAGAAGTTGAGGGGCGGCTCGGGCAGCGAGATCGTGTGTGCCTCAAGCTCTTCCTGCCGCCGGTGCACGCTCTGTACCAGGCCGCCGGCTCGCGTTGCCCGACCGTGCTTGTTCGTTCCTTTCTCGGGTCGCCACCCGGAAACGAGTCGGTTCTGCGCGGCGCTCAGGCTGTCCTGAAGGCGAGTGTGCTCGGCCTGCTGGCGTTCGTATGCCTGTTCCCACCGAGCCTGGGCCGCTGCGCGGCCCTCTCGGTACCCGGCGTAGCCACCGCCCGAGATCCGGGGTCGGCCGTCGGGCGTGGGATCGAGATCAACGATCGTCTCAGCAAGGTCCGCAAGCAGGGCCCGGTCGTGGCTGACGAGCACCACGCCGCCGCGCCGCTCGTGGAGGTGTGCGGTGAGGAAATCGAGCCCATTCCGATCGAGGTGGTTTGTGGGTTCATCGAGCAGGAGAAAGTCGTCGTCGGCACCGAGCACACACGCGAGCCGGACCCGATAGCGTCGGCCGACGGAGAGTGCGGCGAGCTCTCGTGTGAGATCCTGCTCCGCGCCAAGCGCCGCGAGGGCGATCTGGACGCGGCGTTCGGCGTTCCACGCGTCGTGCGCCTCAACATGTTCAAGAGCGGTCGCGTAGCTGGCGTTTGCCTCCTCAGAGCCGGCCGCGAGTTGCGCCGCGGCCGTGTCGAGCTCGGCAAGCGCCGCGAGCGGATCCGCGATTGCCTCGGCGACGGCGTCCCCCACCGTGCAACCCGGCGGGGCAGACATCTCCTGCTCGGCAAGCGCCACGGTGCCGATCCGGCGCACGGTCCCGCTCGTCGGGGTCAGCGACCCGGCGAGCGCGTGCAACAGTGTGGACTTACCACGGCCGTTCTCGCCAATGATCGCGATGCGTGACGCGGGTGTGAGGGTGAGATCCACCCCGGTCAGAACTTGCGTGGTGCCGCGGGTGACGGAGAGGTCAGCGGCGGTGATCTGGGCGCGCTGGCGCGCGGGAATTCGAGGGGTCGTTGGCATTGTGCAGTTCTTCCTGCCTGGGCGTACCCGTCGCAGCGCGACGCTGGGTACACCAATTAACGGCGACCGATGAGGTCTGAATGAGCGTGAATCCGCGCTCGGAGTGACTCGACGAGCGTGAAGTGCGGGCTCAGCCGCTACAGGAAGATCAGATGCATCTCCCCAAGATACCACCGCCGCCACAGAACCCATCTGGCTGAGAAGCAACTTTTTTGTGACGAATCTCGATCTGCTCTCGTCTTATTGGTGTCGCTGATCTCAGCAACCCGCGCCGCACGGCGCGGTCTCATCACGAAGGAGACGCTCATGGCACAGGTATCGAACACGACTGCACCGTCCACGACGGGAAAGATCGCTCCGGCGGATGCTGGTGCGGGACTCGCCGGAAAGACAACAATCGAAGACGGTGTGGTCGCGAAGATCGCGGGCATTGCCGCCCGCGAGGTCGCTGGCGTCTACGCACTCGGCGGTGGTGCGGCGCGCGTTGTCGGTGCAATCCGCGACGTGTTGAACACGACGGATCTGACTCAGGGCATCAGCGTCGAGGTGGGTGAGACGCAGGTTGCGGTCGACGTGACGATCGTCGCGGAGTACCCGGTCTCACTGCAGCAGGTCGCAGGCGACGTGCGCGCAGCAATCTACCTGGCGCTGCGCGAGCTTGTTGGTATGGACGTGACCGAGGTCAACGTCACGGTCAATGACGTGCATATCCCATCGGACGATGATCAGGCCGCGGGTGAGGGTGCACCGGAGGCGCGAGTCCTGTGAGTAGCGGGACGATCGGTGCTGTGGTCGGCGCGGTAATCGCGCTGACCTGGGTCGTGCTCGGGTTTTGGGCCGCCGTCCTTGTTGGCGCGCTGATGCTGCTTGGGGCGACGGTGGGGCGGGCGCTCGATGGCCAGATCGACGTCCGGGCCCTTGCCGATGTCTTCCGCGGCCGGAGGTCATCGTGACCGAGGCCAGCGTCCCACCCGTCGAACCTCGCGAGAGGGGGCTGACCGTGCTCACGCCCCGTGCCCTAGAACGGTTGGCGATGGCCCTGTCTCGGGACGCCGCAAACGTACCGTTGCGGAGTGTGCGCGTGGCCCTCTCGGATGCCGACGGAGCACTCCGGGCTGGCGTTACCGTCCCGGTGGCCCTGTCGGGTACACCGGCGGGCACGTTTGCCGAGCGCGGGGCAGCAGTCCGTGACGCAGTGATCAGCGGGATGCGAGACCTCGCGGACCGGCATGTTGCCGCGGTCGACGTGCGCTTCGCGGGGGTGGACCGCAGCAGTCCCCGGAGGGTGAAATGACTGAGCTCTCGGCTGTGTACCGGCGGGTGCTCCGCCGGGAAACCCACGCCTCGCGGACCGCGCCCGCGGTCGCCGTCGTGAGCGTCCTGCTTGTGGGGATCCTGGGCGCGGTTGCCGCCGTGGTCTGGGGGAGCTTTGACGCTCGGATCCGTGACGGGCTCGCGACAACGCTGCAGGAGCTGAGGCTCGCTCCCGCGCTTGCGCTCGCCGCAGGGATCGCGATACTCCTGCTCGGCCTGCTGCTCCTGGGGGCCGGTGTGCTCCCGGGCCGGAACTCACGGCGACAGCGGACGAGCGCGCGGATCGGGGTGTTGTGTGACGCCACCGTGCTTGCGAACGCGGTGGCGGACGGAGTCGCGATGCGATGCGGGATCGGGCGGGGACAGGTGAGTGTGAATGTGGGCACGCGCGCGGTTGCCGTGCGCATCACCCCGACAAGCGGTGTTCCGCAGGATCCCCGGAGCGTGACGCGTGCCGCGGAGGCGGTGCTTCGTGACGCGGGGTTCCCCGCTTCTGTCCGAGTTTCAATCGCGTCTCAGGGGGTGCTCGCATGAACTCGACGAACCGGATCCTCAATCGTGTCGTACTGTGCCTGGCCGGCCTGGTCTTGGCAGTCATCGGAGGCGTCCTGGTGATGATATCGGTGTGGCCGGACGCGATCTCGCGTGTTCTGCCGGGGTGGGACGACTCGGTGTCGGACGCACGCGCAGCGGTGTCTGCTGTGGTGAGCGATCCGCAGAACACGGCTGTGCCGCCAGGCCTCGTGGCATGGGGAGTTGCTGGAATCCTGGGAGTGCTTGCGCTGCTGATCTGGTTTCTCGCAACGCGCGGCGGCGGACGAACGTCCACGGTCGCCAGGGCGGCCGAAGTGGGCGGAGTGACGGCTGTCGATCGCAGCGTCGCCGCAGAGGTCATTGGCGACGCGATGCGCGACTGCCCGGGCGTGATCTCCGTGCAGATCGGAGCCTTTCGTGTGCGCCGCGAGCCCGCCTTGCTCCTTCGAGCCACAACCCAGCGGGGGGCGGTGCTGTCGGAGGTCGTGACAGCCGCCGAGACCGCAGCCGCGGAATGGGATGCGCTCGTCGGTGCGTCGATGCCCGTGGTGCTGCATCTCGCCGGGCCGGGGGTCTGGCACCGATGGCGCTCCGCCGTCAGGGTGCGGTGAGGGTGGGAATACGCTGCGGAGTTCGTGCTCGCAATGTTCAGGAACGCGGTGAAGAATGACGGTCCGGGACTGTCGGACCTCCAGGGAGGGGGAGACATGGGTGCTCACGCCCACGAACACGCGCTGGCCGGTGCCGATGATGCGATTGTCGCGGGACGCGCCGCGGACGGCGATACGGTTGCCTTCGCGGTGCTGGTGCGGCGACACACACCGATGATGCGGGCGTATGCGCGACAGGTGCTCCCCGGGAACGCCGAGGTTGACGATGTGGTGCAGGAGGTCTGGGTCACCGCGTGGCAGCGGATGGGGGAACTCTCGGACCCCGCTCGGGTGCGGAGCTGGCTGATGCGGATCACCGGGAGGACGGCAATCGACCGGATTCGAGCGGCTCGGGTACACCTCGACGTTGACGACCTGGAACCGACAGCGCCCGCGCACACCTCGCCAGCTCGAATCGTTGAGGGGCGAAGCGGCACGGCAGCGTTGAGCGCAGCACTGCACGAGCTCCCAGACGCTCAGCGAGCGTGTTGGGTGCTGCGAGAGATCGGAGAATGCAGCTATGAGGAGATCGCTGAAGAACTTGACGTTTCGGCATCGACAGTGCGCGGTCTACTGGCCCGCGCCCGGAAGTTTCTCCTGGTCAGAATGGAGGAATGGCGATGAGTGAAAATGACCGCCTGGACGGGGTGGAGGCCGTGCCTGGAAGCTTCGATGAACTCGACGGGCACACGCTTGAAGAGCTTGCAGACTACTTGGAATCGGGTCGGGAACCCAGGAATCCCGCAATCGAGGCCTCGCCGGCCTGCCGTCTCGCGCTGGATGCGCTCGCGAAGCTGCGCGGGTTTACCGCCGAGGCGATGGCCGCGGAGGTTGCAGCCGAACCCGCTCCTGACGAGGGGTGGGTGCAGGGCATTCTCGCGGGTATCGCGCACGATGTGCGCGCCGGACGGAAGATCCCGATCGCGCCGACTGAACCCGTGCCATCCGAAATCCTGTGGTCTGAGTCCCGGCAGTCTGGCGTAGCTGAGATCCAGAACGGGGCCGTTGAGTCGGTCCCGGAAGTGCGCCTGGGGATGACCGAGGGAGCTGTCCGAGGTGTGATCCGCTCTGCGGAATCTGCGGTGTCCGGTGTGCTGATCGGGCGCTGCCATTTTGACGGTGAGGTGACTGAATGGGGGGCACCCACCAGGATTCTTGTCGATGTGAGCGTGCAGTACGGGGTGCCGATCCACTCTCGGGTCGCACGGCTCCGACACGAAATAGCGGCGAGACTGGCGCACCATACAGAACTGAATGTCTCCGCTGTGGATATTCGCGTGAGAGATGTGCAGTGGTGGCCCGCCCGCGCCAAGGAGGAGAAATGACGGAAGATTTGCGGATGCTGCGCGCCCAGATTGATGCGCTCGTGCGGACAATTCCCGGGGTTGTCGAGCTGTACCCGCCAGGTTCGTCCGCGCTTCACGCGCTGGCAGCGGGCGCAGTGTCGGCCGTGAACGGTGCGGACCCCGGTTCCCCCGTGCGCGTGAGCGCCGTCGAGGAGTCGCTGCTTGTTGAGGTCGCGCTTGGGGTCGGAACCGCACACGCGACGCCTCAAGTTGTGCGCGCGGTGTACGGGGCGCTCCAATCAGAGCTCTCCAATTGGGGTGTGCAGGGCGCGCAGCTTGAGGTGACCGCCGTGCATGTGGAGTCGGGAGCGTAGCTTCCGGGCCCCTGGTCTAGTTCGCGGGCTCGGTGTCCTGGGGGCCGGTTACCGCACCTGGCATTGCACACACGTCGCCCTCACACACGCCCACACCGCTTGCTCCCAGCATCGTAAACGGTGCTGGTGCCTGCGGTGTGATGTTCGGCGCGGGATCCGGCGCGACCTCGGGGGTGAGTTCCGCGGCGCTCATGCTGAAACCCGTTCGTCGCGAACCTGGGTGAGTGCCCGCGCGAAGGTCTCGGGTTCCTGGGCGCCGGAGATCGCGTATTTCCCGTCGAGGACAAAGAAGGGAACTCCCTGGATGCCGTAGCTTTGCGCCTGCTGCACGTCGGCCTCGACCGCTGCGAGGTACTCATCGGCGGTGAGGGAGCGCACCACGTCGGCCCGGTCGAGCCCGATTTCAGCCGCGAGGTCCGCGAGCGCATCAATATTCCCAACGTGGACCCCGTCGGTGAAGTATGCGGACATGAGCCGCTCCTTCATCTCGGCCTGCCGGCCACGCTGCTTCGCGTAGTGCAGGAGCTGGTGTGCGGTGCGGGTACGGGTGCCCTGTACGCGGGAGTAATCCATGGTGACCCCGACTTCCGCCGCGGAATCGACGACGCGCCGCCCCATCGCCTCGGCCTGTTCGCGGGAGACCCCCATCTTCTTCGCGAGTTTCTCCGCGTGCGCGCCCGGGGCTTCATCCGTGGCTTCCGGATCGAGTTCGAACGAGTGGTAGGTGATCTCAACAGGAATGCCGGTTGATGTCACTGCAGCCTCAAGTTTCCGCTTTCCGATGTAGCAGAACGGGCAGGCAATGTCTGACCAGACATCGACGGTAATGGGTGCGGTCATCTCGTCCTCGTCTCTTGGCGCGCTCTGCGCTGTGCGTGTCGAACTGGGTGCCGGGCCGTGGGTGGCGGCCTGATAGCAGATCCAGTATGTAACATACACATAAATTGTATCTTACAATTGTGATGGTTGGGTGGGGCCCGAACACCGAAAGGGAAGTCACGAATGGACCGATCGATTGCGACACTCGAACTCGAGGCGATGGTGCTCGTGCGGCATCTCACACTGGCATCAAGCCGATGCGAAGCCAGCAATTTGGACCGCAGCGCATACACAATTCTGAGCTGTCTGACCTGCGGTGGATCAATGACGCTCGCGCAGCTGAGCGACACGATCGGGCTGGACACCTCAACGCTGCACCGCCAGACAGCGGCGATGCTCCGGACGGGGCTTATCGAGCGAATTCCTGATCCGGACGGTGGACTCGCGCGGAAGTTTGTCGTTACCGCGGAGGGGGAGCGCCAGCTGTCTGAGGCCTGCCGCGAAAACATGGGTCGCCTCATGCGGGCCACCGCCGACTGGTCGGCCGCCGAGCTTGACGTGTTCGCGGGATATCTCACACGATTCAATCAGGCGATCGAGGCCGCCGATCAGCGGCCCTGGCCGCGGCCTCTCGCTGGTGAGACCAACGACCAGTCTGAGCAGGAGCCGCGCGCGGAGACCGATGCGACGGCCCCCCTGAGTGCCCGGGAGGGGGCAGCGCGATGAGGCTCTCGGTGGTGGATCTTGGCATCGTCGCACCGAACACCGACGAATCGCAGGCTCTCGCGGGGTCCGTGCAGTTTGCCCGCGACGTCGAGGCGCTCGGCTACCATCGGATTTGGTTTGCGGAACACCACGCCAGCCGCATGGGGGCCTCCCACCACCCTGAGCTGCTGATCGCTGCGGCCGGCGCACAAACGACACGTATTCGCGTCGGATCCGGCGCGGTGCTCATGAACCACTACAGCGCGTTCAAAGTGGCAGAGATGTTCCGGCAGCTCGAGGCGATGTACCCGGGGCGCGTGGACCTCGGGATGGGGCGGGCCACGGCGGGCCCCGTACTCGACATGGCGCTGCAGCGCGACCGCGAGCATCCCGCGCAAGCTGACCACACGCAGCAGCTCGCCGAGACGCTGGCATGGCTGCACAATGATTTCCCACCCGAGCATCCGTTCGGCACGGTGCAGCTGATGCCGTCGGTGCCGCACCTCCCGCACACCTGGCTGCTTGGCTCTAGCCCCAGCGGATCCAATCTCGCCGCCGGACTCGGGATCGGCTACACCTTTGCCGGGTTCATCAACCCCGCGGGGGCGGCACCGGCGCTGCGCCACTACCGCGAGCAGTTCCGCCCGCGCGGGTACGGCCTCGACGAGCCGCGAGCGATTCTCTCGGTGAACGTCACCGTGGGGGAGACTGCGGCCGAGGCTGCCCGGTTGGTGAGTTCTCCGAAGGCCTACTATGCCCGCGTGGGCAGCGGCGATGTCTCCTCCCTCATCCCCGCGGCGGACGTCGCGGTGCGTGAACTCACGCAGGCGTGGCGAGACCAGCCCACGAGCATCGTTGACGGGCAGTGGCCACAGTTCGTCGCTGGCAGCCCGTCGCAAGTTCGCGCCACGATCGAGCAGATGGTTGAGGAGAGCGGTGCGGACGAGGTGATGGTGCAGTCCATGGTGCCGGATCCGGGGGAACGCCTGCGTTCTCACGAGCTGCTGGCGGAAGCGCTCGGGGTGACGTCGCTTGCCTGATCCGAGGCCGCGTGTCAGGGTACACGTAGGCGCAGCCGAGGGCGGTTGTGCAGAGGTAGCCTCTGGGAAAGGACCGCGTTCATGGATCCGATCAACGTAGGATTTCTTGTTGGGAGTATTTCTTCAACCTCGATCAACCGCCGGCTGGCCCGGGCGCTTGAACGGCTGGCCCCCGAGGCGGGGTTGAGGTTGACAGAGATTCCCATCGAGAGTTTGCCATTCTATTCAGCGGACCATGACGCGAGTATCCCCGCCGAAGCTGCGGTGTTGAAGCGAGCTATCGAAGAGTCCGATGCGCTCATGATCGTGACGCCCGAATACAATCGCTCGGTCCCGGGAGTCCTCAAAAACGCCCTTGATACGGCGAGCCGCCCGTGGGGGCAGAACAGTGTGGCGGGGAAGCCTGTGGCGATTATCGGCACCTCCGCGGGGCAGCTGGGTACGGCGGCTTCGCAGCAGCACCTGCGCCTCATTCTGTCTTTCCTGGACGCCGCCACGATGCCTCAGCCTGAGGCGTACGTGCGAATGCGGGAGGGGCAGATCGCCGTGGACGGGTCGATCGCCGATGAGTCGTCACGCGAGTTCTACCTGGCGTGGCTGAGGTCCGTGCGGGAGCATTACGCGAGCGTGCTCGGGGGCTGAGTTTGGCCGATCCAGTGATGCCGGGGCGCGCACGTCGCGCTGGCGCTACACCCATTTGGCTCGCGGCTTTCTCATGAGATTGTCAGCCGTGAGCGGAATGTCTGCTGCCGGCATCTGTTGGAATAGATGCAACTGCATTTATTATCGAGAGGATTCACCGCTATGGCTTCACTGAACGTTGGCTTCCTGGTTGGCAGCATCTCATCCACCTCAATCAACCGACGCCTGTCACAGGCGCTCGTGGCGTTGGCCCCGCAGGCTGGGCTGACGCTGACAGAAATCCCGATCGCCGGGCTGCCGTTCTACTCGGCAGATCACGACGGTGGCATTCCTGTGGAGGCCGCGGAGTTCAAACGGGCCATCGAGTCGGTCGATGCAGTGATCGTCGTGTCGCCCGAGTACAACCGCTCCGTCCCTGGTGTGCTGAAGAACGCGCTCGATACGGCGAGCCGCCCGTGGGGGCAGAACAGTTTTGCGGGGAAGCCGAGCGCGGTGATCGGCGCATCTATCGGCCAGATCGCTACTGCCGCAGGGCAGCAGCACCTGCGGCAGATCTTGTCCTTCCTGGATTCGCTCGCCATGCCGCAGCCGGAGGCATACGTGCAGATGCACGAGGGTCTGATCACCGAAAATGGTGAGGTGACCGACGACTCGACCGCTGAGTTCCTGCTCGCCTGGCTGCGCGCTGTGCACGCGCACGTGACCAAGCAGATTGCGGGCGCGAACGCCGCATAGGCCAGTCGCGTAGGCACGGGCGTTCCGTGTTGCTGTGGGGTTCGACCGTTCGAGGTCGGACCCCACAGCCGTTTCGGGCGTGCCTGGGCGGCGACACGGTGTGGCTTGGGGTGGGGAAATATCGCGTTGCCAAATACCCCAGGGGGGTATAAGGTTGTGGCTGTACACCCCCTTGGGGTTCAAGCGTGAATGGAGGCCGTGTGATGGCGACAAACGAGTACCAGGTGACCGGAATGACGTGCGGGCACTGCGAGCTGTCGATCCGCGAAGAGGTGTCTGAGATCCCCGGTGTCGACGCTGTCGAGGTCAGCGCCCAGACTGGCAAGCTCTCCGTCACCGGGAACGCCGCCGTGACTGACGCGCAGGTGCTCGCCGCCGTGACCGAGGCGGGCTACTCGGCGGTTCCGGCAGCATGAATACTGCAGCGCGCCTCGGGCTGTACGGGATCGGCCTCGTGGTCGCGTTTTTCGCGGCCTACGTGATTGCTGGTGCGGTGGTCCCCGATGCATTCGTCGCGGACTGGATCCAGCAAGCCCACACAGTCACCCACTAGTTCTCGCCATGCGCGACGCGCTGCGCCCGCGGGCAAGCGCAGAAAGGCACTCACACAATGAGTAGTGCAGACCCACTTACTGCCGGATCCGGTGTTGAACTTGAAATTGGGGGCATGACGTGCGCCTCGTGCGCCATGCGGATCGAGAAAAAGCTCAACAAACTTGACGGCGTCACCGCGACGGTCAACTATGCCACGGAGAAGGCAAAGGTGACCGTCCCCGAAGGCTACGATCCGGCACTGCTGATCTCCGAGGTTGAAAAGACGGGCTACACAGCCGTGCTCCCGAAGCCCAAGGGCGAGCGCCCCGTCGCAACGGACGCGGAGCAGGGCGAGGACCCGGAGCTCACGTCGCTGCGGCACAGGCTGATCGGGTCCGTGATCCTGACAGTTCCCGTGATCGCGATGGCAATGGTCCCGGCCTGGCAGTTCATGTACTGGCAGTGGGCCTCGCTCGCGCTTGCGGCCCCGGTGATCGTGTGGGGTGCGTGGCCGTTCCACAAGGCGGCATGGGCCAACCTGAAGCAGGGCGCGGCCACGATGGACACGCTCATCTCAATGGGCACCTCTGCAGCATTCCTGTGGTCGCTGTACGCGCTGTTCTTCGGGACGGCCGGAGTGCCGGGCATGACGCACCCCTTCGAGTTTGCTCTCGCGCCGTCTGACGGTGCGGCGAACATCTATCTCGAGGTGGGGGCCGGGGTGACGATGTTCATTCTCGCGGGCCGGTACTTCGAGAAGCGCTCCAAAAAACAGGCAGGCGCGGCCCTCCGCGCGCTGCTTGAGCTCGGAGCAAAAGAGGTCTCCGTGCTGCGCGGGGGCGTCGAAACGCAGATCCCCGTCGAAGAGCTCAGCGTTGGCGACGAGTTCATCGTGCGGCCCGGCGAGAAGATCGCTACCGACGGTGTGGTGGTTTCCGGGACCTCCGCGGTCGACGCGTCAATGCTCACGGGTGAATCTGTGCCCGTCGAGGTCGCCGAAGGAGACACCGTCACGGGGGCCACCACAAACGCTGGCGGACGCCTGGTGATCCGCGCGACGCGGATCGGATCCGACACCCAGCTCGCACAGATGGCGAAGCTTGTCGAGGACGCCCAGACGGGCAAGGCCGAGGTGCAGCGGCTCGCCGATCGCATCTCCGGGGTGTTCGTTCCCATCGTGATCGTTATCGCGGCCATTGCCTTGGGCGGTTGGCTGGGTGCCGGGTTCCCGGTGTCCGCGGCCTTTACCGCCGCCGTTGCCGTGCTTGTCATTGCGTGCCCGTGCGCGCTCGGGCTCGCGACCCCCACTGCCCTCCTTGTCGGCACGGGTCGCGGCGCGCAGATGGGTGTGCTCATCAAGGGACCTGAGGTGCTCGAGTCCACTCGCAAGGTCGATACCGTGGTGCTCGATAAGACGGGTACGGTGACCACCGGCAAGATGACCCTCGTTGATGTGGTCTTGGAAGCCGGCGTAGATCGCGCGGAACTGCTGCGGCTCGCCGGAGCGCTGGAAGACGCGTCCGAGCACCCGATCGCCCAGGCGATCGCGAAGGGGGCGACCCAGGAAGTCGGGGCGCTGCTCGTGCCCGAGGACTTCGCCAACATCGCGGGCAAGGGGGTGCAGGGCATTGTCGACGGTCACGCAGTGTTGGTGGGCCGAGAGACGCTTTTGGCCGAGTGGTCGCAGCAGCTCAGCCCCGAGCTCGTCGCCACAAAGGCCCGCGCCGAGGGTGAGGGCAAGACTGTTGTCGCCGTTGGATGGGACGGGGAAGCCCGCGGCATCCTCATCGTGTCTGACACTGTCAAAGCGACGAGCGCTGAGGCGATCGTGCAGCTGAAGGCGTTGGGGCTCACCCCCGTGCTGCTGACGGGTGACAACGAAGCGGTCGCTCGTCACATCGCCGCCGAGGTGGGGATCGACGAGGTCATCGCCGAGGTGTTGCCGCAGGACAAGGTCGACGTCGTCACCCGGTTGCAGGCCGAGGGTAAGGTCGTCGCGATGGTGGGTGACGGGGTGAACGACGCCCCCGCTCTTGCGCAGGCCGACCTCGGCCTCGCCATGGGCACCGGCGCGGATGTCGCGATCGAGGCATCGGACATCACCTTGGTGCGCGGGGACCTGCGCAGCGCGGTTGACGCGATCCGGCTCTCTCGGAAGACGCTGAGCACGATCAAGACGAACCTGTTCTGGGCCTTTGCCTACAACGTCGCCGCGATCCCGGTGGCCGCGCTAGGCATGCTCAACCCGATGCTTGCGGGTGCGGCCATGGCACTGTCCAGCGTGTTTGTCGTGGGCAACAGTCTGCGCCTGCGCGGCTTCAAGTCTGTCGCGAAGTAACTCCAGAGCAGGCCCCGGAGCCATCGCTCCGGGGCCTGCTCTGCGCCAACGCCCCACTTTTCTGCTGTACCCAATCCGAAAGGCAATCATCACCATGACGAACGACACTCAGGCAGCCGGGAGCTGCTGCGGATCCAGCTCAGCAAGCGCGACCCCGGAAGTTCCCGCTGAACGCAATCTCCTCGGCGGTGCGGCCGATGACATGACAGTCTGCCCGGTGATGGCGGGCACTCCCGTGAGCAAGGCGCAGGCCGTGGCGGTTGGCCTGTTCCGTGACTTCGAGGGCGAGCGGTACTACTTCTGCTGCGCCGGCTGCGGTCCCGCGTTCGACGCGGACCCGGCGAAGTACGCGGCCAGCATGGCGTAGAAACCTCGGCACACCACTGACGTGAATGTGCTCACGAACGGCCCGTCCCACCCTGAGCGGTGAGACGGGCCGTTCGGCTGTGTCCAGAGGTCTTCGGTCCCGTAGGGTGGGGCGGTGACCTCACCAATTCGCAGGGCGACCTCGGCCGACATTGTGACCGCCGCGGCGACGCTTACCGCCGCGTTTGACACGTACCCGTGGACTCGCTGGAGCATCCCCGAGGATGGCTACGCAGACCGCTTGGAGCGGCTGCAGGCGATCTATCTCGCCCACGCCATGCAGCACGGAGTTGTGCTGATCACTGAGGATCTCGCTGGGGTGGCAGCACTTGTGCCGCCGGGAACCCCGGAGCTGCCGGATCGGCTGCAGGCGGAAATAGCGGAGCTGATGGGGGATCGCCTCGCACCGATGCTTGCGGCGGAGCTGCCTCCGCACCCAGATGACTCGTGGGATTTCGCCACTGTCGGTGTGCACCCCGAACACGCTGGGCGGGGGCTCGGGTCTGCGCTGATCACGGAGGCGCTGAGCTGCGCGCGCGAATCAACGACGCCGAGGATGTCTCTCGAGACATCCTCCCTGAGTAACGTGGCTCTGTATGAGCGCCACGGCTTTACCACGCGTCACCGTACCGAGATCGAGCGGGGTCCAGTCGTCTTCACGATGGCGATCGAGCTGTAGCGGGGAGCGGTGCGCGGCGAGCGCTGCGCGGAGTTGAACTGTCGGGATCACCGTGTGCACGCCGAAGCGCCCTCCTCGCCTGCACCGCTGAGGTGTGGGCGAGGAGGGCGCTTCGTCGTGGGCCGGCGCTATGCCGCGTTCGCGTGTGCCGGCGGGGTAGTGACGGTGCGCGGTGCGCGCATCGCGACAGCCGTGATGAGCGCACCGAGCAGTGCGACGATCGTGGCCCCGAGGAACGCGGCCGAGTAGCCCTGGGTGAGCGTCTCCGTGCTCGGAGCGACCCCGGTGATGCCCGAGACAATCGCTGTCAGGATCGCGAGTCCGAGCGCGGAGCCGATCTGGTAGCTCGTGCTGACAAGGCCTGAGGCGACTCCGGTCTCCGCGGGCGGCGCCGCGTTGATTGCGGTGCCGAGCGACGGTACGAACGCCAGTGACATGCCGAGCGCCGCGAGCAGGGAAGCCGGAAGGACATCGACTGCGTAGCTGCCGTCGGGGCGGATGAACGACAACCAGGCGAGTCCGCCCGCGAGAATCACGAGTCCACTCACGATCATCGCCTTCGCGCCGAATCGGGCAAGGAGTCGGGGGGCGAGGGCGACCATCACGATGACCACGAGGCCGGTCATGGGAAGCAGGGCTGCTCCGGCTGCGAACGCGCTGGCCCCGAGTACCTGCTGCAGGTAGAGGTTGAGGAAGAACCACATGGAGACCCAGGCTGCGCCGAGCATGAGCTGTGCGTTGTTGGCTGCGGCCAGCATCGGAGCGCGGAGCAGCCCCAGTCGGAGCAGCGGGTTGCGGCTGCGTGCCTGCACCACGAAGAACACGATCAGCAACAGCACGCCGCCGCCGATGGCGCCGAGCGTGGTCCAGGTGAACCAGCCGGCCTCGGCCGCGTTGACCACACCGAAGACGACGGCCGCGAGCCCGGCGGTGACGGTGATGGCACCCGTGAAATCGATGGAACCGGCTGCCTTGCGCGGTGTGCGGGGGAGCGCCGTTGCGGTGAACGCAAGCACCGCGAGTGCGAGCGGGACGGTGATGTAGAACACCCAGGGCCAGCTTGCATATTCGGTCAGGACGCCGCCGAGAAAGACTCCGGCGGAGCCGCCAATGGGTGCCGCGGCACCGTAGATCGCGAATGCCTTCGGGAGATCCTGGGTGCCACCAAACAGCATCATGAGCAGCGTGAGTGCTGCGGGGGCGATCAGTGCGGAACCGGCCCCCTGCACTACGCGGCCCACGATCTCCGCGCCAACCGTGGACGCGGCACCGGCGATGAGGGAGCCTGCGATCAAGACGAGCCACCCCGTGACAAAGATCTTCCGGGCGCCGAACAGGTCAGAGAGTCGGCCTCCGAGGAGGAGGAGTCCACCGAACGTCACGACGTAGGCGTTGAAGACCCACGAGAGCGACTCCGGCGTGAAGCCCAGATCACGTTGGATATCGGGGAGCGCGACACCAATGATCGAGGTGTCCATAATGACGACGAATTGGGCAGTGGCAATCAGTGCGAGGCCGAGCCATCGCTTCGCCGATGAGGCGGTGGTTGGACTGGACATGGTTCCTCCTGGGGTCACACCGGATACCCGGCTAGGGTATACCTTATACCCCCAGGGGGTATCTGTGTGCGTGTGTCGAAATGTGACGGCCGGAGTGTCTTGCCTGGTGAGGGCGCGCGGGCGGGGCCGCGTCGCCCCTGATACGCTATTCATCTGATGAATCTGTACCGGCAGGCCGACTGGGCCGCGAGCGTGACCCACCCCGCCGCGGTGGGTGCCCCCTACCTGATGGGCACCGGGGTCGTATCGAGCACCGGTGAGTGCCACCGCCCCATCGCGCCGCCGCATCGGCATCTCGAGGCCATGCTTGCCTGGTGCTACCGGGGGACAGTGACGGTGCACCTCGAAGACGCGGTGTGGAGCCTTGCCGCCGGACAGGGCGTTTGGATCCCCGCCGGAACGCCGCATACCGCGCGGCACGATCGTGAGGCGGTGGGGTGCTACACGTATATCCCCACGGCGGCGCTCAGGACGCCCGTCGACGAAGTGACCCGCGTGCGGGTGCCCCGGGCCGTGCAGGAAATGCTCCTGCACCTGGGTATCAATGACATGGATCCCGCCCTGCGTGTGCGCACGCAGGAGGTGCTCATCGAGATGCTGGAGCTTCCCTCGCATCGCGCTGCGGACCGCTGGGGTGAGGTGCCGCTCCCCGCGGATGAGCGGGTGCGTCCCCTCGTGGAAACCGTGCTCGCGGATCCGGGGGAGGCCCGCACGGCCCGGGAGCTCTTTGCTGCCCACGGGCTCCATGAACGCACAGTGCTGCGGGTGTTCACTACAGAAGTGGGCATGAGTTTTGGGCAATGGCGCACCGGGATCCGCATGAGTCTTGCGGCTCGCCTCATTACCGACGGGACGCCAATCGGGGCCGCCGCGCACCGCTGCGGCTACGCGACAACGAGTGCATTTTCGGCTGCCTTCAAGGACCGCTTCGGGGTGACGCCCCGGCAGCACGTTTCGCGAGCGCAGGCGGATCCGGCGCAGCGCTCGTACTGGCGATGAGGGAGGAACGGGGCTGTGGTGCTGAGGTTATCGGCCGGATCCGACGCCGCTGTCGAATTTGAGACACAAGTCGTCTGATCCGCGACACTGTGATGCCGCGGAGCGAACTAGCATCGATCTGTTAGGTGAGCCTGTCCTAACTCTGCGCCGTATCGCCGCGGCACCGTCCCCGTCTTCTCGTGAGGAGAATCATGCCGAACACCCATGCCCGCCCCCAGGTGCGCCGAGTCTCTGCGCTCGTCGCGCTCGCCGCAGCGGCCGCACTCACCCTTGCCGGGTGCAGCGCCCCGAGTGAGGATGCGAACGCGAAACCGGGTACCGCTGACGGTGTCGTAATCGAGCATGCGCACGGTTCGACGACGATTCCGGAAAAGCCGGAGCGGATCGTTGCGCTCGGCTGGATGACGCCTGACATCGTTGCGGCACTGGGGGAGAACCCGGTTGGCATCGAAGAGGTCTGGGGCGCCGGTGAGAGCGGCTACCAGCCCTGGTTCGAGGAATTCGTCACCGAGGAATACGGTGAGACCCCGGAGCTCATCCCCTCGAATGAAGAAGGGCCGAACTACGAGGCGATCAAGGCCCTCAAGCCGGATCTGATCCTCGGCCTGTACTCCGGCATCACCGACGTCGAGTTTGAGCGACTGAACGCCATCGCGCCGACCGTTCCCTACATTGAGGGCCCGTGGAATCCGAGCACCTGGGAGGAGATGACTCGGACCGTCGGCACCGCGATGTGGGAGGACGAAAAAGCTGAAGAGCTCGTTACAGCAACAGAAACTCTCGTGGATTCGCTCGCTGCGAAGCACCCGGAATTTGAGGACAAGACCTTTGTGTGGGGGCTCACCCTGAATGAGGGCGGAACCGACCTGGGTGTCTACCTGAATTACGACCCCCGCGTCCGCATCACCGAGTCGCTGGGCTTCAGCTCCACTCCCGCGATGGACACGTTCCTCTCAACCGCTGAGGGCGACAACTGGTACACTGGCGTCAGCCTCGAAAACCTGGGAGACGTGGAGGCTGATCTCTTTGCAGCCTGGGGCGGCAGCGTCGCTGAGGGCGAATACACAGTGAAGAACAAGGTCGTCTCGCGCTGGAACCCGATCGAGAAGCAGGCGTATGTGATCTACGCGGATGACGCCGAGGCTTCCGCGATCAGCGCGCCGACAGTGCTCTCGCTGCAGTACATTCTGCCGAAGTATGTCGAGGACCTGGCCCGCGCACTCGAGGGCACACCGACGATTTCTGACGGCAAGTGAGGTCGCGGGTCGGTGGCCTGATCGTCGCGGGGATCGTGCTGGTCGCCGCGGCGATCGCCTCCCTCGCAGTCGGCGCTCGGGCCATCGACCCGCTCACGGTCATCGAAGCGCTCACGCACTATGACGAGGCAAACGCTGACCACCTGATGGTCGTCGAGCTGCGATTGCCGCGCACCCTCCTGGGCCTCATCGTGGGCGCAGCGCTTGCGGTGTGCGGTGGCTTGATCCAGGCATTCACGCGGAACCCACTGGCGGATCCGGGCATTCTCGGAGTGAACGCGGGGGCCTCCTTCGCGGTCACCTTTGCCGTGGGAGTCCTGGGGCTCACCGCTCCGGGTGCGTATGTCCCCTTCGCCCTGCTGGGCGCGTTTGTCCTCACCCTGCTCGTGTACGCGCTCGGCTCGATCGGCCCCTCGGGCGGATCACCCATGAAACTCACTCTCGCGGGCGTTGCCCTCGGAGCTGCGTTCACCGGATTTACCACCGCGATCGTGCTGCAGAATCACAGCACGCTCCAGGTGATGCGTTTCTGGGGAGTGGGGTCGATCGGCGGACGCACAATCGATCAGCTCGACTGGGCCGTTCCGCTCATCGGGCTGGGCCTCCTCATCGGGATGCTCTCTGCTCGGTCGTTGAATGCGCTGGCCCTCGGCGACGACCTTGCCCAAGCGCTCGGGGCCCGGATCGTGGCGACACGGATCGCCGTGGTCATCGCGGTAACCCTGCTCGCGGGGACCGCCGTTGCCGCGGCCGGACCGATCGCCTTTGTCGGCATCATGATCCCGCACATGGTGCGCTGGTTCACCGGACCCGATCAGCGCTGGGTCCTCGCGTATTCGATGCTTGTGGGACCGAGTTTCCTGCTGCTCGCGGATGTGCTCGGCCGAGTTGTGCTTCCCAACGGTGAACTCCGCGTCGGGATCGTCACCGGAGTTCTCGGTGCCCCCGTTCTGATAGCGCTTGTCCGACGAAAGCAGGTGAGTGGCCTGTGAGCGACACGACCCCACAGCGGCCCACAGGGTCGAACACACGTTCCGGAGCCGTGCCCGCCGTCGACTTTGGCCGCGCACAGTTGCGCTTCGACACCCGGCGCTTGTCTGGCATCGTCACGGTTCGCTCGATCGTCGTGTGCCTCGCGCTCGCCGCGGTAATCCTCGTGGCCGGCGCGCTCTCCATGACGCTGGGGGACTATCGGGTGCCGTTCGACGGCATTCTGCGCGCGCTCGTCGATCCGGCATCCGACCCTGACACGCGGCAGGTTGTCTTCGAATGGCGTTTGCCGCGCGTCTTGTTTGCCGTGCTCTGCGGGGCGGCCCTGGCGCTCGCCGGCGGCGTGTTCCAGTCGCTGACCCGGAATCCGCTCGGGTCTCCCGACATCATTGGTTTCGGTGTTGGCGCGCAGTTCGGTGTGACGCTGACGATGGTGGTACTGGAACTCAATACCTATCTGTTTAAGGCGGCGGGCGCGCTTGTGGGGGGTCTCCTCACGGCGCTCCTCGTGTACGCGCTCGCCCAAAAACACACGATGTCGTCGTTCCGGCTCATCATCGTGGGGATCGGCGTCTCGGCCGGACTCGGGTCGCTGACCTCCTGGATTCTGATCTCCGTGAGCGTTGAAAAGGCGATGATGGCCGCAACCTGGGGCGCGGGATCGATCGCCTCACTGGGCTTTGATCAGCTCCTCCCTGCCGCACTCGTCTTCGTGGTTGTGGTGCTTGCGGTGCTCCCGCTCAACCGAACGCTTCCGGTACTGGAAATGGGTGATGACGCGGCCACGGCGCTGGGGATCAGGCCCGGTCGCACGCGGCTCGCCGCCATGGTGCTGGGAGTGGCGCTCGTCGCCCTGGTGACGGCCGCGGCCGGCCCCATCTCCTTTATCGCGCTGGCCGCGCCGCAGATCAGCCAGCGTCTGACCCGATCCAATACTCCGATGGGGATCCTGCCCGTGATGCTCACCGGCGCGGCCCTCGTGGTCGCCTCAGACGCTGTGGCACAAATTCTCTCGGTGCCTGTCGGCGTCGTCACAGTCTCCGTCGGCGGCGTGTATCTCGCCGTGTTGCTTGCCGCCCAGTATGCTCGCCGCTCATGAAAGGACAACCCGTGACAGCCTCACTCCTCGCTCGTGACATCACCCTGGGATACGGGGATACCCGCATCATCTCTGAGCTGAGCCTCGAGGTGCCGGATCAGTCGTTCACCATCATCATCGGGCCGAACGCGTGCGGGAAGTCGACGTTGCTGCGCGGCTTCGCGCGGCTCCTGCGGCCGAGCGCGGGTGCGGTGTTGCTCGACGGTGCCGAACTGCACACCCGCAAGCCGAAGGAGATCGCGCGCAAGCTAGGCTTGCTGCCGCAGTCTTCGATCGCCCCGGACGGAATCACCGTGGCAGATCTTGTGGGCCGCGGCCGCTTCCCGCACCAGAACGCGATGCGCACGTGGAGCAGGGAAGACGAGCGTGCCGTTGCTGAAGCCATGGCCGCGACAGCGGTGACGGAACTCTCCACCCGCCTCGTTGACGAACTCTCGGGCGGACAGCGGCAACGCGTGTGGGTCGCGATGGCCCTCGCGCAGCAGACCGGGCATCTCCTGCTCGATGAACCCACTACCTTCCTCGACATCGGTCATCAGATCGACCTGCTTGAACTCTTCGCGGACCTGCACCGCGCTGGGACGACACTTGTCGCGGTGCTGCATGATCTGAACCATGCGGCCCGCTACGCGACCCACCTCGTCGCGATGCGGGACGGCGTAATCGTGGCCCAGGGCGATCCCCGCGAAGTCATCACCGAAGAACTCGTCGAGGCTGTGTACGACTTGCCGTGCCAGGTGATTACGGACCCTGTCTCAGGGACTCCGTTGGTGCTGCCACTCGGGCGGCGATCACGGTGACAGTCACACCTGGACAGCTGTTCCGGATCGCGCTCGCGGGCGAGGGACGCGGGCTTGCTCTGGCGAGCGCAACCGCGCTGCTCATGCTGCACGCGCTCGCAGAAGCCGCGATCCCCGTGCTGATCGGAGCCACGATCGATCGTGCGGTGCTACCGTCGGATCCACGCGCGCTGGGGATCTGGCTCGCAGCGTTGCTCGGCACGTTCCTCGTGCTGACGAGCAGCTACCAGCTCGCCTCCCGGCTCATGGTTCGCGTGTACGGCACCGGGGAACAGGCCCTCAGGCATCTCGCACTCGCCCGGATCCTGCGGCCCAGGCTCTCCCAGTTGCGGCTCACGCCGGGCGAGGCACTCACCTACGTGACCTCGGACACGTACCGCGTTGCCGGGGTCGCCTGGTCGGTGGCGCAACAGAGCGCGACGCTCGCCTCGCTCGCGGGCGCCGCGTGCGCCATGTTCGTCATCTCGCCCGTTGCCGCCCTCGTGGTGTTCGCGGCGACAGTCGGCATGATGCTCGTGATGCGATGGGTGTCCAGGCCGCTCGAGAGACGTGGTCAGGCGGAGCAGGCCGCCGCGACCGAAGCCGGGGCTGTGGCTGCGGATTTCATGACCGGGTTCCGTGTGCTCGTGGGGATGGGGGCCCGGTCCGAAGCGGTGCGCCGCTACGACACCGCGAGCGACCGATCCCGCCGCGCGGCCACTGTGGCCGGCCGATCACTCGCGGGATACGGGGCCGTGAGCGCAGTACTCGCAGCGCTCGCTACCACGGTGCTCGTCGGGGTCTCGGCGTGGCTCGCCTCGAATGGCACGATTAGTATCGGCGAACTCGTCACAGTTCTGGGCCTCGCCCAGTTCATCAGCGGGTCGCTGGCACACGCGGGATCGTTCCCCTCCAACTGGATTCACAAGCTCGCGTCTGCCCGCCGGCTGGCCACGGTGATCAATGCCGAGGACCTCCTGCCGGAACCACGGGAGCACCGGGACGACACGGCGGGTGAAGAAACAGTGCCGCGGACCGGTCACGCCGAGATCCTGCTGAGCTTCACCGTCGCCGGTCAGCGCGTGTCAGTGCGGCGCGGCGAACTGCTCGGAATCCGCGCGGCGGGCAGCGACGCTGCTCGTGCGCTGTCTCGCCAGTTGGGACTCCGGGAGGACCCGAGCGCTGCGGAGATCGAGGTCCTGATCGACGGAGTATCCCGCCCGGTGGACACGCTCGACCCCGTCGAATACCGTCGACACGTTGTCGCCCTTCCGCACCGTCATTCTCTGGCAACCGGCACCCTTCGAGACGCGGTGCGGGGCCGGGGTGAGGCAGCCCCGGACCAGAGTGATGCTCCGTCCTATGGCGTGGACGACCACGCCGTGCGCGCGGCAGCGCTCGACGATGCAGTCGCGCAAATTGGTGGCTGGGACGCACAGGTGGGGGAGTCCGGACGTCGACTCTCGGGCGGGCAGCAGCAGCGCGTGGGATTGGCCCGGGGCCTGCACGCGGGCGCTCAGGTGCTCGTGCTTGATGAGCCGACGTCAGCGGTTGACGCGCTCACTGAATCACAGATCGCTGTCGAGCTTGCACGTCACCCGAGTACCGTGATTGCGATCACGACCTCGCCTGCGCTGCTCGCCGCGTGCGACCGGGTTGTTGATCTGCCCGGCGAACACCCCGGAGCGGCAACAGAGGGAGCCCAGCATGGTCGGTAACACGCAGCTGGGAGTGAGCCTCCCGATCGCCACGGGGCGGCAGGTGTGGCACACGGTGCGGCGGCACCTCCGCACACGCCGCCGACGCCTGAGCGCCGTGGCTGTGCTGTTCCTTGCGGCTTCCGCGCTGGGGCTTGTGATGCCCGCCTGCCTGGGGCGAATTGTTGACGCCGTCACTGCCGGGGCGGGATTCGCCACAATAGCGCTGTGGGTGGGCGGGGTCGCGGTGGGGGCAATCGGTGCCGCGCTGATGGGACTCTGGGCCGCTCGCGTATTGATCGGCTTGGTGCAGGATGTCCTCGCCGAGCTGCGCGAGGAGGTGTTCTCCTCGGCGATGCGGCTGCCGGCGCGACACGTCGACGATTCTGAAAGCGCGGATCTGCTCTCGCGAGTGACCGGTGACGTCGACGCCGTCTCGGAGGCCGGCGGGAATGTGGTGCCCGGTCTGCTGTCTGCAGGCTTCGCGATTGCCGTCTCCGTGGTGGCCCTCGCAGCGCTCAACCCGTGGCTCGCCCTCGCGGGTCTCGCCTGCGTGCCCTTCTACGCGCTGGGAACGCGCGCGTTCCTGCGTCGATCCCGCGTCGTGTTTCGGGAGATCCGGGCGCGCGAGGCAGCGCGGAGCCAGGCCGTCATCGAAGCGGTCCACGGACACGACACCCTCACCGCGCTGAACGAACAGGGGCTTGCGCTCGAGCGTGTCGCGCACCGGGCTGAGGCGTCAATCCGAACGCAAGTGACCGGGGTGGGGATCCGCAATCGTCTGTTCCGATCCTTGAACGGTGGCGAGGCCGCGGGGCTGATCGCGATCCTGGGTGCGGGGTTCGTGCTGCACATGAACGGCGTGATCACCGTGGGTGCGGTGACCGCCGCGGCACTTGTATTCCACAGACTCTTCGATCCGATCGGCCAGCTCATCTTTGGGCTCGATGATATTCAGCGCGCCGCAATTGGGCTGGCTCGACTCGTTGGGGTCATCGAACTCGCCTCGGAGGACCCGGCCACCCCACACTCCGCGACTGTGCGCGCCGAGCTGGGGAGCGATCCGACGATCACCGTGGATTCACTCACGTTCCGGTATCCCGGCTCCGAGCGAGGCATTGCCGATGCCTCATTCGTGGTGCCTGCAGGCACGACAACGGTGATTGTCGGCGCATCTGGCTCAGGGAAAAGCACACTCGCACGCGTCATCGCGGGACATGACCGACAAGACAGCGGACAGATTCACATCGAGCCTGCGGCTGTTCCTTACGCCCTGACCCAGGAGATCCATCTGTTCCGAGGCAGCATTGCCGACAACATGCGGCTCGCGGCCCCCAGCGCTAGCGACTCCCAAATCGCTGATGCCCTCTCCGCTGCAGGAGCGGACTGGGCGCTGCTGCGCCTCGCAGGCGAACCGGGAAGCTCGAACGCGGCGGCCGCGGACCTTGACGATGGCCGGATTCAGCAGCTCGCGATCGCCCGGGCGCTGCTCGCAGATCCGGCAGCGGTGATCCTCGACGAGGCAACCGCGGACGTCGGGTTGCAGCACCGCGCCGATGTTGACCGCGCCGTCGAGGCGTTGCGAGCTGGCCGTACCACCGTGCTCATCGCCCATCAACTGCATCATGCCGCTGACGCAGACGAGGTCCTTGTGTGTGCGGACGGTGCGATCGTGCAATGTGGCACCCACGCCGAGCTCTTGCAGCAGCAGGGGCACTATCAGCAGTTTTGGAATGCTCAGTCACGGGGGCTGCAGGGGCCACAGCGCGATTCTGGGGTCGATCCCGCCATCCGTTCCGCTACCGAATCCGCCACCGAACCCACCGACGAAACGGAGACCCCTTGAAGATCTATCGCGGCATCGTCCTGCGGACTGTCACCCTTGGCCCCTCGCTCGTGCGGATCACCCTGGGTGGCCCCGGCGTGGCCGACTTCGTGAGCACCGGCACGGGAGACGAATACGTGCGATTGTTCTTCCCGCACGGCGACGATCCGACCGACGTGTCCCTCCCCATTGCCACCGCAGACTCCTGGGAGACGGCGGAGGGAACTCCCGAGGCGCCGATGCGTACATTCACCATCCGGGAAGTACGGCCGGAGCTCGGGGAACTCGACATCGACTTCGTGATCCACCCCACAGGTATCGCGGGACCCTGGGCGGCGGCCGCGCAGCCGGGCCACGTGCTCGGACTCAACTCGCCGACGGGGCTCTATGCACCCCCGGAGGGGACCGAGTGGCAGGTGCTGGCTGCGGATCTCACCGGGCTCCCCGCCGTGGCCCGGATCATCGCCTCCGTGCCTGAGACAATTCGCACCCGCGTGGTGATTGAGGTGCCGAGCGACGCCGACCGCATCGCGTTGCCGGCCGGGGCGAACGTTGACGTCACCTGGGTGTTCAGCGGCAACGGCCACGGGCCGAGCGCCCTCGGACAGATCGTGCGAAGCGTCATCAATCCCCGCTTCTCCTTCGATCACGGCTACGTCTGGGTGGCCGGCGAAACCGTGGCGTTGCGAGATGTGCGAAAGTTTCTGCGCCGCGAGCTGGAGCTCCCTGCGACCCAGTTCAAGGTCGTGGGGTACTGGACGCCGGTGGCGCAGTGGGAGTCGAAGTACGCGGCCCTACCCGCGGCCGTGCAACAGGAACTCATGTCGATGTGGGACGTCGCCGAGGACGCCGACCTTGCTGAGGTTGAGCTCCGCTACGAGGCGCGGCTTGGGGAGCTCGGCCTGTAGTCGAGCACGGCGTGCCAGACTAGCGAGCACCTGACCCTCCTGGAAGGACCCACCATGGCTGAACCCAACGCACCGCACCCCAAGGTCGATGTCAAGAAGGCACTGCCCGATTACCGGGCTCCGCACGGCACCTTCGAGGTGGTGGAGCTGCCGGAACGCCACTATCTCATGGTTGATGGGGTTGGCGACCCGAACACCGCCCCCGAATACACGGCAGCGCTCGAGGCCCTATACCCGGTTGCGTACAAGGTGAAGTTCGCGAGCAAACAGCAGTTGGGACGCGACTACGTGGTGCCGCCGCTCGAGGGGCTCTGGTGGGCTGACGACATGGAGACGTTTACGGGCTCCCGCGACGCGACCCAGTGGCGGTGGACCATGATGATCCTCGTTCCCGAGTGGGTGGATGCGGCCCTGGTTGCCGGCGCGATCGCCGCGGTCGACGCAGGGGATCCGCCGGCCAAGCTTGCCGAGGTGCGCTTCGCCCCGCTCGCGGAGGGGCGCTGCGTGCAGACGCTGCACCTCGGCCCGTACTCCGATGAGGGTTCGGTACTGGCGCGCATGCACCATGAGTTCATTCCGGCGCAGGGCCTGCGCATGACCGGCCGCCATCACGAGATCTACCTGAGCGACCCGCGCCGAACGGCACCCGAGAAGCTGCGCACGATCCTGCGGCAGCCAGTTTCCGACGCGTAGTTCCGCGCGTTCTCGTTCCGCTCTGAGACAAGGGTCGCAAGTTTCCGAGCGACAGGTTAGTCTTCGAGGACGATTGCTGTCGGTCTGTCGCTGAACCGGCAACGAGCCAAGGGGGACTCATTTGCGTCGAAAAACACCGTGGGGAAGCGCTGCGCTTGTCACATGTGCACTCGTCATGCTGGGTGCCGCCCCAGCGATCGCGGAAGACGGGGAATCCGTTCCCGACTCCACGGCCGCGCCGGAGATCTCGCAACTGGAGACCTCAAACGACGCAACAGAACAGCCGCTCAACGATCCTGGTCAGGCAGCAGCACGTGACAGTGAGGCGTGCACAGGAATCACTTTTCCGCTTGTCGTCGATCCAGTGTCGGGGGCGCAGAGCTACACCGTGACGAACCCCGGGAACGGGACCGAGGAGGGGACACTGCGCTGGGCCTTCGCGGAGGCGAACGCGCACCCCGGGATCGACGAGATCGTCGTGTCTGCGGGGTTGGTGGTGGAGATCGACGGCGAGATCGAGGTCGGGGACGGGCTGGTGCTGCGCGGAGACGGGGCGGGTGCTGAGATTCGCAACATCGCGGAGTCGGGAGACCTCATCAGCTCAACTCGGTGGCTGGATTTTCCAATCTCCATCGAAAATCTCACTTTCACCGGGGGTGGCGGGGGTGGAAACGGGCTGTACCTTGCCAGATCAGTGTGTGCACTCGGCCTGGACAACGTGACGGTGCAGGGGTTCGCCTCCTACGGAATCGTTGTCGGCGACACCTGGCCGTTCGAGCTCCTCGACGTCCGATCCAGCGTGTTCCGGGACAACGGTCACGGGGATGACTACGAGGAGGGGGCCCTCGTCGTTTCGAACGAAGGAATCGACGGGTCTGTGCACATTCGCGACTCCGTGTTTGCAGATAACCAGACCGTGGGGCTGTTTGTCGAAGCGGACATCGAGTCGAGTCCTGAGAGACGGGGAGAGGTCTTGATCGAGCGCACCTCGTTCCTCAACAACCACTCGGCCGAGCGGGAAGCGGGCGCAATCGAATTCAGCGGTTTCCACCTCTGGGATGAGGAGGAGGACCCCGAAGGAGTCCCCGTCGAGGGGCCCATGCTCATGATCCGTGACAGCCTCTTCCGGGGGAACACCGGATATCAGGTGGGGGCGGTGTCAACGGGTGAACTCTCTGGTGAGATCGAGACCGACGTTGCGCCCACCCTCGCTGCAATCGAGCGCACCACTTTTGACGGAAATCGTCAGAATGGCTCTGATGATTGGTGGGGTTCTCCGGCGAACGATCTCTGGATTGAGTGGAGCGAGCTGACTTCACTGACTCCCGGAAAAGCCCTCACAGTCTCCGATTCAACCTTCTCCGCAGATCCGGAAGCGGAATTGCCCGCGGTGGCCTGGGGATACTTCGGGGGTGCAAGCGTTTTCACTCACGTCACGATGACCGGCGGTGGGATGTTCTATGCAGAGGTGGAAGGGGACGCCGCGCTCGATCTGCGTAACTCAGTCATCGATACCGGGGCCCGTGATCCAATCGTGCAAGCTGCCGAAGCCGGGAAACGGAACGGGGCGGCCGTGTTGTCCGAGTCGAATATGGCGTACACGACCGCCCCGGCGCTCGTGCCAGCGGGCGAAGGACGCATTATTGGGACCACCGCTGATTTTGCGCTCGGCGCGTTGGACGATTCGTTGGGGCTCACGCCCGTGCGGGTACCTGGCGAAGACTCGCTCCTGATCGACGCCGCCGGGCCCGGCGGCGCTGCAGCGGACCAACGAGCGGCGGCCCGCCCGCAGGGGGCAGGGCCTGACATTGGTGCGGTCGAGGTCATCGAGGTCGTGCCACCTGTTGAACTTGTGGACGCTGTGGTGGCCGTTGGGGCAGACCAATCGAGCGCTGCGGGAAAGCCGCTGGTATTCGAGGTTTCGCGGACGAACGCGGCGGAGGACCCCTGGACCGGTGAAGCGTCAGTGCGGGTGCGTACCGCTGACGGCACCGCCCAAGCAGGTACGGACTACACCGCAGTGGACACGGTCGTCACCTGGGCCGCGGATGATGTAGCCCCGAAGCAGGTATCGGTACCGACGGACCCCGGACACGTGGGGGAGGGGGAAGCCCAGCTGACGGTGTCGCTGTCAGAGCCGGGGAGCATGTCGCGCTGGGCGAGCGAGTAACCGCGAATGGCACGATCATCCGAGAGGCGGATCCGGGCACGGTCGTGCCGCCGAAACCAGATCCGAAGCCGGAGCCGAAGCCGGAGCCGAAGCCGGTTCCCCCGAAGACGGGTGAGCTTGCCACGACAGGTCAGGAGTCCAGTGCGAATGGATTGTGGCTGGCCGGGGCACTTGTATTGCTCGGGAGTGCGGGGCTCTTGGTGCGGTGGCGACGAGGTCGCAGTTCCTGATCTAGCCGACAGCACCGAACGTACGCGGGTGGGTCTCGGGCGATTCCGGGGCCCACCCGCTGTGGTGTTCTTCGGGCGAGCTAGTGCTGTGCGCGTAGTGTGAGCGAGCCAAGCGCGCCCACCACGCTCACTGCCGCCGCGATGGCGAAGAGCGCAGTGAAGGCGGCGGGGGTGGGCCCGCCACCGTTAGCCCAAGCACCGCTTGCGAGTACCGTTGTGGCAACGGGGGTGCCGAGAGCGGAGCCGACGGTGCGGAGCACCCCATTGACGCCCAAGGCCGCAGCCACTTCGTTCCGGGGGGCGAGTCCCGCGATAAGTTCTGCGACGACGGCGAAGCCAATGCCGTTGCCGAGTCCAACGAACGAAAAGAACACCACGATCACGATCAGGCTGCCAGGAGCGACGGCGATTCCGACGCTCCCGAGGCCCATCGCCGCGAGCGCGATGAGTGCTGTGAGGCGAGCGCCGATGCGGCCGATGAGCCAGGGGGCGAAGCGGCCGCCGAGGAATACGAGTATTGCGCCAGGCAACAGCGCGAGCCCGGTCTGGGTGACGCTCAGGCCCAGGCCGAAGCCCGGGTCACCGGTTCCTTGGAGCAGCACGGGCAGGCCGACGTAGCAGAGGTATGGCACGAAGCCGAGAAAGAGCGTGAGGCCGTTCGTGAGGGCGAGTGCCGGCCGCGCGAGCGTACGGATGTCAATGAGCGGCGCTGCAGTTCGGCGCTCGACGAGAACGAGCGACCAGAGGGCCGCTACCGCGAGAACTGCGAGGCCAAGAACCGGCAGCGAAGTCCAGCCCCAGCGTCCCCCCTGCGAGATCGCGAGGAGCAGTGCCAGCAGTCCGATTGTGAGGAGCGCGGTTCCTGGCCAGTCGGTGCGGGCCGCCTGGCCGCGCACCGAAGCCGGAACGAAGACACACGTGAGTGTGATGGCGATGACACCCATCAGGGCGCCGGCGACAAATAGCCAGTGCCACGAGAGCACCTCGACGATGACGCCGCCAACGACGAGGGCGGCACCCGCACCGAGTCCCATGGTCCCGCTGAGCCAACCGATCGCCGCGGCCTGGGTGTGGCCGGAGGTGTGGCGCCGCACAAGCGCGAGCGCAAGTGGGAACGTTGCGGTACTCGCACCCTGGAGCACACGTCCGAGGAGAACAACGGGGAGTGACGGTGCGAGGGCGGCAACGACGCCGCCGGCGACGAACAGTCCAAGGGAGACGAGCAGGATCTTGCGGTGCCCGTGCCGGTCGCCGAGTGAGCCGAGGATCGGTGCTGCCACCGCACCGCACACGAGGTAGCTTGTGAGCACCCATCCGACGAGGCCTGAGTCGATGTTGAATTCTTGCATGAGCGAGGGGAGTGCCGGAACGAGCAGGGTCTGCATCATCGAGAACGCGAGCACGGCGATCGCTAGGGAGAACACCATTGCCCGTGACGGTATCGGCGCGGCGACGACCGGGGTGGGGGCCGTGTCCGGGACGGGATTCGTGTCGGTGTTCGGTGGTATGGGGGGGCATACGGACTCATATCTTTTGTGCGGGGGTGTTGTGAGTGTAGGTGCTCGCAGTTCGGAACGGAACGGAACGCTGCGTTCCGATAGAAGTGTAAGGGAAGCCAGGCTATTCTGGAAGAGTGAATTCATCGGAGTCGACGACCCCGCCGCTCCGCGGCCGCGCCCGCGAGGCGCTCAGTAACGATGAATCCATCCTGCACGCGGCCCACGAAGTGTTCAGCGAGTACGGCTGGGGTGCGTCGATGTCGGAGATCGCCGCCCGCGCAAACACGGGAGTTGCGAGTATCTACCGGCGCTACCCGAGCAAGACGGAACTCGTCAATGCGATTCGGGTGCTGTCGCTTGAGCGGATCTGCGAGCTCGCCGAGGAGTGTGCCGCGGAGGCGCGTGCTGCGGCCCCCGAATCTGCGGTCGAACTATTCCTCCGGACCCACATTCTTTCAGCCGCGCGGCCGATGGTCTCCGCGTTCGGTCGATACGTCGAGACCACACCGGAGGTGGACGCCCTGTCCGAGCGGCTTCGCGCGGCCCTCGAAACTGTCATCGCGGTGGACCGCGAACTTGGGCTCGTCCCCGATCACTATGGGCCGGCCGACTTGATGCTCATGATCGCGCATCTGCGGCCGCAGCTCGCGATCGACCGGGAGCGCGCAAACGAAATGCACCTGCGCCAACTCGACTACATGCTTATGGGGCTGCGCTCGGTAGCGGTCGAGGGCACCCCGGTTTCGGGACGACCATCGTCGTGGCGGGAATGGTTGCAACTCAACAGCACCGATGGTGGTGCGAGCAGCTCCTAGTAGAACGACCGCAGTAGGGCCTCGTTCGACTCGCTCAGGTGATCCGCCATCGCCTGCTCGGCCCGCGGCCCGTCTCCCGCAGTGATCGCGTCGAGAATCTCACGGTGCGCGGAGAGCTCCGCCTCGGAGGTGACGTGCGCGGTGGCCTGCGGGAACAGGTAGTGCATGCGCGTGGTCTCGTCGAAGTAGGTGTGAAGGAGTCGATCGACCCGGTCGTTGCGGGCGAGAGAAGCGATCACTCGGTGGAACTCGGGAGCCGCGGCCAGCCGATCCGCGTGGGCGTTGCCCTCATCCTCCTGGAACGCGAGGAGCTCCGCCAACCGGGCAAGCACCTCGGGGGTGTGGCGCTGTGCCGCGAGGGCGGACAGGGGTGGCTCAATGTAGAGCCGCAGCGCCATGACGTTCTGAATGTCGGTGATTCCCACGGGCCGCACCATGTAGCCGCGTCGCGGGAACACCATGACGAAGTCCTCAGCGAGGAGGCGTTGCAGGGCCTCGCGTACCGGGGTCTTCGAGACGCGGAATCTGGCGGCCACTTCGGCCTCGCGGATCACGCTTCCGGGGGCTAGCTGGGCGGTCACGATCTCGCTTCGCAGTTGCTCGAGTACCCGCTGCGTCACCGAGATCTCACCCGTGGTGGGATCTGCGGAAGGGGCTCCCGGCACCATGTCTGCGTCCATTCTTCGTGATCTTACCGGAGTGACCGTACGGGCAGTCCGTGAAGGGTGATTCGTCGGCGACACCACGGTCGCGGGGGCGTCCGCGGTGTCGCCGACGAATCGAGGTGCGGGCGCACTGGAGAACGCCCGCACCGGTCTAGCGGCCGTCGACGTAGAGTGCGGCGGCCTCGTCGTTGATCTTGTTCTCCTTGAGCACGCGGGCGACGGTGCCGTCGGCCTTCGCGCGCTCGTAGTAGTCATCGATCGCCTCGGTCATCTTCGTGTTGCCCTTGGTGTGGGGCCAGTTGTTCTCGAGCAGCACGGTGAGCTCTGGATACTTTGCCTCGTCTCCGAGGATCTTCGTGACGTAGTTGTCGTCGCGGTCCGTGAAGTTGAATCCCTGGATGCTCTGCCATGCGACCGCATCGATGCGGCCCGCCTTCAAGTCCTCGAAGGCGTTCGAGTCGCTCTGGTACTCCTCGATATTGTCCGCACCGTAGGCGGCCTTCAGCGGCTCCACGTAGTACGAGCCGGAAAGGGTGCCGATCCGCTTGCCCTGCAGGGAGTCCACGGTGTCGTAGGCATTGTCCTTGGCGGAGGTGAGGCCGAGCGTTTCGTACAGGATGCTGCCCTCGGCCTGTGCAAAGACCTCCGCGCGCTCCGGCGTCTTCAGGATCAGTCCGCCGAACATGTCGGACTTGCCCTCGCGCAGGTCGAGCTGCGCGGCCGCACCGGTCATCGGCTTGAACTTGACCTCCAGGCAGTTCTCCGCCGCGAATTCGGGGATGAGGGTCGCGTCGATACCGGTGAATGGGCCGCTGTCCGAGAGCGCGTGGAACTTGGGCGCCGCGTTCATCGCGGCGACAGTGAGCACGCCGTCCTGAATCGTGGGGAACTCGTGGAGCGGGGTGCAGTCCTCCGCCACAGCCCCACCGGCCTCCGGGGCGGGTTCAGCGGATGAGGCACAGGACGTCAGCAGGAGCAGCGCTGCTCCGGCCGCCGCGACCGTGGCGAGGGTGGCACGCGAGCGCGTGCCGGTCGTGATCTTCATGGGGTTCTCCTTTGGTGTGAACGAACAGGGAGTCTTACGAGTTGGCGGCGGCAATATTGACGACGCGCGTATTGGGGGCGACCGCATCGGGGCGGCGCCTGGACCCGCCCCGCTTCCTGGGTGGCTTGCGATGTGCCGTGCTGCCGGTGATGCGCTCCGCGCGGCGGTCGGCGAGCACTTCCATCCATCCGAGCAGCGACGTGACAAGCAGGTAGAGCAGGCCCGCCACGAGCAGCGGTTCGAGCACGCGCAGGTTGGTCATGCCGATCGAGTAGGCGGATCCGAGCAGTTCCTTGCCGCCAATTGCATAGGCGAGGGCCGTGCCCTGGAACGTGATGATGACGATGCCGATGAGCGGCGGAACCGCGATGTTCAGCACGTGCGGCACGATGATGCGCAGGGTGATGTCGGTCTTTGAGAGCGCGAGCGCCTCGGCCGCTTCAATCTGCCCCTTCGGTACGCTCGCGATGGAAGCGCGGAAGATCTCGGCGGTGTACGCCGCCGTGGTGAGGCCGAACGCCACCATGATCGAGGCGAAACGATCCAGCGTCACGAAGTTCGTGAGGCCGAAGTAGACGAGATACAGCGTGAGGAGCGCGGGGAAGCCGCGGAACGTTTCGACGAGCACGATCACGATGATCCGAAGCCACCGACGCTGGCTGTTCAGCGCGAGGCCCGCGAAAAACCCGAGCGGGATCCCCACCGCGACGCTCGCCGCGGCCATGAGGATGCTTGTCCAGAGGCCCGGGAGCAGTGCGACAACGAGGCTGAAGAACTCCTGCATCAGTGGGCCACCTTCACAGTGCTGCGGGTCCCGAGGTGCCGGGCCAGGATTCCGATGGGGACAGTAACGAGCAGGTAGACGGCACCAATTGTCAGGAACGACAGCACCGGATCAGCGCCAACCTGCACCGCGTTATAGGCGTAGAACACGAGTTCGTTTGCCCCGATGATCGACGCGATTGCCGTGTTCTTGAGGAGCGTGATCGAGTACGCCGCGATCGACGCGAGCATTACGGGAACGGCCTGAGGAAGCACGACCCGAATGAGCGTGTCCCAGCGCGAGAGGCCGACGGAAGCCGCCCCCTCCCACTGGCCGCGGGGCACCGAGTCGAGGCCCGCGCGGATGCTATCCCCGATATAGGCCGAGTTGATGATGCCGAGCCCAACGATGGCAGCGAGCACCGGCACCTCGGAGATGATGCCGAGGGAGAGCCCGAAGTAGATGATGATGAGCCAGGCGATCGGCGGGATCCCGCGCGCAATCCAGGCCCAGAACGCACCAATCGCCTTTGCCGCGGGGTTGCCGGATCGCCGCAACATCGCCACGGGAATCGCGAGCACGAGCGACACCGCGAGTGCGCCGCCCCAGATTTGGAGGGTGATCAGGAGCCCCTCAAGCACATAGCGAGGGTCAAGCATTACACGACCCCGTTCAGCGCGTTGACAAAGCGGCGAATCCGCTCGTGCTCGGGATCCTCGAGCAGCGCTTCGGGAGTACCGAGGCCTACGACCTCCCCGTCCGCGATGAACATCACGCGGTCCGCCGCCTCGCGGGCGAACTGGATCTCGTGGGTCACCATCAGCATGGTCATGCCGCCCTCGGCCAACTCCTTCATAACTTTGAGAACCTCCACCCGCATTTCGGGGTCGATGGCGCTCGTCGGCTCGTCAAAGAGGATGACCTCGGGATCCAGGGCCAACGAACGCGCGATGGCGACGCGCTGCTGCTGCCCACCGGAGAGCTGGCTGGGGAGCTTGTGCATGTGGTCGCGCAGGCCCACCCGATCCAGCAGTTCCTCAGAGCGCGCCGCCGCCTGCGCCTTGTCTCGGCCGAGTACGCGGCGCTGGGCCAGACTGACGTTCTCGAGAGCCGTGTGCGTGGCGAACAGGTTGAAGGACTGGAACACCATGCCCACGCGCTTGCGCAGTTCGCGGACGGATGCGACCGGGGTGCGGCGATCCGCATCGAACACGCGCTCGCCCTGCAGGTCGATGGTGCCGGCATCGGGCACTTCGAGCGCGTTGAGGCAGCGGATGAACGTGCTCTTCCCGGATCCGCTCGGCCCGATGATGGCGATGTGCTCACCCTTGCGAACATCGACACTGATGCCGCGCAGGATCTCTTTGTCGCCGTAGCTCTTGCGGATTCCGTGCGCCGAGAGCGCGAGTGTGGGGTCGGTGATCGTCATGTGCGTCACTTCCTTAGTGTCGTGCGGGCAGAGGGGCGGACCCGGGTGCTTCTGGGTCGCGGAGGAAATCAAAATCGCAGCCGAATTCGGGCTGCAGTACGTGGCGCACGTGCAGGCTCGCGAAACCGCGCGCTGGGCCATTGGCAGATCGGTAGGGCTCACGGGACGCAAACTCATCGGGATCCACGAGATGGTCGAGGGTGCCGGCTTCCGGGTCGAGGACAACCTCGTCGCCGTCGCGCAGATAGGCGAGGGGGCCACCGACCGCCGCTTCGGGGGAGACGTGGAGCGCGACCATGCCTGTCGAGGTGCCGCTCATGCGAGCATCGGAGATCCGGACCATGTCGGTGACGCCCTGCCGGTGCAGCTTCGCGGGGATCGGGATGTGTCCTACCTCGGGCATCCCGGGGGCGCCGACGGCTCCGAGGCCGCGGAGCACAAGGATGCTGTCCGCATCGACCTCGAGTGCCGGATCATCGATGCGGGCGTTCAGATCGTCCAAGCCGTCGAACACGACCGCCCGGCCACGATGCGGCTGCATCGCTCCGGCGCCGGCCCCCGCGGTTTTGAGGATCGCGCCGCCCGGTGCCAGGTTGCCTCGGAGGACAACAAGCGCGCCGCGCTCGGCGAGCGGGGTGGCGCGCTCCGCAATTGCGGGGCTCGGATCCTGCGCTGCGGTCCCGAGTACCTCGCCCCAGCTCGTGCCGAGCGCGGTGCGCTCGTCGAGGTGCAGCAGATCCGACATCCGGGCGAGCACGCTGGGCACGCCGCCGGCCGCCTCGATCGCGGGGAGCGTCTCAGTGCCGCCGGGGCGGACGTTCGCGAGGTAGGGAGTGGTGCGCGACCACTCCTGGAAGTTATCGAGGCCGATCATGTGACCCGCACGCCCCGCGATGGCTTCGAGGTGGATCACCGAGTTTGTGGAGCCGCCGAGCGCAGTCACCGTGCGGAATGCGTTTTCAAGCGAGGCGAGGGTCACGAGTTCGCGGGGGGCGGTGCCTCGCTTGACCGCGGCGACGGCCTCGATGCCCGTGCGGTAGGCGATCTCGCGGCGGGTGGCGCTTGTGGACTCCGCGAACGCGCTGCCGGGCAGGGCGAATCCGAGCAGCTCGGCGATGGCCGCCATTGTGCTCGCCGTGCCCATCACGTTGCAGGTGCCGACGTCGGTGTTGAGGTTGCCCTCGAACTCGAGCCACTCGGCGTCATCGATCTCTCCGACGCGACGGCGATCACACATGGGCCAGGCGTCATCAACGGTCATCGACGCGTTGTCGCGGTGGCAGGATACGGGCCGGGGCCCGGCCGTGACCATCGTGGCGGGCTTGCCCGCGCTGATCGCGCCCATGAGTTGCGCCGGGACAGTCTTGTCGCAGCCGCCCATGAGCACAACGCCGTCGATGGGGGAGACGGTGATCATTTCCTCAACGTCGATCGACATGAGGTTGCGGAGGTAGAGGCTCGTGGGCCGGGTGAATGGCTCAGAGATCGAGATCGTGGGGAACTCGAGGGGCAGGCCGCCGGCGTCGCGGACGCCGCGCTTGACCTCCTTGACCAGATAGGCGAGGCCCTTGTTGCAGGGGTTCAGATCCGATGCGCTGTTGGCAATCCCAATGACGGGCGTGCGGCGCACGTCTTCGGCGCTGGCCCCGCCGCCCCGGAGAAAGGCGCGGTGCATGAGCCCGTCCTGGCCCTCGTCGCTGAACAGCGCTCCGCCTGATCCCGTGATGCCCCGTTGCGACATGAATCTCCTCGTGTTCTTCCGACTGCTCTGTCGGACATATAGGAATCTAGCACCAACAAAATCTCTTAAAGCACATTTCAGATATGTTTGTGATATATCAGTTGCGTCTCTACGCTGGGGGAGGGCTGCGCTGCCGCGGCCCGACGCGCTTCTTCCGAGTCACTGAGCGAAAAGGACCCAGCATGGACAGCACAGCGGTGTGCATTCACCTCATCGGAGATCTCTACCCTGAGCTGCAGGCCGAGATCGATGCCTCCGGCGCGTCGCTCGTCGCGGATCCCGCCGAAGCGCGGGGCATAGTGGTGAGCTATGGCGGGCGGCCACAGGAGTTACGGGAGCTACTCGACGCGCACTCCGGGATCGAATGGGTCCAGCTGCCGAGCGCCGGAATCGAGATGTTCACCGACTCCCTCGCCGCGCACCCGGGCATCCGCTGGACAAGCGCAAAGGGGGCCTACGCGCTCCCGGTGGCCGAGCACGCTCTTGCGCTGACGCTGGCACTGCTCCGCGAACTGCCCGAGCGCGTGCGCGCCACGAGTTGGGCCCCTGCCACCGGAACCTCGTTGCACGGGCTGCGCGTTGTGGTCGTCGGAGCCGGCGGAGTGGCACAGGAGATCGTGCGCCTGGTGAAGTGCTTCCGCACCGACGTGACCGTGGTGCGTCGGCGCGCGGTGCCCGTAGCGGGGGCGGATCGGACTGTCACGGATGCCGAGCTCGCCACGCTGCTGCCCGACACTGACGTGCTGGTACTCGCCGCCGCCGTGACCCCTGACACTCGGGGGCTCGTGGACGCGGCCCTGCTCGACGCGCTGCCCGCCCACGCGATCCTTGTCAATATTGCCCGCGGCGCGCTGGTCGACACGGCCGCGCTCGTCACCGCGCTCGCTACGGGACGGATCGCCGGTGCCGCGCTCGATGTTACCGATCCTGAGCCACTCCCCGACGGCCACCCGCTGTGGGCCGAGCCGCGCGCGCTCATCACCCCGCACGCCGCGGACACGATCGAGATGATCCGCCCGCTCTATGCGGCCCGCGTGCGCGAGAATCTCACCCGTTTCCGCGCGGGAGACACCCTTGACGGCGTCGTAGATCCGGCCGCAGGGTACTAGCGAGGCTGTGCGGGGCAGGGCGCGCCCCGCACAACCCTATGGGGGTGAACCGAGGGCGGCGAGTCCGCGTTAACTGCCCGCGAGTCGTTGGGAAACGAGTCTGTTGAGAGACACATCCTGCTCGGCTGCATCAATTGCGAGCTGTCGGTGGGCTTCAGCGGGGATCCGGACCATGAATTTTCCCGAGTACTCACGATCGGAGAAAGCAGTGGGAAGTGTTTCTCCCGTTTCGCGCATGTCTTCGAGTACCTCGGCAACCAGGGAGCGGATTCCCCGCAAGGCATCGAGTTGGTCGTCCGCAGCCCACGAAAGGGAATTCATCTCGGCAACGGTTCCAATGTATGAATTGTCCTCATTGGACCAACGGACCCGGTAGGAGTAGTGATCAGCGTTCATTGTTGTTCCCCTCTGAGCTTGTCGATCGCGGCGAGGACTTGTCTGACCTGGTAGGGCTTTGCCTGCCCATTATCGCTTTGGACGTTGACTCGGGGGTCTCCCGGCCACGGCATTCGGTACACCCGGTGGGAGGTTCCGCGCTGGCGGGGTTCGCCAAAGATCTGATCGCATACTCGTGCGAGATCCGCGAATCGAACGCCTTTCGGGTTCGTTCGCATCTGTGCGATGAGGGTCTCGAGTCCGGCCACTCTTCCATAGTATCAATAATGATACCAAGAGTCTATCGGGTGTCCTCGTGTTGGCCTGGTCCTCCGGGCGTTCGCGGAGGGTATGGAATTGCGGGTCAACCGAGGGCGGCGAGAACGGCCAGGTCCCGGTCGCTCCAGCCCAGTTCACGGGCCTGCGCAAAGCGATCCGCGGCCCGCTCGAACACCGGTACGGCAACGCCCGCGGCCGCAGCAATCTCACGCAAGAGCCGCTGAGCCTCAGCCAGTCCGCCGATCGTGGCGTCGGATGGTGACGCGAAGTCGCCCGCGAACGCGATCGGTAGTGTGCGCTCCAACATGGTGCTTTGCGCCCAGCCTCCCGCCAAGACTCGGGTGGCCGCCGCGGGGTCGATGCCGAGGCTCTGCACCACATTTGCGGCCTCGGTCGCCACAGCGACGTGCGTGCTTACGAGCATCTGGTTGACGAGTTTGAGGGCCAACCCGCTCCCGACCGGGCCGAGCCACTCGATCACGCGGGCGTAGGGGGCGACGACCTCGCGGAAGCGCGCCTCCGCCTCCGCCGGCCCACCGGCCATAATCGCGAGCGCGCCCGCCTCGGCAGCGACGGCACCGCCGCTCACCGGGGCATCGACAAACAGCACCCCGCGATCCGCCGCAGCGTCGGCGATCTCGTGTGCGAGCGCGGGATCGAAGGTCCCGTGTTCCACGATGAGGGTGCCCGGCCGGGCCGCCGCGACGATGCCGTCCGGGCCGAGATACACCTGCCGCGTGACCTCGGTGCTGAGCAGGCAGCTGAGCACCACGTCGGAACTCCCAGCGAGCGCCGCGGCGGTCTCGGCGCGGAAGGCACCGCGCGCCACGAACGGCTCGGCGCGGGCAACAGTACGGTTCCAGACCTGCAGTGCGTGGCCGGTGTCGAGGAGGCGGTGGGCCATCGGGCCGCCCATCGCGCCGAGGCCCAGGTAGCCGATGCGCGGTGCCGAGGCGTCGCTGGTATCGGGAGTGTGTGAGGTCTGCGAAGTCATGCTGCGCCTCCTAAACGAGTCGTTGGCCGCCGTCGACCGGGAGCACCGCTCCGGTGACGTACTCAGTGTCGATCAGAGCGAGGCAAGCGCGCGCAATATCGTCCGGGGTGCCGGATCGCGCGAGCGGGGCGCTCTCGATGACCTGCGTGCGAATCGCGTCCCAGCCGAGGGTGCGCTCGGTGTCGACGAGTCCGGGCGCGATCGCATTGACGCGCACCTCCGGACCCATCGCGACCGCGAGCAGCCGGGTGAGATGCTCGAGCCCGGCCTTGCTGACTGCGTAGGGGATCGAGCTGCCGCTGACCGTCGTCGCGGCCATCGACGTCATGTTGATGACGTTGCCCGCCCCGCTTTGGGTGAGGTCCGCGGCGCACGCCTGGATCAGGTACCAGGGGCCCGCGAGGTTGACGCCGAGCATGCGCGTGAAAAAGTCGGGGCTGACAGCATCCAGGTCCGTGTGTGGCACGGGGATCCCGATGCCGGCGTTGTTGATGACAACGTCGATGCGACCGAAGGCACCCCGTGCGGCCTCGGCAACGGCCCCGGCCTGCCCGGGATCTGAGAGATCGGCGTCGACATAGCGTGCGTCACGCAGCTCCGCCGCGAGTGCGGCGCCGGCTTTGCCCGTGCCCGCGCCGTGCGCGAGGATCCGGTAGCCGCGCGCGTCGAGGTGGCGCACGATGGCCTGGCCGATCCCCCCAGTTGCCCCGGTCACGATGGCGACCGGGGCGTCAGAGGACTCACGGGGTTCCGAAGTGAGCTGGGGATCTGGGGTGTGGTGGGGTCCGGGCATGGGTCCTCGATCTGTGTCCGTTCCGCGGAGCGCCCGCTCCGGGGCTCCGGCGCGGTGTGGCGCGGCCCGCGGTGCGCTGGTGGCCCCCGGCGCGCACCCGTGCGCTCGCTTCAACCCTACTCACATATGTACAAGCACTTGATTGATATTCCTACCTAATATCAGTCGTGCGTGCCTGCCGCCCGGGGCGGATCAGGCCCCGGCGTCTTCCCAATCCCGGATCTGGCGCATCCCGCCGTGCCCGTCGAGTTCAAGGATTGTATCCACGGCGATCCGTTGTAGGAACGGGAAGTCGTGGCTCACCACGAGCAGCGCTCCGCGGTACGCGTCGAGGGCCTCCGCGAGCTGCTCGACGCTCGCGAGATCCAGGTTGTTTGTCGGCTCATCAAGCACGAGGAGCTGGGCCGGGGGATCCGCGAGGAGAAGCCGGGCAAGGGAGACGCGGAAGCGTTCGCCGCCGGAAAGCGTCCGGACTGGGCGGTCGGCGGCATCTCCGCGGAGCAGGAGGCGGGCCAGCTGGTTGCGGATGGTGCCGTCCGTGCTTCCTGGCGCGACGGCGCGCACATTCGCGATCGCACTGGCCGTCTCATCAAGGCCGTCCAGCCGCTGCGGCAAAAACCCAACACTGTCAGTGACGAGCCTGCCGTGGGGACGGCCAGGCTCCGGCGTCGCGCCCGCGAGGAGCTGCGTGAGCAACGTGGTCTTGCCCGAACCGTTCGGTCCGATCAGCGCGACACGCTCCGGACCCTGCACCACGATAGTGCGGTCCCCTGTGATGAACTCCGCGATCCGGCGGCCCCGGGCCACGCCGGGATCCGGCAGCACCAGGTTGATGTGCTTCGCGATCCGGACGCGTGCATCGGCAGCATCGACGGCCGCTTGCGCCGCCTCCACCTTGTCGTCGAGCGTGCCCCTGAGTGAACCCGCGGAGGCTTGCGCCTTGCTTGCGCGGTTGCCCGCAAGGATTTTCGGGATGCCGCCGTCCCGCTGGGTCTTAGCGGCGTTCCGTTCACGTCGCGCGAGTTTCGTTTCGGCTTCGACGCGCTGGCGCTTCTCGACCTTCAGCGCCTGCTGTGCGGCACGGGCGGCTTGAGTCGCTGCAGCCGACTCCTGCTCCCGGTGCGCCTCCCACGCGCTGTACGGTCCGCCAAACGAGGTCAGGCTCCCGGCGGAGATCTCGGCGGTGTGATCCATGCGCTCCAGGAGTTCGCGGTCGTGGCTGACCACGATGAGGGTGCCGGGCCACTCATCCACAAGCCCCGCGAGGCGAGCGCGCGTTTGGCGATCCAGGTTGTTCGTGGGTTCGTCGAGCAGCGTGATCGGGGTCCGTCTCAGGTGGAGGCCCGTGATCGCGACGAGCATCGCCTCCCCTCCCGAGAGCTCGGCAACGCGGCGGTCCAGCGAGGTACCCGCAAAGCCGATCTGCGCCAGGGCCTCGGCCGCCCGAGATTCGATGTCCCAATCGTCGCCGATCGTGTCGAAGTTGTGCTGGGCGACGTCCCCGGCCTCGATGGCGCGCAGCGCGGCGAGGGTACCGCCGATGCCGAGCAGTTCCGCGATGGTCGCCTCGGCGCGCAGCGTGAGATTCTGTGGGAGTGTGCCGACCTCGCCGGATACGTCGATGCGGCCTGAACTCGGGGTGAGTTCGCCCGAGATCAGGCGCAACAGCGTCGATTTCCCCGCACCGTTCTCACCGACGAGGCCGGTGCGGCCCGCGGAGAAGGTCCCCGAGAGGCTGTCGAGGGCGAGCGTGCCGTCGGGCCACTCGAAACTGAGTTCGTGCAGTGTGATTGCAGAGTGTAAAGGCATGAAGCCTGCTTTCGTGGTGCGTCGGGAGCGCGCCCGCAATTGGAGCGTCGGCTCCGTCAGGGGTGGGGCGGCGAGCCGCGGTGGCGCGTGATGCCTGCGGCGCACGCGTCCGGAGGGGCCCGCAAAGCGCGGGGTGCCGCCCGAGTCTGGGCGCGCTCGATTCCGAGAAGGGTGATGGTGAGGAGGTGGGTGGCGGCTCGTCCGTGATCAACGCCCAGAGTGGGCGGATCCGTGCGGGGTCAGGAGCTCCGACGCGCGTCAGCGATGCTGTACGCGTGTGCCACCGGCGTGCGGCGGCTAGGCGTCATCCACCTCAAACAGTCCCATAGGGGTCAGTGTATCAGGCGGACTTCCGCGCATGCTGCCCCTGCCTCCCCAAGGCCCCGAGCAACTACGCCGAGACTGCAATCGCGCACATTGGGGGGTCGCATTACGCACAATATTGCGTTCTCGCCGGGGTGCGCCGTGGCTCGGAAAGGCTGGGGAGGCTCGCGTGGTGACCTGCCCCGCGGGTGCGCCAGAGGCGGCTGCCCAAGCCACCACCCCGGCCACTGCTCGGCCGCTGCCCGGCGACTGCGCGGCGACTGCGCGGAGAACGCAATTGTGTGCATTCCACGGGCCAGAAAGGTGCGGTTGTGGCTTTTCGGCGGATGTCTGGGGCAAAGGGAACTGGGGCAGAGCGAGAAAGAGTGGGAAAGGGCGGGAATGTGGAAGTGGGTAGGGGTGAGCACAGGAGCAGGAGCCGGGGTAGATCCTCGGGCAAGGGTGAAGATGAACGTGGGGATCGGGGACGCCGAGACGCTCGCCTGGCAACTCGCAGCCGTGCTGCGCGGCGAGGCGGATGACGCGCTGCTGGATCAGTACACCGCGGAACGCCGACCAGTGGGGGCGGAAGTCATCGCGATCTCCTCGGGCAACTACGGTGCTCGGTACGGAATTGACGATGAACTGCTCTTGGGAACGCACCTCGGGGCGACCCCGCCGCTGACCGGCGACCCGTATACGCCGTCCGGCGCGGTCGGGCGTCGGCTCCCGCACGCCGCACTCACCGGCGATCCTGCAGCCGAATCAACCCTTGATCTGGTGCGACACCGGTGGCTCGTGTTGATCGAGCGTCCTGACCCCGCATGGGACGCAGCCGCAGCGGAGCTCGGTTCCGGGGACGTGCCCGTCGTCGCGGTCACGTCCGGCGCGCGGCATGAAGCGCAGCCGGGATACCTCGCCGCTCGGGCAGGGCTGGCACCGGGCGAGGGGCTCCTTGTCCGCCCGGACGCCCACATCGCGGCCCACTTCGCGGCCCACTTCGCGGCCCGCTTCGCGGCCCGCTTCGCGCCCCCGCGGACCTCGCCCTGACCCCACTCGTTCCACATCGAGGGGACGCACTTCGGGGCTATTCGCTCGAATAACCCCGAAGTGCGTCCCCTCGATGACGGGTGTGCTCCGCTCAGGACGCGTGCGCGGGCATGTCCTTGATGAGGTTCGTAATGCGCATCGTGCAGCAGCGCTTGCCATCCTCATCGGTCACGACGATCTCGTGGACGGTGAGGGTGCGGCCCAGGTGCACGGGAGTGCACACGCCGGTGACGTAGCCCTGGGTTGCGGAGCGCGTGTGCGTGGCGTTGATGTCGACGCCGACCGCGAGCCGGCCTGGGCCGGCGTGCAGGTTTGCCGCCATCGAGCCGAGTGACTCGCCAAGCACAACGTAGGCACCACCGTGCATGAACCCGACGGTCTGCCGGTTGCCCACGACTGGCATGCGGCCCACGGTGCGCTCCACGGAGTACTCCGTGAACTCGATGCCCATGAGTTCGACGAGTTCGCCGGCTCCGTTCGACGCGACCCAATTGTCGGCCGTGGGGTGCGCCGTTGCGGGCAACTGCGCCTCCGCTGCCGAGCCGCTCACGCGCCAGCTCCCGCGGCGCCGCCTGTGAACACAGGCGGTCGCTTCTCCTGGAACGCGGCGAAGCCCTCACGGTAATCGTCGGTGTCGCAGAGCGCAGCCTGTGCCCGGTTCTCCGCCGACATCGCGGTCCAGAGCCCCACCCGCTCGTCGCGCAGCTGGTGTACGAGCGCCTTCGACGCGAGGAAGGCTTGTGTTGCCCCTGTCGCCGCGGTGGCGGCGGCGGATCGCGTGGCGTCAAGCGCTTCCTCGTCGGGGAACGCTTGCGAGAACATCCCGGCGGCCACTGCCTCCGCCCCGCTCATGAGGCGTCCCGTGTAGATCAGGTCGAGGGTGCGGTGCGCGCCGAGACGTTCGAAGAACAGCGCGTGGCCGCCCGAATCTAGGGTGGCCCCAAGCTTCGCGAACGGGCTCCCGATCTTCGCGGTTTCCGCGACATAGACAACGTCGCTCGCGATGAGGAGCCCGAGCCCCACGCCGAGGCAGGCACCGTGGGCGAGGGCAAAGGTGGGTGCGGGGAACGCGCTCATCTGCTCGAGCAGCGGCTGTACCAGCCCGTCGAGGTACCCGAGCACGTCATCTTCGCGGGGGTCGACCCCGGAGATGTCGCGGCCCGCGCAGAACGCGCGGCCCTCGCCGCGGAGTACCAGCGCGCGCACGCCGGCGTCGGCGGCCGCGGTGTAGGCGTCCGAGAGTTCGCGGAGCATGTCGGGCCCCAGCGAGTTGAGGCGGGAGGGTGCGTTCAGCGTGATCTCCGCGACTCCGTCCGCGATGGTGAGCAAAACGTCTTGCGTCATAGCTGGGTCTCTCTCGGTTACGCGTCGAAATCGACGACGAGGCGGTCCGACTGCGGGTGCGACTGGCAAGTGAGCACGTAGCCGCGCTCGATCTCGTCAGCCTCAAGTGCGTAGTTTTCGGTCATCGCGACGGAACCCTCGATGACCCGAGCGCGGCAGGTGCCGCATACGCCGCCGGCACACGCGAATGGCACGTCAGGGCGCACGCGCAGGGCGGCGTTCAGTACAGTCTCGTTTGCGGCGACCGGACTCTCGACCGAGGCTGAGGTGCCGTCGAGCGTGAAATCGATGGTGATCGTTTTCTCGCCGCTGCGCACCTCAACCGGGCGCGCGCGCGGCGTAGCGCCGGGCTCTCCCGTGGAGAACAGCTCGAAGCGCACCCGGGAAGACTCGACCTCATTCTCGGCGAGCAGGTCACGGCAGAGCTGCACGAGCTCGAACGGGCCGCAGAGCACCCACTCGTCGGTCATGGTGACGGGGATCACGGACTTCAGGATCGTGCGCAGCCGTTCCTCATCGAGTCGACCGGAGAGGATCGGCGCGGAGCGCTGCTCCCGCGAGAGGACGTGGTGCAGGGCGAAACGCTGCGGGAAGCGGTCCTTCAGATCCGCGAGTTCTTCGACAAACATCACGTCGGTGGACGAGCGGTTCGTGAAGAGTAGATCGAAGCGGGAGGTGTCGCTCTGCTCCAGGACGCGGTGCGCCATGGTGATGATCGGTGTGATGCCGGATCCCGCGGCGATCCCGACGACGTGCCGACCCGCAAGTTCGTCGAGGTTCGACGTGAATGCGCCCTGCGGGGTCATGACCTGCATGGTGTCACCAACGCGAAGCTCGTCGTTCACCCAGCCCGAGAAGATTCCACCGAAGTCGCGCTTCACGGCAACAGAGATCCTGCCGTCAGCGGGAGGACGGCAGATCGAATACGAACGGCGCAGATCTTCCCCGTCAATTGTGGCGCGCAGCGCGAGGTGCTGCCCGGCGAGGTAGCGGAAGTCGTCGGCGAGGTGATCCGGCACCTCAAAGGTGACTTCCACGCTTGAATCGGTCAGCGGGCGCAGTTCCGAAACGCGGAGTTCGTGGAACGTCGCGCGCTTCTTTGCGCCGAGGTTGATGGCGGCCATGGTGGTCCTTTCGGAAGACCTAGTGCGTCTTGAAGTAGTCGAAGGGTTCGAGGCAGGCGAGGCACTCGTAATGCGCCTTGCACGCGGTGGATCCGAAACGGGCCACCTCTCGGGTGCGGATCGAATGGCAGCGCGGACACTTGATCCCGAGTTGGATCCTGACTGGCCCATCGCCGAGCGCTGAGCGCGGATGTGGCGCGGCGATCCCGTACTCTACGAGCTTGCGCTTGCCGTCCTCGCTCATCCAATCCGTGGTCCATGCGGGGGAGAGCGTGGTGGTCACGTTGACCTGCTCGTACCCGGCCTCGTGCAGGCGGGCGGTGACGTCGTCTCGCATCTGGTCGATCGCCGGGCACCCGGAATAGGTTGGCGTGAGAACCACGTCAGCCCCGTGCTCCGTGAGTCGCACGGTGCGGAGGACGCCGAGGTCCTCGATTGTGAGCACCGGGACCTCCGGATCCGGCACTTGGGCCGCGATGTCCCAGACGCGCGCCGCAGCGGGTTCTGAGGGGCGCAGCTCGGTTACCATGATGCTCCCGGGTGGCGGCGGGCCAGCCACTGCAGCTCCGCGAGGATGTAGCCCATGCGGGTGCTGTGCACTCCGGAGCGGCCGCGGGCGCGGGCGGGCTGCACCTGCGGAATTTCGAGCTCTGCCTCGGCGAACACAGTCGCGATCGCGCGATCGAAGCCTGCGCGCAGTTCCGAGGGGCGCGGGGCGATCCCGTCCAGCCTGTCGTTCAGGGGCTCATCGGTGAAGAGTTCGTCCACAAACGGCCACGCGCGGGTCAGCCCGGCGATGATGCGCTCGCGCGAGTCTTCGGTGCCTCCCGCGAGGCGGAGCACCCACTGGGCCGCGTGGTCCAGATGGTAGGTGACCTCGCGTTCGGCCTTGCCCGCGATTGCCTGCAGCGTGGCGTCACCGCTGGTCAACAGGGCGCGCTGCAACTGCAGCTGGTAAGCGGAGAACACAAACAGGCGCGCAATCGTATCGCCGTAGCCGCCGTTGGGCTGTTCTACGAGCCAACTGCTGCGGAACTCGGGCTCGTCCCGCCAGTACGCGAGATCGTCTTCGGAACGGCCCGACGCGGTGCCGGCGTAGTGCAGCAGCGCGCGAGCGTGGCCGAGCAGATCGAGCGTGATGTTCGAGAGCGCCAGGTCCTCTTCAAGCTCGGGCGCGCGCGAGATCCACCAGGCCAGCTGTTGGGACAGGATGAGCGCGTCGTCACCAAGCCACATCGCGTATTCCGCGACGTCTTCCGTCGCGGTCTCCCCGGTGCCGGGCAGTTCGTCGACGAGGCGCAGCTCGTCAACGGTGACATCACCGTGGTGATCCGTGTGGGTATCGAGGTCGTGGCTCACAGGTGCTTCACCCCCTCGGCGAGGGTGTAGTACACCGCGTGGCGGTAGTTCTTGCCGGCGGGCGACTCAAAGTATGCGCCCTTTGAATCGGGGTCGCTTGTGGTGATTGCGGCGGCGGGGACCACCCAAATCGAGACACCCTCGTTGCGGCGCGTGTAGAGATCGCGCGCATTGCGCAGCGCCATGGCCTCGTCAGGCGCGTGGAGGGATCCGGCGTGCACGTGGCTCAGGCCACGGTTTGCACGAATGAATACCTCCCACAGCGGCCAAGCCTCAGTGCCGAGTTCTCCGGGTGTGGACATCTTCGTCTCCTTGTTCCTGCGGGTAAATTTAGGCGGCGAAGCGGGCGCGTTCGCGCTGCTTGCGTGCGTACTCTGCGGCGGCCTCACGGACCCACGCCCCGTCTTCGTGCGCGGTGCGGCGGTGATCCAGGCGTTCCGTGTTGGCGGGGCCACGGCCGTCCAAGACGGCCATGAACTCGTCCCAGTCGATGGGGCCGGAGATCCACTTCCCGGTCTCCTCATCGAAGCGCAGGTCCTTGTCGGGGCACTCAAGACCCAGGGCCTCGAACTGGGGCACGCACATGCCCACAAAGCGCTGCCGCAGCTCGTCGTTCGAGAAGCGCTTGATCTTCCACTTCATTGACTGGGCCGAGTTGGGGGAAGCGTCGTCGCTCGGGCCAAACATCATCAGTGACGGCCAGTACCAGCGGTTGACCGCGTCCTGTGCCATCTGCTTCTGCTCAGGGGTGCCGTGGGAGAGTTCGTAGAGGATCTCGAACCCCTGGCGCTGGTGGAACGACTCCTCCTTGCAGACGCGCACCATTGCACGGCCGTACGGGCCGTAGGAGGCGCGGCAGAGGGGGACCTGATTGCAGATTGCCGCACCATCGACAAGCCAGCCGATGGCACCCATGTCAGCCCAGGTGGGCGTGTGGTAGTTGAAGATCGAGGAGTAGCGGGCCTTGCCGTCGATGAGCTTCTGGGTCATCTCTTCGCGGGTGACACCGAGGGTCTGCGCGGCGGAGTAGAGGTAGAGGCCGTGGCCGGCTTCGTCTTGCACCTTCGCGATCAGGATCGCCTTGCGCTTCAGACTCGGGGCGCGGGTGATCCAGTTTGCCTCGGGCTGCATGCCGATGATTTCGGAGTGTGCGTGCTGCGAGATCTGACGGATCAGAGACGTGCGGTACTTCTCCGGCATCCAGTCGCGCGGCTCGATCCGCTGGTCAGCCTCAATGATGGCGTCAAAGTGCGCCAGCTCTTCGGCCTCGCTCCGCGTGATGCGCGTGGGTGTCGTTGTGGGTGCCATCTGCTGCCTCCTTGCGTCAGGGCTCTGCCAAAGTGTTCCGCTTCCACAGCCTTTGAAGGGGTGGAAATGAAGTGGTAGGGTTGCGGGTAGTGAATTACTTACCGAACAATCAGTAAGTATAGTCGCAGCCTACCACGATCGCAACGGAGCGCACATGAGTTCACCGATGAACCCGACCACGGCCACCACGGCACTCGCCGAGATCTCTCTCTCGGAGAGTGATATCCCGCTCGACCCGACATGGTCGGCAACAGCCATGCTGCGCACCGACACCGCCAAATCGGCGCTGGGGATCCGGATCACCGAGCTCGAACGCGGCCGTGCCGTTCTCTCCATGCTCATCCGTGATGACATGGCCAACGGCTTCGGGATCACCCACGGCGGGATGGTGTTCACGCTCGCCGACACTGCTTTCGCGTACGCGTGTAATGAGGGGGACACCGCCGTGGTCGCCTCCGGCGCGGACATCACTTTCACGCGCGCCAGTCACGCGGGTGACACGCTCACCGCTACCGCGATCCGGCGCTGGGTTTCGGGCCGCAACGGACTCTACGACATCACCGTCACCGACCAGCACGGCACCGTCATCGCCGAGTTTCGTGGCCGATCGTTCGCAACGAACCGGCCGTTGCCCACCGAAGCCTAATCCTTTCGCCCCGTACTTCAGATACATTCGTCCCGTGTTCACCGCCGCACACCAGATTTGAGGCTCCCCATGTCCCGCACCCAGACACTCCTCTCCGACGTCTCGCTGACCGACGCTCCCGGTCTGCATCCGGAAGAACGGCTCAGCCGCGCCGAGCTCGAGGCACTGCAGCTCGAACGGCTGCAGTGGACCGTCCGTCACGCGTACGAGAACGTGCCGTTTTACCGTCGTCGCTTCGACGAAATGGGCGTGCACCCCGACGACATTCAGCAGCTCTCGGATATCGAAAAGCTTCCATTCACCACAAAAAACGATCTGCGTGAGAACTATCCTTTCGGTCTGTTCGCCGTGCCGATGGAGGACGTGCGTCGTATCCACGCTTCGTCGGGCACCACGGGGCGCCTCACGGTCGTTGGGTACACCGACAAGGACCTGGAGAACTGGGCAGACCTCATTGCCCGCTCCCTGTACGCCTCGGGCGTGCGGCCGGGCTGGAAGGTGCACAACGCTTACGGCTACGGACTGTTCACGGGCGGCCTCGGCGCGCACGCCGGTATCGAGCGCCTGGGCTGCACGGTGATCCCGATGTCGGGTGGCCAGACGGAGAAGCAGGTGCAGCTCATCAACGACTTCCAGCCCGAGGCGATCATGTCAACCCCGAGCTACCTGCTGACAATCGCCGACGCGTTCGAGAAAGCCGGACTGGACCCCCGCAAGTCGAGCCTGAAGGTCGCGATCTGCGGTGCCGAGCCGTGGACCGACTCGATGCGGCGCGAGCTCGAAGAACGCCTCGACATCAAAGCTGTCGACATCTATGGCCTGTCCGAAATGATGGGGCCGGGCGTCGGAAACGAGTGCGTCGAGACGCAGGACGGCCCGCACATCTGGGAGGATCACTTCCTCCCCGAGGTCATCGACCCGGACCTGCGTCAGGTGGCCGACGGCGTCGAGGGGGAGCTTGTGTTCACGACCCTCACGAAAGAAGCGTTCCCCATGATCCGGTACCGGACGCGGGATCTCACCTCGCTGATGCCGGGCACCGCGCGCCCTGCACACCGCCGGATCGCGAAGATCACGGGCCGCAACGACGACATGATCATCCTGCGCGGTGTGAACCTGTTCCCGACACAGATCGAAGAGATCGCGTGCGAGATCCCCGAGCTCACCTCCCACTTCATCCTGGAACTCTCCAAGCGCGGCACGATGGATCACCTCGTGGTGAAGGTTGAGCCGTGCGAGGGGACCGGCGAGCCCGATGCGGAGCGTGCCGGGAAACGCCTGCAGAAGCTCATCAAGGATCGTGCGGGCACCAGCGTTGGTGTCGAAGTCGTGGCGTGCGGTTCGCTGCCGCGCTCCGAAGGAAAGCTGAAGCGACTGTACGACCTGCGGTAGCTTGGACCCGGGCAGGGTGTCCTGCCCGGGCTGACGTTCCGGTTCCCCGCGGGGTCCGGCGGGAAGGAGCGACCGATGGCAACGATCGACGCGGTGCCCGCAACTCGTCGGGGCCGGCCGGGCTACGACCAGAACAGCATGCTCGAAGTGATCGTGCAGTTGTTCATGGATCGCGGCTACGACGCCTCATCGCTCGACATGATCGCAAAGCGGCTGGGCCTGTCGAAGTCTGCGGTGTACCACCATTTCACCTCGAAAGCCGAGATGCTCGAGATCGCCCTTGAACGGGTGCTCGGGGAGCTTGAGCGCGTCTTTGATGACGCCGAGGCGCAGGAAGGCGGTGCGGTACTCCAGATCCGGCGCATCGTGCGCGAAGCCGTGCTCGTGGCTTGTGAGCGACAGCAGTATCTCGTGCTGCTCCTCCGCCTCCACGGCAACTCGGAGGTCGAGCTGCGCGCGCTGGAGCGTCGCCGTGCGCTTACGGCCCGGCTGAGCACGATCTTCGAGCGCGCCAAAGCAGAGGAACACCTGCGTGACGACATCGATCCGCGCCTCGCGGCTCGCCTCACTTTTGGCCTCGTGAATTCGCTTGTCGAGTGGTACCGGCCCGACGGACCGGACGAGCCCGAGGCGCTCGCCGACACGGTGCTGTCGTACGTGCGCTCGGGCCTACGCGTCAACGAGCAGCGCGATTTCCGGTAGGCGGCCGCGCACGCGGGCCCGCGTCCGTGCCCGCGTCCCTGCCCGTGTCCGCGTCCGCGTCCCTGCCCGCGTCCGCGTCCCCGCCGCCCGTCGCGCCCGCCTCCAGGTCGCGCCGCACACGAGGGTTTTTATCCAGCCCGAGCGAACTTCGGCGAAATCTGACTCGGGCCAGATAAAATGCCTCGGTTGGGGTGAGGGGTGGTGCCGGATCGGCACTGAGTGGGGGCGAATCCGGTACCGAGCGGCGTCCCCGGCGGTACGGCTCGGCGTGGGACCGAGTTCGGTACTTCGGAGGCGCCGGTCCCCGTCGTTGAACGGCTGCCTACCCTTCGAATATGAGGACTTTTGGGGAATTCGGGAAGCGGGCCTGGACAATGCTGCTCGGAGCGGCAACCGCAACAGTAGTGCTCGCGGGGAGCGCCGCAGCGGTGGCGGATCCCGGCGAGATCACCGGGCCGACTCCGAATCAGGGGCCGGTCGCGGGCGGGACAGAGGTCACCGTGCCCGCACCGCCGGGCGTGACCTTCACCCAGCTCAGTAGCGGCACGCTGCACACCGTCGCGCTCGGATCTGACGGGCGAGCGTACGCCTGGGGGTACAACAGCGAGGGACAGCTCGGCACGGGAACAACACAGCGTGCCGTGACGCCGGTCCCGGTCGCGGCCCCGGACGGCGTCACCTTCACCCAGATCGACGCGGGCGGAGAATTCACCGTGGCGCTTACCGCGGACGGCACTGTCTACGCCTGGGGTGCGAATGCCCAGGGGGCGATGGGGAACGGCACTACCGAGAACGTGCGGCTCCCCACCCGAGTCGTGCTTCCCGGTGACGTCCGTGCAAGCAGTGTTGACGCGGGTGAGTACAACGTGCTCGCGCTCGGCATCGACGGTGTCGCGTACAGCTGGGGTGCGAACAGCAAGGGCCAGCTCGGCACAGGACTGACAAACTGGGCGCAGACCACGCCGGTCGCCGCTCAGATGCCCGCCGGAGTCACCTTCGATCGCGTGAGCACGGGCAGCTATCACTCGCTGGCGCTCACCGACGCCGGAGACGCGTATGCCTGGGGATATAACTCGAACGGAGAACTGGGCATCGGATCGATCGGCACGGTGCCGCACCCGACCCCGCTCCCGGTTGTCATGCCCGAGGGCATCAGCTTTTCGACTGTCGCGGTGGGCGGCGGGTTTTCGACTGCCGTGGGTACCGACGGCGGGGTCTACAGCTGGGGTGCAAACCGCGATGGTGAGCTCGGGATCGCCAGCGTCGAATCATCGCCGGTACCCGTGAAGGCGCACACGCCGGAAGGCGTGACCTTTCTGAACGCCACCGCGAGCGCCGCCGGGCCGGACGACGCGCGGGGCCGAGGGGTCACGGCGGGCGGCTACCACACCGTCGCCCTCGGATCCGACGGTCACAGCTATGCCTGGGGCAGCAACCGCGAGGGGCAGCTGGGTACGGGCGATCACACCGACAGCTCGGCGCCCGTCCGCGTGATCGAGCCCGCAGGGGTGCAGTTCGCCGAGGTGGGCGCGGGGGTCTTCAGCTCGGTCGCGCTCAGCACGGACGGCCGCGCCTACGCATGGGGCTACAACCCGTTGGGGCAGATCGGAGATCCGGCCGCACCCCAGCCGTTCGTGACCGCTCCGCACCCCGTGGTGATGGCCCCGAGGGTCACCGGGATCAGCTTCGATACACTTCCCGGCACGGAGCTCACCCTGAACGCTGACGGGGACTGGTCCGCGGTTACGCCTCCGCACGCTGCCGGCCCGGTCGATGTTGACGTTGCCTGGACACAATTTGGGATCGAGCGTGAGCCGGTGCGCTACGCCGGTGGATACACCTACCTGGCTCCGACAGTCGCGGTGACCGGTGTGAAGCGTATTGCTGAGGTGACGCACGGGGATCCCGCACTGCCCGTTGCTGACCCGGCGAACTGGGAAGTGGTCGCCACGGCTGATGAAGCGGAGTGGATCTTGAACGGGGACACTGCTGCAGAGCTCCCTGCGGGGGAGAGCTACACGTTGACGGAGCGGCTGAGCGCCGAGGCTGATCCTGCAAGCCAGCCGGGTCGCTACGCACCGCTCGGCGACTTCAGCTGCACCGACACAAACGGGGCGGCCCTGCCGGACACCGTGTTTGACGCGGCGACGGCGACCCTGACGCTGCCTGAATCCGGGCCCGGAGTGGCCGCACCGATCAATTGCACGGTCACGAATCAGGCCGCTCATGTCACTCTCGCGACCCAGCTGGATGGCGCCGCGACCGGTACTCCCGCCGCGGGGTGGGCGCTGACGCTCGAGCCGAAAGACGCTGACGCTGATGCTGAGACGATCCTCACGAACGACGCTCCCGCAGCGGTGATGTCGCCAGAGGCCCATGCCGTGTCGGCGGCGGTTCCCGATGGAATCACGGTGACCGGCATTCAGCGCCTCACCGGAGAAACTGCGGAGTGTGTGGGGCTTGAGCTGGCTCCGGCTGCCGCACCGGATGCCTGCTGGGCACCCCTCAGCCTCGGAACATCCGCGGGAGAGGTGCAGGTTGCGCAGGGAGTCCACACGGTACTACGGATCCTGGCGACGACGGACGAGGACGAGACTGTGGTGACCCCACCGCCGACAAAGCCCCCGACCACGACGAAGCCGCCGACCACGACAAAGCCGCCGACCACGACGAAGCCGCCGACCACGACGGAACCCCCGACCCCGAGCACCGAACAGCCGGATCCGCAGCCGAGAGGGGACGCCGACGAGCTTTCCCGCACAGGCGGCATCAGCACCTGGCAGCTGGGTCTGGCCGGCGTGATGGCGCTTCTCGCCGGTCTCGTGCTGTGGCGACGAGGGAATACGACTGTGCGGGGCTGAACCTACGGGGCAGCGCAGACACACGGGGGCCCGGCACGCATCACGCGTGCCGGGCCCCCGGTAGTGCTGAGCGGAGCGGGCTACGCCGCGGGCTCCGGCGTCTTCGAGACGAGGGTCAGCACGTCGTAGGTCGCGACGATCTCCTCGTTCTGATTCGTGAGCACCGCGTCCCAGTGGACTTCGCCGTACTCGTCGGTCTCGCGGGGCACGATCTGCTTCGCGGTGAGCGCGACGCGCACCCGATCGCCGGGGGAGACCGGCGTGATGAAGCGCAGGCTCTCCAGCCCGTAGTTCGCGAGCACGGGGCCGGGCTCCGGCGATACAAACAGGCCGGCCGCGAAGGAGAGCAGCAGATAGCCGTGTGCCACGCGGCCCGGGAAGAACGGGTTGGCCGCGGCGGCCTCCTCGTCAACGTGGGCGTAGAACGTGTCGCCCGTGAACTCGGCGAAGTGCGAGATGTCTTCGAGCGTGACCTCGCGCGGCTCGGAAATCACCTGATCGCCGATCCGTAGCTCCTGCAACGACTTCCGGAACGGGTGCACGTCGCCGCGGGTGGCCGCGCCCGCGTGCCAGACGCCCGTGATCGCTGTGAGCATCTCGGGGCTGCCCTGGATCGCGGTGCGCTGCATGTAGTGGAACACACTGCGCACACCGCCGAGTTCTTCGCTGCCTCCGGCGCGGCCGGGGCCACCGTGCACGAGGTTCGGGAGGGGGGAGCCGTGGCCGGTCGACGCGCGGGCGCTTGTCCGGTCGAGGGTGAGGACACGACCGTTGCTCGACGCGATGCGGCGGGTCAACTGCGCGACGAACTCCGGATCTGCGGAGGCGACACTCGTGACGAGGGATCCGCCGCCGCGCACAACGAGTGCCGCAGCTTCTGCGGGGGTCTCGTAGGTGATGAGTGAGGACACGGGGCCGAAGGCCTCGGTATCGTGCACACGCTCGGCCTGCGGATCGTCGAAGCGGAGCAGGATCGGGTCGACAAACGCGCTGTCACCGCCGGGCTCCTGACCGTCGCCGAGCAGGATTCGCCCGCCGCCGTCCACGAGGCGCTGCACCTGGCGCAGCACCTCGGTGCGCTGCTCGGCCGAGGCGAGCGAACCCATCGTGGTGCCCTCGGTGCGGGGATCGCCCACAACAACCTTCGTGGCGATCCGCTCGGCCACGGCTTTGGCTACGGCGTCCGCGCTCGCCGCGGGGACAATCGCGCGCCGGATCGCGGTGCACTTCTGGCCCGCCTTGGTGGTCATCTCGGACACGAGCTGGCGCACGTAGCCGTCAAACTCGGGGGTGCCCGCGACAGCGTCGGGGCCGAGCACCGAGGCATTGATCGAATCAGTCTCGGCACTGAAGATCACGCCGCCCGTCTGCACGGCCGGGTGGAGCCGCAGGCTTTCTGCCGTACTTGCGGAGCCGGTGAATGCGACGACATCGCCGAGCTGGGCGTGATCGAAGACCTCACGGATCGAGCCGGAGACGAGCTGCACGGAGCCCTCGGGAAGCAGGCCGGATTCGAGCATGATCCGCACCATGTGCTCGGTCAGGTACGCACCGGGCGTTGCGGGCTTGATGATCGTCGGCATGCCGGCGAGGAAGGTGGGGGCGAGCTTTTCAAGCGCACCCCACACGGGGAAGTTGAAGGCGTTGATCTGCACGGCAACGCCGGGCAGGGTGGTGCGGATGTGGCGGCCGAGGAACGAGCCGTCCTTCGACAGCGGCTCGACGGGGCCGTCGATCTGTACGTGGGCGTTGGGAAGCTCGCGGCGGCCCTTGCCGGAGTAGGTGAAGAGCACGCCGATGCCGCCGTCGATGTCGACCCAGGAATCGGTTTTTGTGGCGCCGGTGCGGGTCGAGAGCTCGTACAGCTCCGCCTTGCGCTCGGTGAGCGCGAGCGCGAGCTGCTTCAGGAGTACGGCTCGCTGGTGGAAGGTGAGCGCTCCGAGGGAGGTCTGGCCGGTGTCGCGGGCGTAGGCCATCGCGCCGGCGAGATCGAGGCCGGCGCTCGACACTCGGGTGACGACCTCGCCCGTTACGGCGTCGCGCACCTCTGCCGCGGGGTGCGCGGCGAGCTCAGCGTCGGAGGGCTGCCACCAGGCACCCTGGACAAAACTCGGAAGGATCGGGTGAGTCATTACGGCTCCGTTCATCAGGCAGTGGGGTTCGGGGTGTCGGGCCAGGCGTAAAAGCCCTGCCCGCTCTTGCGGCCGAGCGTGCCCGCGGCGACCATGTCGCGCAGCAGCTGCGGCGGGGCGAAGGTGTCACCGAGGTCGCGCTGCAGCTGTTCGGCGATGCCGAGGCGCACGTCGAGCCCGACGATGTCGGTGGTGCGGAGCGGGCCGACAGGGTGGCGGTAGCCGAGCTCCATCGCGAGGTCGATGTCGGCGGGGGAGGCGACCCCTTGCTCGACCATGCGGATCGCCTCGAGGGCGAGTGCGACGCCGAGGCGGCTTGACGCGAAGCCCGGCGCGTCGGCGACGGTGATCGGGGTCTTGCCGAGTGCGCGCACCCAGCCGCGCGCGGCCTCGGGCAGCGCTTCGGCGGTGGTCTCGCAGACGACAATCTCGATTAGGGAGGAGGCGGGGACCGGGTTGAAGAAGTGCAGCCCGATGAATCGCTCCGGATGGGCCAGCGCCCCGGCGAGCTGGCCGAGCGGGATTGAGGAGGTATTCGACGCGATCGTGGCCGTTTCGTCGAGCTGTGCCTCGATTGTGCGCAAGGCAGTGTGCTTGAGATCAAGGACCTCGGGCACGGCCTCGATCACAAGCTGTGCGCCCTGGAAGCCCGCGGGATCTTCGGTGACGGTGAGGGCCGCGCGGAGCACCGCGGCGTCGCCCGCGAAGCCGCGGGCGATCGAGGCGTCGATGCTGCGTTCGATCCGCTCACGCGCGGCGTCAGCGGCGGCCGCTTCACGCTCCACCACGGTGACCTGGGCACCGGCCAGCAGGAACGCGTGCGCGATCCCGCCGCCCATGCGCCCGCCGCCGAGTACGCCGACGTGCTCGGGAACGGTGCTGCGTGCGCTCTGATCCGTGTCGCTCATCACTTCTTCTTCCGTTCCAGGAACTCGGTCATGCGGCGCATCTTCTCGGGGCTCTCGAACAGGCTTGCCTGCTCGGCGAGGTCGATCGCGGGGTGCGCCTCGCGGGGTGCGCGGAGCACTCGCTTAGTGGCGCGGGTGGCTTCGGGGTCGAGCTTGCCGATCCGCGCGGCGATCTTCTCCGCGGCGGCGAGGGCCTCCTCGCCGGTGTCGTGCAGGTGGGTGACGAGCCCGGCGGCCAAGGCTTCGGTGCCGTCGAGGATCCGGCCCGCGAGCAGGATCTCGGCTGCGAGTGGCTCGCCAACGAGTTCGCGGAGCCGCCAGCTCGCGCCGGCCGCGGCGAGGATCCCGAGGCCCGTCTCCGGGTTGCCGATCCGCAGGGCAGGGGTCCCCACCCGGATGTCGGCGGCATAGGCGAGCTCCGCCCCGCCCCCAAGTGCGAAGCCGTCGAGCGCGGCGATCACGGGCATCGGGAGCCCGGCCACCCGCATGAACGCGCGGGTGTTGATGCCCGCGCGGGCGTCGGCGGCGCGGCGTTCGCGCAGCTGCGCGATGTCAGCACCCGCCGCAAAGTCGCCACCGGCACCGTGGAGTACGAGGGTGCGCGGGGTGTGTTCCAGCTCAGCGCAGAGTTCGTGCAGGGCGTCAATCAGATCCTGATCGATCGCGTTGCGCTTTTCGGGTCGGTTCAACGTTGCGAGCACATGGCTGCCGCGATCTTCGATCCGGAGTGGGCCGCTTGTCGCCGCGGGGGTCTCTGCGTTCACGCGGTCACCCGCTCGATGATCGTGGCGGTGCCCTGGCCCACACCCACGCACATCGTCGCGAGCCCGTAGCGCGAGTTCTCGCGTTCCATGCGGCCCAGCAGCGTGACAAGCAGTCGGGAACCGGAAGATCCGAGCGGGTGGCCCAGCGCGATCGCGCCGCCGTCCGCATTGACCCGCGCGGGATCGAGGCCGAGTCGGCGCATGCAGGCGAGTGACTGCGAAGCGAAGGCCTCGTTCAATTCAACCGAGCCGATGTCGTCGATTGTGAGGCCGGCGCGCTCGAGTGCCTTCTCAGTCGCGGGGACAGGCCCCAGGCCCATGATCTCGGGCGCGAGCGCAGCGGACACGCTGGTGACGATTCGGGCGCGGGGCACGAGGCCGTAGCGCTCCACAGCCTCACCGCTTGCGACGAGCAGCGCGGAGGCGCCGTCGTTCAGGGACGAAGCATTGCCCGCGGTGACCACGCTGCCGCCGGCCACGACCGGGCGCAGGCCCGCGAGGACCTCGGCGGAGGTCTCGGACCGGGGGCCCTCGTCGGTGTCGACGATCACGGACTGGCGTCCCTTCGGGGCGTTCACCGGCACGATCTCGTCCGTGAAGTGCCCCGCTGCGATCGCGGCGACGGCGCGGCGGTGGCTCTCGACGGCGAATGCGTCGGCGTCTTCGCGGCTGATTCCGTCGACCCGGGCGACCTCTTCCGCGGTCTCGGGCATCGTGAAGGTGGCCTTGTCCCGAGCGGCCAGCAGCGGGTTCGTGAAGCGCCAGCCGATCGAGGTGTCGACCTGCGCGCCGGGCTTGGCCCAGGCACGACCCGGCTTTTCCTGCACCCAGGGCGCGCGCGTCATCGATTCGACGCCGCCCGCGATGATCAGGTCGGCGTCGCCGGCACGGATCGCCTGCGATGCGTTCGCGACCGCGGTCATGCCTGATGCGCAGAGTCGGTTCACGGTGTAGCCGGGGAGTGTGTCGGGCAGGCCCGCGAGCAGCACCGCGAGGCGGGCCACGTTGCGGTTGTCCTCGCCGGCCTGGTTCGCAGCGCCGAAGACGACCTCGTCGATCGCCCCGTTCGCGAGAGCCTCCGGGCTGAGTCCGGAGCGCTCGACCGCGGCGCGCAGCACAATGGCCGCGAGATCGTCGGGGCGGACCCCAGCGAGTGCGCCGCCGTAGCGACCGACCGGGGTGCGGACCCCTCCTACGAGATATGCCTCTGGCATGGGCGTTGACCTCCTCGTCTGCCCCGTCCGTCCGTCACATCGAATTAGTGACTGATCGGTCGGTAATGAATTCAGGATAGAGCGCCGAGGGGCTCCCACGCAAACCCTGCGCGGAAGCCCCTCGGCGGGGTGGCGTTACACGCGAGCGTACGCCGTAAGCGGCCGTTCGAGCATGTCAACAACCGCGCGAAGGAACCCGGCTGCGTAGCCGCCATCGCAGACGCGGTGGTCGAACACGAGCGACAGCTGCGTGATCCGGCGCGCCACGATCTCGCCGTCGACGACCCAGGGCCGCTCGATGATCCGCCCGATCCCCAAGATCGCGACGTTGGGGGTGTTGATGATTGCCGCGGAACCGTCGACGCCAAAGCCGCCGTAGTTGTTGACGGTGAACGTCGAATCGCGCATCAGCTCCGGCGGCGTGCGACCGTCGCGAGCCGTGAGGGCGAGGTCGCGCAGTGCGCCGTCGAGGCCCGCAAGATCGAGATTGTCGGCGCGCGGGATCATGGGCACCATGAGGCCGCGCGCTGTGTCAACTGCGACGCCGAGGTTCACGCCGTCAAACTGCGCGAGCTCCTCACCGTCCCCCACGATGCGTGACGCGAGCAGCGGGAAGCGCTCGAGAGCGAGCAGCACGTAGCGGGCAAACAGCGCCGTCACGGACGGGGCCTTCTCGCCCGGTGTTGCCATCTGCGGGCGCAGCTCCCAGAGCTGCGTCACGTCGACGTCCACCCACACTGTCGCCTCGGGGATCTCGCTGCGGCTCCGGCTGAGCGTGGCGCTGACAGCCTTGCGGAGCGGTGAGAAGCGCTCGCGCTGGATCTCGCGGAGCGGACCGGTGGGCCTGGCCGTGGTGCCGCTCGCCGGACCCGAAACGGAACCCAGCGGTGCCGCCGCCGCTGGCATCGCCTGCGCAGCCTCCACAGCCTCCGCAGCGCGAAGCACGTCGGAGCGGGTGACCGCCCCGTCGCTGCCGGTCGGGGAAACTGTGCGGGGGTCGATCCCGAGCTCGCGGGCGAGACGGCGCACGATGGGCGAGCGCACCGCAACCGGGCGACCTGTGGCGGGTGCTGCCGGTGCCGCTGCTGGCGCCGCTACTGCTGCTGGTGCCGCTGCGGCTGGCGCTGCTGCTGCTCGCGCAGCTGGCGCAGCCGGAACAGCTGCGGCCGATCCGGCGCGGCGTCGGCGACCCTTCGCGGGACCGGCTCCGGTGCCGTAGCCGATGAGCACGTTGCCGGATCCGGCCTGCTCCTCGGCGCGGTAGGCCTCCTTCTCGGCGGCGTGTGCGGCGGGTGCCGGTGCCGCATCCGCGGATCCGTCGCTCACCTCGATGACGGGGGCCCCGGTAAGGATTGTCCCGCCCTCCTCGCCGTGCAGCGCAAGCACGGTTCCCGCGTAGGGCGTGGGGAGATCCACGATGCTCTTTGCGGTCTCGACCTCCGCAATGACCTGGTCGAGGCCGATCTCGTCGCCGACCGCGACGGCCCAACGCACGAGCACGGCCTCGGTGAGGCCCTCGCCCAGGTCGGGCAGGTTGAAGGTCTGCGTGCTCATCGTGCGTCCTCCCAGTGCAGGGTGTCGATCGCGTCCATGACGCGGTCAACGTCGGGCAGGTTCCAATGCTCAAACTTCGGTGAGGGGAACGGGACGTCGAACCCGGCGACCTTCCGCACGGGAGCTTCCAGATACTCGAAGCACTGCTCAAACACGCGCGCCTGGATCTCGGACGCGACGCTCGCGAAACCGGGGGCCTCGGCGATGACAATCGCGCGCCCGGTGCCGCGGACGGCGTCCATGACGGTCTTGTCATCGAAGGGGGTGAGCGTGCGGACGTCCACAACCTGCACGCTGCGGCCCTCGGCCTCGGCAGCTTCTGCGGCGGCGGTTGCGACGGAAAGGGACGGCCCGTAGCTGATGAGCGTGAGATCGGTGCCCTCACGCACAACCTGCGCCTGTCGCAGCTCAGCGACGATCGAGGTGTCGACCGGGCCCTTCGACCAGTAGAGCTTCTTTGGCTCCATGAAGATCACGGGATCCGGCGACGCGATTGCCGCACGCAGGAGCGAGTACGCGTCCTGCGGAGTTGCGGGGGAGACCACGGTGAGGCCCGGAGTGTGGGCGTAGTAAGCCTCAGAAGAATCGCAGTGGTGCTCGACGCCGCCGATGCCGCCACCGTAGGGGATCCGGACCACGATGGGCATGCGGGTGGCACCCTTGGTGCGGTTGCCGAGCTTCGCGACGTGGCTCACGACCTGCTCGAACGCCGGGAAAGCGAACGCGTCGAACTGCATCTCGACGACCGGGATCATCCCGTTCATCGCCATGCCGACCGCGGAGCCCATGATGCCGGACTCGGCGAGCGGGGTGTCGAAGCACCGGTCCTCGCCGAAGCGGGCGGTGAGGCCGTCAGTGATCCGGAAGACGCCGCCAAGAGCCCCCACGTCCTCGCCGAAGATGAGCACGCGGCCGTCTTCTTCGAGCGAGTCTGCCAGCGCACGGTTCAGCGCCGCCGCCATGGTCATTGTCTCAACGGTTGACGGTGCCGCCTGGGAGGTATCGGCCGGGCGCTGCGGAGCCGCGGTATCTGCTGCGGTCGGGGCGTCAGTCTGGGTCAGGGTTGCGGTGCTCATGCGTCGGCCTCCGTACGGTCGATCTCGTCCTGCAGGGTGTGCCACTGGGCATCGAGCGTCGCGGGGCGCTCGGCAAAGACGTGCGCGAAGAGATCTTCGGGGTTGACGACGGGCTCGGCGTGCATTGCCTCACGCAGCTCAGCTGCGGTGCGCTCCGCGGCCTCGGCGAACTCGGCCTCGAGCTCTTCGGTCAGCGTGCCCCGATCGCGCAGCAGGGTGCGGACGCGATCCAGCGGATCGCGCTCGGTCCACGCCTGCACGGCCTCGTGCTCGCGGTAGCGGGTGTCGTCGTCCGCGTTTGTGTGCGCGAGCATCCGGTAGGTGTGCGCTTCGACGAGACTCGGGCCCTCGCCGCGACGGGCGCGATCGACGGCCTCGCCGAGCACCGAGAGGAGCGCGGCAACGTCGTTGCCGTCCACGCGCTGGCCGGGCATGCCGTAGCCGATCGCCTTGTGAGCCAGTGACGGCGCGGCGGTCTGCCGCGAGAGCGGCACCGAGATCGCAAACTCGTTGTTCTGGATGAAGAAGACGACGGCGAGGCCGAAGACGGCGGCGAAGTTCATCGCCTCATGGAAGTCGCCCTCGCTCGTGGCACCGTCGCCGCACATCGCGAGGACGACAGTGTCTTCACCGCGTAGCTTTGCCGCGTGGGCGAAGCCGACGGCGTGCAGCAGCTGGGTGGCAAGTGGGGTTGCCTGCGGGGCCACCCGGCGCTCGTGCGGGTCGTACCCTGAATGCCAGTCGCCGCGCAGCAGCACCATTGTGTCCTCGGCAGCAACGCCGCGGGTGATCACGGAGACTGAGTCCCGGTATGTTGGGAACAGCCAGTCGGTCTCCGCGAGAACGTGGGCCGCGGCGATCTGGCACGCCTCTTGGCCATTCGAGGAGGGGTAGACCGCGAGACGACCCTGACGAACGAGGGCATTGCACTGGTCATTGATCCGGCGGCCCGCAACCAGGGCGGCATAGGCGCGGGTGAGTGCGTCATCGTCGGGGGTCGCGTACGTGGCGTCGGGGGTGTGGTCACCGGTCGGGGTGACGAGCTGCACCGGGACGTCCCGGGGCAGGAGAGCGGTGGCCTCAGCGGACACTCTGGATTGAGACATCGGCTCCTCCTTGAGCTAATGCGCACTCCCTGGTGAACGGAGGCGCAGTGGTGGTGCCCCTCACAGTAGCTTTTGTCTCGCTCGGGCGCAGGTTCGGTGGACGTTCTATTCAGAATTCGGGAAATAAGTGTACGATTGAGCAAGCAATGGGGCGAACCGCCGAGACGGGAGTGGCATGGAACTGGACGAGACGGATCGGGCGATTATCGAGGTGCTGCGCAAGGACGCGCGAGCCTCGATGACCACACTGGCCGAGGAGGTGCACATCTCGCGGGCGGGGGCCCACGCGCGGGTGAAACGACTGCGTGATTCCGGGGTGATTACGGGGTTCACCGTGCGCACCGATCCTGTGCGGTTTGGGCAGCACGCCTCCGCCTATGTCACGCTCTCGGTCGAACAGCCCGCCTGGCAGGACGTCCGTGCGCGTCTGATGCAGATCCCCGAGGTTGAGCACATCGCGCTCGTCGGCGGCGAGTTCGACGTGCTGCTGCTTGTGCGTGCGCGGGACAACCGCGACCTGCGCCGCGTTGTGCTGGAGGAGGTCCAGGCGATCCCGTCCGTGCGCACGTCGCGAACACTCCTCATCTTCGAGGATTTCCCCAACCTGCCCGAGGGCTAGCACCGCGATCCGGCACCACGTCCCGGGTTCGAGAACTGGGTGATCAGCGCCGTTGCTTCGTTTTCGGAGCGCGGCGTGGATTGTTGTTGCCCACGCGTCTCCATGTACACTCGGAAACCGTCCGACCGGTCGGTCAGGATTTCGCGGGGGAACACGAACGATGGAGTTCACATGACAGCAACTGCCCAGGCGAGCACAAGCTCGCGACGCATCGAAGAGCGGCGAGTACTCGCCGGGACCGTTGTGGGCACCACGATCGAGTGGTACGACTTCTTTATCTACGCGCAGGCGGCAGGCGCCGTGTTCGCAACGCTGTACTTCGCCCCTGCCGGGGAGACCGTCGGCCAGGTCGTGTCTTGGGCCTCGCTCGGAATCTCATTCCTGTTCCGGCCCCTTGGCGCGATTGTCGCCGGCCACCTGGGCGACCGGCTCGGCCGCAAGCGCATGCTCGTCCTCACGCTCATCATGATGGGCGTCGCAACCGCACTGATCGGTGTGCTCCCGACCTATGCGCAGATCGGAATCGCGGCCCCCGTGCTGCTCATCCTCCTCCGCGTGCTGCAGGGCTTCTCCGCGGGTGGCGAGTGGGGTGGGGCCGCACTCATGTCGGTGGAGCACGCACCGAAGGGCAAGCGTGGCTTCTTCGGGGCATACCCGCAGATTGGTGTACCGCTCGGCATGATCCTCGCCACCGCGAGCATGTGGGTGATCACCACTGTCCTCACCGAGGAACAGTTCCTCACCTGGGGCTGGCGGATCCCGTTCCTGCTGTCGATCCTGCTCATCGTCGTGGGCTACTTCATTCGCCGCACGGTGGAGGAATCGCCCGTGTTCAAGGAGCTCCAGGAGCGCAAGGGCGAGTCGCAGGCACCCATCAAGATCCTGTTCTCGAAGCACACCCGCGAGGTCATCCTCGCGGCCTTGATCTTCATCGCGAACAACGCCGCCGGGTACCTGCTGATTGCGTTCTTCTCCACCTATGCGACGCGTCCTGTTGAAGCCGGTGGCCTTGGCCTGGAGCGTCCCCCGGTGCTGCTCGCCACCACGCTCGCTTCCTTCGGCTGGCTGTTTTTCACCCTGTACGGCGGCATCCTGTCCGACCGGATCGGACGCGTGCGCACATTCCAGATCGGTTACGTCCTGCTCGGGCTTTGGGCCATCCCCATGTGGTTCATGATCGATACCGGCAACATCGTGATGTACTTCGCCGCACTGTTCATCATGACGATCGGACTTGGCCTGTCATACGGCCCGCAAGCCGCGCTCTACTCCGAAATGTTCCCGGCCGACGTGCGCTACTCGGGCGTCTCGATCGGGTACGCGATCGGTGCCATCTTCGGCGGCGCGTTCGCCCCGATGATCGCCGACCTTGTATTCGGCGCGACAGGCGCGTCCTGGACAATCGGTGCGTACATCCTGGTCGTCACGATCATCTCGCTTGTCGCGGTGTCGCTTGTGAAGGAGCCGAAGGGCGTGGACCTCACCACGCAGACAACCGACGTCGTCACCCCGTAGGGCGTGGCGCGGGATCCGGCCCGATTCCGCGCTCCGCGAAACACTCATGCCGCCGCACTAGTGTGGCGGCATGAGTGTTTCTGAGGTGCCGCGCCTGGCAGCAGAGGACGCCGCGGCGCGTGGCCTGGCCATCGAGTTTGTCGCCCGTGAGGGGAGCGGCCCGCCCGTTGATGGGCGAGTCGGTGGGGTGCGTGTCGCGAAGACAGTTGTGGTGCAGCGTGGCGAGGAATTCGTGTTTGTGATCACCGATCTGGCGGCGCGCTTCTCCTGGCCCAAACTCCGGGCCGTGCTCGGCGTCAACCGTGTGTCGCTCCCAACCGCGGACGAGGTGCTCGCGGCCACGGGGTACGAGCGCGGTTCGATTTCCCCTATCGGGGCGCACACGCCGTGGCCGGTTGTGCTCGACGCGGGCTTGCGTGGGGAACGGATCGCGGTGGGATCCGGATCACACGGCTGGGCGATTGTCGTCGAAGCTGATGCGCTCGCGAAAGCGTACGGGGCGACAATCGCCGACGTCGTCCCCGATTAGGCCGTAATCGGGGTGCCCGCCGCAGCGAAGTACCCGAGCGCCGCCTCGCGCAGGGTGTCCTGCAACTCGGCGTCGGTCTGTGCGGCGACGCGGAGGCCCGGTTCCCAGCCGCCGGAGCGCATCAGCCCTACGGTGCGCTGCGTCAGATCGTACACACCGAATGCGGCGGCGCGGCCGAGGTTCTGAGCGACGACATTCGCGCTGAGCGCTGCGTTCGCGATCGCGCTGAGCCCGATGAGGGCCTCCCGGAGCCGGGGAGAGTCGGCGGCGGCGAGGAACGTCGCGGTGCCCGTAACCTGCTGTAGCGCGTGCGCGGCCAGCCGGACACTGCCAAAAAGTGAGTCGACGATCTCGCGCAGCGGTGCAAGTCGCGCCACCTCCGGGTAGGTGTCCGGGTAGAGCAGGGCGTCGACGGCGGCGGTCACCGCACCGCACTGAGAGTGCCCGATCACCGTGAACAATTGCACCCGCGGCAGGTGATCCGCGGCGTAGTGCAGACTCCCCAGGCACTCGGCGCCCGGGACATTGCCCGCGATGCGCACCACAAACAGGTCGTTGGCCCCACGGCCCAGAGCAAGCTCAATCGGCACTCGAGCATCCGAGCAGCTCAGGACCGCCGCAAACGGTTCTTGGTTCAAGATCCCGTCATCATCTGAGTCGTTCACGAAGCCGAGCGCTTCGGGATCGAGTCGCATCTCGATGTCGCCGCCGGTGGTCCCCAGTGCGCCAAAGCCGAGACTGCCCTCGTTCAGGAGCGCAAGCGCCTCCTCCGGAGTGTGCGCCTCAACCGGTGCGGGGCGGTCGGAATGAGCAATCCATCGAATTTGCAGCACCCGCTCGTCGCTGCCGGAATTTGTATCCTGTGTGTCCCCCATGTCTGCATCGTACGGGGAAGTGTGCCCCGTGGCTAGACTGGCGGCGGTCGCGGGGTTTGTGCCCGCACGAGAGCTGCAGGAGGCACGCACATGACCGATCGGGAGACACGTCACCGGGAGCTCGCGGAGCGGTTTCTGCCGGACGCCCTGATCGAGCGGATCCGGGACCGGGCGGCCGAGACGGATCACGACAACGCGTTTTTCACCGAGGACCTCGCGGCGCTGCGGGAGCACGGGTACCTCACGGTGTTCGTACCGGAGGAGTACGGTGGGCCCGGCCTCACGCTGCACGAGGTGTCGCGACTGCAACAGCGACTCGCGACGGCGGCACCGGGTACCGCGCTCGCCGTGAACATGCACCTCATGTGCACGGGCGTCGCGGTTGCCATGCGGCAGCGCGGGGATCGCTCGCTGGATCATGTGTTCGGCGAAGCGATGGCCGGGGAGATCTTCGCCTTCGGGATCAGTGAGCCCGGCAATGACTGGGTGCTGAGCGACTCGCACTCCGAAGCGGCACCGCAGGCGGGCGGCGGATACCGGATCACCGGCACGAAGATCTTCACCTCGCTCTCGCCTGTCTGGACGCGACTCCTGACTCATGGTGTGGACCGCAGCGATCCGGCAGCGCCGACGCTTGTATACGGGTTTCTCGAGCGATCCGCACCGGGGATCACGGTGTCGGATCGCTGGGACGTGCTCGGCATGCGAGCGTCACAGAGCCGCGCGACCCGCCTGGATGGCGTGCCGATGGCGGCGGATCGAGTCGTTCGGCGGCTGCCACTGGGCCCACAGCCAGACCTTTTGCCCTTTGCGATCGCCGCCAACTTCCAGCTACTCATCGCCTCCGTGTACGCGGGGGTTGCGCGCCGGGCGCTCGATGTCGCGGCCGAAGGGCTACGGAAGCGCACATCGGCACGGAGCGGGACGACGCTCGCCGAGGTCCCCGAATCGCGGGTGCGGCTCGCGGATGCGCACCTGGACTATCTCGTGGTGCCCGCGCTGCTCGACTCGGTGACACGCGACTTCGATGAACTCGTGGACCACGGTGCAGCTTGGCAGCCGCGCCTTGTGGGGGCACGCCTGCACGCCACGTCAGCCGCGCGGCGCATGGCGGAGGTCGCGCTGCAGTGCGCAGGCGGCTCGGGCTTCGATAACGGTCACGAGGCGAGTCGCTTGTATCGGGATGCTGCGGCGGGCATGTTCCACCCGCCGGCTGCCGACGCCGCGCGTCCGCTGTTCGCCGCCGCGCTGCTCGACGAGGCATAGGGCGCGGTGCCTGCGCGCAGCGCGCCTGCTTGCCTGCATGCAGGCGCGCGTTCCCCTCACCGACGCGCAGGAGATTCTCGAGTTTCTCGGAGATTTTTCCCCGGAATCGCTACATAGCCCGAGAATCTCCGTCGCGTACGGTGCGCCGAGCGTGCCGATGTCCGCGGCGGCGCAGGCTTCTAGTCGCGGCGGCGGTCGGCGAGGTAGGGGATCAGGCCAAATGCGACCCAGAGGCCGATCGCGTCGACGACGATGCCGCCCGCGAAGAGCAGGAACTCAGCGCCGGGAACGCTGAAAGCCATGCCCATCATGTAGAAGCCGCCGAAGACGAGTGCGGCGGCGACGATGAAGCCGATGATCGTGCTCGCGCCGTGCCGCGGGTGGGGATTCGGTACGAACGGCGCCCGCTGGTGCGCGGGGGAGCTGCTCGCCGGGGAAGCGGGCGTCGCGTGCGTTGTGGCGTGCGCGCCGGGAGCCTGGGTTGTCATGTTCGTCCTCCAAGGATTCATGCACAAATGGTTAGGGCACGAATTAATGATACGCCACGCGACGGAATCTGCGAAAATGGCGGCATGAGTAGGACGGACCCCTTGACCCTGGAGCGACAGGTGTGTTTTGCGCTCACGGTTGCCTCGCGCGGTATCGTCTCGGCGTATAAGCCGGTGCTCGATCCGCTCGGGATCACACACCCGCAGTACTTGGTGATGCTGGCGCTCTGGGAGCACCGCACCCTCGACCTCAGCACGCTCGCGAAGTTGCTTCACCAGGAGGCGTCGACGCTGTCACCGCTCCTGAAGCGGCTTGAGACGCAGGGCCTGGCCCGGCGGCAGCGGAGCTCCGCGGACGAGCGACGATTGGAGATCACGCTGACGCCCGAGGGTGAGGCGCTGCGTGCCCGCGCCGAGCAGGTTCCGATCGAAATGGCGCGCCGGCTGAAAATGACCCCCGAGGAGCTCACCGCGCTGCACCGCTCGATGCTTGAACTCATTGACGCCAGCCAGCGTTCACTTGAGGAATCGCAAGACTAACGCCGAGGCGTGCTGCGCGCACTCAGTTTTCAGCGTTTTTCCACGCATATTCGGACAGTCGGCTCGCTCGCGTTCGGGGCGGTGCTACCGTGAAGGTGGATTTTTCTGCCCGGAATTTGGATGCGAGGCGATATGCAGAAGCGGAATACCGGCGGGACGCGACGGGTGATCGGCGTGCTCGGAGCGTGCGCGATCGCCGGGAGCCTGCTGATCGGCGGTCAGCTTGCGGCGGCACCCACGCCCGCACAGGCGCTGGATCTCCCCACGTGGGATGACGTGCAGGCGGCCAAGCAAAACCAAGCGACGGCGTCAAAAAAGGTCACCGAGATTGAGGGACTGATCGCCGACGGCGAGAAGGAACTTGACAGGCTGCGAAACCTCCACTCCACCACCATGGAGGAACTCAATCAGGCGGAGGCGAACCTCACGGCAGCGGCAGCAAAGGCTGAGACCCTGCGCGCCCAGACGGAAGCCAGCCGAAAGGAAGCCGCTGAGGCAGCGGATCGCGCGGGCGTCCTCGTTGCACAGATGTACCGTTCCGGCGGAGTGGATCGCAGCATGGAGCTGTTCCTAGATGCGGACGCGGAAACCGCCGACGCACTGCTTGAGCGACTCGCATCGATGTCGAAGGCGACCGAGCGCAACACACTCCTCTCTGAAGAAGCACAGCAGGCGGCGAACACGGCGGACACGCTCGGCAAGCAGGCCACCGCTGCCGAAGAGGAGCGCGAGGAGCTCCGCGCAGACGTGAAGGCCAAAGAAGAGGCCGCAGCCGCCGCGATGACAAACCAGGGCGAGAAGGTGCGCGCCCAGGAAGCACAGCAGGGCGAACTCGAAGCCCAGCTCGCTGCGCTCAAGGACACCACGACGAAGACAGTTGATGGCTACCAGGAACGGCTCCGGATCGAGGAAGAGCAGCGCAAGGCCGAAGAAGAGCGGCTGCGCAAACTCGCCGAGGAGTACGCGCGGCAGCAGGCTGAGCTCGCCCGGCAGCAGCAGGAAGCTGCAAACAACGCCAACCAGGGCGGAGGCGGCGATGGTGGCGGCGGTGGGAACACCGGCGGTGGCGATGGCGGCGGTGGCAACACCGGTGGCGGCGATGGCGGGGGTGGCAACACGGGCGGCGGCGTCTCGAACGGCTGGGTGATCCCGACCGCGTACAGCTTTGTTTCCGAACAGTTTGCCCCTCCCGGACGCCCGGATCACACAGGTATCGACCTGGCGGCTGGCTGCTACACCCCGATCGTGGCGGCTGCGGCGGGCACCGTCCGCGCAACGTACCACGAGTTTGGTATGGGCGGAAACATGGTCACGATCAACCACCCGACCGGCTGGCAGACGCGCTATGCGCACATGGCCGAGTGGGCGTCGGTTGCTCCGGGCCAGTGGGTCGAGGCGGGCCAGCTTGTCGGCTACGTTGGCTCCACCGGCGCAAGCTCCGGTTGCCACCTGCACTTCGAGATGCGCCTCAACCAGGACGACGGCTGGTATGGCTTTGTTAACCCCGCCGCGTACATCGGCTTCTACTAGGCCCGTAGGTACAGAACGGCCCGGGATCGCGTGCGATCCCGGGCCGTTGTATATGCGCTGAGCTTAGTGGCCCTGCGCGGCGAGACGCTCCTGCGCCTCGACGATGAGCTGTTCCGCGTCCGCGGCCGAGCCCCACGCGTCAACCTTGACCCACTTGCCGGGCTCCAGGTCCTTGTACCGCTCGAAGAAGTGTGCGATCTCCTTGCGCGTGTACTCCGGAATGTCCTCGACGTCCTGGATGTGCGACCAGCGCGGATCCTTGTGCTGCACCGCGATGACCTTGTCGTCGCCGCCGGCCTCATCGCTCATCTTGAGGACGCCCACGGGGCGGACCTTGATGCCCACGCCGGGGAACACCGGGTAGTCGAGCAGCACGAGCACGTCGAGCGGATCGCCGTCCTCGCCGAGGGTCTCCTCAAAAAAGCCATAGTCGGCGGGGTAGACGAAACCGGTGTAGAGCACGCGGTCGAGATACACCCGGCCGGTCTCGTGATCGATCTCGTACTTGTTGCGGCTCCCCTTGGGGATCTCGATGACGGCGTCGAATGCTGCGGTCATGCGCGCTCCTTCGAATGATGATGGCGGGCGGGCGGCTCCCGATCCCGACGGATTCGTGCAGGCACTAGGCTACCCGACTTGAGCTGCGCCCCTGTGCGCACTGCCCCTGTGCGCACTGCCCCTGGGCGCTGCCCCTGCGCGCTGCCCGCGCTCGGCGGTTACGCTGAAGAGCATGAACGCCGCGCCTCCCGCCCTCGACCGTGCCGCGGATCGGCCGTTGATGGCGACCCGGCGCGCGGTGCGCGAGGCGCTCCACGCCGAGCGCGTGACCCCACCTGAGCTTGTGCTCGTGGCGCTCTCGGGCGGCGCCGACTCCCTCGCGCTCGCGGCGGCGCTCGCGGCGGAGGCACCGAAACTCGGGATTCGTGCCGGAGCGCTCATCATCGATCACGGGCTGCAAACGGGTTCGGACGACGTCGCACGGACGGCCGCGGAACACGCGGCTGCGTGGGGCCTCGAACCCGTGATCGTGCGCCGGATCGTTGTCGCTGAGGACGTGCCGGGCGGTCCGGAAGCGGCGGCACGCAGTGCCCGCTACGAGGCGTTTGCGGAGGGTGCCGAGGCGACCGGGGCCCGCGCGATCCTGACCGCGCACACGCGGAGCGACCACGCAGAGCAGGTGCTTCTGGGCTTGGCCCGCGGTTCGGGGCTGCGCAGTATCGCGGGGATTCCGGCGACGCGGTCGCTCAGCTCCGCGTGCACGCTGCTTCGGCCCTTCCTCGCGCCGGATCCCGAGATCACCCGGGAGACCACACTCGCGAGCTGCGCGCGGTTGGGCATTACCCCCTGGGCGGACCCGCACAATGCGGATCCGAAGTACGCCCGTGTCCGCGTGCGGGATCGGGTGCTTCCCGTACTGGAGGCAGAGCTCGGGCCCGGGGTGGCGGCTGCCCTAGCCCGCACCGCTGACTTGGCGGCAGAGGACGCGGCCGCGCTTGACACCCTCGCGGCCGAGGCACTGCAGCGCGCCCGGCACAGCTCCGACCAAGCCCCCGCCAGTGTTTCGCTCGACGTTGCGGTTCTCGACGGGCTCCCGGCTGCGCTGCGCAATCGGGTGATCCGCCGGCTCGCCGCCACCGAGTTTGGGGCCCACCTGGGTCGGGAGCACACCGAGACGGTTGCTGCACTGGTGACCGACTGGCGCGGGCAGGGTCCGATCCCGGTGCCGGGCATTCGGGTGGGCCGCGAGGCCGGACGGCTCGTGTTCCGCGCCTATGCGCGCGCGCCGCGGTAGCTGGGCACGCCCGGCGGGACGGGGCAAGATCCGTGGTGAATTCGCCGTCTCAGGCAGAAATCGTCCAGGGCCGCGGACTAACATAGCGACATGGATGCCAATCATCTGGGGGATGACCTCACCGTTGTACTGCACACCGAAGCCGAATTGATGGCCCGTCTCGCGGAGATGGCTCGCGAGATCGAAGCAGACTATCCCGCGGAGCCGCCGCTGCTCGTTGGCGTCTTGAAGGGCGCCGTGATGGTGATGGCCGATCTGGCCCGTGAGCTGCGCTTCCACGCGCAGATGGACTGGATGGCAGTGTCCTCCTACGGGGCCGGCACGAAGTCGAGCGGGGTCGTCAAGATCCTGAAGGATCTCGATGCCGATATCGCCGGGCGTGACGTGCTGATCGTCGAGGACATTATCGACTCGGGCCTCACTCTGTCGTGGTTGAAGGAGAACCTGGAGAGCCGGGGCGCAAAGTCGGTGCGTATCTGCACGATGCTCCGGAAGCCCGAAGCGCTCAAGGTGCAGGTCGACGTTGCCTATGTCGGCTTTGATATCCCTGTGCAGTTCGTGGTCGGCTACGGCTTGGACTATGCCGAGGACTATCGCAACCTCCGTGACGTTGCCGTGCTCGCACCGCACGTCTACGGCGGCGAAGAGTAGCCGCTCGGGCGGTCGCGGGATCCCGCGACCGCTTTTGCGTGCGCCCTGAGCGGACATGACGCACTTCTCCAGTGCGATGTCAGTGCTATTGGCTACGCTTGCATCTGCTGGAAACTTCCGGCTCGCCTATTTCGAAAGGCCCTGACTTGGCAGAGAAATCCCCGAAGAGCTCACCGAAGAGCAAAAAGCTGTTCCGCGGACCACTGCTGTACTTGGTACTCGCGCCGCTGATTGTGCTCCTCGGGTGGTCACTGCTGTCGGGCGGCAGCGTCCGAGAGGTCCCCACGAAGCAGGGACTCGAAATGCTGTCCGAGGGGAAAGCGAAGGCCGCGGAGATCGTTGACGGCGATCAGCGCGTCAACCTCACGCTCACCAAGGCCAACAAGAAGCTCGGCACCGATGAGGTGTACTTCTACTACGTGTCGCAGCGTGGGGAAGCGGTTGTCGAGGCGGTTACGGACGCCAAGCTGAAGGACGGCTTCACCGATAAGGTGCCGCAGCCGAACCCGCTCTGGTCGCTCCTCGGCTTCTTGCTCCCGCTGCTCTTGATCGGCCTGCTGCTGTGGTGGATGCTGTCCTCCATGCAGGGCGGCGGCCGCGGCGTGATGCAGTTCGGGAAGTCGAAGGCGAAGCTCGTCTCGAAGGAGACCCCGCAGGTCACCTTCGCCGATGTCGCCGGTGCCGACGAGGCAGTTGAGGAGCTCCACGAGATCAAGGACTTCCTCGACGACGCTACGCGCTTCCAAGCCGTGGGTGCCCGGATCCCGAAGGGTGTGCTGCTGTACGGTCCTCCCGGAACGGGCAAGACGCTCCTCGCGCGCGCTGTCGCCGGCGAGGCGGGGGTGCCGTTTTACACGATCTCCGGCTCGGACTTCGTTGAGATGTTTGTCGGCGTCGGCGCGAGCCGCGTGCGCGACCTTTTCAAAGAAGCGAAGGCGAATGCTCCCGCGATCATCTTCATCGATGAGATCGACGCTGTGGGCCAGCGCCGTGGTCAGGGAATGGGCGGCGGTCACGACGAGCGCGAGCAGACCCTGAACCAGCTGCTCGTTGAGATGGACGGCTTCGACCCGAAGACAAACGTCATCATGATCGCGGCGACGAACCGCCCCGACATGCTCGACCCCGCGCTGCTGCGCCCGGGCCGCTTCGACAGGCAGATTGGCGTGGACGCGCCGGACATGCCCGGCCGTCTCAAGATTCTGCAGGTGCACGCGAAGGGCAAGCCGCTCTCCCAGAACGTGGATCTCGCGGTCGTTGCGCGCAAGACCCCCGGGTTCTCCGGTGCGGATCTCGCCAACGTACTGAACGAGGCCGCGCTGCTGACCGCGCGCTCAAACGCACAGCTCATCGACAACCGCGCGCTCGACGAGGCCATTGATCGCGCGATCGCCGGTCCGCAGCGCCGGACGCGCATCATGAAGGACCAGGAACGGTTGATCACGGCGTACCACGAGGGTGGACACGCCCTCGTAGCAGCCTCGCTGAACCACTCAGACCCGGTCACGAAGATCACGATCCTACCCCGCGGACGCGCCCTCGGATACACGATGGTGATCCCGCTCGAAGACAAATACTCGGTGACCCGCAACGAACTGCAGGATCAGCTCGCATACGCGCTCGGCGGACGTGTCGCCGAGGAACTCGTGTTCCACGATCCGACGACCGGTGCCGGCAACGACATCGAAAAAGCAACCAGCACGGCCCGCAAGATGGTCACCGAATACGGCATGTCTGCCGCGATCGGCCCCGTCAAGCTCGGTCAGGCGCAGGCCGGCGCGTTCATGGGGGAGTTCGGCCAGAGCCGGGACTACTCCGAGGGGATCGCGGTTTCGGTCGACTCAGAGGTCCGTGAACTCCTCGAGCAGGCCCACAACGAAGCGTATGAGGCACTCGTGAAGAACCGCGACGTGCTGGATCGCCTGGCGCGCGAGCTGCTCGAGAAGGAGACGCTCGACCACAACCAGGTCGCCGAGATCTTTGTCGACGTGCAGAAGCTGCCTGAGCGGCCCACGTGGCTCTCCCACGACGACCGCCCCGTGTCGCATCGGCCTCCGATCGAGGTCCCGGCTGTGCTGCGCGCCGACGGCCCGATCAGCGGCCCGGAGACGGATCCGGCACCCGAGGCCGAGGCATCCGAAGCTCCGGCAGCGGAGGCTCCCGCAGCGGAGGCTCCCGCAGCGGAAGAACCGACGCCTGAAGCTCCGACGCCTGAAGCACCGGCCCCGCAAACACCGGCCCCGCAGGCTCCTTCCTCGCACACACCGGGATCGACCGAGCCGCCGCGGAACCTGGGCGTGCGCGACGCGGACGACACTGACGGCCGCGCCCGGTAACGACATGAACGAGACCGTGGATCGCGAACGCGTCGCCGCGGCGGTGCGCGAGCTGCTGCACGCGATCGGTGCCGACCCGGACAGCCCCGAGCTGGCGAGTACGCCAGCTCGGGTCGCCGAGTCGTACACCGAGTTTTTCGCGGGCATGGGACAGGATCCCGCAGCCTTCCTGAGCGACGCGATCCCGGTGGGCGCGGATACTGGGGAGCTCGTGCTTGTGCGCGACATTACGCTGCGTTCAATGTGCGAACACCACCTCCTGCCCTTCCGCGGACGGGCGCATATCGCCTACCGGCCCGGCCGCAGCGTGGTCGGTCTGAGCGCGATCCCGCGCGTCGTTGACGCGCTTGCGGCGCGCCCGCAGGTGCAGGAACGGCTGGGGGAGCAGATTGCTCAGACCCTCGCCGACGGGCTCGACCCTGAGGGTGTGCTTGTGGTCCTCGAAGCACGCCACGGCTGCGTCTCTGACCGCGGCGTGCGCCAGGCAGACGCTGTGACAGTCACCGTGGCTTCGCGTGGTGTGCTTGCCGATCCCACGCAGCAGGCCGCGGTGTTTGCACTGCTCGGGCACGGTGGCTCAGAAGGTGCGCAATGATCACCCGTGGCACGCCCACCCGTGTGATGGGCGTGCTCAATGTGACGCCCGACTCGTTCAGCGACGGCGGCGTCTATGATTCCGTGGACCGCGCAATCGCGCGCGGCTTCGAGCTTCGCGCGCAGGGTGCCGACCTCATCGATGTGGGTGGCGAGTCCACGCGACCCGGCGCGACCCCGGTACCGTCCGAGGCCGAGCAGGCCCGGGTTGTCCCGGTAATCGAGGGGCTGGCAGCGGCGGGGATCGACGTTTCGGTCGACACGATCCACGCGGCCACCGCGGCCGCGGCAGTTGCTGCCGGGGCGCGGATCATCAACGATGTGTCCGGCGGACTCCACGACCCCGACATGCTCGCGGTCGCCGCTGCCGCGAGCCGCCAACACGGCGTGCGGTTCATCGCCGGCCACTGGCGCGGGATCCCCGATCCGGCCCACGCCAACTCGGACTATGAGAACGTGGTTCGTGATGTTCGGGCCGCGCTGGCCGGTCTCGCTGAGAAGGCCCTGGCCGCCGGCGTCGCCCGTGAACACCTGATCCTCGATCCCGGTCTCGGCTTCGACAAGACCGGAGCGGATGGCTGGCGGATCCTCGCGCAGCTCGACGCGCTTACCGAACTGGGCTTCCCCGTGCTCGTGGGTGCCTCCCGCAAACGCATGCTGGGCGAGGCGATCGCCGAGCTGCCCGCAGCTGCGCGGCTCGCTGACCCCGCGCCGGGGGGCCATGAACGCGACCTCGCGACCGCCGTGGTGAGTGCGTTCGCTGCGCAGGCCGGGGCGTGGGGCGTGCGCGTGCACGACGTCGCGGGCACCGTGCAGGCGCTCGCGGTGCAGCACGCCTGGCAGGGAGCCGAAGGATCACCCGTCTCCACACCCGAGCCCAGCGGGCCCACCGACAGGATCACGCTGACCGGGCTCGAGGTATTCGCACATCACGGGGTCTTCGACTTTGAACGGGAGCGGGGCCAGCGCTTCCTCATCGACGCCGAGGTGAGCGTGAATCTGCGAGCCGCCGCAGCGGGCGACGCACTCGCAGAAACTGTCCACTACGGCGAACTCGCGGACGCAATCGTCGCTGCCGTGGGGCGCGACCCTGTCGATCTGATCGAAACCGTTGCGGAGCGCGTCGCAGACGTGACGCTCGGCTTCGCGGGAGTCATCGAGGCTCGGATCACGGTGCACAAGCCGGACGCCCCGATCGCGCACCCCTTCCGGGACGTGTCAGTGACCGTGGTGCGGGGAGGGTCCCGATGATCGCCCAGGTGGTGCCGATCCTGCTCGCCTTCGGCGCGAATTTGGGCGACCGCGGCGAAACGATCGTGGCCGCGCAGACGGTGCTTGCCGGGGAGCCAGGGATCCGCAATCTCGTGGCCTCTCCGCTCCGCGAGACAATCGCCCTCACCACGGCGGGGCCGGATCCTGATGCCCCGCGCTACCTGAACGGTGTGGCGAAGGCCGACACCACGCTGACGCCCCACGAGCTGCTCGACGTTGTGCAGCGCATCGAGGCCGAGCACGGCCGCACGCGCGACGTGCGCTGGGGGGACCGCACCCTCGACATTGACATCATCCTGTTCGGCGGCCGGGCGGTGCAGGACGACCGCTTGACGGTGCCGCACCCGCGGGCGTTCGAGCGTGATTTTGTGCTCTCGCCCTGGCTTGCCCTCGACCCCGACGCGGTGCTCATGGGGCACGGTCGGGTCGCAGAGCTGCTGGCGCGGGTGGGAGATACGACTCGCCCGCTCACGGCGGTATCGGACGACCGTGCGTCCGCGGAGCATCCGGGGGTGCCCGATGCGCGGTGACGAGCGGACGAACCCGCTCGCGGTACTCGCGGCAGCGGCGATGGGCATTGCGATCGGGCTTGTTGTCCAGTTTGCGTTGTCCGGTCGGGGGTCGGCCCCGTTCGTGCCGCCGCTCTCCCTCGCGGTCATGCTGGTGCTCATCGCAGCGGTACTGCTGACGCTGGGAATCCGGCTTCGGCGCGCCGTGCTGAAACGAGCCGGCGATGTCAACCCGTTCCACGCGGTGCGCCTGCTCGCGACCGCTCGCGCCGGCCAACTCGTTGGCGGACTACTCGGCGGATTCGGTGGTGGGCTGGCGCTCTCGCTTCTGGGACGTAGCGTTCCCGCACCCGCGACGACCTGGGTGCCGATGCTCGTGGTGCTTGGCGGCGGGATAGTACTGATTGTGTGCGCGGCGATCACGGAACACCTGTGCCGCGTTCCGCCCGGTGACGGCGAGAGAACTGAGGAAACTGGCGAGGAGCCCGGGCCGGCAGGCCAGGCCGCCTACCGCAAGCCGTAGGAGGCTGGGAACGGTTGGATTAGGCTGGTCCGCGTGACTACTGACGCTCTCCCACACGATGCGACGACTCCCGACCCCTCCTGGCCCACCGGCACGGAGGACTGGCAGCGGGTATCCCCGGCGTATGCCTGGGCTGACCTCATTCTGAATCTCGCATTTACGATCGGGCTCGGCGCCGTGGTCGGCCTCATCCTCTGGTTCAACGCTGGTGACCAGCGCCTGGTGCCCATCCTCGTCCTCTCGGCCCTGGTTGTGGTGCTGCTCATCAATTCGCTGTTTGCCTTCCGCCGCGTGCGCGCGATCGGCTACATCCTCCGTGAGGATGACCTGCTCTTCCGACGCGGAATCATGTTCGAGCGCGTCATCGCCGTGCCCTACGGTCGGCTCCAACTCGTCGATGTGACCCGTGGGCCGCTGCTGCGCGCCCTCGGACTCGCGACGCTCAAGTTCGTGACGGCGTCGGCCGCGACCGGCGTGCAGTTACCTGGTCTGAAAGCGGAGGACGCTGAGGCACTGCGCGACCGGCTCGTGATGCTCGCCGAGACCCGGCGGTCGGGACTGTGAGCCAGTCCGACCCGCACTCGCTGCCTGATCGAGTACCGGCTGATCCGGCACAGCCTGTTCCGGCACAGCCTGTTCCGGCACAGCCTGCTGGAGCACAGCCTGATCCGGCACAGCCTGATCCGGCACTGGCTGATCCGGCACAGCGTGCTGGAGCACAGCCTGATCCGGCCGCAGCGCCCCTGACACCCGCGGCCCTCCCCGGCACCCCCGATGCGGAGGGCTGGCGCCGTATGCATCCGCTCTCCCCGCTGCTGCGGGGTGGCCTTGCACTGCTGGTGATCGCCGGTATCGTCATCGCGAACTTCCGCGACCGCCTCGTCGAACTATTTTTCGCAGGCGATCTGCTTGAATCCGAAGCCGCAACCTCAGCGGTCGATGAAGCGGACCTGATTACCTTCATCATGGAGCGCGGGCTCCTGGTTGTGGTGCTCGGTGGCGCCCTCGTACTGATCCTCCTGATCGTCGGCATCTCGTGGCTCATGTGGCGATTCGCGACCTATCGGATTACGGACGAGGCCGTCGAGACGCGCAGTGGCATTGTGTTCCGCAACCACCGGCGCGCACCCCTCGAGCGCATTCAGAGCGTGAATCTGCAGCGGCCCATGCTGGCGCGCGCCCTCGGGCTCACCAAGATCCAGATCGTGACCGCCGGGCAGGGCGGCACTGTCGAGCTTGCATACCTCGGCCACCAGGACGCGAAAACCGTGCGCGAGCAGATCCTGCGCCGCGCCGCGGAGAAACGGAACGGGACCGGAGGAGCGGCCGCGTCGATTACCGAGATCCGAGGTGGCGATGCCATCGGCCTTGACGGGGCGGTGCTTGCCGCAGCGGACGGGCTCGTGGGACGCGCGCAGGATTTCATCGACACCGACGTGGACGCGGAGGCGCTCGCCGCGCAGTCACTCGTGAAGGTTCCCGTGGGCCGGCTGCTGGGCAGCATCGCGCTGAGCTGGGAAGCGGTCTCTCTGGTGCTCGTGGTGCTCGCCGTGGTGATCGGCGGGGCGATCCTGTCGCCGTATCTGATTTTCGGCATCATCCCGATGATCATCGTGATGGCGGGCGTTATGCTGGGGCAGTTCAACAAGGGCTTCAACTTCACGCTCTCGCGGGGTCGTGACACCGTCCGCACCGGTGCTGGGCTCACCTCCACGATGACCGAGACGATTCCCTTTGGCCGAATCCACGCCGTTGAGGCACGGCAGCCGCTGTTCTGGCGCCCGCTCGGCTGGTGGAAGGTGCGCATCACCACCGCGGGCCACTCCGTCGCCCAGGGTGGCCAGAACAGCTCCCAGAACGTTGTGCTCCCTGTCGGACTCGAGGCCGATGTGCTGCGCGTGCTAGACACCCTGCTGCCCGGCATCGGGGATGACGACGCGGAGATCGCCGCGCTCCGCGACGGTTTGAGTGGCCCTGCCCGCGGCTACCTCGGTGCCGGGCCCCGAGCCGGATGGGTGCTGTGGTGGGGTCGGAAGCGCGCCGGAATCGCGATCGAGGGTCTCGGCACCGAAGACGCAACGCTCCGGATCCGGCGCGGCGTCATGACGCGCTCCCTGTCCGTGATGCCCATTGTCCGGGCGCAGTCCGTGCAGCTGCGCAGGCCGCTTGTGCACCGAGCGCTGGATCTCGCGTCGATTCAGGCACACACCGTGCTCGGCCCGGTGCGAATGGAGGTGCGTGGGCTCGGACTCGGTGACGCGCAGCGCACGTTCGACGCACTGGCAGCGGCCGTGCTTCGCATTCAAGGCGCTGAGGCCGACCGGATCGCGCGAGCTCACGCTGGGGGCGCGGCCCCGGCACCTCGTCATGCGGATCCGGAGGCGACCCTGTGAACGTGGGAGCCGCTGAGTCACGCCTCGGGGTCGGTATCGTCGGGGCCGGTCGGGTCGGGCCCGTGCTGGCTCGCGCGCTCGCGGGCGCGGGGCACGCGATCACCGGGATCTCTGCCGTGAGCGCTGAGAGTCGGGAGCGGGCCGAGGCCATGCTTCCGGGGGTGCCGATCCTAGACGTGCCCGAGGTTGTGCGCCGGTCGGAACTTGTGCTGCTGGCTGTCCCGGGCGACCAGCTTCCGGGCCTCGCCTCTGGCCTCGCCGCGACGGGGGTGTGGCAGCCGGGACAGCTTGTGATCCATACCGCGCCTGAACACGGCACTGCGGTGCTCGCGCCGGCGCTTGCGGCCGGGGTCATCCCGTTGGCGCTGCACCCGGCGATTGTGTTCACCGGGACGAGCCTCGATCTCTCACGTCTCGCGGGGGCGACGATCGCTGTGACGGCCCCCGCGCCCGTGCTCCCGATTGGGCAGGCGCTCGCGGTCGAGATGGGTGCCGAACCCGTGGTGGTGCGGGAACAGGATCGCGTGGCCTACGCGGATGCGATGACCGCGGCGGGGGAGCTGTCGCGTGCTGTGGTGCGCCAGGCCACCGATGCACTCCGTGAGCTGGGAATTGAGCGCCCGGATCGCCTGGCGGGTGGGGTTGTGCGCGCCGCTGTCGAGGAAGAACTGCTGGCCGCGGCTGGCCGCGAGCTGCCCGAGCTGCCTGAGTAGGCCGGCTGCCCGGGTCGCCCGGGTACGCCGGTTGCCCGGGTACGCCGGTTGCCCGAGTTGCCCGGGTACCCCGTGCAAACCGGGCAGCCAAAGGTCGCTACGCGTACTCGTGCCCGCCGATTCGCTCTTTGGAGATTCACGATTTCCACGGAGACTCACGAGTTTCACGGAGATTTTTCGCCGAAACCGGGACGTGGCGCGTGTATCTCCTTCGTAGTGGTGGGGGCGGCCCACGCTGCGATGAGGCTCCCGCGGAATCTAGCGGGAAACCACCGCGGCTCGGCGTCTGGCCTAGGATAGACGGGTACGTCAGCCCCAACGGAGGACCCACCCCCAATGAGTGATCAGAGCGCAGCCAACGCACCCGCAACCCCGGACGATGCCACCTCGGCCATCAGCGCCGAGGAAGTGTTTGAACAGAAGCGCGTGCGCCTGGAGAAGCGCGACAAGCTCAACGCCGGCGCCGAACTCGGCGGCGGCGCATACCCGGTCGCGGTGCCGGTCACAACGACGATTCCCGCCGTGCGTGCGCAGTGGGGTCACCTGGAGGAGACCCCGGACACCGCATCGGGTGCGACTGTCGGAATTGCCGGCCGCGTCGTGTTCCAGCGCAACACGGGCAAGCTCTGCTTCGGCTCGTTGCAGGCGGGCGACGGCACGCGCCTGCAGGTGATGGTGAGCCTCGCGGAGGTGGGCGAAGCATCGCTCGCCGAGTACAAGGAACTTGTCGACCTGGGCGACCACCTGTTCGTGAGCGGCGAGGTCATTTCGAGCCGCCGCGGTGAGCTGTCGATCATGGTCCGTGAGTGGCAGATCGCGGCGAAGGCGCTTGCGCCGCTGCCAAACATGTACGCGGAGCTCAACGAGGAGACGCGGGTCCGCCAGCGCTACCTCGACCTGATCCAGCGCGAGCAGGCACGTCGTAATGTCGTGACCCGCGCGCGTACGATGGCGAGCCTGCGGCAGACCTTCGCCGAGCGCGACTTCATCGAGGCGGAGACCCCGATGTTGCAGACCATGCACGGCGGCGCCTCGGCGCGCCCGTTCGTGACGCACTCGAACGCGTTCGACACCGAGCTGTTCCTCCGTATCGCCCCCGAGCTGTACCTCAAGCGGGCAGTTGTCGGTGGCATGGAGCGGGTCTTCGAGATCAACCGCAACTTCCGCAACGAGGGCGCGGATTCCACCCACAGTCCCGAGTTTGCGATGCTCGAGGCGTACCAGGCCTACACCGACTACAACGGCATCGCTGACCTGACGCAGGATCTCGTGCAGAACTCCGCGCTCGCTGCGAACGTGGGCACGGACCGTGAGGGCACGCACGTCGTCGAGTGGGCGGACGGTACGTTGTTCGACCTGGGTGGCGAGTGGGATCGCATCTCGATGTACGGCACGCTCTCCGAAGCGGCCGGGCGCGAGGTCACCCCCGAGACGTCGGTTGCTGAACTGCAGGCGATCGCCGATGCCGAGGGCGTCGAGGTGAAGCTGCCCAACCACGGCAAGCTCGTCGAGGAGCTGTGGGAACACTTCGTGAAGGACGGGCTGACCCGCCCCACCTTCGTGATGGACTTCCCCGTGGAGACGAGCCCGCTGACGCGCCACCACCGCTCGATCCCGGGCGTCGTCGAGAAATGGGATCTGTACGTGCGTGGCTTCGAGCTGGCAACCGGCTACTCGGAACTCGTGGATCCGGTTGTGCAGCGCGAGCGCTTTGTGCAGCAGGCGGCCGAGGCCGCTCGCGGCGACGATGAAGCGATGGGCGTTGACGAGGAGTTCTTGCGCGCACTTGAGCACGGTATGCCGCCGTCCGGAGGCATGGGCATGGGCATGGATCGCCTGCTGATGACCCTCACTGGTCTTGGGATCCGCGAGACGATCCTGTTCCCGCTCGTCAAGTAGCACTGGTGCGCTGCGCGGGGAGCGGTCTCGCTCCCCGCGCACACAGGCTTCCCGGGTACAGAGCAGGTAGAGTGGCTGTATGGATAACTGGTGGATGAACGCGATCTGGTCGCTGACCCCGACCGTGTTGATCGGGCTCTTCTTCTGGCTCGTGCTGCGCCTGATTTTGCGCGCTGATCGCACTGAGCGTCGCGTATACGAGCGCATCAGCGCGGAGGAGCGGGCAAAGGCCGGGCTTCCCACGCGCGACGACACGTAGCTCGTCGGTTCCGTCGCCGCGCCCGGTGACGTCGGTGGTGCCCGCTACAGTATGTAGCATGGGCGCGCGTACGCGCGACCCTGATCGTTCGGTGCTGCTGCGCGAGCGGTGCTGCGGTGGAGAGGGCGCGCATGGATACGAACTGGTTTGGCTTGAACTGGCCCTTCTGGTGGACGCTCGCGTTCCTCATCATCGACAACGTGGTGCGGATCGTGGCGCTGTTTGTCGTTCCACGCAACCGCCGTCCCACTGCCGGTATGGCCTGGCTGCTCGCGATCTTCCTACTCCCGGTGCCGGGGCTCCTGCTGTTCCTGATCATCGGAAGCAAGCGGCTCCCGCGGGAGCGCGAGCAGAAGCAGGAAGCGATCAACCAGTTCGTGTCGCAGATCGCGGAGCGCGAGGAGAACGGCCTGACTGCGGCTGAGGAACACCTCGAACCGGAGTTGCGCGGGGTCGTGCAGCTTGGTCGTTCGCTGGGCGCGCAGCCCATGCTGCGGGGGAACGCCGCCACGATGACAATCGACTATGAGGACTCGCTGGCGCAGATGGCCGCGGCAATCCGCGAGGCGACTGACTATGTCCACGTCGAGTTCTACATCCTGGTGCATGACGACGCGACCGACGGGATCTTCACCGCGATGCGGGAGGCCGTGCAGCGCGGCGTGCACGTGCGCGTGCTGCTGGATCACATCTCGGCCGTGCGGAACCCGGGCACCAGGCGCACCGCTCAAAGTCTCGACGACATGGGGGCGGAGTGGGCCTATATGCTCCCGGTGCGGCCCTGGCGGGGCGAGTACCAGCGACCCGATCTGCGCAACCACCGGAAGCTTGTCGTGGTGGATGGCCGGGTGGGGTTCATGGGATCCCAGAACCTTGTGGATTCGAGCTACAACAAGCCGTCAAACCACCGTCGCGGGCTCCATTGGAAGGATCTGATGGTTCGCGTCGAGGGGCCCATCGTGCTCGGGCTCGAAGCCGTGTTCCAGGGGGACTGGTACCTCGAGACCGGTGAATACCTGACAAATCTCGCGGACCCGCTCGAGGCCGTTGAGCAGCCGGGCATGCTTGAGTGCCAGATCGTGCCGAGCGGGCCGGGTTACGAGGGCGAAAACAACCTACAGGTGTTTGTGTCCCTGCTGTACATGGCGCAGCGCCGGATCAGCATCACGAGTCCGTATTTTGTGCCCGACGGCTCGATCATGAACGCCCTCCGCGCGGCGACCGCGCGCGGCGTTGAGGTGGAACTGTTCGTGTCCGAAACGGGTGATCAAGCCGTTGTCTATCACGCCCAGCGCTCCTACTACGAGGAACTGCTGCGTGCGGGTGTCCGGATCTGGATGTACCGCCCGCCGATCATTTTGCACTCCAAGCACTTCGCGATCGACGATGCAGTTGCGGTTGTGGGTTCCTCGAACATGGATCAGCGCTCATTCGGCCTGAACATGGAGATCTCGATGGTTGTGCACGGGAAGAGCTTCGTGCGGGACCTTGACGCGGTGAGCGACGAGTATCGGGCAAACTCCCGAGAGCTGACCCTGGACGAGTGGATGCAGCAGCCACTGCGCTCGCAACTGCTTGACGGCCTCGCCCGTCTCACCTCAGCTCTGCAGTAGGGGAGCTGCTCCGTTCGTGGCCCCGAGCGTCCTCCACAAGCCCGGTATAGAGCCGCAGCGAGCGCGCTTATCCACAGATGTGGCTCGACGCGCAAGAAACTCGGTGCAGCGCTGGAAATATGGGGATCCCTAACGCAGAATGTGAGGCATGATCCCCATGAACGAACCACAGATGTGGAGCTTGATTGGTGTGCTGGCCGCGACGCTCGCGGCACTCGTGAGCATTATTCCCTGGTTCTTGAATCGGATGATGACCTCATTGAGGGCCGAACTCGGGACCCGCTATGACCTGCTCCAGGCGCTCATGGAAACACACTGGGCGGCGACGGACGAGCGGTGGGTAGGCCAGTTTGAGGCATTGAAGGATCAGACGGTGACACACTCCGCCGGCATGCAGGGAGCTATCGTCGCCCAGCTCTCGGGACTACACAGTCGGATGGAGACGCACGCCAAGGGAATGCAGCGCCAGCTTGCCGTGCACATCGAGGGAATGCAGGGCCAGTTCGCCATGCACACCGATGGAATGCAGGGCCAGTTCGCCATGCACACCGAGGGAATGCAGCGTCAGCTCGACACGCATACCGACGGAATGCAGCGCCAGGTGGTGTCGCTCGCCAAAGATCTCGCGACACATGCCGAGACGATGCAGCACCAAGTGGAGTCGCTCGCCAAAGATCTCGCGACACATGCCGAGACGACGCAGCACCAACTCGACACACACTCCACCGCCGTTCGCGGGACGCTGGACCACCTGGCAACGACGACGCAGGCGCAGCTGCAGGCGCATGCGACGGCGACGCAGGCCCAGCTCGAAGCGCACGCCACGGCGACACAGACCCAGCTTGACGTCCGCTTCACCGCGATGGAGACCCTGTTTGACGTCAGATTCACCGCACTCGATTCCCGGATGGATAAGCTCGATTCCCGGATGGATGGTCTCGATTCCCGGATGGACAAGCTGGATACCCGAGTGGACGGGCTCGAGCATGCCGTGCGTGAGATCTCTCGCGGGGTCACCCACGAGGTCAACGGCTCGGCGATCTCCAGCTCGTGAGAACGCGCCGCAGCTCGGAGTCTCTGAGTTAGACCGCGGTTTCCATATTCGGGTCGCGTGGCTCTTCCGCGCTGAGTACTCCCAGCGCGTCAAGTCGGATCGCGGCGTGCTGCGGCACTGAATCATTCGGCCCCTGGGAACGGCTCAGGATCCAGACCTCGCCGTTGGTGATCCGCGGCATTGGCGTGCTCGTGAGCCGCCCGAGACCAGCCCGGATCATCGCCCCGTGCGCGACAACGATCGAGCCTGGTGCCTCCGCGAGGATCCGGCTGAATGCCCCTGCCGTGCGTGCTGCGAGCGCATCGATCGACTCCGCATCGGGAATCTCGAGGCCCGGCCAGCGCTCGTGAGCCTCGGGCACGCAGACGCCCTCGGCGGCCCCGAAATCGCGCTCCCAGAGCTCCTCGTCAATCCGCGGGCCAGGGAGCGCCAGGCCGCGCCCAATGATCTCCGCGGTCTCGCTCGCACGGGAGAGCGGCGAGGCAAACAGGCCCGCCCAGGGGCCGAGCGAGCCGGCGGCTCGTGCAAGCGCCGTGGCGGTTTCGGCGGCCTGCGCTCGCCCCGTGTCGTTGAGTGGAATCTCGGTGCGCCCCTGGATGCGCCCGGCAAGGTTCCAGTCGGTCTCACCGTGCCGCACCACAGCGATGTGGCGAGCGGCCGATCCAGCGGACCCGAAAGGAGTGGAAGACGGAACGGTCATGCCAGCTACGCTAGCGCCTGCGGTCCGGGAATGCCCTGGGCGGAGCAGGAGAGCTCCCGGCGCTTCCCAGGGCGAGGCACCGCGTCACGCCGCTGGCGAACAGGCCCCCAAAGTTCTGGTTCTGCCCGTAATCTGGGTGCATCGGCAGATCTGGACCGCGATCCGCCTGGGAGGTTATAGATGTTCGAGAGATTCACCGACCGCGCTCGCCGCGTTGTTGTCCTCGCCCAAGAAGAGGCGAAGATGCTCAACCATAACTACATTGGGACCGAGCACATCCTGCTCGGCCTGATCCACGAGGGTGAGGGCGTCGCCGCAAAGGCGCTCGAGCAGCTCGAGATTTCGCTGGACGCTGTGCGCGCACAGGTGACCGACATCATCGGCACCGGTCAGCAGCCGCCGGCCGGCCACATCCCCTTCACGCCGCGTGCGAAGAAGGTGCTGGAGCTGAGCCTCCGCGAGGCGCTCCAGCTGGGCCACAACTACATCGGTACCGAGCACATTCTGCTCGGTCTCATCCGCGAGGGCGAGGGTGTTGCTGCTCAGGTGCTCGTGAAGCTGGGCGCGGATCTGAACCGCGTCCGCCAGACTGTCATCCAGCTGCTCTCCGGCTACCAGGCCGGCAAGGAGAACGCGACTGTTGGCGCCCCGGAGCAGACTGGCGGCGAGGCGAAGGGTTCGCAGGTGCTCGACCAGTTCGGTCGTAACCTCACCCAGGCCGCCCGTGAGGGCAAGCTCGACCCGGTGATCGGGCGCGAGAAAGAGGTGGAGCGGGTCATGCAGATCCTCTCCCGCCGCTCCAAGAACAACCCGGTGCTGATCGGCGAGCCCGGCGTCGGCAAGACCGCCGTCGTCGAGGGCCTGGCGCAGGCCATCGTCAAGAACGAGGTGCCGGAGACGCTCAAGGACAAGCACGTGTACGTGCTGGATCTTGGCTCGATGATCGCGGGCAGCCGCTACCGCGGTGACTTTGAGGAACGCCTCAAGAAGGTCACCAAGGAGATCCGTAACCGCGGCGACATCATCATCTTTATTGATGAGATCCACACGCTCGTGGGTGCGGGTGCCGCCGAGGGCGCGATCGACGCAGCGAACATCCTGAAGCCGATGCTTGCTCGTGGCGAACTCCAGACAATCGGTGCGACAACGCTTGATGAGTACCGCAAGCACTTCGAGAAGGATGCGGCGCTGGAACGCCGCTTCCAGCCGATCCAGGTCGCGGAGCCATCGCTGCCGCACTCGATCAACATCCTCAAGGGCCTGCGCGACCGCTACGAAGCGCACCACAAGGTGTCGATCACGGACGGCGCGATCGTCGCCGCCGTAAACCTCGCGGACCGCTATGTGCAGGATCGTTTCCTGCCTGACAAGGCGATCGACCTGATTGACGAGGCTGGCGCACGCCTGCGCCTCTCGATCCTGTCGAGCCCGCCCGAGCTGCGTGAGTTCGACGAGAAGATCGCGGTTGTCCGTGCCGACAAGGAACAGGCGATCGAGAATCAGGACTTCGAGGCCGCGGCGAACAAACGCGACGAAGAGAAGAAGCTGATCGCCGAGCGTCTCCGCCTGGAGAAGCAGTGGCGTGCGGGTGACGTCGCCACAAACGCCGAGGTCGACGAGGGGCTCATCGCAGAGGTGCTGGCACAGGCCACGGGCATCCCCGTGTTCAAGCTCACCGAAGAAGAGACAAGCCGCCTGCGGTTCATGGAAGAGGCTCTGCACCAGCGGGTCATCGGCCAGAACGAGGCAATCTCTGCGCTCGCGAAGACGATCCGTCGTCAGCGCGCAGGCCTCAAGGATCCGAAGCGACCGTCGGGCTCGTTCATCTTCGCTGGCCCCACGGGCGTCGGCAAGACGGAGCTCGCGAAGGCGCTTGCGGAGTTCCTGTTCGACGACGAGGACGCGCTGATCTCGCTCGACATGTCGGAGTATGGCGAGAAGCACACAGTCTCGCGCCTGTTCGGTGCTCCTCCCGGGTTCGTCGGCTTCGAGGAGGGCGGCCAGCTCACCGAAAAGGTGCGCCGCAAGCCGTTCTCCGTGGTGCTGTTCGATGAGATCGAGAAGGCTCACCCGGACATCTTCAACTCGCTGCTGCAGATTCTGGAAGAGGGACGCCTGACTGACGGTCAGGGTCGCGTCATCGACTTCAAGAACACCGTCATCATCATGACCACGAACCTCGGTTCGACGGCAATTGCCGGTGGCCCGGTCGGCTTCCAGCTCGAGGGCGACTCCTCGGTTGGCTACGACATGATGAAGGGCAAGGTGAATGAGGAGCTGAAGAAGCACTTCAAGCCCGAGTTCCTGAACCGTGTCGACGACACGATCGTCTTCCCGCAGCTCACGAAGGCCGAACTGCTGCAGATCGTGGACCTGTTCGTGAAGCAGCTGAAGGATCGGCTCCTGGACCGCGACATGTACATCGAGATTTCGACGGCGGCGCGCGAGCGCCTCGCCGACATCGGGTACGATCCGACGCTGGGTGCGCGGCCGCTGCGCCGCGCGATGCAGCGGGAGATCGAGGACCGTCTCTCGGAGAAGATCCTGAGTGCCGAGTTGCTCGCGGGCGACCTGGTGAAGGTTGACCTGGCTGACGGCCAGTTCACCTTCGAGACCGAGTCGCGCTCCGCGAAGGAGCACGGTGAGACCTCCGCTTCGGCGGCGGCCGCTGTGGCCTCGACCGCGGCCACGCCGAACACAACCGCGGAGTAGTCCTAGACTTCTCGCGGAGACACGACGGCCCCCTGCTTCGGCAGGGGGCCGTCGTGCGTGTGGGGTCGTGCCCCGGACTAGACTTGGGGCATGAGTGCCGCACCCGAGATCCGCATCCGCAACGCGCGAACGGGGGACGTGATTCGCATGGTCGAGCTCATGGAACCCCTCGTAGCGCGCCGGATCCTGCTGGGTAAGGACCTCGTCGACCTGTACGCCGCGGTACCGGAGTTCATCGTCGCGATCGATGCTGAGGAGCGCGTCATCGGTTACGGCGCGGTGCACGTGATGTGGGAGCAGCTGGGCGAGGTGCGCACCCTCGGCGTCTCGGAAGCCTGGCTCGGGCGCGGGATCGGTCACCGCCTGCTCGACGCCCTTGAGGAGCGTGCTCGCGACCTGGGCCTGACGCAGCTGTTCTGCCTCACCTTCGAGACCGACTTCTTCGAACGCCACGGTTTCGCGGAGGTCGGGGAGGACACTGAGCTTGTCGCCTCTGACGTGTACGCCGAGCTCCTGCGCTCAAACGACGAGGGCGTGGCGGAGTTCCTGGATCTTGCCCGGGTGAAGCCGAATACGCTCGGCAACACGCGGATGGTGAAGCAGCTCCCCTAGGGGTTTGCGGCTACGCTGGCGCCATGTCGACCCTCCGAGAGCCCGTCGGTCCCAAAGACCGGAAGGTCTATATTCGGCGTCGTCTCCTTGTGCTCGCTGGGCTTGTGGCCCTCATCGCGGTGATCGTGCTTGTGATCGTCAAACCGGGATCCGGCAACGATGTCCCAGAGGCAGCACAGGTGAAGGTCCCGGCCGGCCTGGAAACGGAGCCCCCGAAGAACGACGCGGACGAGGACGCTGACGGCGCTGGGGCAGCGGCCTGCACGGCCGGACAGCTCCGTGTCACTCCCGTTACGGACAAGGGTGACTACGCCCCGGGCGAGCTGCCCGGGCTCTCCCTGTCGGTGGAGAACACCGGCGAGGCCGCCTGTACCGCAGATCTTGGCACGGCCGGGATGGAACTCGTGGTGGCGAGCGGCGACGACGAGGTCTGGCGATCGACCGACTGTCAGGAAAACCCCGAGTCACTCCCCGTGATTGTAGATCCGGGCAAGCCTGTGGAGAGTGAGCCGGTGCAGTGGGACCGTACGCGATCAAGCACGGAGACCTGTGCCATCACGCGAGACCCGGTGAACGCTGACGGCGCCTCCTACCATCTCCGCGTCACCGTTGCCGGGACGCAGGGCAGCGGCACCGCCCAGTTCCTCCTCTACTGACCAGAATCCCTACGCACCCAGATCCACCTCTTCGATTCGGAGCGCGAGCCACAGCTCCGCGCGGTCGTCGGCGTCGGCAAGGGTGCGTCCGGTGAGGCGTTCGATACGGGTGATCCGATCGCGCAAGGTGTTGCGGTGAATGCCGAGGGCGGTAGCTGCGGGGCCGCGCTGTCCGTCCGCCTCGTACACGGCGCGGAGTGTCCCCCGGAGGAGGGCGCGCTCCGTATCAGGGAGCGCCACGTCCTGGTGCGAGAGCGGGCCAAGCACACGCTCGCTGAGCCCGTGCGCGGTCTGCGCGGCCACACCCGCAGGGGCCCCACGATCGAGCGCAAACAGTGCCTCGAGGAACGGGGTGTCGCGGTCGGCCCAGACCACGTCGGGGACGCGTGGTGCGGCATACAGTGGCGCGGTGGGGGAGAGGCTGCGGAGCCGGGCGTGCGCCGAGCGGAGACTGTGTGAGGCGTCCTGCGGTGCCGTAGGGCGCCCAATCACTACGTCAAGCCCGTGGCTTGTGGCAACCGCGATCGCGTGCTCGGTGGCGCTCTCCGTGTCGGCGCACACCTGCCAGGCAAGCGCGAGGCCGGGTGCCCGGGGCGGGGTGGTGCCCGGGGTGATAAGGCGATCAAGCCCACTGCGCGGACGCCGCCGCCAGTCCGCGACGTCCTCCGCCGTACCCTGAACGGCCACGGCGCGCACCCGCTTCGGGAGCCGCACACGGGCCGACAAGATTTCAATTGTCGAGGGGGGCGTCTGTTCGGTGAGGAGTGCCCAGCTGAAACGTTCCCACCGTTCGCGCTCGCGCCGCTCCTCCGCACCCGCGCCGCGCAGACTGAGCCCGAGCACGATTGAGCCCGCGGCGATCGCTGAGCGGCCCTCCGGGGAAAGCGCGGCGGTGCCCGCGACGGCAAGCCGGAGCGAGCCCTCTCGGTCGAGTTTGATCGTCTCGAGTGGCTCGGTGTCCTGCGCGGCCGCGAACCCCGCGGTGCTCGCGAGAATTGCCCCATCTGAGGTCAGGAGGGCCAGGTGTTTCCCCGTCGCCTGGGCGATACTGGCGAGGACCTCCGCCGGATCTTGCTCGCCACGCGCACCGTCGAGCAAGCGTTGCTGCGCCTGCAGGGCGCTGCGCGCGGACCGCAGCTCATCCGCACGTACGAGCTCCGCGACGGCTTTGCTGACGGCGATGAACGGAACCGGGAGGGGAATCTCAAAGAGCGCGACTCGGTAGGCGCTCGCTGCCTGCACCAGGGCGGCCGGGATCTGCTCGTGATTGACGCCCACGCCGAAGCCTATTGCGGCCACCCGTGCGCGGCTGAGACTCGCGACAAAGTCCCGCCAGCGGGCATCAGCGTGTGACAGTGAGAGCCCTGTGGTGAGAATAATCTCGCCGCCCTCGAGGTACTCGCCCAGGTCGAGCAGTTCCGTGGTGGACACCCAGCTGATCTCCGGGTCGCCGGGTCCCGCCTGGACGAGGCGGAGTGCGAGATCAGGCAGTGCAAGCAATTCAGTGAGAGCGGCCATAGTGAGATTCTTGCACAGGGGTGAAACGGAAGCCTATGCAAGGACGCAGGCCGAGGCGTGCGTAGCTCGCCATACACTGGGCACAACCGGGGTGCGGCGCGCGGCGCGACACGCATCGGACGAGTAGTGAACGGGGAGTACGTGAACGACCAGACGGAGCACACCGCAGCGCAGGCGGCGGGTGGGAATGCCGGGGCACTCGCGGGAATACGCGTGGCCGACTTTTCGCGCGTGCTGGCCGGGCCGCACGCGACAATGATCCTCGCCGACCTCGGGGCCGACGTGATCAAGATTGAGAGCCCCGAAGGGGATGGCACCCGGCAGTGGAACCCGCCGAGCAACGCGATTGGCCAGAGCACCTACTTCGCGGGTGTGAACCGCGGTAAGCGCTCCGTCGTGTGTGACCTGCGTGATCCCGCGGGCCTCGAGCGCGCCCGGGAACTGGCAGCGACCGCGGACGTAGTCATCGAGAATTTCAAGCCGGGCACGATGGACAAGTTCGGGCTGAGCTACGCGGAGGTCGCCGCGGCGAACCCGGGTGTCGTGTACTGCTCAATCTCCGGTTTCGGGGACACGGAGGGGCGGGACCTCCCCGGTTACGATCTGCTGGTGCAGGCCGTTGGCGGCCTGATGAGCATCACCGGACAGGAGAGCGGCGATCCCACCAAGGTCGGTGTCGCGCTCGTCGATATCCTCACTGGCCTGAACTCGGTGATCGGGATCCAGGCAGCGCTGCGCGCGCGGGACACGGCGGGATCCGCTACGTCGGGCCAGGGACAGCACGTGAAAGTGACCCTGCTCGGTTCGTTGCTCTCCGCGCTTGCGAACCAGGCGTCCTCCACGCTGGAGACTGGTGTGTCTCCGACGCGGATGGGGAACGCCCACCCCTCAATCTCTCCCTACGAGACGTTTGACGCAGCCGATCAGGCACTTGCCTTGGCTGTGGGGACTGACGGCCAGTTCGCGCGTCTGTGCGAGGTGCTCGGGGTGCCTGAGCTCGCGAGCGACGAGCGGTTCGTGAGCAACCCGCAGCGCGTCGCGCACCGCGTGGAGCTGCGGGCGGCGCTCGAGCTGCCGCTGCGCACCCGCCCGGCTGAGGAATGGATTGCGGCGTTCACCGCGGCGAACATTCCGGCGGGCCGCGTGAACACGATCGCCCAGGCCCTCGAACTTGCTGAGTCACTTGATCTGGCGCCGGTCGCCGAGACTCCGGCTGTTGCCCCAGATGGTACGACGCACACGCTGCGCTCGGTCGCTTTGCCGATTTCGCTTTCCGGCACACCCGCCCGGTACTCGGCACCGCCGCCCGGCGTAGGCGAGCACCAGGATGCAACCTGGCGCGAGGCGTGACTGGTCCCGGCCAGCGATCAGAACTCTCCGGTTCGCCCCAAATTTCTTGACGTATCCGTTTCCACCGAAGGAGCACACAATGACCACCATTGACAACCTGTTCGACGTCGCCGACTTCGTGACTGAGGAGGAGCGCGAGTGGCAGCTGAAGGCTCGCGAGTTCGCCCAGACCCAGATCAGCCCGATCATCGATCAGGCGTTCGAGGATCGCCGCCTCCCCGTTGAGCTGCTGCCCGCCGTGGGTGAGTTCGGGGCCTTTGGCATGTACATGCAGGGCTACGGCCTCAAGGGCGCGTCCTCCGTGGCCTACGGCCTCGTGGCGATGGAGTTTGAGGCTGTCGACTCGGGCTTCCGCACCGCACTGTCCGTGCAGGGCTCGCTCGCGATGGGCGCGATCTACAAGTTTGGCTCCGAGGAGCAGAAGCAGCAGTGGCTGCCCGCAATGGGTCGTGGCGAGGCGATCGGCTTCTTCGGATTGACCGAGCCGCAGGGCGGCTCCGACCCCAACACGATGCTCACCTCCGCCCGGCGTGAGGGTGACCAGTGGGTCCTGAACGGCAAGAAGCGGTGGATCGGCCTCGCCACTATCGCAAAGGTCGGAGTGATCTGGGCGAAGGATGAGGAAGGCGTGGTCCGCGGTTTTGTGGTGCCGACCGATACCCCGGGCTTCCAGGCCACTGCGATCGAGAACAAGCTCTCGATGCGCGCTTCGTTGCAGACCGAGATCGAGCTGACTGACGTGCGGCTTCCGCTCGACGCGATCCTCCCGACGGCGAAGGGGTTGTCGGCACCTTTCAAGTGCCTGAATGAGGCACGCTACGGCATTGCCTGGGGTGTCATGGGTGCGGCCCGCTCGTGTCTCGAGGTCGCCGTGGAGCGCTCGCAGACCCGCGAGGTGTTCGGGGCGCCGATTGGTTCGAAGCAGATCATCCAGGCGCAGCTCGCGGACATGTTCCTTGAGTACCAGAAGGGCCTCCTGCTGGCGCTGCACCTCGGCCGCCTGAAGGACGCGGGAACGCTCTCCTACGACCAGATCTCGGTGGGCAAGCTGAACAACGTGCGCGAGGCCATCAAGATCGCTGGCAACTGCCGTTCGATCTTGGGCGGCGACGGCATTACGAGCGATTTCCCTGTGATGCGCCATATGGCGAACCTCGAATCCGTGCGGACCTACGAGGGCACGGACGAGGTGCATCAGCTCGTGATTGGACGTGCGCTGACGGGCATCGCTGCGTTCTAGCGCGCGCCGCGAGCAAAGCCAGTGTGATCTGGGATTATCCCAGATCACACTGGCTTTTTTGGTGCAAGAAATGGGTTCTGTGCATGTGTTATCCATAACGATCGTTGGCAAGAAATCTCTGAAAGTTTCCTGGACATTCAGGAAACTCTGTGTCTAGTCTGTGGGTATCACTGGGGGGTGGTCACACTGCACCGACGCAACGTTCAGGGCCGCGGGTTGACGCGGACATTGGCACGGCAACCGCGGGCCTCGGGTCAGCGGGTTTGGCACCGGATCGGCCTGATGGGGATCGCAGCGCTTGTCGCCGTGACAGGAATGTTCGCCCCGCAGCTTGGCGGCGCTCCCGTGCCGGCGGCGCATGCGGCCGACACCGACGCGCCCCAGATTTACAAGTTCCAGGGATTCTGGGACCGGATCGATGGTGACGTTGACGAGATTCGCGCCGACCTGGTATTGCGCGTGCCACAGGGCTACGTGAATAAGGGCACGGGAGCGCTGCAGAGCGTGAATGGCCAGCAGCTTCGTGTCGGCCATGAATACAGCGTTGGCTCGGGTCGTAAAAGCCATGCCTACATCAACACGATGCAGGGCGGAAAGGCCGGTGCGGAGGCGTGGGCGAAGAACCGGGACGAACGGTTCACAATCCATAAGGTGATCCCCTCAGGAAAATTCGACTTCCTCGTAATGTCGATCGAGGGCGACATCGACATCACGAATGCGCCGAGTGCGACGAACATTCCCGGCGGCCTGCTCTCCAATCTGAACTTCTACTTCAGCTACGCCTCCGGTGCGCCCGGTACGACGACTGGATGGATTTCCTCGGCGCTCACCACCGAGCCGGCGCCCTTCTACTGGTATTACGGCACGCGGAATGATACGTCCATCTCCGGCCCGCAGTTCCGAATCCCTTGGGACAACACCCAGGAGCTCTGGAGTGCCGGGCAGGCAAACTGGGGGCAGGTGCTCGACTATGGCCTGTCCTCGTCGGCTCCAGGCTCGCTTCCCCCGAACTCGATCGGGCTCGACCTCGTCAACAACGCCACCCGGAGCAACCCGGAGACTGGTTATGCGGGCACCGTTTCGGACAGCTTCTGGTACGCCTGGGTGCACGAGGACGGCTCGCTTGTCGAGAGCATCAACACGGGGCCGATTCGAGTGACCGGGGTGAAGCCGAGTGGCTCGTGGTACACCAACGCGAACCAGATTCCGAAAAACGTGAGCCAGGCCGATTGGCCGGGGCGCGCGGTGCTGGGCTGGACGCAAGAGCAGGCAGACCAGGGGTTGACGGGAAATGTCGCCCCCAGCGGCGAGACGAACTTCGAGGACGCCGGTGGCACGGGCTACTACCGCCTGCTCGCATGGCCCGAGGCGCGGGATCCGAATAATGTGGTTGGAGACAACGGATCTCCCCGGATCTCCTACTCCGCGGCGGACCTGTTCGATGGGAACGGGATGGTCACGCCCGAGGCGGACGCGGTCAAATGGACCACGGGTTCCGTGTACTACAAATACGAACTGCCGATCCCGGACGCCCCAGTCATCACGGTCCCGCCGGAGAACTCGCACACCAACGTCAATAACACCGTGACCATCTCGGGCACCGGAACCCCAGGACACACGATCACGCTCAAGTTCACGTCGGGCGAGACGATCACCGATTTCAACGATCCGGCGCTTGAGACGCTCGTCGACGGGCAGCACGAGGGGGTTCTCCCGGAGGATGTCGTGGTGGATTCCGAGGGGAACTGGAGCTACACCTATACCCCTGCAACGCCGCTCCCGGACGGGCCCTACACCGTCGTGGCCGCTCAGACGGATCCGACGCCTGGCTTCCTTGCGCTCACCAGTGAGATGTCGAACCCGAATGATCCCGATCCCGCCGTCGCAAGCGACTGGGGTGTCACCTTCTTCATCGACACCGTGGCCCCGGACGCGCCCGCGTTCGTGTGCCCCGCCACCCCGACCGAGGAGACAGCACCGACCTTTACTGGCTCCGGAATCGAGGCGGGCGCGAAGGTGTTCATCTCGCAGGACGGAGAGCGGATCGGTGAGGCGACCGTCACCGGAACTGACTGGTCCTACACGGTGGATCCGGCGCTCACCAACGGCACTTACGTCTTTACGGTGACACAGGTGGACGCGGCCGGCAACGAGTCGGCCGTAAGCGCCCCACCCTGTGAGCTGCGGGTGGCTGTCGCAGTGCCGGGCACCGGCGCGAAGGTCGTCGTACCCGTGCAGTACCCGGACCCGTCGCTCCCCGAGGCCGCGGTCGAGAACTGGGAGATCACGCTCACTGACGGCGACGACACCGTAGTGATGAGCGGGGGCACCCCCGCACAGCTGAAGCGCGACACCGTCTACACCGTGGGGGAGCGGCTCCGCGCGGACCCCGCACCGGAGGCCACAGCGGCGCGCTACACCCAGCTTGGTGAGCTCGTATGCGTCGACGGGGAAGGCGAGCCACTACCCAACGGCGTGGTGGACCCGGACGCGAGCACGGTGACTGTCGGATCCGAGCTTGAGGTCGCGGAACCTCTCGCCTGCACCCTGAATAACCAGGCAGCACAGGTCAGCTTCGTCACGCAGCGGCTGGGCGGCCAAACGACGGTACCAGCCGCGGGCTGGACACTCGGGGTGGTCGGTGCGGAACCAGGGTACAGCTCGGCGCTGACCGATACCGCGCCAAGCGATGTGGCGCGACCCGGCGAAGCCACGGTGTCGGCAGGGATCCCCGCAGGGCTCTCGTTGATCGGGATCCAAGCGCTCGACCTGACGCGGGCGGACTGCGCGGCGCACGCCCCGGATGCGACCGCCGCTCCACAGGACTGCTGGATCACCCTCGAGGGTGCCGGCGATCCGGCGGCGACACTCGCGCAGGGTACGCACTCCGTGTTCCGGCTCGTGGCGGCGACGCCCGCAGATCTTCCGGCCCTCCCCATCACGGGCGGGCTCGGATCCTGGGTCTTCATGGTCGGCGGGGCGGCAGTGTTCGCCCTGGCTGGTGGCACGTATCTGCGTCGCCGGCACCTCCTGACCGCAAGCCTGGGAACAGACCCGTCCGGGGGCAGCGCCGCCGGACCGAGCGATGACGGGAGGGGCGAATGAGGCACAGCACCTCGTGCCAGAGGGGGCGCTGACCTCCCACCGCACATGAGACACCCGGGCATCACGACCCAGACCAACGGAACACACTCAACTCCGTTTGTGCGCTGCTGTGCTGCGCCCAAACGGCGACGAAAGGACAGACCGTGAGGAATACACACACTCGACGACGGACGTTGACGGCGCTTGTCGGCGCCGCAGCACTCGTCATCGGCTCCACCGCACTTCTCGCCGGGCCCGCATTCGCGGCACCGGGGGACGGCGGCACCGGCACCTTGACCGTCCACAAGCTCGAGCAGCCCGAGGGCGGGGATTTCGGCCCGAACGACGGCTCCGAGATTGACGTGTCCGGCGCGAACCCGCTCGTCGCGGGCTTCACCGCCTGCACCATCGACGACATTGATCTGACGGATCCCGCGGACTGGGAGCGGCTGAAGGACATCACGCTCACGCTCGACGGCGGCGGGAACCCGATCGCGACCGAGGGCGGCACGAATCTGGCGCTCACCTGCGGCACTGAGGAGACGACGCAGGCCTCCGACGGCACGGCGGTTTTCACGTTGGACGCGGACAAGGCCTACCTGGTCTATGAGAGCACCGTCGCGGAGAACGCGATCCCGGCGGCAGCGCCGTTCCTGGTGACCGTGCCCTACCCGGGCAACGGTGAAACCGGGCAGGACACCTGGAACTACAACCCACATGTCTACCCGAAGAACACACTTGCGGGCGGCGGAGCCACGAAGGACGGCGAAATCATTGGTGACAAGGTCACCTTCGATATCGCGGTGCCGATCCCGCCGCTGGGCGCGGGCGAGACCTACACTGAGGTCCGCGTGAATGACCAGCTCGAGGCCTTCCTGACATACACCAGCGGCACGGTGACATTTACGGACGCCGATGGGAATAACGTGACGCTCGTCGCGGGTACCGATTACACCCTGACGCCGGCTGACGGTGCCGGGGCAGGCGGCGACGAGGTCGTGCTCACGTTCCTCGCACCGGGTCTGCTCAAGCTTGATGCGAACCCGGGCGGCACTGTGCACCTGCAGATCAAGGCTGACGCCACCGGCTCCGGTAGCACGGCGAACGAAGCGCAGATCACGATCAACGGCACCACGACGGATCCGGGCACCGGGCCCGAGGTTGAAGACCCCGAAGACTTCTTCTCCGGGGCGCACATCCTGAAGGAAGCGAAGAACAAGGGCGCGGCTGCGAATGTTCCGCTCGCGGGGGCAACCTTTGATGTGTACACCGCGGCTGCTGGCACAACAGATTGCCCAGCAGAGCCGGATCCCGCGGCGACCAAGGTTGTGGACGCGGCTGAGTCGGGTGCCGACGGCAAGACGCCGAATCAGGTACTGGGCGAGGGCAAGTACTGTGTCTACGAGGTCGGGGTTCCCGCCGGCTACAAGCCGATGAGCGGCGGCATGCTGCTCGAGGTCACGGGCGAGGACGCCTCCGTCACCGTGGTGAACACCCAGATCGGGGCCGACGAGGGCGATCTCCCGACGCTGCCGATCACCGGTGCGATGGGGAACATCCTCCTCGTGGCTGGTGGTGCCGCGCTTCTGCTCGTCGCCGGCGCACTGATCGCCGCGCGTCGCAAGCAGCAGCACCAGCAGTAACAGCAGAACAGGGGTGACCCCGCACGCGGTGCGGGCGTTGTGTGGCCGCCGGGCGAGACCCGGCGGCCACACCTGTTGCAGTGATCCGGCGGGGGAGAGGGCCACACATGGCGGTTACAGAGGAAGTACGTACGGTGCCGGAATCGAAGGGCACGCGACGGTGGCGTTTCGGATGGCTGAACCTCATCATCGCCGTGCTGCTCCTCGGTGGTCTGACGCTTGTTACCTATCCCACCGCGGCATCGTGGGTGTCGCAGCGAAACCAGTCGAACGTTGTGTTCGACCAGACTCGAGCCAACTCGGAGATCGCGCGTGAGGAGATCGCTCAGGCATTCGAGAAGGCACACGAGTACAACGAGGCGCTCGTGTCGGGCGCGTTCCTCGCCCCGGGAGCGAATATCGCGGAAGGTACGGGTGGGTCCCTGCCCGGTATGGTCGACCCTCATGAATACTGGAAACTGTTAAACGCCGACCCCACAGGCACGATGGCGCGGCTGCGGGTCCCGTCGATCGATCTCGACCTCCCCGTCTACCACGGGACAAGTGACGCGACGCTGCTGAAGGGCGTGGGACACCTCCAGGGAACCTCGCTGCCCACGGGAGGTGAGGGCACTCGCTCCGTGTTGACCGGCCACCGGGGCCTCGCGAACGCGACAATGTTCACCAATCTTGACCGGGTGAAAAAGGGGGATACGTTCAGCGTCGAGGTGCTCGGTGAGGTGTTCACTTACCGGGTGTTCGACCTGAAGGTCGTGGCACCGGAAGACACCGAGGAGATCCGAGCGGTGCCGGGTAAGGATCTGATGACGTTGATCACGTGCACGCCGCTCGGGGTGAATACGCACCGGATCCTCGTGACTGGTGAGCGGGTGACGCCGACACCTGCGGGCGATCTCGAAAGCGCGGGGAAGAAGCCCGAGGTCCCCGGGTTTCCGTGGTGGCTCGTGGGCTATGGGGCAGGTCTCGGCGTCGTGGGACTCTGGGTCTGGCGTTCCGGGTACATGCCGAAGCGGGCTCGTCCGGTCCCCGATACGCTGGAGTGAGACACGGAACCGGGGGATCCAGTCGCCGCCGGGATCTGACGGTATCCGTTCTCACGGTGCCCAATCTCACGGTGCCCAATCTCACGGAGGAATTCGATGACGTACCCAGCTGCCCCGCTCAGCCGTGTCCCTTGGGGTGCTGTTGCACTGTTCACGGTTCTCGCTCTGGGCTTGGCCTGGTTGATCGCCCTCCCGCTGTGGCTCGGAGACCTGTCCGAACCCGGCACCGCGGCGCTGTTTGGTCCGCTCGTGCAGGCGATGATGTTCACCCCGCTGCTGGCGACGCTTGCCGTCGTGTTTCTCCTTCGGGTGCCGCGCGGCGGGCCGGATCACCGCGGGGCTCGGCTGAGGTTCCTCGGGATGTGGCCGCTGCGGCCGGCCAAGCGGGTGGTGTGGTTCACCGTGGGGGCAATGTTTGCCCCGATTGTGGTGATCGCCGCGAGTATTGCGGTGGCGGCTGCCTTCGGCTGGGTCACACTTGATCTTGTGCACTTCTCCGGCTTCGCGGAGACGCTCGCGGCGACGGTCCCGGAGGACGCAGCCGCACTGCTGCCTCCGGCCGGGACGATCGCGCTGCTCCAGCTGCTCTCCTTACCGTTCGGAGTGATCTTTAACTGCATCTTCACCTTCGGTGAGGAGCTCGGTTGGCGGGGGTGGCTGCTCCCCGCGCTGCGCCCGCTCGGCACCTGGCCGGCGCTCGTGATTTCCGGCGTGATCTGGGGGCTGTGGCACTCACCCGTCATCCTGCTCGGGTACAACTTTGGCCTGCTCGACTGGCGCGGCGTCGCGCTGATGACGGTGGCGTGTGTGCTCTGGGGAATCCTGCTCGGCTGGTCGCGCCTGCGCACGGGGTCGGTGTGGCCCGCGGTTGTGGGGCACGCCGCGCTCAACGCGGGTGCGGCCCTGGTCGTGCTTGTCTCTGCAGCCGGCGCGGAGCTGGATCCGGTGCTCGTGCTCCCGCTCGGGGTTGCGGGATGGATCGCGGTCGCCGCAGTGATCGTGGTCCTGGTCCTGACGGGCCAGTTTTCCGAGTCTCGGCAGCCCCCGCTTGCCGATCCACGACCGCGCGTAATTCTCGCGCCTCATATGCCCGCGGCTACGCTCCCGGGTTCGGAATCTTGAGCGTGCCCGCGACGATCTCGTCGCGGAGCTCGGTGACCTCGCTGAGGACGTCCGGGTGCTCCATGATTGTGCACTCAGACTTCGGGGCCTCGGGGGTGAGGCTGACAAGCGTCATCCCCTCCTCCGCGAGGCCAAACGAGATCGTCGTTTCGGAGGAGCTCTTGCCGGCCATGATCTGACCCACCACGGTCGCGATCACGGTCTCGACGGACTTCATGGTGCCGTCCACGACCGCACCGGGTGCAAGCCGGCACTGGTTTTCGTCGACCCCGTACGCTGCGAAGCCCTGAGCCTTCGCGGCATCCATGATGCCCTCGTTCGAGCGGGCCGCAACGGCAAACACCTGGTCCGCGCCCTCGCGAGCGAGCTCCGTCGCGAGTTGGGCACCGCGCTCCGGGTTTGCGTAGGGTGCGGCGTCGGCCCCGATCACGGGGCTCGGGAGGACCTGCACCTCCGGACTCACGCTCTGTGCGCCGGCGGCGAAGGCGAGCGAGTATTTCCGCAGCAGGGGAGTGTCCTCTGCGAGTACCGCACTGACGCGCTGTGTTGTCGTGAGCCGGCCTGCCTCCACTCCGAGGAGGTAGGCAGCCTCGTGCTCACGGAACGTCGCCTGGTACAGGTTTTCCGGGGCGCCCTCCACTGTCGTGTCGATGAGGAGGAACCTCTGTTGCGGGTTCTGCTCGGCGACCGCTTTCGCGGGGGCCGCGAACGAGGCTCCAAGCATGACGATCACCTCGGGGGCTTCCGCGACGGCGGCCTCGAGGTTCGCGCGCCGTGTCGCCTCGTCGCTTGCCTCAAGCGTGCGTGCGCGACCGTCGAAGGTTCGTGCGACGGCCTCGATCCCGGCTTTGCCGGAGGTGAAGAACCCGTTTTGTCCGATCGGGTCGCTCGTGAGATACACGAAGGTGGGTCCCGCGACGGTGCTTCCCTGTTCCGACTGTGTGCCCGGGGCGCAGGAAGTCAGGAGCAGCGCCGCAGCGAGGCCGGCCGCGAGCAGCGCGGCGCGGAAGCGAGGAACATGCATGGCGGGGCCTTTCAGCGCAGCGGATGGGAACGGGCCGAGTGGTGACCGAGTGGCGGCCAGCCCAGTCCCAGCCTATTCCCCGCTCGCGATATCGCCGGGCGAACCCAATTGCTCACCGGCTGTTCACCCAGTCCCTGCGCGTGTCTCGGCGGACATTCGGGCGCGCAGCGCGTAGCGTGTGGGCTATCGGGCAGGGTGCCCGATCGAGGCGGCCAGCCACCTCGATGGGAGTGATGGTCGTCTCGCTGATCCGGGGCTCATGCCCTGGGGCAGAGGAGCCATCGTGGCCAACATCAATCACCCCGCACCATCCGTTGTCTCGCCCTCCGGTGCGGACCAGGACCACAAGCTGCGCACGTATGTGTTGGACACTTCGGTGTTGCTCAGTGATCCTCGGGCACTGTTCCGGTTCGCCGAGCACTCGGTCGTGCTGCCAGTCGCGGTCGTGATCGAGCTGGAACGGAAACGGGACGACCCGGATCTCGGGCATTTTGCTCGACGTGCGCTTCGGATCCTGGATGAGCTCCGTGGAACGCATCAGCGGCTCGACTTCCCGGTCCCCGTTGGAGATGCCGGCGGCACCTTGCGGGTGGAATTGAACCACACGGGGATGGAGTCGCTGCCCTCGGGGATGCGGCTCGGCGACAACGACACACGAATCCTCGCGGTGGCGCACAACATCGCCGCCGAGGGATTCGACGTGACGGTGATCTCGAAGGACCTTCCGCTTCGGCTCAAGGCGGCAGCGCTCGGGCTCGGAGCGGAGGAGTACCGTGCCGAGCTGGCGAGCGATGACACGTACACAGGCATCGCGACGCTGGATCTCAGCGAAGAAGAGATGCGAGTGCTCTGGGAGGATGAACGCGTTGATGGGGTGCCTGCCGCGGAGGAGATCCCGCTCGGGACCGGTCTCGTGCTGCACTCGCCACGCGGGTCTGCCCTCGGTCGAGTCGACGGCCCCGGGGGGCTGCACCTCGTCCGCGGCGACCGCGAGGTGTTCGGGGTCACCGGGCGTAGCGCGGAACAGCGCCTCGCGATTGATCTGCTCCTTGACCCGAAAGTCGGGATCGTCTCGCTGGGCGGCAGCGCGGGGACGGGCAAATCAGCGCTCGCGCTCGCCGCGGGGCTTGAAGCCGTGCTGGAGCGGCAGCAGCATCGGAAGGTGATGGTGTTCCGGCCGCTGTACGCCGTGGGTGGGCAGGATCTTGGCTACCTTCCGGGTGACCATCAGGAGAAGATGAACCCGTGGGGGCAGGCGGTGTTTGACACCCTCGGTTCGATTGTCTCGGAGAACGTCCTCGACGAGGTCGTGGCGCGGGATCTCGTGGAGGTGCTCCCACTCACCCACATCCGCGGGCGTTCGCTGCACGACGCCTTCGTGATCGTCGACGAGGCACAGTCGCTCGAACGGGGTGTGCTCCTCACCATGCTGAGCCGGATCGGGCAAAACTCTCGGGTGGTGCTCACCCACGATGTCGCCCAGCGTGACAACCTCCGTGTGGGTCGCTACGACGGGATCGCGGCGGTCATCGAGAAGCTCAAGGGCCACCCCCTCTTCGGGCATGTGACGCTGACCCGGTCCGAGCGCAGTGAGATTGCCGCCCTCGTGACCGAACTGCTCGGGGAGTAGCGGAGCGCCGGGGCCCGGGAAACGGCAGTTTCCCGGGCTACTCGGTGAGGCCTGAGTGCCACTTCTCGGTGGCGGTGAGATTCGCGGCTGCGCTCGCTGCCGCGGCCTCGGGGTCGCGGCGGCGGATCGCGTCGAGCACGTCGTCGTGACCGCGCGGCTCGTCGCGGCAGAACCCCTCACGCGTCTGTGCGTTCCGCATCGAATCGTGGAGTCGGGGCAGCAGTGCCGTGTACACCTCGAACAGAATCGGATTCCGCGCGGCTCGGGCGATCGCCTCGTGGACTGCGACATCGGCCGCAACCCACTCCTCGTCTGCGGAGCGCGTGCGCGCGTCGAGCGCCGCGGCGATGCGGGTGATGTCGGCCTCCTGGGCGCGTTGCGCAGCAAGGCGGGCGAGCTGAGGCTCCAGCGCTGAGCGCGCCTCGAGGACATCGCTGAGGGTGCCGCCGGATCGGGCCAGCGCACCGGGTACCTCACTGCGGGCGCGCACAAAGGTGCCGTCGCCGCGCCGGATCTCGAGCATGCCCGTGTACTGCAGGGCGCGGAGCGCCTCGCGCAGGGTGCCGCGCGCCACGCCGAGCTGCGCCATGAGTTCGGGCTCGGGTGGGATGCGTTCCCCGACCGGCCACCGCCCCTCGGTGATCTCCGCGCGCAGACGCTCGACGACCTGATCGCTCAGCGAGGCTCGGGGTACTGCGGAGAGGTTCATCTGTGCAATGATAGTGCACGTACAAAGGTTAGACGTTAGATGTTTGGAATCACCGTATGAACGCACACCCGCCACACCCGACCACCCCGCGCCGCGTTGCCCTGATGCTCGTGGCGCTCCTGCTCGTCGCGGTGAACCTTCGGCTTGCCATCACGAGCGCGAGTGCGCTGCTCACCGCGCTGACTGACGCGGGGGCACTGACCGCGGTCACTGTCGTGCTGATTCCCGCGATCCCGACCGCCGTATTCGCGATCGCGGGGCTCGGCACCCCGAAGCTCGCGGCGCGGTACGGCGTGAACCAGATCGTGCTTGTCGGGATGGCGGCCCTCGCCGTCGGCCTCCTGATTCGCGCCGTGCCGCAGCCGTGGATCGTTGTCCTCGGCACCGTGATCGGCACGGGCGGCCTCGCAATGGTGAACATCCTGCTGCCTGCGGTTGTCCGCGCCACGTTCTCGCAGCGGATCGGTCCGGTCACCACTGCGTACACGACGGTGATGTCGCTCGGAGCGGCCCTCGCGGCCGCGCTCGCTGTTCCCGTGGCAGCGGGCCTCGGCTCGCCGTCGCTCGGGCTCGGGGCGTGGGCGGTCCCCGCGGTGCTCGCACTCGTGATCTGGGCAATCGCCATCCGCGGCGACCGCCGTGCCGGTGCCGGCACCGGCAACATCCCGGCACAAGCACAAGCACAAGCACAAGCACAAGCACAAGCACAGACACAGGCACAAGCACAGACACAGGCACAGGCAGCTCCCTCGGAACGCTCGCCCGCCCGTGGCCCGCTGCCACGGGGAACGTGGCTGCTCGCGGGGTATTTCGCCCTGCAAGCGCTGCTGAGCTACGTGGTGATGGGCTGGTTGCCGACGATTGCGACCGATGCTGGCCTTGCGGCCTCACGCGCGGGCATGCTGCTGGGTATCGCAATGGCGGTCGGCGTCGTCGGAACCGTGCTTGTCATGGCGCTCGGGCGTACCCCCGGCGGGATGCGCCTCGGCTTCGGAATCGTGGCGGCTGCGAACACCGTTGCGCTGATCGGCATGATCTCGGCACCCGCCGCGCTTCCGGAACTCTGGGCCGCACTTCTGGGCCTCGGAATGTGCGCGTTCCCCCTGGTCCTCGCGCTGATCGCCGGGTTTGGGCGCGACGCACAGGAATCGGCGCGAGTCTCCGGGGTTGTGCAGTCGGTCGGATACTCCGTGGCCACGGTCGGCCCGCTCGGGGCGGGCGCCGCCCACCAACTGCTCGGCTCCTGGGACGCGGTACTCCTCGCGCTGATCGTGGGTACGCTCGCGCAGTTTGCCATCGGCGTGCTCGTGGCCCGGGTCGTGCGCGAGCGTCGCGCGGCGGCGGACGCGGTAGACGAGGAAGACGCGGAAGACGCGGAAGCTTAGAAACAGCAACCTCAGGAACGCCCCCTGAAACACCACAGCGGGGGCCGGGATCATGATGATCCCGGCCCCCGCTGTGGTGCGTACGGAAGTTACTTCGCGACGCCCGGGTGGGTCATCGAGAGCAGATCCAGTGCCTTGTCGAGGTCAGCCTCGGAGACATCGCCGCGCTCGACGTAGCCGAGATCGACGACGGCCTCGCGCACCGTGATTCCCTTGGCAACCGAGTGCTTTGCGATCTTCGCGGCGGCCTCGTAGCCGATGAGGCGGTTCAGCGGGGTGACTGTCGAGGGGCTCATGCCCGCGAGCGCCGCGGCGCGGTCGAGGTTCGCTTCGAGGCCGGCAACGGTCTTGTCAGCGAGCACAACGGAGGCGTTCGCGAGGAGGCGGATCGACTCGAGCAGCGCGGTACCCATGACGGGGATCTGCACGTTGAGCTCAAACGAGCCCGAGGCACCGGCCCACGCAATTGTCGCATCGTTGCCGATGACCCGCGCGCAGACCATGAGGACGGCCTCGGGGACGACGGGGTTGACCTTGCCCGGCATGATCGAGGAGCCCGGCTGCAGATCGGGAATGTGGAGCTCGGCGAGGCCCGTGTTGGGGCCGGATCCCATCCACCGAATGTCGTTGTTGATCTTCGTCAGCGACACCGCAATTGTACGGAGAGCGCCGGATGCCTCGACGAGGCCGTCACGGTTCGCCTGGGCCTCGAAGTGGTTGCGTGCCTCAGTGATGGGCAGGCCGCTCGAGGCAGCGATCTCCGCGATGACCTTCTCGGGGAAGCCGAGCGGGGTGTTAATACCGGTGCCCACCGCGGTGCCGCCCTGCGGGACCTCGGCGACGCGGGGGAGGGCTGCGTCGATGCGCTCGATGCCGTAGCGGATCTGAGCCGCGTAGCCGCCGAATTCCTGGCCGAGGGTGACAGGGGTCGCGTCCATGAGGTGCGTGCGGCCCGGCTTGACGGCCGTCTTCCACAGCTCGGCCTTCGCCTCGAACGCTTCAGCGAGGTGCGCGAGCGCGGGCTTCAGCTGTTCGATGAGCGCGCCGGTGACGGCGATGTGCACGGAGGTAGGGAACACGTCGTTCGAGGACTGCGAAGCGTTCACGTGGTCGTTCGGGTGCACCGGGGCCCCGAGGTGCTTCGAGGCGAGAGTCGCCAGGACCTCGTTGGTGTTCATGTTCGAGGAGGTGCCCGAACCGGTCTGGTAGGTGTCAACGGGGAACTGGTCGTGGTGTGCGCCGCCGATGATTTCGTCGGCGGCGGCCACGATCGCGTCGGCGATCGGCGCGTCGAGGATCCCGAGCTCCTTGTTGGCGATGGCTGCGGCGCGCTTCACGCGCGACAGCGCGACGATCTGTGCGGGCTCCAGGCCCGAGCCGGAGATGGGGAAGTTCTCGACGGCGCGCTGCGTCTGCGCGGCGTACAGGGCGTACTTCGGAACGCGCACTTCACCCATGGTGTCGTGCTCGATGCGGTACTCGATCTCTTCAGTCACAGCAGTCCTTTGTCTGAGGTGTTGGGTGGGTACGAGAAAAACTAGTCGAGGGGGGCGAGCTCGAGCTCGACCGGGCCGACAACGGTGTAGGGCACCGCGCGACCCTCGGTGAGTCGGTACTGGCAGCCCACAACAGCGAGCTTGCCGGCATCGACGGCGTCGCTAATTGCGCGTGAGGTGCGCAGCAGCTCGTTGACTGTCGCGGCGAGGTGGATCCGGCCGACAGCGTTCGCATCGATCTTGCTCGCGTCTGCGTAGGGGGTGTCGGTGTTGTTGCGCAGCCAGAGCTGCTGCACCGCGGGCTGGATCGGGGCGAGGGTGTTCTGCACGGAAGCCGTGGTTTCCGAGGGTGTGCGGCTCGACTGGTCGATTGCGGCGGCGACGGCCCCACAAGAATCGTGTGCGAGCACAACGATGAGCGATGCACCCAACTCGGTGACGGCGTACTCCATTGATGCGGTGATGGACTCCGCGACGACGTGGCCCATGTTGCGGGCGATGAAGAGGTCACCGAGGCCGCAATCGAAGATGATCTCGGCGGCGAGCCGTGAGTCGGAGCAGCCGAACAGGGCGACGTCGGGGGTTTGCGTGTTGACAAGCTCAGAGCGGCGTTCGACGTTCTGGTTGGGATGGGCGGATGCGCCGGCGACGAAGCGATCGTTGCCTGCCGCAAACGTGTCCCAGGCCTGCTGCGGGGTGACCCGAGGTGCGGTGTGAGGAGGGGTCATTCGGTGGTCTCCGTCGGGTCGGTGGCGTTCGCGGTGTCGGATGGCGGATCGCCGAGGGACTCGGCGACCTGCGTCGCGAGGACGCGGAGTGTCGCACCCGTATCGGTGCCGTAGACGAGGATCGTGTCATCACCCCAGGTGCCCTGCAGGCCAAACAGCATATTGGCCTTGTCGGGGCTGCGGTCTGAGTGGTCGTAGACGATCCAGTCGATCCCGCCCAGTTGCTCCGTCCCAGTCGGAGCCTGCTGCTCCATCTGCTGCGAGATCCATGTCTCATTAACGGGGGTCCCGTCGGCGGTGAACGCCTGGGCGACTGCGGCGTAGGCCTTGTCCGGGGTCGTGTAATTGATCTGCCAGGAGGTGATGCCCTTGGCGTTCCGCAGGTTCGCCTGCTTCGCCTTCCAGTCTTCTCCCGTGTCTGGCGCGGCGAGTGTGCGTCCCGCGCTCGGAGCCGCCTCCTCCGCGAGCTGCGACACATTCACCGAGTGGTCTTCAAAACCGCCGGGTCCGCGGGGAACCGCGAGGTAGATGACAAGCACCAGACCGAGGGTCACCAGCAAGGAGAAGACAAGGTTGTTCACTGTCTTCCGCTGCTTGTAGAGGCGACTGTTCTCGGCCTTGCGAACGCGAGTTTCGTAGGAGGTTTCCGGGCGCCCCAGCTCCGCGACAACCACGGGAGGCTTCTGTTTCTTCGCCATAAGTTAGGCGTCCACCCCCGGGGCGATCGCGCCAGCGTCGCTCGAGGCCGCCCCTTGGCGGGCAGCCTCGAGCCGCTGACGTGCACCGATCAACCATTCTTCACAGCGGGCCGCCAGGACTTCGCCGCGCTCCCAGAGCTGCAGCGAATCCTCGAGCGTCGACCCGCCCTGCTCCAAACGGGAGACAACCTGGATGAGCTCATCCCGGGCCTCCTCATAGCTGAGCGCGGCGGGATCCCTGGCCTCGGAAACAGACATGCCATCAAGTCTACTCTCCGCGGGTCAACGGACGCTGCGGGCCGCCGCGCTCTGCCCTATTCGGGAGCTTCGGCCACGGCCTTTCGCCCCAGTTTCGCCCAGGAGGACCGGATAATCCGCTGCACGGAACTATCGAGCGCGACGGCCACGATCAGGGTGGCACCGATCAGGATGGTTTGCAGGAATGGCGACGCTTGCATAAACACAAGACCCGCGCGCAGCACTCGGAAGAAGAGCAGGCCGGCGACGACACCGCTGATGCGCCCCACCCCGCCTTCGAACGCAACGCCGCCGAGGAGCACCACGGTGAGCACCTCGAGCTCAATACCGGAGCCGATGTTGGGGTTTGCCGACTGCACTTTCGCCGAGAGGAACATGCCGGCCAGAGCGGCGAACGCGCCCGTAGCGACAAACAGGAAAAAGCGGGAGCGCTTCACATTGACGCCCATGAGCCGAGCTGCCCGCTCGTTGCCCCCGATTGCCTTGACTTCCTTGCCGAACTTTGTGTGGTTGAGCACGTACCATCCCAGCGCTACGACGACGATGAGCGCGATGATTTGAATCGGGACCGGGCCCACTTTCAGCGTGCCAATCGCACGGAACGCGTCGGGCAATTCCGCGCGCGGGATTGTGCGACCGTCGGAGAGGAGGAGTGCGAGGCCACCCCAGACACTGAGCGCACCGAGCGTCACCACAAACGAGTTGAGGCCGAGATATGACACGAGGAAGCCGTTCAACGCACCCGCAGCCATGCCGGTGACGATCGCGACGATGAAGCCCAGGAGTGTGGACCCGGTGCTACTCATTGTGAGGCCGCCGGTGATCGCGGCGACGGAGGCAACCGAGCCCACTGACAGGTCGATGCTGCCCGACATGATCAGAAATGCTGCGGGGATGGCGATGAGCCCGAGCTCGGCGGCTTGGAGCAGGATGCTCTGGCCATTTGCGAACGAGAAAAAGTTGGGCCGCATGATCGAGAAGACGGCGATGAGGACGATGAGGGCGAGGAAGATGCCGTTCTTAGCGGCAAAGATCTTCAGACGTTCAGTGTTCATGACAGGCTTTCGATCAGGCTCGAACGGGTGAGCTCTGGGCAAGGAGTGAGGCGAGAAGGTCCTCATTGAACTGCGGGGTGCGGGGAACCGCACAGAACGTGTTACCGGTGACGGTGACCGCCCGGTCGCACATGCTGGCGATCTCATCGGATTCACTGGATGCCACGAGCACGGCGGCACCGGCAGCGGCGGCTGCACGCACCGCCTCGACGATGTCGAGCTTGGCCCCCACATCGACCCCCTGAGTTGGCTGCGCGAGGATCAACACCCGGGGTGGTGCCGGGTAGAGCCATCGCGCGAGGAGGTGCTTTTGTCGATTCCCGCCTGAGAACTGAGAGACCTCGGCGTCAGCGCCCGGTCCCCGAATGTCGAGCGCGGCCCGCGCCTGCTCATACACCGCGGCACCCGAGTGGGCTGACACCCACCAGCCGCGGGAGCCAAAACGCCCGTACCAGGGAAGCATGACGTTATCGAGCGCGGTTTCAGATCCGACGAGCCCCTCGGTGTCTCGATCCGGCGGCACAAAAAACACCCCTTGGCGGATCGCTTGTGCCGGGGAGGCAAACCGTACGGACGCCCCCGCAAGCTGATAGCTGCAGGGCTCTGCTGCGCCGCCGAGCTGCGCGGCGAGCGCAAACTGGCGTCCACCCGCCATCCCGAACAGGCCGACGACCTCCCCGGAACGGATCGAGAGTGCCTCGGTTCCCGCCGCCCCAGGAGGAAGCTCAACAACTGTGGCGCCCGGATCCGTGTGCGTGAAATCCAGAGAACGCAAGTTCGGGACGAGCGCTTCCGCGAGCTTTGCCGGGGTGAAATCTGCGGTCGGTCCATCAACCACGTGTCGGCCACCGCGGAGCACCACGATTCGTGTGCACACCTCCAAAATGTCAGGGAGGCGATGTGAGACGTAGAGGACCGTAACGCCCCGCTCGGCAAACCCTCGGATGAGGGTGTGCAGGGATTCCGTTTCAGCCTTGCCGAGCGCAGCGGTGGGTTCGTCGAGGAGGAGCACCTTCATCTCGCCGCCGAGCAGCCCCCGTGCGAGGTCGACGAGTTGACGTTCCCCGAGCCCGAGCGTGTCTACAGGCATATCGAGGGGCAGGTGCGCGCCCACGGTCTTGAGCGCGTCTGCCGCACGTCGCCGACGTTCGGCGTTCGGCGGTGTGGGGCGGGCGAGGAACAGATTCTCGAGCACCGTCATGTTCGGGGCGAGTGCGGGTTCCTGATGGATAACGGTGATGCCGAGTTGCGCTGCGTCCCGCGGACTCAGTTTGCGGGACACGGGGATGCCGTCCACGCTGAACTGTCCGGACGTCGCTTGGATGACGCCGGTAGTGACATTGCAGAGGGTGCTCTTTCCGGCACCGTTGTGGCCGAGCAGGCCGATGATCTCTCCCGGCTGAGCGGAGAAGCTCACCTCGTCGAGCGCTCGGGTCGCGCCGAACTCGACGGTGACGCCGGTGTAAGACAGGCGGGTCGGTGGGGTGGATGCTGCGGGCTTATGCATTGCTCTCCCTCGATGGGCACAGATCGATGGGCACAGAATGGGGCGGCTCAAGTGGCCGCCCCGGTCCGTGCTACTGGTTTGCGAGCAGGAACTTCTCCGCGTTTTCCGCCGTGATCTCGGTGGTGGGGACTGTCTTGTCGGTAACGCTCTTGCCCTCGGCCGCATCGATCAGCATTTGGGCGTTGGCCTCCGCAAGTTCGCGCGCGGGGGCGATGAACGCGTAGCGCCAGAAGGAGTTCGGTTCCGCGATGATCTCGAGCTCGGCGTCGGTCGCGTCGAGGTTGGCGAGCAGCATGCTGTCATCTGTGGGGGAGACCCCGGAGTCCGTCAGCGCCTGGTACGCACCCAGCGCGGGATCGTTTGCAATGGCAAGCCACACCTTGGTGTTCGGGACAGCGTTCAGCTGATTCTGGACTGCGGCGTAGCCATCGTCGAGACTGAGAACCTTGTGCTCGGTGATGTTGAGATTCAGGCCGGCCTCCCCGAGAGCGTCGAGCATCCCCTTTCCGCGGAGACGGCCGAGATCAGTGTCCGGCCACCCGAGGAACGCAACGTCAACCTTCTCTTTCCCGTATTTCTCTGAGATCCATTCGGCCGCCCGAACCCCGGCTTCCCGGCCATCGGCCTCGTGGTCGAGCACCACCGCACCGCTGACTCCGTCCCACGTGCTGCCGTACCCGAGGACGGGAATTCCCGCGTCGCTTGCCTGGCTGGTGACCGCGACCATCGCGTCAGACTGCACGGGGTAGCCCATGATCGCCTTGATATCGCCGCGGACGATCCAGGATTCCCAATCCTGCACCTGCGTCTGCGCGTTCCACTTGGGGTCGTCGGTGACAAAGCTGTAGCCGGCTTCGGTCACAGCCGTTTCCATGAACGGGAGCATGTCGTTCCAGATCTGGATATCGAGGCCAGCGAAACTCATTGCCACGGCTCCTTCGGAGCCCGAGGTGTTCCCCGCACCGGAGTCGGCGGCTTCGCCTGAGGTGCAGCTGCTGAGCGCCAGAGCGGCGACGGCGGTGAGCGCGGCCGCGGCCAGCGTACGTCGAATGCGTTTCATGTCTGTGACTCCCTTGTCGTTGACGCTGTCGAAACCTCGATGAGGCAATGCGACGGTGTTTCCGCGGGACGTTCATCGGCCCACGGCGTGAACAATATGACCACGTTGGGCATGGATAGTCAACTATCAATTTGGCTGAGTGCTGAATCGTTAACAAACTCGTGAGAATTGTTGCGATTAGTGAATTTGATCAATATGGTTAGTCGCGCCGACCCTGGGCAACGGTGCACGCAGGGAAACGAGCAACCCGAAAGGACATCGCAATGACGCGCAAAACGGGATACGTCTGGCACGAGAAGTACGCGTGGCACGACACTGGAACCCACGCTGGCCTGGTTCCATCAGGCGGGTATGTGCAGCCATACCGCAACTTTGAGAGTCCAGACTCGAAGGCGCGACTCGCTGGTCTTGTGGAGGTATCCGGCCTGCTCGAACAGCTCGTCCGGATCCCCGCCGTCGAAGCGAGCGATGCTGATCTCTTGCGTGTACACACCTCGGGTCACGTTGAGCGAATCCGGTCACAGTCGCTCGCCGGAGGCGGGGACGCCGGCGACGGGTTCTCCCCGTTTGGAGCGAGCGGCTTTGAGGTCGGGAAGCTCGCCGCGGGGGGCACACTCGCCGCTGCCCGCGCGGTACTCGATGGCACAGTCGACAATGCCTACGCCCTCGTTCGCCCGCCCGGGCACCATGCGGAACCCGATCAGGGACGTGGCTATTGTCTGTTCGCGAACGTTCCGGTGGCGATCGAGGCGCTGCGAGCCGAGGGGCGACTGAGCCGTGTCGCGATCTTCGACTATGACGTGCATCACGGAAATGGGGCGCAGAAGATCTACTGGGACGACCCGGATGTGCTCACGATTTCGGTGCACCAAGACGGGCTGTTTCCGGTAGACACCGGACAGGTCAGCGAGCAGGGTGCGGGGGCCGGCGCCGGTACCAACATCAACGTGCCGCTGCCCGCAGGATCGGGGGATGGTGCCTACTGGTCTGCCGTGGAGCGAGTGGCCGGGCCTGCGATCCGCGCGTTCGCGCCGGATCTCATCATCGTGTCGAGCGGCTTCGATCCGTCGGCGTTTGATCCGCTGGGGCGAATGAGCGTGACTTCGAACGGCTTCCGGGGTATCGCCGAACGCCTCCTGGATATCGCGGATGATGCGTGTGACGGTCGCATCGTGTTTTCACACGAGGGCGGCTACTCAGCCGTCCATGTTCCATTCTGCGGTGTGGCTGTCCTTGAAGTTCTGAGCGGGATCACCACGGATGTGGAAGACCCCTTCCAGATCTCGATCGGCGCGTCACCGACGCGCACACTCACCGCCTGGCAAACTGATGTCATCGATCGCTCGGCCGCGCTTGCCCGGGCGCTCGGAATGATCGTCACCGAGTAACGGGGCGCACCCGCGCGAGCGATGCAGGGCCGGTGAGTCTCAGGACTCCCGGCCATGCGTCGTGGGGAACACTGGCCGGTGCGTGTGCACGGAGTCGTACATAAACGTCTCGATCGTCGAGACGCCGGGTACCTCTCTGATCTGCCGGTTGATCAGTGAGAACAGTTCTCCGGGAGTCTGCGCATAGACCTCGACGAGCAGGCTGAACCTGCCTGAACCGAGCACCACGTAGCGCACCCCATCGCAGCTCGCGATCGCGTTCGCAACGCTGTCGATGCTGCCGCTGACCTCGATCTGCAGCGAAGCGATGCTCCGCAGACCCACCGCGTGGGGGCTTGTCACCCCGATCACACGGATCACACCGCGTTCCTGCAGGCGTTTGACCCGCGCCCTGGCACCGCCCGGGGTGAGGCCGACCGCGGCACCCAAGTCCGCGTAGCTCATCCGGCCATCCTCTTCGAGAAGCCCGATGAGCCGTTCGTCGACCTCGTCAAGCATCCAGGGTGGTTCTTCGCTCAGCTCGGTTCGGGGTGTGGAACCCTCCGCCACTTCTGCGCGCGCCTTAGCCATGCCTCAGTATCCCACGGTGGGGCTGTCCGCAGCGGATTTCCTGCGGTTTCGGCTCGCTCTTAGCCCCCCGACACCGCAGTGATCCGGCCGCTCGCGAGTGCCACCCGCAGAGCGGTGCCCGCGGGTGCGGCGGCGGCGTCGCGCAGCACCGATCCGTCGGGGAGCTGCACGATCCCGTAGCCACGTTCGAGCGTGGCTTGCGGCGACAGCGCGGTGAGGCGGGCCCGCAGATCGGCGAGGCCGCGTCCGCGGTCCTCGATGGCGCGGTCGGCGAGTTCGGTGCCGCGCGCGATCCAGCGCACAAGCTCCTCCGCACGGTCGTCGATGATGCGGTCGGGGGCGCTCAGGACCGGGCGCCCGCGCAGCTGCGTCAGCCTGTCGGTTTCGTAGCTCAGGAGGTGCCCCAGTCGGGAGGACATGCGGGCGCGCGCCTGGTCAATCCCCGCGAGCTCTTCGCCGACGTCGGGGACGACGCGCTTGGCTGCGTCTGTGGGTGTTGACGCGCGGAGGTCCGCAACCTCGTCGAGCAGCGGCCGGTCTGCCTCGTGCCCGATGGCGCTCACGATCGGTGTGGTCGCCGCCGCTGCGGCGCGGAGCACCCGCTCATCGCTGAAGGGGAGCAGGTTTTGGAAGTCGCCGCCGCCTCGGGCCACGATGATCACGTCGACCTCGGGGTCCTGGTCCAGCGCCTCGATCCCCGCGGTCACCTCGGCTGCGGCGCGGTCGCCCTGCACCGCGGCGTAGTGGATGCGGAACTGCACGCCCGGCCAGCGCAGGGTTGCGTTGCGCACGACATCCTTCTCCGCATCGGAGTCGCGTCCAGTTACGAGCCCGATTCGGTTCGGGAGGAACGGGAGCGCACGCTTGCGTGAGGGATCGAAGAGTCCCTCGCGCAGCAGCTGCTGCCGTAGCCGTTCGAGCCGCTCAAGCAGTTCTCCCAGACCCACGTGCGAAAGATCGAAGACCTGGACGGTGAGCGAGCCGCCCTTGACCCAGAAGTTTGGCTTCACCAGAGCGATCACCCGGTCGCCCTGGGCGAAGTCGCTGGTGAGTCGCTGGGCCACGGAGCGCCACACGGTGAAGCTCACGGTGGCGTCCTGGCCCAGGTCCTTGAGCTTGCCGTACACGTGGCCGCCGCGGACCTGCCACTGCGTGACCTCACCCTCGATCCAGATCTGGCCGAGCCTGTCGATCCAGGCCGCGATCTTCTCGCTCATGAGCGCAACGGGCCACGGCGTCTCTCGCGTGGCGGGTGCCTGTTCCGTGCCGGAGCTTGCGTCGGATCCTGTGGGGGCCATGCGTTCCACCTTAGCGAGTGGGTTGCTCAGGGAGCAGCGAGTAGAATCGTCACCATGAGTACCCCTCTTTCGCAGCCTGATCAGCGCACTATTGGCGCCCCCGTTGTGAGCCTCGCGATGCCGCGCATGCGCCGCGAGTCGGGACGACTGAAAGATCTGCCCGTCGACGGTGCGAAGAAGGTGCTGCTGGCGGCACCCCGTGGCTACTGCGCCGGCGTTGATCGCGCCGTTGTTGCGGTGGAGAAGGCGCTGACGCGATACGGGGCACCCGTGTATGTGCGCAAGCAGATCGTGCACAACGTACACGTGGTGAACACGCTCGAAAAGATGGGCGCGATCTTTGTGGAAGAGGTCGAAGAGGTGCCCGAGGGTGCCAACGTCGTCTTCTCCGCGCACGGGGTTTCACCAGCTGTGGTGCAGGCGGCAGATGATCGCGGCCTGCACGCCATCGACGCGACGTGCCCGCTCGTGACAAAGGTGCACCGCGAGGCCGTGCGTTTCGCGAAGCAAGATCTCGAGATTCTCCTGATCGGACACGACGGTCACGAAGAGGTTGAGGGAACCGCCGGCCAGGCCCCCGACCGCATCACCATCGTGAACTCCCCGGAGGAGGTCGACTCGATCGTGGTGCAGAACCCGGACAAGCTTGTGTGGCTCTCGCAGACCACGTTGTCGGTCGACGAAACGATGGAGACCGTGCGCCGCCTGCGCGAGCGCTTCCCGAATCTGCAGGATCCCCCCAGCGATGACATTTGCTACGCGACGCAGAATCGCCAGGTCGCGATCAAGAAGATCGCGCCGCAGGCAGACGTGGTGATTGTGGTCGGCTCGTCGAACTCGTCGAACTCCGTGCGGCTCAAGGAAGTTGCGCTTGAGTACGGGGCGCGCGCGGCCTACCGTGTGGACTTCGCGAACGAGGTGCAGCAGTCCTGGCTTGACGGGGCGCGCACGATTGGTGTGTCGAGTGGTGCCTCGGTCCCCGAGGTGCTCGTGCAGGAGTTGCTCGATGACCTCGCAGATGCCGGGTACTCGGACGTCGAGGCAACGGTCACCGCGGAGGAGGATCTCGTGTTCTCACTCCCGAAGGAGCTCCGCCAGGATGCCAACGGCAAGCGCGACACCCGCGCGCTTGGCGGACGGGTGCGCCCGGCCGCAAAGTAGGCGCAGCGGAGCAGCACAGAGCACCAGCAGCGGAGCCGCAGCGAAGTAGCAGCAACAGAGCACCAGCAGCGCAGCAACAAAGTAGCCCGCGGCGTCGCGCGCCTTACGCGTCTGGAGCTGCGGGTAGCGTGACCTGTGCGCTCAGCCCACCGCTCCGGGGTGAGGCGAACCGCAGCGACCCGCCGTGTGTTTTTACGATCTGTTCCACGAGTGCGAGGCCGAGCCCGACGCCCTCGGTGGGGTTCTGGGCTCGCCCAGAGCCGCGGAACAGTGGCTCGGTGAAGCGCGCGAGCGTGGTCTCCTCGATGAAGGGACCGTCGTTGGTGACGGTGAGGACAATCTCGTCTGGATCGCCGGCGATCGCCGCAGGCCGGGTGTCGGTGGTCACGCCAACGCCTCCTGTGCCGTGCTGGATCGCGTTTCTGAGCAGGTTCTCGACGAGCTGGTGGAGCAGCAGCGGATCCGCGATTACGAGCGCGGGAGGCGGGGTGGATCCCGCGGGATCAGCTACGCCGAGCCGCACGGCGGCTTCCTGCGTGAGGGCGGCAAGGTTCACGACGTCGTCGGCGCTTGTGTCCCGTCCGCCGGCGGCATGGAGCCGCAACAGCGCTTCCATCAGCGTGATCGCGCGCGTGTTCTCAGTGGTGAGATCCCGCAGGAGGGCGCTCGGATCCGTCTCTTCGGGGTGTTGGGCGGCTGATTCGAGGAGCACAGACATCGTCGACAGTGGAGTACGGAGCTCGTGGGACGCGTTCGCGGCGAAGCGGCGTTGCGCGGCGAGAGTGTCTTGCAGCCGGGCGACCATCGCGTCGAAGGCTCGAGCCACGTCTCCAAACTCGTCACGCCGCTCGAGCGCGATCCGGTGATCGAGATCGCCGTCGGTGATCCGGCGGGCCCCGGCTTCGAGCGCGCGCAGCGGCCGCAGCACTCGGCCCGAGAGAAGCCAGCCCCCGAGCAAGCCGAGAACGAGGAACCCCAGCATGATCCACAGCGAGAGTTCCACGAGGGTATCGAGGATCTCTCCGCGGCTTGTATTGACCGGGGTCCGTGAGGGATCGTCGGAGACGAGCGGGTAGCCCGGGAGGTAGCGCACCACCACGTAGACCCCGGCCAGCACCGCGCCGCCTGCCACGAGGAGGAACGCAGTGTAGCTGAGCGTCAGCGTGATTCGTGCTCGTGAGTTACGCATCGACGGCCATCCGGTAGCCCTCGCCCACGACGGTATCGATCGGGTCCGGCTGGCCGAGTGCTCGGCGCAGGGTCGACACTGTGACCCGGGGAGCGGTCGTGAATGGATCAGCGTGCTCATCCCACACTTTTTCGAGGAGCGTCTCGGCACTGACAAGCCCGCCTCCCGCCCGCATGAGTTGTTCGAGCACGCCGAACTGCTTTCGCGTGAGGGTGACTTGAGTGCCTCCCCGGCGTACCTCGCGTGTGAAGGGGTCGAGCTCGATGGTGCCCCACAGCAGTGTGGTGGGGAGCGCGGTTGTGGGGCGGCGGGCGAGCGCGCGCAGCCGCATCACAAGCTCGGCAAGCGCGAATGGTTTGGTGAGGTAGTCGTCGGCACCAAGACCGAATCCATCGATCTTGTCCTGGAGTGACGCGGCCGCGGTGAGCATGATTACGCGCACCTCGGGGTGGTCTCGGTGTGCGCGGCGGGCCACCTCGTCACCGTGCACGCCCGGGATATCGCGATCGAGTACGAGCAGGTCGACCTCGTGCACCGCGAGCGATTCGAGTGCGGTGTCGCCGTCCGCGACGAGGTCGGCTGCGAAGCCCTCTCGGGCGAGATGGGCCCGCACGGCGGGGCCCAGGACGGGATGGTCTTCAACCACAAGTACGCGCATGCTGATCAGTGTAGGCAGGGCGATGTTGCGTCCGTGTGAGAAACTCGACGTGTTCTTTCTTGACCAACCCAGATCTTTTCCGACCATACACTGATGCAACATCCGGCCCGCTTCACTGGAAACATGTTCACGAAGTTTCGTACTCTCTCACCCGCCGTCTTCGCCAGTGTGTCGGCGACGGTACTCACTCTCGTGGCGCTCACGCTGCTCCTGGCGCTGGGCGCCTGCGCTCCGGGCGCGCGGGAGGCCAGCACTGATTCAGGGAACTTCGGCGTCGTTGAGGCCCCGCCCGAGGGGGACGGCACAGTTTTTGCCGATACCTCGCCCGCTGCGGCTTCGGGCGACGGATCGATTCACGACCCGAACGGAATCTCGGTGCACGCGGATCACGCGGCGATGGCCGGGCTTGATCCGGCGTTGCATGACGCTGTGCTTGCGGCGGCAGACCGTGCGGCGGCGGACGGGATCGAGCTTCGCGTAACGTCGGGATGGCGCAGTGCCGAATTGCAGCAGCAGCTCCTCGATGATGCCGTAGTGACGTACGGCAGTGAGGAGGAGGCCCGGAAGTGGGTAGACACCCCGGAACGTTCGAGCCACGTCACAGGCCAGGCTGTCGATATTGGGGGACTCGAGGAGTCCCTCTGGATGGGCCAGTACGGGTCCGAGTTTGGGTTGTGCCAAACGTTTGAGAATGAGCGGTGGCACTTCGAGCTCGCTGAGCTCGAGGCCGACGGCATGTGCCCGGCACCCCCATACACGAGTGCAGCGGAGCGGCCGTAACCTTGGCCGCCCCGCTGCGGGGTGTGTGCGTGCCCGGGTCACCGGGCGGTGCGCTCTACATACTCTGCGCTCTACATACTCTGCGCTACAGGCTCCTACCTACGGAGTCTGCATCTCTGTGAGCGCGTTCAACATCTTGTCGAGGGATCCCGTGGGATCGTTCTGCAACTGCTCCATGATTTCGGGGGCACCGGAGAGCGCGATCATGGGCACCACCACGAGGAGGATGAACGCGATCGCCCCGGCGGCGAGCGGCACCCAGAACGTGATTTTGTGCTGGCGCATCCGCTGGATCGAGAAGATCAACGTGAGTGCGAACAGCAGGAGCACGACGAGCCCGCTGACGACACCGAGCGGGCCGACCCAGCTCGCAACGGTTGCATCCTCGAGCCCAATCAGCGAAGCGGTCAGGCGGATCTGTGACTCCAGGCCAAAGAACGACGCCGCGATGTTCAGTGCGCCGAACGCGCCGAACGCGAGCAGCACGATCGTCACGATCCGGTCGCCCAGCCGCGGTGTCGGGGTCCCCGGCATCCGGTAAGCGGGCGGCAGCTGTGCGTTCTGCTGCGGGTTTTGGTGCTGCGGGTTTTGCTGCTGCGGGTTCTGCTGCTGCGGGGCCGCTGCGCGATACGGTTCGCCAGCACCCTGCTGCGTGTCTGCCGCGGGACGGACCTGCCGCGCCGGGGCGGCGTCACCGCTTCGAGCGGGGGCACCCAGGTTGTGCGGCACGCCTGCGGGGGCAGCGGGCACGCCGCCGCCCGTGCGCGAGCCTGCCTCAGCGGCGTCCGCCGCGGCACCCTCGGGCTTCCACTCCCAGCCCTCCGGGGCGTACTCGCCATAGGCGGGCTGTGCGGGGCGAGCGGGCTGTGCAGCAGCGGGCTGCTGCGGAGGCTGCTGCGCGGGCTGTTCGGGCGCGGTGGGTTCGGAGGACACTAGGCGCTCACGGACTTTCCGGCGGAGCCGAGCTGCTCGGAGGCCAGCGCGATGCGCGCGGCCATCCCGCTCTCGGCTGCCTTGCCGTAGGCGCGGGGGTCGTACAGCTTCTTGTTGCCGACCTCGCCGTCGATCTTCAGCACGCCGTCGTAGTTCTTCATGATGTGGTCGACAACCGGGCGGGTGAACGCGTACTGCGTGTCCGTGTCGATGTTCATCTTGATCACGCCGTTGCGCACAGCCTCAGCGATCTCCTCGGCCGAGGAACCGGAGCCGCCGTGGAAGACGAGGTCGAGGGGCTTTTCGCCCGTGCCGTACTTCGCCTGCAGCCCGGCCTGGATTTCGGCGAGGAGCTCGGGGCGCAGCTTCACACCGCCGGGCTTGTAGACGCCGTGCACGTTGCCGAAGGTGAGCGCGGTGAGGTAGCGGCCCTGCTCGCCCAGGCCGAGCGCCTCGACAGTCGCGACTGCGTCCTCGAGCGTCGTGTAGAGCTGGTCGTTGATCTCGTGGGCGATGCCGTCCTCTTCGCCGCCGACGACGCCGATCTCGACCTCGAGGATCATTTGCGCCGCAGCCATGCGGGGCAGGAGTTCGCGTGCAATGTCGAGGTTCTCAGCGAGGGGCACAGCCGAGCCGTCCCACATGTGCGACTGGAAGTAGGGGAGCCCGCCCTGCGCGACCCGCTCTTCGCTTGCAGCGATGAGGGGGAGCACGAAGTTGTCGAGGTGCTGCTTGGGGCAGTGGTCGGTGTGCAGCGCGACGGTGACGTCGTAGGCCTTGGCGACCTCCTCCGCGTACTTTGCGAACGCGATGGCTCCGCCGACGCGGTTCTTCACTGTGTGGCCGGCAAAGTAGTCGGCACCGCCGAAGCTGACCTGGATGATGCCGTCGGATCCGGCCTCAGCGAAGCCCTGCAGAGCGGCGTTGAGCGTCTGCGAGCTTGACACGTTGACGGCGGGGAATGCGAAGCTTCCCGACTTGGCGGCGTCAAGCATTGCGGCGTACTGTTCCGGGCTGGCGACGGGCATGTGTGCTCCTCGAGTGTGGGCCGCGCCCGGTGACGTGCGGTGCGCGGCGGGTGGTTCTTGACGGGTAGTTCTTGACGGGTAGTTCGTGACGGGTAGTTCGTGACGGGATCGTGCGGATGAATCGGGGGCCGCGGCGCCGTTGCGCGGCGAACGGCCGGTTCTCTGCCCCAGTCTACGGGGTCAGATCGGGGAATGGCCGGGGGCCAGGAACCCCGCGCACACCGGGACGCGGCAACCCGCCTCGGCGCTCTGCGGACCGATCGCTCGGAGGCGGTAGACTTCTGGGCATGACTGAACCCGTTTCGCTTGGCGACTGGCAGCCCGACCGTAACCTCGCGATGGAACTCGTCCGCGCGACCGAAGCCGCAGCAATGCGCGCAACCCCGTGGATTGGCCGCGGGGATAAGAACGCAGCCGATGGTGCTGCGGTCGACGCGATGCGTCGGTTCCTCTCGACCGTGAACATGAAGGGCACGGTCGTGATCGGCGAGGGCGAGAAGGATGACGCTCCCTGGCTGTACAACGGCGAGGTTGTCGGCAACGGCGAGGGTGCAGAGTGTGACGTTGCGGTGGATCCCATCGACGGCACGCGCCTCACGGCCGAGGGTCGCCCGGGTGCGCTCTCGGTGATCGCGGTGGCGGATCGCGGCAGCATGTACGACCCCTCGGCAGTGTTCTACATGGACAAGCTCGTGTGCGGTCCGGAGGGCGTCGGCGTGGTCGACATCAACCGTCCGATCGGCGAGAACATCCGCGCGCTGGCTCGTGCAAAGAAGGTCGACGTTTCTGACATTCGCGTCGCGGTGCTGGATCGTCCCCGCCACGAGCAGCTCATCACCGACATCCGCGAGGCCGGTGCCGGCACTCGTCTCCTGATGGACGGCGACGTCGCGGGCGGCGTGAACGCGGCTCGCTGGGATTCCCGAATTGACATGTGCGTCGGCATCGGCGGCACCCCCGAGGGCATCATCACCGCGTGCGCCGTGAAGGCTCTCGGCGGCGTGATCCAGGGCCTCCTGTGGCCGAAGGATGACGAGGAGCGCGAGCGCGCCCTCGCCGCGGGTCACGACCTCGACCGCGTGCTCGAGGCGAATGACCTCGTTGCGAGCGACAACTGCTACTTCGTGGCGACCGGCATCACCGACGCCGAGTTCATCGATGGCGTTGAGCGTCGCGGTCCGTTCATGCGCGCCGAAAGCATCGTGATGCGCTCGCACTCGGGAACCATCCGCCACATCGTGAGCGACATGGATCCGAGCCGCTGGGACTAATCTCCTGACGCGACGCAGAACGCCCCGAGCGAATATTCGCTCGGGGCGTCCTGCGTTTTCGGGGTCTCTCCTAAGCCCAGAGCTTGTCGGGGTGGCCGGCGCCCACGGTTTCGTCAGAGCTCGCTGTGCTTCCTGAGCTTCCTGTGCTTCCTGTGCTTCCTGTGTTCGCTGTGCTCGTTGAGTTTGCTGTGTCCGCTGTGTCCGCTGTGGTGCTCGCATCCCCGGCACCGTCCGTCTCACCGTGGTCCTCGGCCTCGGGCCGTAGCTCCGGTGCAACGAGCGGTCGCACCGCATCCTCCAGCTGGGCCGGGGGTGGCGCGATCTGTTCCCCGTTGAGCGCGCTGATCTTGCGCGCTGTCGGGAGGACCTGGCGTTCCAGTGAGCCGATGTAGGCGTTGTAGTCTTGCACCCCGCGGGAGAGCGTGCGGCCCAGCTTGTCGAGGTGGGTTGCGTTGCGGCCGAGGCGCGTGTGCAGCTCCCGGCTCAGGTCGAACAGCGCCCGCGCTTCCGAAGTGAGCGACTCCTGCCGCCAGCTGTGCGCCACCGACTTCAGAATGGCCCAGAGGCTCACGGGAGAGGCGAGGGCAACGCGACGCTCGAAGGCGAACTCCATGAGCAGCGGGTCGGTGTCGAGCGCGCTGGAGAGCAGCGATTCGCTCGGCAGAAACGCGATCACGAACTCTGGGGAGTCGGGGAGCGCGGCCGCGTAGTCGCGTTTGCTCAGGGCGAGGATGTGCTCGCGGAGTGCCTTGGCGTGCTGTGCGAGGAGCGCGGTGCGGCGGGCGTCTCTCGCGTCGTCTTGCGGAGCGCTGAGCTGCTGCGCATCGAGCTGCTGTACCTCAAGGTACGCGGCGAACGGCACCTTCGCGTCGATCGCGATGGCCTTCCCGCCCGGCAGATGCACGACCATGTCGGGGCGGAGCACGCCCTGTTCCGTGGTGAGCTGCTGCTGCACCTGGAAGTCGACGTGCTCGATCATGCCGGCCGCCTCGATGATGCGCCGCAGCTGGGTTTCGCCCCACAGTCCGCGAGTGTTGTTCGAGCGCAGCGCGGCCGCGAGACTCTCAGCGGTACCGCGGAGCTTATCTTCGGCCAGGGCCGCCTGGCGTAACTGCTGTGTGATCTCCCCATGCTGTGTGGCGCGCTGCTGCTCGAGCGTCGTGACGGTCTGCTCGAGCTTGCCGAGGCTCTCGCGGAGCGGGGCGAGCTGCTGCAGCACGCGCTGTTCCTCGCGCTCCAGCTCGGCGCGTTCCCGCGCGTGGAGATGGGCGTCGCGGAGCCGTTCTTCGAGGCCATGCACGCGCGTCTCGGCTGCGGCGAGCTCTTCTCTGAGCAGCCGGGCACCCGCTTCGGCATCGAGCCGCGCATGCTGCGCGGCGAGTGCCACGTCGCGTTCCGCGGAGGCCGTGTGTTCTGCGAGAGCGGCACTGAGGCTGCGCGCGGCGCTGCGCCCGCGGACGGTCATGCCGACAGCGGCGCCGGCACCGCCGGCGAGCAGGGCCACCAAAATGAAGAGCAGCGCGAGAGTGATCGGGGTCATGCATCCCAGGATGGCAGGGACCACTGACAATGCCGTGGAACTACGCAGTGCTGCTGAACGGCACAGTGTTGTTGAACGACTCAGCGTTGCTGAACGGCACAGTGTTGTTGAACGGCACAGTGTTGTTGAACGGCACAGCGTTGCTGAACGGCACAGAGCTGCTGAACAGCACAGTGCTGCTGAACGACTCAGTGTTGTTGAACAGCACAGTGTTGTTGAACGACTCAGCGTTGCTGAACGGCACAGTGTTGCTGAACGGCACAGCGTTGCTGAACGATGCAGTGCTGTTGAACGACGGAGTGCCGCTGAACGATGCAGGGCCGCTGCGGGCACCGAGTGAGTTCGGTGCCCGCAGCGGCGGCCCGTGCCGCGGTAGCCAGTAGAGCTGCAGCAGCGGCCACTGCAGCAGCAGCTACTGCAGCAGCGTGAATCCCGACTCGTAGCGCGTCTTGCCCGTGGCGGCCAGCACGATCTGCAGGAAGCCCATTGCTTCGAGTTCGCGTGCTCGCGACAGCTGGCCTGCGTCGATCGCTCGGAGCCCGCTCGCTTCTATGAGCGCTGCCACCGCGATCTTTGCTTCGGCGTCGTCCCCCGCGAACAGCACGGTTGTCGTGGTGGTGCCGTTGGTGCCGGTGCTGAGCGTATCCCCGAGGTTCACATTGAAAGCTTTCACGACCGCGACCCCCGCTGGGAGCGCCTGGGAAAGCTCGACGGCGGTCGAGGAGTCTGCGGGCACTTGGAGCTCATCGTAGGTCGTGAAATCGATCGGATTGGCGATGTCGATCACTGTTTTGCCGGCGAGGCGATCCCGGTACTGCTCCAGCACACTCGGATACGCCTCGTAGGGAACAGCGAGCACCACGAGCTCGCCCGTGAGGTCGTCGCCCACCATGCCGTAAACCGCGTCGGATCGTTCGAGCGAGGATCCGGCCCCCGCTCGTCGTCGAATGATCTGAATGTCCGCTCCGGCGCGTGCGGCGATCTCGGCGATCGCGGAACCCATCTTGCCGGTACCAATAATGCTGACGGATGTCATGTGAATCAGATCCTCCTGAATCGGGTGAGTGCTTTTTCGGCGGCCTTGACCGCGTCGAAGTCGAAGATCACGCTGCGGCGGAAGTCGCGCCCTGCTCGGAGGTCGGCGTCGCGCTTCGCGATGTCTTCGAACTCGTTCTGCGCGTCGAACTGGGACCCGCTCCGGCGAGATGCGTTCTGCAGGATCGCGGTCCGCTGCATCCGCACCGCCGTGTACCGCTTGAAGGCCTCTGCGATCCCGTCGACACCCTCGGCTTCTTTGAGGAAAAATGCGAGGGTGATCGCGTCCTCCATCGCCTGGTTGACACCCTGACCCGCGTGCGGCAGCATCGTGTGCGCCGAGTCGCCGAGGAGTGTGACGCGCCCCTGTGACCAGTTGGTCAGCGGCTCGTGGTCATAGAGTCCCCACCAGAACGTCTTGTCGATCAGACTGATGAAGTGCTGTAGCCGCGGGTCCCAGTTTTCACCGGCAAACTCTGCGGCGAGATCGGCCACGTTGCCGGGTGCTGACCACGACTCTTTGAGTGGTCGGTCGCTCGGAACGAAGCCGACGTAGTTGAAGAGTTTGCGCTGCTGCAGCGGGTAACACATGAAGTGTTTCCCCTCGCCCATCCAGACCTGGCTGATCATGCGCCAGTCATCGGGGAGCAGGCTCGCGTCGAGCACACCGCGGTACGCCATGAACCCCGAGTAGACGGGCTCAGGAAGATGCATGAGTGAGTCCCGCACGACGGAGTGGATCCCGTCCGCTCCGACGACGGCATCAAATTCCTCCTGCACGCCGTTCTCGAACTCCACACGGACTCCGTGCTCGAGCGGGTGGATCGCGGTGAGGCGGTGGCCTAGGCGAATCGTGTCTGTCTCAACCTCCTGCGCCAGTACGTTGACGAGGTCGGGCCGGTACATCCCAACGTTTTGGTATTGCTGCGCGGAGTCCTCCCAGGCGGCTTCCGCAACAAGGTTGCCGAGCGAATCCTGGTACACACCGTGGCCGTCCGGAATTGCCCCGGCTCGCTTGACCGGTTCGAGGACCCCGAGCCGGTCAAGCACGCGTTGCCCGTTTGGGGCGACAGTGACGCCCGCGCCGACATCGCCGAGTTTACGTGCCTGCTCGAAGACTGTGACGTCGACGCCGGCGATTCTCGTGAGCGCGATGGCGGCGGTGAGTCCGCCCATCCCGCCGCCGATGACCGCGATTCTGGTGGGGTGATCACCCATGATGACTCCTTCTTGCTGGATGATGGAATACGTGCTGGTGGCGAGCGCTGCCTACCGCTCGCGAGCGCCGCCTACCGCTGTCGAGCGCGGCCTACCGCTGACTGAGGAGCTCCGGGGTTGCCACCGGAGTGGAGAAGACCGTGGCACCGTGGGCCTGTTCGGCCTCATGATCCGGACCGAGCGGGATCCCAGACCGATCGCGCAGGCACAGGGCCGCGCCCGCTCCGAGGAGCGTCGTGATGAGTAGGTACCACGAGACCGCTGCGGTCGTGCCGGTGGTGTCGAGCAGCATCTGCGAGATCATGGGTGCAAAAGCGCCACCGAAGACCGCGCCGAGCGCGTAGGTGATCGAGACCCCGGAGAAGCGGACTGAGGCCGGGAAAATCTCTGAGTACCACGCGGCGAGCGGGCCATAGGTGAGGCCGAGCCCTGTCGAAATCAGGACAAGCGCGGTGTACAGGCCAGGGAGCCCGCCGGTGCTGACGAGCCAGAAGATCGGGAACGCCGCAATCGCCTGGATGCCAAAGCCGATCAGGAACGTGGTGCGTCGGCCGAGCACATCGGCAAGGTAGCCGGAGAAGAGTGTGGAGCAGAACCACACGAGTGCAGCAACGCAGGCAGCGAGAAGCACCGCAGTGGTGTCGAGGCCCTGTTCAGCGATGGCGTAGTTGTTGAGGAATCCGCCTGTTGTCATGTAGCCGAGGGTGCTGTTGCCGACAAATACGAGCGCGGCGAGCACCACCAGGCCCCAGTGCCGCTTGAACAGGGTCACGATCGGTGCGCTTGTCTGGGCCCCGCGCTCGGCGATTTCCGTGAAAACGGGGCTTTCCTCGACGGAGCGCCGGATCACAAACCCGACGACGATGAGCACAACGCTCACGAGGAACGGCACGCGCCACCCCCACTGCAGGTATGCCTCGCCGGGGGAGATGACCCCGGTCATGAGCGCCGTCATGCCTGAGGCGAGCAGGAAGCCGAGCGGCACACCGAGCTGCGGCCAGGATCCGGCCCGGCCCCGCCGATCCGCGGGGGCGTGCTCGACGGCCATGAGGACCGCGCCGCCCCACTCGCCGCCGGCGGAGAGGCCTTGGAGGATGCGCAGAAGCAGCAGGAAGATAGGCGCCGCGATGCCGATCTGGGAATAGCTCGGAAGCACACCGATGAGCGTGGTCGCGACGCCCATCAGCACGAGTGTGACCACAAGCATTGTGCGCCGCCCAATGATGTCTCCGAAGTGCCCCGCGAGGAATGCGCCGAGTGGCCGGAACAGGAACGAGATCCCGACGGTTGCAAGCGAGAGCAGGAGGGCGATCTCCTTGCCTGCGGGCTGGAAAAAGAGCTGCGCGAAGACGAGGCCCGCGCTTGTCGCGTAGATGAAGAAGTCGTACCACTCGATTGTGGTGCCGATGATTGTCGCGAAGGCGATCCGGCGCTGCGAGCTGGGTCTCGCCGCGGTGTGTGATGCGCTCATGAGTGGAGGTCCCTAACGTCGTTGTTGCCCCTCCGGCGGAGGGATCTGGGAAGGTGCCTCTCTAGTGTTGTGGTGCGCGTCACTGCGTGTAAATCACAGTAATATGAAGATCAAATTCGATTGAACTTCAGTTTCCGAAATAGGGAGGCACGGTCATGGCCGACGTGAGTTTGCGGCAGCTGGAACTCTTTGCTGCGCTCCCGAATTTCGCCACGCTCAGCGCTGCGGCGGCTCACCTGCACATCTCGGAGTCGGCACTCTCGCAGGCGATCACAAGCCTGGAGCGCGCCGTCGGGGAGCAGCTGTGCGTGCGCCGCAAGGCTCGTGGACTCACGCTGACGCCCACGGGACAGCAGTTTGCCCGTGAGGCGCGGCAGATCGTTGCGGATACTCAAGAGCTTGTCCTTGGAGCGCGGCGGGGGCAAGAACTGCGGGGCCCGGTCAAGCTGGGGTGCTTTTCGAGCTTCGCCACCCATGTGGTGCCTGAACTGCTGGAGGAGTTTCCCAAGCGGCACCCCGGCGTTCACATTGAAATCATGGTGGGTACGAATGAGGAACTGCTCTCCGAACTTGAGGCTGGCAGGCTCGACGTGGCGCTCGTGTACAACGTGTCCCTCCCGCTCGGCTATCGGCGCCGCAAAATTTATGCGACCGAGCTCGAGGTGCACCTCCATCCCGAGCACCCGCTCGCGGCGGCGGACGCGGTGGACCTCGCAGATCTCGCGGAGGAGCCCTACATTCAGTACGACGCCACCCCGGGAACCCGAAACGTCGCGGACGCATTCAGCGCGCGTGGCCTCGAACCGCGGATCGAGGCCCGCGTGACCCAGATCAGTCTCGTGGAGGCGATCGTGGCCCGCGGCGTGGGCTACGGTCTGCTGATGTCTCGGCCCAACACGCTGCCCACAAGCATTGAAGGACGGCCGTTTGTGATTCGCCCGCTCGATCCACCAGTCACCGTCTCCCACGTGGTCGGCATCTGGCCCGAAGACATGAGCCTGACGCCGCGTGCCTCGGCACTGCTTGACTTCGCCGCGGAGCGCTACGGGAGCTTTGGTCGGGGCGACGTGCAGCAGCACCGCTAGAACGGCATCGGCGGCTCTGGCGGCTCTGGCTGCTCCGTCTGCTCCGTCGGATAGGGGAGCCCGGACGAGCCGGGTGAGGTTCCGGCAAGTGCCACCCCCAGACAC
>NZ_FUID01000084.1 GCF_900163635.1 Leucobacter sp. 7(1) | reverse complement strand
AAGAACTGGCCCTCGCGGCCTGACTAGAACTGTCACCTGTTCCTGCATCAGACCCGACGCCGCCCCACCACCCCACTCCCCGCACCAGTTGCAGAGCTCGTCGGCTACGGACCCATCCCCGCGTCAGAAGCCGCCCTCATCGCCTACACCGCCCCCGTGTGGGAGGGCGTGTTCACAAGCCCCGACGGAGACGTCCTCTCCGTGGACCGCTACACCCCCACCCCGGAAATGCAACGCCGCATCACCGCGAGGGATCTCCACTGCCGCGCCCCCGCCTGCAGAGCCCCAGCACACCGCTGCGACATCGACCACACAATCGCCGCCAGCGACGGCGGACCCACAACAACCGCAAACCTCGCACTGCTCTGCCAGGCACACCACACCCTGAAACACCACAGTGACTGGAGTCTCACTCAACTCCCGGGCGGAACCCTGAAATGGGTGAGCCCTACCGGCCGCATCACGATCGACAGACCACCCAGCCGAGTCAGATTCAGCACCGACCCCGCACCACCCCGGCCCCGATCCGAACGGCCGACACCACCGTCCGAAGACCTCAACGCACCACACCCGTTCTAAGCGCACACGCGTCGCACCTCCCGCAAACTACTCGTGACCCCACGCCAGCCATAGCGACGCGTGACAAGGAACTGCGTCTCGGCGCGCTCCCAGCGGCACCGTGCCGGGCACCACACCAGGCACGGTCCAGGCGGTCCAGTCACAGTTCGGGCGTGCTACCGCCCGGCGAGCAGAGACACCGCCGCCCCGATGCCCGTACCCGCCCCGCGTCACCGGCGCCTAGGATGGACAAGTGACCCCGCACCACTTTGACCTCGCCTCGATCGGCGCGGGACTCCCCGTCGCCGCGGCTCACGCGGAACTCGCAGATGCGATCGCGAGCGGGGCCGCGGTGATCACGGCCCCGCCCGGCACGGGCAAGACCACATATGTGCCGCCGCTCGTGGCGAATCTGCTGGCGGATCAGCCCGGCGGCCTCGGCCGCATCCTCGTGACCCAGCCGCGGCGGGTCGCGGTGCGCGCGGCGGCACGACGCCTTGCGGCGCTCGACGGGAGCGCGACCGGCGGCCCCGTCGGATTCACAGTCCGCGGCGAACGCGAGGTCAGCGCGCAGTCGCGCATCGAAGCGCTCACTCCCGGCGTGCTGCTGCGCCGACTGCTTGGCGATCCCGCGCTCGACGGCGTGAGCGCGGTTATCCTCGACGAGGTGCACGAGCGCTCAGTCGACGGCGACCTGCTGCTCGGCATGCTCGCGGAGCTCCGGGAACTGCGGCCGGAGCTCACCGTGATCGCAATGTCAGCCACGCTCGATGCGGTCGGGCTCTCCGAACTCTTGCACGCTCCCGTCGTGGCCGTGCCTTCCCCGCTGCACCCGCTAGATATCGCCTACGCACCAGGGATCGGTCCACGGCTCGATGAGCGTGGCGTGACGCGGGAGTTCCTCCACCACGTCGCGCAGCTCGCTGTCACCGAACAGCGTGCGGCCGGCCACGACGCGCTCGTGTTCCTCCCTGGGGCACAGGAGGTCGACGAGGTGGTGCGGCAGATCCAGTCGCTCACGGCCGGACAGAGTGGTGATACCGCAATCGAGGCGCTCCCCCTGCACGGCCGTATTCCGGCGCGGGACCAGGACCGAGCGGTATCCGGGCGCCGTCCCGGAGAGCCTCACCGCATCGTGGTGAGTACTTCCCTCGCAGAAAGCTCGCTGACCGTGCCCGGCGTGCGGCTTGTTGTCGATGCGGGCCTGTCCCGGGAGGTGCGTCGAGACCGCGCACGCAGCATGACGGGGCTTGTCACCGTCAGTGCGGCGAGGGCAAGCGCCGAGCAACGTGCGGGCCGCGCCGCGCGCCAGGGGCCGGGCAAGGCCGTCCGAGCCTACTCGGAGACGGAGTTCGCCCGAATGCCGGCGGCAGCGCAACCCGAGATATTGTCCGCCGACCTCACCGACGCAGCGCTGTTGCTCGCCGCGTGGGGCACTCCGGGCGGCGCAGGCCTCCCGCTCCTCACTCCCCCGCCGAGCGCTGCGATGACCGAGGCCGTCGCCGAGCTCCATGCCCTCACCCTCACCGATGAAACAGGTCGCCCGACCGCGCTCGGTACCCGCGTCGCCGGGCTCCCCGTCGGCGTGCGCGAGGCCCGCGGTCTGCTCGCCGGCGCTGCCGAGCTTGGTGATGCCCGCGCAGCGGCAGAGGTCATCGCAGCGATATCCGACGATTTCCGGGAGCCCAATGCCGATCTTGGTGCGCTGCTCCGCGCGCTCCGAAGTGGCCGCGCCCCGGGTGCCGAGCGGTGGCAGCGGGAGAGCCGCCGCCTCGCCGGAATCGCTGCGGCGGAGGCGAGATCGAGCGCCGAATCACGCCCTCCCGAGTCCACCGGCGGCGCCGCCGGGATCGTCACCGCCCTCACCCGACCCGAGTGGATCGCACGCCGCACCGCCGAGCATTCCCGAAGCTACCTGCTCGCGAGCGGGACTCGAGCAGCCCTTCCCGAGGGCAGCCCGCTCCTCGCACAGGAGTGGCTGGCGGTGCGTGAGGTGCAGCGCGTCGAGGGCCGAATCGGCGACGGTACCGGGGCAGTGATCCGGCTCGCGGCAGGACTGACGGAGGAGGATGCGTTGCGCGTCGGCGCACCGCTCACCCGCACCGAGCGGATCGCGCGCGTAACCGACGGTCGGGTCCGGGTCCAAGAGCAGCGCCGACTCGGCGCGATCCTGCGCTCTGCGAGCCCGACAAAAGCCACTCCCGAGGACACTGGCCCCGCGCTCGCCGCGCACCTCCGCGAGGCCGGGCTCCACGCCCTCCGTTGGACCGAGGCGGCCACGACGCTGCGCGGCCGCCTCGGACTCCTGCACCGGGAGCTCGGCACCCCCTGGCCCGACGTCTCGGACGCCGGGCTCCTCGACGGGATCGACGCGTGGCTCGGGCCCGACCTCGCTCGGCTCGGGCCACAGTCCTCGCTGCACGGGATCGACGCTGCCTCGGCGCTGCGCCGGCTGCTTCCCTGGCCGGAGGCGGCCCAGCTCGACGCGCTCGCGCCCGAGCACCTCGCGGTGCCGTCAGGGTCTCGCATCCGCATTGCGTACCCCGACCCGAACGATCCGAGCGCCCGGCCCATCGTGGCGGTGAAGCTGCAGGAGCTTTTCGGCTTTGCGAGCACCCCGCGTCTCGCAGACGCTCGGACACCGATCCTGTTCCATCTGCTCTCCCCCGCCCGGAAACCGCTTGCGGTGACGGACGACCTGGCCTCGTTCTGGAGCGGCCCGTACCAGGACGTGCGAAAAGAAATGCGGGGGCGGTACCCGAAACACCCGTGGCCCGAAGATCCGTGGACAGCGGAGGCGACGGCGCGCACGAAGCGCGCGGCGCGCTAAGCCGCACAGAAACACAACGGGCCCCGGGAAAATCCCCGGGGCCCGTTGTGTTACGCGGATTACTTAGCGCGCGGCGCTGCCGTCGACGTAGTCCTCGTCAGTGGTCTGCCATGCGAAGAGCTTGCGGAGCTCACGACCGGTGGTCTCGATCGGGTGCGTCTCGCCCTTGGCGCGGAGTTCAAGGAACTCCTTACCGCCATTGTCCTGATCCTCGATGAAGCGCTTCGCGAAGGCACCCGACTGGATGTCCGCGAGAACGGCCTTCATGTTCTCCTTGACGGAGGGATCCACGACGCGGGGGCCGGAGACGTAGTCGCCGTACTCAGCGGTGTCGGAGACCGACCAGCGCTGCTTGGCGATGCCGCCCTCCCACATGAGGTCCACGATGAGCTTGAGCTCGTGCAGCACCTCGAAGTAAGCGATCTCGGGCTGGTAGCCAGCCTCGGTCAGCGTCTCGAAGCCGTACTGGACAAGCTGCGAGGTGCCCCCGCAAAGCACGGCCTGCTCACCAAAGAGATCCGTCTCGGTCTCCTCGGTGAAGGTCGTCTTGATGACGCCCGCACGGGTGCCGCCGATTGCCTTCGCGTAGGACTTCGCGGTGTCCCAGGCGGTGCCCGAGGCGTCAACCTCGACAGCGATGATGTCGGGGATGCCACGGCCAGCCTCGAACTCGCGGCGCACGGTGTGGCCGGGGGCCTTCGGTGCGACGAGGATCACGTCGACACCCTCGGGCGCCTCGATGTAGCCGAAGCGGATGTTGAAGCCGTGCGCGAAGGCAAGCGTCTTGCCCGCGGTCAGCTGATCCTTGATCGACTCGGTGTAGATTGTGCGCTGGTGCTGATCCGGCGCGAGGATCATGATGAGATCAGCCCAGGCCGCAGCATCAGCCACAGTCTTGACCTCGAAGCCTGCCTCTTCCGCCTTCTGGATCGACTTCGAGCCCTCCTTGAGCGCGATGACAACCTCGACACCGGAGTCACGCAGGTTCATTGCGTGTGCGTGTCCCTGGGAACCGTAGCCAACGACAGCTACCTTCTTGCCCTGGATGATCGACAGGTCGGCGTCTGCGTCGTAGTACATCTCAGCCACGTGGACTTCTCCTTTGATTTGCGGTTCATGTGTGCGCGGGTCGCGCACATGCGGTGGTGCGCGGTACGGAGACCGCGCGATTAGTTCTTAAATACTCGCTCGGAGATCGACTTCGAGCCGCGGCCCATCGCGATGAGCCCGGACTGGGCGATCTCCTTGATCCCGTACGGGTCAAGCACCTTCAGGAAGGCCTCGATCTTGGCGGAGTCACCCGTGACCTCAATCGTGAGGGCCTCGGGGACCACGTCGACGACGCGCGCCCGGAACAGGTTCACTGCTTCGAGGACGTGCGAGCGTGACTGATTATCGGCACGCACCTTGATGAGGACGTGCTCGCGCTGCACGGAGCTGGTTTCATCCAACTCCACGATCTTGATGACGTTCACAAGCTTGTTCAGCTGCTTCGTCACCTGCTCCAGCAGCGTTTCATCCTCGTCGACAACAACGGTGATGCGGGAGAGTCCGCGCATCTCCGTCGGGCCAACGGCGAGCGATTCGATGTTGAAACCGCGGCGGGCAAACAGGCCCGCCACGCGGGTCAGTAGACCGGGCTTATCCTCGACAAGGAGGCTGAGAACGTGACGACTCATGGTTACTCTTCCTCCCACTCGGGGGCGTGCTCAAGTGCATACTGGATATCGCTGTTCGACGTTCCCTGGCGGACCATCGGCCACACCATCGCGTCCGCGCTCACCACGAAATCGATCACCACTGGGCGATCATTTGTCTCGAGGGCGAGCTTGATCGCGTCGTCAACCTGGTCTTCGCGCTCCACACGGATTGCGAGGCAGCCGTACGCCTCCCCCAACTTCACGAAATCGGGGATGCGCTGCGAACCGTGACCGGTGTTGAGCTCGGTGTTCGAGTAGCGGCCGTTGTAGATCAGCGTCTGCCACTGCCGCACCATGCCGAGCGAGGAGTTGTTGATGACGGCAACCTTGATCGGAATGTTGTTCACCATGCAGGTGGCCAGTTCCTGGTTGGTCATCTGGAAGCAACCGTCGCCGTCGATCGCCCACACAACGCGGTCGGGTTCGGCAACCTTTGCGCCCATTGCGGCGGGAACCGCATAGCCCATGGTTCCTGCACCGCCGGAGTTGAGCCAGGCGTTCGGACGCTCATACTTGATGAACTGCGCAGCCCACATCTGGTGCTGCCCCACTCCAGCGGCGTAGACGCCCTCCGGACCGGTGAGCTCGCCGATGCGCTGGATCACGTGCTGCGGCGACAGGAGACCGTCGGTCGTTTCCTGGTAGCCGAGCGGGTAGCGCTCCTGCAACATCCGCAGTCGGTCCCACCATGCGGTGGTATCGGCGCAATCCCGGCCGATCTTCGCGGTGGACACGGCAGCGATGAGGTCCGCGATCACGTCCGCGGCGTCGCCCACAATCGGGACATCAGCGGCGCGGATCTTCCCGATCTCTGCCGGATCAATGTCCGCGTGGATCACCTTCGCGTCCGGGGCGAACAGCGCCGCCTTGCCGGTTACTCGGTCATCAAAGCGGGCACCGAGCGTGATGAGGAGGTCGGCCTCCTGCAGCGCGAGCACAGCCGGAACCGTACCGTGCATGCCGGGCATGCCCATGTGCTGCGGGTGCGAGTCAGGGAACACGCCGCGGGCCATCAGCGTGGTCACGACTGGCGCGCCCACGAGTTCGACAAGCTGCTTCAGCTCTTCTGCGGCGCCGGCGCGGTTCACGCCACCGCCCACGTAGAACACGGGGCGCTCGGCTGCGGCAATCAGATCGGCCGCGGCCTGGATCTGCTTGCTGTTTGCCTTCGTGATGGGGCGGTAGCCCGCCAGTTCAACCTGCGGGTCCCACACGAAGTCAAGCTCGCCCTCCTGCGCGTCCTTCGTGATGTCCACGAGAACGGGTCCGGGGCGGCCGGTCGACGCGAGGTGGTACGCCGCGGCGATCGCGCCGGGCACCTCCTGCGGCGTCGTCACCAGGAAGGAGTGCTTCGTGATCGGCATCGTAATGCCGACGATGTCTGCCTCCTGGAACGCGTCGGTCCCCATGAGGTGCGAGAACACCTGACCGGTGATCGCGAGCAGCGGCACCGAGTCCATGTAGGCGTCGGCAATTGCGGTGACGAGGTTCGTCGCGCCGGGGCCGGAGGTCGCGATACACACGCCCACCTCACCCTTGGCTGCGGCGTAGCCCTCGGCGGCGTGACCGCCACCCTGCTCGTGCCGGACGAGGATATGGCGCAGCTGTTCGGCGTCCATCAACGCGTCATACAGCGGGAGGACGGCGCCGCCGGGAAGCCCAAAGACGCTGGGCACACCCAGCGCTTCAAGGCTGCGCACGACAGCCTGGGCACCCGTCATCCGCTCGCCGCGCACCGCCGCGGAGGGATTGGGGAAACTTGCACTCGAATCCGAGGTCATTGATTGCTTTCCTGATCGGAGGTATGAGGCGATGACACGGGCGGCGACTCCGCGGTCGGAACGCACGGAGTCGACGCACTGCGCGGCTTAGCCGGTGACGGCGCCTTCGGAAGCCGACCGCACCAGCTTGGAGTACTTCGCGAGTACACCGCGAGTGTAACGCGGGGGAAGCGGGGCCCAGTCTGCTCTGCGGGCCTCGAGCTCAGCGGGTTCTACCAGCAGATCGAGCGTTCGTGCGACGATGTCAACCCGAATCAGGTCTCCGTCGCGGACCAGCGCAACCGGACCACCGTCCGTTGCCTCTGGTGCAATGTGGCCGATACACAGGCCGGTTGTGCCGCCTGAGAATCGTCCGTCAGTCAATAGTAGTACATCTTTGCCGAGCCCGGCGCCCTTAATGGCGGCGGTAATCGCCAGCATCTCGCGCATACCGGGGCCACCCTTGGGACCCTCGTACCGGATCACGACAACGTCGCCCTTGCCGATCTTGCCCTCGGTGAGCGCGTCCATCGCGGCGCGCTCACGATCGAACACGCGCGCGGGACCCTCGAACAGCTCCGCGTCGAAGCCAGCGGTCTTCACCACCGCACCCTCGGGTGCGAAGGTGCCATTCAGGATCGTCAGGCCGCCGTTTTCGTGCAGCGGGTTCTCCAGTTCGCGGATCACCTTGCCGTCGATCGGGGTCTTCACATCGGCGAGGTTCTCCGCCATCGTGCGACCCGTGACCGTGAGGACGTCGCCGTGCAGCAGGCCGGCGTCAAGCAGCGCCTTCATCACGACGGGCATGCCGCCCACGCGGTCAAAGTCCTGCGCCACGTACTGACCAAACGGCTTCATGTCCGCGAGGTGCGGGGTCTTGGCCCCGATCCGGGTGAAGTCATCAAGCGTCAGCTCAACCTCGGCCTCACGAGCGATCGCGAGGAGGTGCAGCACGGCATTTGTCGAACCGCCCAGCACCATCGCGACCGTAATCGCGTTCTCGAACGCCTGCTTCGTGAGGATGTCGCGCGCGGTGATCCCCTGGCGCAGCATGTTCACCACTGCCTCGCCGGAGCGGTGCGCGAAGTAGTCGCGGCGGCGGTCCGCGGAGGGCGGGGCCGCGGAGCCCGGGAGGCTCATGCCGAGGGCCTCGGCGACGCACGCCATCGTGTTTGCGGTGTACATGCCACCGCAGGCACCCTCGCCCGGGGCGATCGCGCACTCAACGCGGTGCAGATCCTCCTCCGACATGGTGCCGGCCTTGCACGCGCCGACAGCCTCAAAGGCGTCGATGATCGTGACCTGCTTCTCCGTGCCGTCTTCGAACTTCACCCACCCGGGTGCGATCGATCCGGCGTACAGGAAGACGCTCGCAAGGTCGAGTCGCGCGGCAGCCATGAGCATGCCCGGGAGCGACTTGTCACACCCCGCGAGCAACACGGTGCCGTCGAGGCGCTCCGCCATGACCACAGTCTCGACAGAGTCGGTGATGACCTCGCGCGACACGAGCGAGAAGTGCATCCCCTCGTGCCCCATCGAGATGCCATCGGATACGGAAATCGTGCCGAACTGCAGCGGGTAGCCGCCCCCAGCGTGCACGCCCTCTTTGGCGCCCTGGGCGAGCCGGTCAAGGCTCAGGTTGCACGGCGTGATTTCGTTCCAGGAGGACGCAATACCGATCTGGGGCTTATCCCAGTCCTCGTCGCCCATGCCGACCGCGCGGAGCATGCCTCGCGCTGCGGCCTTCTCGATCCCATCAGTGACGTCGCGGCTTCGCGGCTTCATGTCAATCTCTGCCATGAGGCAAGTCTATGCCCTCTCCCATGCCGCCACGGGCCTGCCCGATGATCCTGCGGCGTCCCCGCACACACAAAACGCGCCGCGGGCCTCAGCCCACGGCGCGTTCTGTCTATTCCGCGTTACTTGCCGAGCGCCGGCAACAGCGTGAACGGAAGGATGAAGCCGACTGCAGTCGCGACGAGCCCGCCGATGAATAGTCCAAGCTCAGCGGAGACCTCCATGGTCGGGTTGAAGCCGTAGCTCATCAGCACCATGCCACCGAAGGCAAGCACAACCGAGACGACAAACACGATCGCGGTGACCGCACCAACGCCGCCGCGCGAGCTTTCCTCGAACAGTGCACCATTTTCCTGCGAGCTCATATCTGCTCCGCTCCTTCACCCTGATTGGGCGCGGGGTGCTCCCCACGCAACGTGACGCCCCGCAGAGCGGAGTCCTGCGATCCAGACTATCTCACTCCCCACTGAACACTTCAGTCCCAGTAGGCTGATCAGCACACATCGAGAACGGAGGCCACGTGTCGATCGGAAAATATCTCACCAATCCCGGGGTTCTGGGGGCCGCGGTTGGGGCCGTTGGGACCGCGCGTCGCGCCGGATCCATGCGCAGAGACTGGCGTCGCTTCCTGGTTTGGGGCGTTTGGCTCCTGGGTCTCGCGCTCGCGGTTGCGAGCGTCGCGATGCAGGATCGGGACCGCGAGGATGAACTCGCGAACTGAGTTCCCCCGACGCGGGGCGACAACCCGGTAGGCTGGGACACGGTGCGTCGGGAAGTCTGGTCGACATTGTCATTGACCATGCCCGAATGAAAGCGAGCCCATGAGCCCGTCTTCCACAGTCCCCCCTGCCCAGCGCCCCCGTCGGCGCCGCGTTCTTGCCCTCGTGAGCAAGCGCGAGGCCGCACGTGTGAGCCGCCTGCTTCGCGCTGAGGTGATCGGCGGCGTCATCGTGATGATCGCTGCCCTCCTGGGCTTCATCGCCGCGAACAGCCCCCTCGCAGACAACTATTTCGCACTCCGCGACACGAAGATCGGCCCCGAAGCCCTGGGGCTCCACTTGAGCGTCGGCCACTGGGCCTCCGACGGCCTGCTCGCGATCTTCTTTTTCATGGTCGGGCTCGAACTCAAGCGCGAGTTTGTGGCCGGAGCACTCAGTCGTTTCTCAACGGCGATCGTGCCAGTCGCTGCCGCATTTGGTGGCGTCGCCGTGCCCGCCCTGCTCTATATCTCCTTCACCGCGGGCACTCCAGGGGCGCACGGCTGGGCGATCCCCACCGCGACTGACATTGCGTTTGCTGTTGCGGTGCTCGGACTCATCGCGCCACGGATCCCGCCCGCGCTCCGCATGTTCCTGCTGACGCTTGCCGTGGTTGACGACCTGATCGCAATCACGATCATCGCGGTCTTCTACACGGACAGCATCCAGTTCACTCCGCTCGCGCTCTCGCTAATCCCCCTCGCGCTGTACGCATTCATTGCGCGCAGATACGCGGCGCAGCTGGCCCGCTCCACGTGGGGGCCGTGGCTCGTGATGCTGCCCCTCGGGGCGGTCGCCTGGGCACTGTTCTACGCGAGCGGGATCCACGCGACAATCGCTGGCGTACTGCTTGCATTCCTGGTCCCCGTGAACGGAAAGCAGGGCACTCAGCTCGCCGAGACCTTTGAGCACCGCTTCCGGCCGCTCTCCACGGGGATCGCCGTGCCAATCTTCGCATTCTTCGCCGCGGGGGTCGCCGTGGGTGGCGCATCCCGTTTCCCGCTCGATCCCATCGCCCTCGGCATTATGGTCGGCCTGGTCATCGGCAAGCCGATCGGTATCGCGCTCACCACCTGGACGCTCACTCGCTTCACACGGGCCGAACTTGATCCGGCGGTCTCGTGGCGTGAGCTGATCGGCGTCGGCGCGCTCGCTGGCGTCGGGTTCACCGTATCTCTCCTGGTGACCGAGCTGAGCTTCTCAGATGCCGGGGACGCCGACACCGCGCGCCTCGCGGTCATGGCGGGCTCCGTGATCGCCGTGGCTGTCGCGGCCGCGTTCCTCGTGCGCCGGGATCGCCCACGCGCTCGCGCAGTGCACACAGACACCTAACCTTCCCGTTTCGGCCCCGTTCAGCCGCGTGACACGCGCGAGCTGCGGGGCCGAATTTGGGCGGCGGGCGCGGCCCGTGCTAACTTATATCTGTTGCCGCAAGCGCAGCGAGCACCTCTAGCTCAATGGCAGAGCAGCTGACTCTTAATCAGCGGGTTCCCGGTTCGAGTCCGGGGGGGTGTACAGATTAGGCCCGAGATCATCATGATCTCGGGCCTTTTGCGTTGCCTCCCGGCACCGCCCCTCCGTGCGCGGATAGACTGGCATGGCCCGTGCGCGTGGCACGAGGCTTCGCCCCGAAATCTTCCGGAGTTACCCGATGACTCGTCCCTCCCCCTCCTCAGACCTCGCGTTCGCGCTCGAGCTCGCGGATCTCGCCGATGCGGTGTCACTGCCGCGTTTTCGCGCTGCAGACCTCACGATTTCAACGAAACCGGATCGCACATATGTGACCGACGCGGATCAGGCTGTCGAGCGGGCGATTCGGAATCGCATCGAGGCCGCGCTGCCCGAGGACAGTTTCTTGGGCGAAGAGTCTGGGACCACGGACCGGGGGAACCGGCGCTGGATCATCGACCCCATCGACGGCACCTCGAACTTCCTTCGCGGTGTCCCCAACTGGGCAACGCTCATCGCCCTCGAGGTCGACGGCGTGCAGACTGTCGGCGTCGTGTCAGCCCCGGCGTTCGGGGCGCGCTGGTGGGCCGAGCTGGGCGGCGGCGCCTGGGGCCAGCAGTCGGGCGAGGAACCCCGCCGGCTCCACGTTTCGGGAGTGAGTGAACTCGAACACGCCTCCCTCAGCTTCCAGAGCATCGAGCAGTGGGACCTGGCAGGCTACCTCTCCCCGTTGATCACACTGAGCCGCGCAGTGTGGCGCGACCGCGCCTACGGCGACATGTGGTCGTACATGCTGCTCGCCGAGGGGCTCGTGGACATCGTCGCCGAGTTCGATGTGAAGCCCTATGATCTCGCTGCGCTCGTGCCGATCGTGCAGGAAGCCGGCGGTCGCTTCACCGACATCACCGGTGCCGACAGCGCTTGGAACGGCAGCTCGCTCGCAACAAACGGGGCGCTCCACGATGCCGTCCTCGACGTGGTCACCTCGGCACACCAGGCGACCACCGAAGGGGGACAGAACTCGTGAGCGGCGAGACACGGTCCCGCTCAGCTACGCTCACCCCCGCACTCGCACTCCTGTGCGACGCGGCGCTTGTTGTCCTCTTCGCGGCGCTCGGCCGCGGCAGTCACGCCCGCGAAGCCACCCTGCTCGGCCTCGTTGATACCGCCTGGCCGTTCCTTGCGGCACTGCTCGTATCCTGGGTCGCAGCACGGGCCTGGCGACGCCCCGCGGCACTGATTCGCACAGGGCTTCCCGTGTGGCTCGGCACCGTGGTGCTCGGGCTCGGTCTGCGCTGGATGACCGGGGGCGGCATGGCCCCCGCATTCATTGTCGTGACGCTGCTCACACTCGGGTTGTTCCTGCTCGGCTGGCGCGGGATCGCCGCGCTTGTCGGTCGGCTGCGACGCCCGCGCGCAGCATAGTGCCGAAAACCTCGCCGCGGGCCGGGCACAGCCCGCGGCGAGGTGGTTTCGGGAGGTTCGGCGCTCCTTAGCCGGCCGCGAGCATCTGCAGGGCAGCGACAGCGCGGTTGGAGAAGCCCCACTCGTTGTCGTACCAGGCGACGACCTTGACGTGCTTCCCGGAGACGTGCGTCAGCTCGGAATCAAAGATCGATGAGTGCGGGTTGCCCACGATGTCGGTGGACACGAGGGGCTCCTCGGAGTACTCGAGCACACCATCGAGGTGTCCATCGGCGGCCTCACGATAGGCGGCGAGTACTTCCTCGCGGCTCACCTCACGGGAGACTGTGGCGTGCAGTTCCACGATCGAACCCACGGGCACGGGCACCCGGAGCGAGCTGCCGGACAGCTTGCCGTCGAGCTGCGGCAGCACGAGGCCGATTGCCTTCGCCGCCCCAGTTGAGGTGGGCACGATGTTGAGGGCCGCGGCACGGGCGCGACGCAGGTCGGCGTGCGGGGCGTCTTGCAGACGCTGGTCCTGGGTGTAGGCGTGGACCGTGCTCATCGATCCGTACTCGATCCCGGCGAGGGTGTCGAGGACCTGTGCCAGCGGCGCGAGCGCATTTGTGGTGCACGAGGCGTTCGAGACGATCGTGTGCTGGGCAGCGTCATACTTGTCGTCGTTCACGCCCACAACCACGGTGAGGTCGGCACCCTTCGACGGCGCGCTAACAAGCACACGCCGGGCCCCGGCATCGAGGTGCTGGCGTGCATCGTCCGCCGCGGTAAAGAATCCGGTGGACTCCAGGACCGCGTCGATTTCAAGCTCCGCCCACGGCAGCTTCGCCGGCTCCCGCTCGGCAAACACCCGGATGCGGCGCTCGCCCACAACGAGAACGTCGCCGTCAACGCTCACATCAACGGGCAGTGTGCCGTAGAGGCTGTCGCGTTTCAGGAGGTGCGCGAGAGTGCCCGGATCAGTGAGGTCATTGATCGCGACAACCTCCAGCCCGCTATTCCCGTCCAAGATCGCTCGGAGTACGCCGCGTCCGATTCGTCCGAACCCGTTAATTGCTACCCGACCAGTCATGTCCCCGCGTTCTCCATTCCGTCGCACTGTGCGAACCCTCTGCTACCACCCTGGCCGGAGTCGCACGCCGCCGCGAGTGGCACTATAGCCACTCTTCGAACGGATCGTGCCAACCTGGGAAAACGCACCTCGCCGAGACCGCAATGAAGCACGCGACCGCTGGCCAGAAGGGTCATGATCGCGTTCTCGGCGGTTTTTTTGGGGGGGGGTAGGTGGAGTGGGAGG
>NZ_FUID01000050.1 GCF_900163635.1 Leucobacter sp. 7(1) | reverse complement strand
ACACAAGGAGTATCGTCGGCAGCGTCAGAAGTGAATAAGAGACAGGGCCCTGCCCCGCACCCCTGCCTCACCCGCCGAGTACGCAATTTCGCACGTTCGTGGGTGGCCGCAGGTGCGAAAGTGGTGCCTCGGCGTAGATTCGCGCACTTGGGCAGGGCAAGCGGGCTGGCACGGGCAAGGGCAAGGGCTGGCACAGGCTGGCACAAGCTGGCACCGGCACGGGCACGGGCACGGGCACGGGCACAGGCTGGCACAGGTACAAGCTGGCGCGGGCGGGCGGGCAGGCCCGGGCCCAGGCCCGGGCCCAGGCCCGGGCGCGCACCCTGACCCCGGGCGCAGAAACGCCGCTGGGCGGGACCCCGAGAACGGGATCCCGCCCAGCGGCGGTGTGAGGAAGAACTAGGCGTCGGCCTGCGCGGGCTCCGCAGCGACGGCTGCCGGCGCAGCCTCCGGGATAAGCCCGAGCACGCGCCCGGTCTCCGCGAGGGACGCCGCAGCGGCATCCGCGTCGGTGTTCAGGCCGCCCGAGACGAGCGCGGGGATCTGGGCGTTAAAGACCTGCTCCCACTCGTTCGCGTACTGCTCGGGGAAGCAGGAGCGCAGCACGCCGAGCATGGCGTGCACCGCGGTCGAAGCGCCGGGCGAAGCGCCCAGCAGGCCCGCGATCGAGCCCTCGCCACCGGTGATGACCTCGGTGCCGAACTGCAGGATCCCACCCTTCTGGGGGTCCTTTTTCATGACCTGCACGCGCTGACCGGCGGTGATCATTTCCCAGTCTTCAGTGCGCGCGGCGGGCATGTACTCGCGAAGCGTGTCCATCTGCTTCTCACGGCTTGCCATGAGTTCACCGAGGAGGTACTTCTCAAGCCCCCACTGGGTCAAGCCAACCTTGACCATGGGGCCCAGGTTGTGGAGCCGGATCGAGCCGGGCAGGTCCCACCACGAACCCTTCTTCAGGAAGTTCGGGCTGAAGCCGGCGTACGGGCCGAACAGCAGGCTTTCCTTGCCATCAACGATGCGGGTGTCGAGGTGCGGCACCGACATCGGGGGCGCCCCCACGGCGGCCTTGCCGTAGACCTTGGCGCGGTGGTGCGCCACGATGTCCGGGTTGTCCGTCTTCAGGAATTTGCCGCTGATCGGGAAGCCGCCGAAGCCACGGATCTCGGGAATCTTGGAGGACTGGAGCAGCTGCAGGGCACCGCCGCCCGCGCCGACGAACACGAACTTCGCGTTCACCACGCTGGGGCCGTGGCCCGCACGGTTGCGCACGTGCACGTTCCAGGTGCCGTCCTTGACACGCTTCACCTTGCGGATGCGGTGGCCGAGGTGCAGCTTGGCACCGTTCGCCACGAGGTGATCAAAGAGCTGGTGGCTGACCGCGCCGAAGTCGACGTCGGTGCCGCTCTCGGAACGGGTCGCGGCGAACACCTCGTCCTTGCCGCGGCGATCGACGAGGACCGGTGCCCACTCGGCGATCTGCGCGGGATCGTCGCTGAACTCCATGTCGGAGAACAGCGGCTCCTGCTTGAGGATCTCGTAGCGGCGGCGGAGGTAGTCAACGTTCTCTTCGCCGCGCACAAAGGTCATGTGCGGGGTCGCGTTGATAAACGAGGACGGGGTGCCGAGGATGCCCTGCTGCACGAGGTGAGACCACCACTCGCGCGACAGCTGGAACTGCTCGTTGATGTCGATCGCCTTTTCGGGCGACAGGCTCCCGTCGGCCGCCTCAGGCATGTAGTTCAGCTCGCACAGTGCGGCGTGACCGGTACCCGCGTTGTTCCACGCGTTTGTACTCTCCGTGGCCACTTCCGACTGAGATTCGAAGATCTCGATCGACCAGTCCGGCTGCACCTGTTTGATCAGGGTACCGAGCGTGGCGCTCATGATGCCCCCACCAACGAGGACGACGTCTACCGTGTTCTTACTCACGAGGTGCAAGTCTACTCCGCTTCCGCTGAACTAGAGACCGGCACCCTTTCTGGCCCGGTCCAGCGTCTCCGCGGCGGCATCGATGATCCGGGTGTATCCCAAGCGGCGTGCCTCCTGGGCGCGCTGCGGCCCGCCGGTCACGGGGCGCACCTCCCCGGCGAGGCTAATCTCCCCAAACGCCGCAAGATCGTGCGGGAGCGGGCGGTCCGACGCTGCAGAAATCACGGCCAGCGCGATCGCGAGATCCGCCGCCGGCTCCCCGAGCTTGACCCCGCCCACTGTAGATACGTACACGTCTTGATCGTGGAGACGTACCCCCACGCGGCGTTCCAGCACCGCCAAAATCATCGCCACTCGCGCCGGATCAACCCCGCTCGTCACTCGTCGGGGGTTCGGGGTCGCACTCTTGGCAACAAGCGCCTGCACCTCGACGGGTAGCGCCCGGCGGCCCTCGAGCGCAACGGTGGCGCATGTACCGCTGACCGGCGCCGCGGCCCGGCTCAGGAACAGGCCGCTGGGATCCGGCACCTCCTGAATGCCGTCGCCCGTCATCTCGAAACACCCGACCTCATCGGTGGGACCGAAGCGGTTCTTCAGGGTACGCAAAAACCGCAGCGAGGTCTGTCGATCGCCCTCGAAATGGCACACGACATCGACAAGGTGTTCAAGCAAGCGCGGTCCGGCAACCGAGCCGTCCTTCGTGACGTGCCCCACCAGAATCACCGGCGTGCCGCGCCCCTTTGCCACCCGAATCAGTGCAGCCGCGACCTCGCGCACCTGGGACGGGCCACCGGGGCTGCCCTCGATCTGGTCGCTTGCCATTGTCTGCACCGAGTCGATGATCACGAGCGCCGGATCCACCGATTCGATATGCCCGAGCACAGTGGCGAGATCGGTTTCGCTCGCCAGATACAGCGTGTCGTGCATCGCCCCCGTGCGTTCCGCTCGCATCCGGATCTGGCCCGTCGATTCCTCGCCGCTCGCGTACAGGATGCGCGCACCCGTGGCGGCGGTGCGGGCGGCAGTGTCAAGGAGCAGCGTGGATTTTCCCACGCCGGGTTCGCCGGAGAACAGGATCGCGGCACCCGGAACGATGCCGCCGCCCAGCACCCGGTCAAGTTCACCGATGCCCGTCGGCTGGTGGGCGACAGTGTCACCGGACAGCTCCGTAATTGGCCTCGCCTCACGCCCTGCGCCGGGCTGCACCGCGCGCGTGGTGCGCGCGAGCGAAGCCCCCTCGCGGGCACGCTCGAGCACAGTACCCCACTGCTGACACTCGCCGCACCGGCCCACCCATTTCGAGGTCTGCCAGCCGCACTCGGTGCAGGTGTACGCGCTCGTCGTTTTTGCCATGTGAGTGAGACTACCGATGACCGCAGACAAACCGGTGCGGCCATCCACAAGCGGGATCCGGGGTGCCTCGCACCCCGGATCCCGCCGCCGTGTGTCAGGCCCCGGCAGCTCCCGCGGCAGCTCCCGCGGCAGCGACGATTTCGGCGGCCTCCGCGAGCACTCCCTGTGCCCATTCTTCTGCGACCTCGGTGGCGGGAATCGGCCCCGCCGCGTCATACCGTCCGAACTCCCCGACGCGCACCGCCCCGCAGGCCGCAAGCGCCTCGTCCACGAGCTCACTGCCGCGCGAGTATGTGCGCTCATAACTGCGGTCGCCCATGCCAAACACCGCGTATCGGAGGTCGTCGAGCCGGGTCTCCCCTGCGGCGAGCGCGGCGTGGAACGGGCGCGCGGACGTCGGCACTTCACCGTCACCGTAGGTGGCACAGATGAGGAGCGTGAGACGACCGGGATCGAGTTGCGCGGGGTGCGTATCTGCGAGGTCGCGGACTTCCGCGTCGGGGAGCACCTGTGAGAGTTCCTCGGCAACGAGCTCAGCACCGCCGGATTCGGTGGCAAACAGGATCGTCACGGGAAGTCCCGCCCCCGCGACAGTCTCCGCACCAGTGGGTGCTTGCTCCGCCGGAACGTCGGCAAGTGGGTCGAAGTTGGGGTCGGCGGCCGTCGCACACATCGCCTCCCGGGTGGACAGTTTGGCACGGGTGCGGCCCGGTGCCGCCTCAAGGCGTTCGCGCACGTCGATCCGTCGCCAGCCGTCGAACCCGATTTCCCCGGGGATGGGTGCGAGCCCAGCACGGCGCACCTCGACGGCTCCGGAGCGCAGGTCTTCTGCGAGCAGCTGCACGAGCCCACGGGCGTCGGCGCGTTGGTCCGGGATCGTGCCTCGCGGTCCGCGCCGGAGCCACCCGGCGACATACAGGCCGGCCTCCGCGCGGCCGTCGTCGTGTGTGCTCGGAACCAGCGGTGTGTCCGTGTTCGGAGCGAATCCGATCGCCGAGATCACATCGTCTACGCCCAAGCGCACGGTCGCACCGTCCACTGAAATGTCGAGCGCCTCGACGGCACCGGGACCCCCATTGCCCGCGCTCGCCTCCCCCGCTGCCACGATCCGTTGTGGCACCGCACCGAACCACCACTCGATCCGCACGCGCGGCCCCTCACCGGGCAGCGACGCATCCGCAAGCGAGCGCACCGCATCGATGCGCGCGTCGCGCCCATCGTCCGGCAGAGGACCCGCTCCGTGTATGACGTGCGCAACCCCGGGCAGCGTGGCAAGTTCGCGCACCATGACGGGGTCGAATTTGGCGGCACCTGGATCGCTCCGCCCGATCAGATGCACCGTGCGGACCTCTCCCGCGAATCGCCGGTGCGCGGCGTCATCGATGTCCGAGCCTTCGAGTCCCGCGGCGTTCCGGGACAGGAGCCTGGCGATATCGAGCGCCACGTTGCCGTGGCCGATCACCGCAACGGTGGCGCCCAGGGGCTCTGGCGCGGCCTCGTCCGGGTGAGCGTTCAGGTGGCGCGTGACCGATCCGGCACCCCGCGCCAGTTCTGCTCCGGGGATGCCGAGCTGCGCGTCCTCACGCATCCCGGTCGCGAGCACCACCGCGTCATACTCCGCGCGCAGGCCCGCGAGTGTCACGTCACGCCCCAGCCGCAGGTTGCCTCGGAACGCGACCCCCGGTTCCGCAAACAGTCGATCAAACTGGCGGGCCACAGCCTTCGTGCCCGGGTGGTCCGCGGCGACGCCGTAGCGCACGAGGCCGTACGGGGTGGGAAGCTCATCGAACACGTCGACCGGGGCCCCGGGGAACGCGCGACGTGCGGCCTGGGCGGTGAAGCAGCCAGCGGGCCCGGACCCCACGATCGCGATACGCGGTTGCGCGATCGCTTCAGCGGCGCTCGATCCGTCAGCGCCGGATCCCGCAGTGCCGGATCCCGCAGCTCCGGATCCCGCAGCGCCGGATCCCGCGCCAGCCGTCGTCGCACGGTCCCACTCCACCGGCATGTGCGTCATCCCGCGGAACACCCAGCCGCCGACTTCGGCGGGGCGAGACGCGCTGAGCCGCAGTCCGTCGAGCCGGGCAAACAGTGCGGGCAGCGCCACATCCGCAACCTCTGCACGCGCTACCCACGCGCCCAGGCATACGTGCACGCCCTTCCCGAAGGCGAGGTGCGGTTTGACCTCGCGCTGCAGATCGAAACGCTCGGGGGCGTCCCAGACGGAGGTGTCTCGGTTCGCGGACAGGATGCAGATGCCCAGGCGTGCTCCGGCAGGGAGGGTGACCCCGGCGAGTTCCACCTCGCGGGTGGTCTGCCGGGAGTACATGCCGATCGGCGCGATCCAGCGAATCGATTCGTCAAAGGCTGCATGCCAGAGCGCGGGATCAGCGCGCACCGCGGCCAGCTGCTCGGGATCCTGCAGCAACGCCCATGCTGTGACGCCGAGCGCATCGCGCGGCTCGTTCAGGCCACCGCCAATTGTCATCTTCAGGTTGGCGCGGATGCGTTCGAGTGGCATCTCATAGTCTGGGATGCGCAGCAACTGCGAGATGAGCGAGTGATCCGGGTTCACGGCATGCCACTGGAGCATGTCATCAAGGGCCTCGTCGACCTCTGTGTACGATTGCTCGCCGAGCCGCCAGACCTCCGGGTCGTCAGCGTAATTGCCGGTCGCATCAATCATTGTCTGCGACCAGCGCTGCAGGTCTTCCTGCGAGGAGTTGTAGAGTCCAACAAGCTGGCGCAAGTTCTCGGCGGCGTAGGGCGCGGCGAAGTCCCAGACGAGGTCAGCGCCCGGCCCCTTCGCAATGAACTCATCGAGGTACCGGGTCGCGTTGTTCCGAAATACGTCTGTCCAGACACGCTTCACGACGCCGGGACGCAGCGCCGGCTGCCAGGCTTTGCGCTCGATGTAGTGCTCCGGGTCGTCGCGGCGCAGCATGGAGTGGCCCATCGCCCGGATCTGCAGGGAGCCCTCCTCGTTTGCCGAGAACACCTCCTGATCGAGCTCGGTCTGATGCACCGCGTCATAGCTGGTGACGAGGTAGCGACTGACTGCGGGCACCCAGTGCACGCCGCCCTCGGCGCGGAGGCGCTCGTAGATGGGGAACGGATCGCGGTACAGCTCGGGGATCGTCACCCAGTCGGCGACGGGAGCGTTCGTGCCAGTCATGTCACTTCCTTGTGATGCTCGAGTGCGGGGGTCCGCACGCCTTCCATCGAGTATGCGCGTCCCCATTGAAAGGGAAAAGCGGAATTATTTGCTCAATCAATTCGATTTCATGTGAGAATGGGCGCATGTGCCGCACCGAAGCCGCTCTCGGCCCCCTCTCGTGGGGCATCAAGGACTCCCTCATCGCCTACGTGCTCGGCATGTCTGACGGGTCCGTGCGCCTCGCGCCGCCCGCCGCTCAGACTCCGACAGGCTTTCGGTTCGCGCCGGATCCCACGGCGGTGCAGGCTCCCACGGACGCACCGCACACGCTGCGTTTTGCCGGCACGGTGACCCTCCAGGGGCACGGTGGCATGCTACGCATCGAGATCGCCGATCCCTGGCTCGTGGCCCCTGCCGTAGCGCCAGATGGGACCGGCGACGCCGAGGCCGCAGCGCCCTGGCAACTCACGATCCACGACCCGTTCGAACCCGGCGAGCGGCTTGTCTTCGCGGAGATCGACCGCGTCGAGGAGGGACCTGACGGCACGCTAAACTGCGTCGGTACCCGGCTCGCCGCGGACGGCGCGGACCTGTTCTTCGCGGGCCCTTATTCGCGCGGCACCCTCCTCCACAACCCGGTGGTTGCCCCCGCGGACAGGCGCGCATAGTGGCACCGGATCACGAACCACGCCCGCTCCCCGCGTTTACGCTCCGTCAGCTCGCCTACCTCGCGGCCGCCGCGGACGACGGGACAATCGCGGGTGCCGCCGCAGCGCTCCGGATCTCGCCGTCGGCGATGTCTGACGCGATCACCGAGCTCGAGTCCGTGATGGGCGAGCGCCTCTGCATCCGGCGACGCGCGCACGGACTCACGCTCACCCCCTCGGGTGCACAGTTGCTCATCCACGCACGGCGGATCCTCGCGGAGGCAGAGGAACTCGGTCGGGTGGTCGGGGGCGCGGGTCGACTCTCAGGCCCAATCGTCGTGGGGTGCTACCCCACTCTTGCGCCCACGATCCTGCCTCCGCTGCTGCAGGATTTTGGAGAGCTTCACCCCGAAATCGAGCTCTCGATCCGGGAGGCAACCCAGGATCAACTCGTCGATGACCTCGCATCGGGCCGGATCGACGTGGCGGTTGTGTACGACATGCTCGTGCCCACTCACACCCATCGCGCGCGGCTCTACGAGCTCAGCGCACACGCGCTCCTCGCCGCAGATCACCCGCTGGCCGGAGCACCCCAGGTGCGCCTCGAACAGCTCATCGACGACGACCTGGTTCTCCTTGACGCGCCTCCGTCAAGCGAGCACACGCTGTCGCTGTTCACGGCCCAGGGGCTCCAGCCGCGGATCCGGCACCGCACCACGAGCTATGAGGTTGTCCGCACGCTCGTGGCACGCGGGCTGGGCTACGGGATCCTCGTCACCCGGGTCGCGAACCCCCACAGCAACGAGGGGAAACCGCTCGTGACAAAGCGCATCATGCCCGCGGTGCGGCCCGTGGCGATCGACATGATCTGGTCCCCGGACCGCCCACTGCCAGCACGAACGAGCGCGCTCATCGAGTTTGCGCAGGGCATCGCCTGGCCCACCACGGAACTGTAATCCGAACCTCGATACTCACACAGCCGTGCGGGATCGGCCGTCCCGATATCTCGGAGCGGCCGATCCCGCACAGTGTCCGCTCGATGGCGGTGTCGGCTCGGTGCTGTCCTACCGCGCTGAGATTGCCTCAGCGCTCTCAGACGATGCCGATTCCTCCCGCTCAATCAGCGGTCGGCCCCAGCGATCCTTAATGATCAGCAGCGCCACGATCGAGATCACCGCCATCACCGCCAGGTAGATCGACACGGATCCGATCCAGCCTGTGCTCTGCTGCAGCCACGTCGCGATTGTCGGGGCAAAGGCACCGCCCAGGATCGCGCCCAGCGCGTAGGAGAGCGATACCCCGGAGTAGCGCAGGTGCGACGGGAAAATCTCCGCGAAGTAGGCGGCCTGCGGGCCATAGGTGAGGCCCGTTGAGACCATCCAGGCGCACAGCGACACAAGCACCATGACGACGATCTGGGTGTCCACAAGGAGGAACAGCGGGAAGGCCCAGAGGATCTGCAAACCGTACCCCACCAGGTAGACGTTGCGCCGGCTCTTCCAGCGATCCGACAGCCAGCCGCCGAGCAGCGTCGTCGCCGCCCACACCGCGGACGCGGCCGTCACACACCAGAGCACCGCCGTGCGATCCATCTCGTGCACAGTCGTCGCGTAGGACAGCACGTAGCCACCCGTGGACATGTAGCCCGCCGCGTTGTTGCCCGCAAAGGTCAGCGCCGCGAGCAGCACCAGCCACCAGTGCTTCTTCAGCAGTTCGAGCACCGGCATCTTCGAACGCGCCTTGGTCTCGCGCAGCTCCAGGAACACGGGGCTTTCCTCCACCGAGCGTCGAATAATGAAGCCGACAACGAGCAGCACCACGCCAATGAGGAACGGGATCCGCCAGCCGACCTCAAGGAAGCCCTCGACCCCGAAAGCCGCCGTGGTCACCGCGAGCACACCCGAGGCGAGCAGCATCCCGATCGGGACCCCGAGCTGCGGCGCGGAACCGTAGAGCCCGCGCTTCCCATCCGGCGCGTGCTCCACCGCCATCAGCGCGGCACCGCCCCACTCGCCGCCCGCAGAGAAGCCCTGCAGGATCCGAAGCAACACGAGCAGGATTGGCGCAAGAATGCCGGCTTGTTCGTAGGTGGGGAGCAGGCCGATGAGCGTCGTCGCAGCACCCATCAACACAAGCGTCGCGACAAGCATTGACTTACGGCCCACGCGATCGCCCAGGTGCCCGGCGACGATCGCGCCGAGTGGACGGAACAGGAAACTAATCCCTACTGTCGCAAAGGACACAAGCAGCGCGGCCTGTGCGCCGAGCGGTTCAAAGAACAGCTGCGCAAACACGAGCGCCGCCGTATTGGCGTAGATAAAGAAGTCGTACCACTCGATCGTGGTGCCGACCATTGTCGCGATTGCCACGCGTCGCCCCTCGCGGCGCGGGCGCACTCCCGTCGTCACAGACATATCCAAGACTCCTTCGTCTCCCAGTTCCCGTCGCGATTGCGCGGGGCTTGACACATCATCAGCTGCGGCACTTCTACGCGTCAAACGGATTTCCTTGCAGTTCATCATCGACTCCATCGTGGTTTGCATTGCCGCGTGTTCACCTCCGCGGCACCCTCACGACACGCCCAACACGCTGATGCAGCGACCTCGATTCGCGCTCAGATCTCGAATCCCGTAGTCTTTTTCGCGGTGACGTGTCCGAGCGGCCGAAGGTGCAACACTCGAAATGTTGTGTAGGGTAACCCCCTACCGTGGGTTCAAATCCCACCGTCACCGCCACCGAAAACCCCCGCAGAACCTAGTCAACGACTGGGATCGCGGGGGTTTTCTTATTCAACAGATTGAGCCGGTGGCAACATTCTGGCAACGATCGCAGAATGGCGGGCCTGATCGAGCGCGGCAGCAACACCGTCTAGGTCATCGTCGAAGAGGTCGGCATAGGTGTCGAGGGTCATCGCCGCGGAGGCATGTCCAAGCATTCTCTGCACTGCCTTGACATTGGCTCCGGAGCTGATCGCGAGCGACGCAGCCGTGTGGCGGAGGTCGTGCGGCGTGACCCGGGGAAACTCACTGTCCGCCGATTGGCACCGCTTCACGGCACCGCTAAACCACCCCTTCAGGGAGTTGGGGAGCCGCATGTGCACGGCACCGTCGCCAAACAGGAGCGCGTCGCCGCGCTTGCCATCACTAAGCTCGCCGATCGCGAGATCGAGAAACGCCGGATAAGGCACCGTGCGCTTCTCGTGCGTCTTCGGTGTACCGACGTGGAGAACTGCGCCAGCGAGCACGGCGTTCTCCTCAATAAAGAGCCGGCGACGTTCCCTGTCGGCATTGCGGACCCGTAGCGCGGTGGCTTCTCCCCATCGGAGGCCGGTGTAGGCGAGTGTGAGAACGAGCGCCGGGTGGGCAGATGCTGCGGCGAGCTGGTCAACCTGCTCGTGTGTGAGGTAGACGCGGCCGAGAGCTTTCGCCTTGCGGGGTAGCTTCACCGCCCTGGCGACGTTGCGAGCGAGGCGGCGGTCTTGCACTGCCTGGTCGAGGATGCCCGCGAGGACTCCATAGACGCGCAGCACGGTGGTTGCGCTGCGCTCTTTGGAGAGCGTCGAAACCCAGGTCTGCACTTCGCTATGGCGAATGCCGCCCACGTTGCGGGCTCCCCATTTGGGCTCCACATGAACGCGCCAGGCGGACTCGAGTGGCCGGTACGCGGAAGGTTTCATGACATGTTCGTGGTCAGCTAGCCATGCCGTGCCGAGCGCCGCGATCGTTGCTTTTGAGTCTGCGGGGTCGATGTACTCACCGCGACCCTTGGACACTTCAACTTCCGCGAGGCGCTGCTCGGCGTCGCGCTTGCGAGTGAATCCGCGCTCGCTGGTTTGCGTATTGTCGGGGCGTCGATAGAGGATCCGGTAGCGGCGCTCGCCTGCCTTTGTGGCGTACGAGTAAACGCTACCCATTCTGCGCCTCGCGAGCTTCAGACCCCTCACCAATTAGCCGCTTCGCCGTACTGTGACTCACGTCGAGACACTTCGCGATCGTGACCAGATGCGGCAAGTTGGCCAGATGGGCCACCTGCATGATCAGACGAGCATCCTCCAAGACCTCGACGCGAGGTCGCCCCCTAGCTGGCCGGATTGCTTCAAGGAGTTGCTTACCTGTCCACTGACCCGATGGCCCGTCGTCATCCCAAGACCTGTAGCGAATGAGCTCCGTGAGCGCGACCTCATTTACGACTTCCTGGATCGTAACCTCACGCACCAGACGCGACGTTACCTCCGTGCCTTCCGACGCCCGCTCCACAGCAACTCTGGTCGCAACTAGACGCCGCAGTATCGAATCGTATTCGATCGTCAGCTCGTAAGATCCACCTTCTAGCCCGTGATCAACGGTCACGACCGCACTGGAAATAACCTCAAGGCCACCCCGTTGAGATAGCGGAATAGTCTCACTGCCCACGTAAACAAAGGTCACCATGTGCCCATTCTGCCAGATAAACCAAGCGTGTCGTGACCTGGTCTTGTCCGAGCGAGCTCAAATGTGCTACGTTAACTCTGACCAAGGCGCGACATTGCGTGGTCAAAATGAGAAAGGATCGCCAAATGGATAACAGATCAGACCAAGTTCAGCCAAGAGGTCAAGCTGACTACCTCACTCCACTAGAGGTGAGTGAGCGCTGGCCATTTCTAACAGTCAGCTCACTCGCTCAGCTCAGGTTCACCGGCGCGGCAGAACGCGGGAATGGGCCTCGTTTTCTAAAACCGACTCCCCGCAAAGTGGTCTATAGGGCCACGGACATCATCGAGTGGCTCGAAGCGTCGGAGCGCACTACGACAGCGGAGGTCGCCCAGTGAGCGCACAGAAAGCCCCCAACGTGCGGGAACACGCTGAGGGCCAGAAGTCCGCTGAAAACCTTGATAGTCCACGAACCACACCCATTCTCGCACCGGCCGCAGCACCCGTCGAATCACGGACCGCCAGCGCGTTCACACTGCACCTCGGATCGCACCAGAAAGCCACAGTGCGGCCGTGGACGCTTTCTGATGGATCCCAGATCGTCGAGCTTGACTTCGGCGACGAGGGCGACGTGCGCGTGATGCACCCGCACGAAGCTCGAGCGCTCGCCGCCGCTCTGCAGACCGTTGCACTGTTCCAGGATGAGCGGCCGCGCCAGCTGCGTCGCCGCACCAGTCTTGCAACGGCACCAGAGACCGACGGGATTGGGGGTGGGTTGTGAGCCTGGTCACCGCGCAAACGCACGCACAGGATGGCGCAGCGCAGCTCTGGGCCGCCTCACGCCCCAGGGGTGCGGGCTCCGCAAAGCGATCATGTGGCGCTTCTTCGATGCGCACCACCGAGGGGTGAACAACGATGACGGACGGGCGCATAGCGGGACATTGGATCGGGGACCCTCGATTCGATGAAATGAGCGTCGATGCCTGGTGCGTCTTCACGAAGGCGATCACCTGGTCCAATGAGCGCGGCACCGATGGCAAAGTGCCCATGCGCTACTTGCTGCTGCTCCACCCAGAAGGCCCCTGCCAGCCCGCTCACGACGAACTCGAGGCAATGAATCTCTGGGTACGAGTGCAGGACGGATACCAGCTGCAGGGGTGGAACGTGGACACCCGAAGCGGAGGGCTTGGTCAGGAAACCGCCATCCGCGTTAGGGAGCAGCGCGATCGACGGAAACGGACGCAGCAGGCATATCGGGACCGAAAGAAGAAAGACCAAGTCTCGCTGCCTACCGGTGACGTTACCGGTAACGAGGCCGATAACGAAGCGGGGAACGTAGGACAGGACGAGGACAGGACAGGACGAGGACAGGCTGTTTATAGCAGTGAGTATCAAAACAGTGAGTTTGATCGTCCTGATGAACCGAGGCTGCCGGTCTTCGAAGACTTTGTAGATCCGATCACGGGTCAGCGTCGACAGAGGCGGGTGGCGTGATGGGCGAGGTCTTGGAGTGGCCGTCTGTTTCTGAGCCGGGGCGTCCCTATCGGAAGCTGGTCGATCTGAACAATGGTCGGCCGTCGTCCTGGTGCAGCACGCATCGTGGGCGGACGGATGCGCGCGGTGTCTGCTATTCCTGCCTGTCTGAGTGGCGTCGGGATCAGTATGGTGCGGATCCCGATTCGTGGGCGGTGTGTGAGGCGTGTGAGTTTCCGCTTCACCCGACCGTCGAGGCGGAGGGGCGGACGACTTGCCCGTCGTGCGAGGTGCCAGCCCGCTCTGCTGAGCCGAGTCCCGTTCCAGCGTTAATGAACTAGTGAAGAGAGCGGAATCTATGAGCACATCACGTTCAGTTAGCGGGGAGCTAATCCTCGCAGTCGCAGACCAGGACCCCGGGAAGATCCACTCGCTGCTCAAAGAAATTGCGATGGGACACGAGAACGCGATAGCCGTGATCGTCGAGCTTGCAGCAGCCTGTGCTGCGCTCGCAGAGCTTGCGCGTGGGCCCGAGTGGCGTGACCAGATGAACTTCGCGATCCTCGCCACTCAGATCGACACTCACCTTGGTGGCACCGCCGGGGAAGAACAGTGAGGCGGCCTTGGTGGGCGATGCGTCCCGAAGGTGTGGATGACACGTTTGTCAGGGGCGAGCCCGGCGAAGGGAAGATTCTCGTCACGACTCGCCGGGACCGGAGAGGGAACGTGACCGAACAGGTATGGACGACACCAGATGCGTCCGCCGATTGGGATAACAAGAACTGGAAAGAGAGTTGGGAATGATGTTGTTCGTGTACTCTGATGGTGTCCGGGCGGTCATCCCCCGGCACCCCCGGCCTGGTTATCCGGCCACTGTCAATTGCGATCCCGCCGTGTCGAGTATCTCCACAGCATCCCGGATCGCTGCAGTCCGTAACCCGGAGGTGTCGCATGCTTGAGGATGTTTCTCGTGATGTTTACGACCGGCAAGCAGTAGCTATGCGCGCCGCCCACGAACTACACGCGGCACAGACGTGGCCCGTTCAGAATGCGGAGTATCTCGCTGCGGAAAAGGGCTTCGAGGAACTCATCGCCCGCAAGGGGTGGGATCACCTCAACCGCGACGAGCGAAGGCTTCGGGCGAGGTATGCCTCTCTGATGGCGCAGCATGAAGTCACAGTCGTGCAGCACGCCCACGAGCTCGGCTTGCTCGACGCTGAACATACCGCGGCGGCCGTTCGGCTCGGACTGCTCAACCAAGAGTAGGAAAGACACAATGAACGAAAAAGCAAAACTTGAAGACGTCCTCGCTGAAATGCAGGCCATCATTGACCGTGCGAGCGAGCCGGATTCCAGCGGCGGCGAGAAGCGCCGCGATCTGACAACGGCGGAGTCCGCCCGGGTCGAGGAACTCGCACAAGAGGCTGAGCGCCTCAAGGAGCGGATCAAGGCGCAGGCGGAGGGTGACGCAATCAGAAACGCGCTCGCAGAGCTCGGCGCGAAGTCCGACGACGAGATCGAGCCCACCTCCGAGGGCCTCGCACGAGGGTTTCTGCCCGGGGCCTGGGGGAGCCGAGCAAAGAGTCACGTGACATTCACCGGCCCCAGCGGGCGTAAGAGCGCTGACATGCTCGCCCGTAGCCTCGCCGCTCGCGGAGGAAAGTCGCTTGTAGCCACTGGCACCACGACTTCGAGCGTGCCAATGTCGCCGGACCCGATCGCGAAGGGTGTTGTGCCCACGAGCGTTCTCGAAGCGCTTTCGAGTGTGACCCGACCGCACCCGGTCTACCGGTATCTGCGCCAGACGGTTCGAGAGAACAACGCAGCAATTGTCGCAGCTGGCGACAAGAAGCCGACCTCGCTTGTCACGGTCGAACCGATCGAGGGCCGGCTGCAGGTCTTCGCTCACATCTCGGAGTACGTTGACGAGTACCTCCTCAAGGATGCGGACGTTCTCGCATCGTTTCTTACAACGCAGCTGTTCTACATGCTGCGCGAGGCCGTCGAGGACGAGATCCTCAATGGGGCTGGAACCTCCGGCCATCTGCGTGGCATCCTGAACACATCTGGCGTACAGATGCAGCCCTTCGCCGCGGACCCTGTCACAACGCTGCGGCTCGCCGCGCTCAAGCTGGAAAACGTGGGACAGGTCGCAGACCTGTTCATCGTGAACTCATCTGACTGGGCCGCGATCGAGACCCAGCGCGTCACCTCAGGTTCGTTCGATCTCGGAGGCCCGATCGACCGCGCAACACAGAAATTGTGGGGCACGCAGGTTGTCACGTCAACGCGTATCGCCGCTGGCACCGCCCTGGCTCTGGATCGTTCCGCGGCCGGCGTGGACACAGACGGCTCGATCGAAACGAAATGGGACCAGTCCAGCGGGTTCGATAAGAACCAGGTACGCGCCCGCGTCGAGGGTCGGTTCGGACTCTCCGTGTTCCAGCCCGCAGGAATCGTCAAAGCAACGATCACCGGCGGCGAGTAGCCATGCGAACTAAGAAGGCGCTGGCCTCCCGAGTGAAAGCGGGCCCTGCGGCCGGCTTGTCCGAAGGCGAGTTCCTGGTGTACCCGTCCACGTTCACCCGGGAGCCTGATAGTTACGGTGACGTCATCGCGAAGGGAGCGTTCGCGAAGGGCATCGAGCATCGCAGAAAGCACGGTATCCAGCTCCCCGGCTTGTTCGGGCACCGCATGGACGACCCGGACTTCTATGTCGCACGCGCCCTCGAGGAAGGCGAAGACGACCACGGCTGGTGGGTACGAGGCGTATTCGACCTCACCTCTCCCAAGGGGCCACAGGTGTACAACCTCGTAAAGAGTGGACTCCTGCGAGAGTTGTCCTTCGCGTTCGAGGCACGCAGCGAAGGCAAGGTAGACCTCGGCGGCGGACGCCGAGCGAACGAGCTGCGAGACCTTGACGTGTTCGAGTTCAGCTTCGTCCCCGTTGGTGCGAACCGAGACACCTCAGTAGTCGCGATCAAGAACGCTACACGCCTCGTCCCAGGCTCTCGAGCTCGCGCACTCATCCACATCGCGCAACTACGTATGTAAGCGGTCCACCCAGCTGCACACTCTGCCACGGAGCAAGATAGAGCTTGCAGCCTCGAGGCGGCGAAGCCCTACCCACAGGCTTCGCCGCCTCACCACACTCTCCCGACGGGGGTAGGGGCGGTCCAATCCCACCAAAGACACGGCACGAAAGACTGTGCCGGCAGTGATTTCCCCCACCGGGCCAGCACACGCACAGAAAGGCCGTCAGATGACCACCAGGACTCAGGAGACGCGCCAGGAGCGGAACGCGAGGTATTCCCGCGAGTATCGGGCCCGGAAGCGAGCTCAGGCCGCTGAGCGGGCGCGTGCAGCGTCTGACGCACCTGTCGGGGTGATGCGTCAGAGCGTCGAGGGCTCGATCGCGGGCATGAGATGGATCGCGGCGTCGGATGCGGCGGCCGTGGCGCAGGTGCGCGCGCTCGCTGACATGGCTGACCAGGCGACCGCGACCGGAGACACGTCGCTCGCGCTGCGTGCGCACTCGCTTCTGTCGCGTCTGCTCGCAGAGGTCGGCGGCACGCCGAAGGTGAGGATGCAGCTCGAACTCCGTGCACGCCGCGTCGAGCAGGGAGCGGAGTCGGCGGCGGTGGCCGCGGCGCCGAACGTCACCCCGATCGCATCGAAACGACCGAAACCGCGCCGGCGGTGACGGTATCCGTCAGACGCACACCGTTCAAGGCGAAGGGTCTAACTCTGAGTTATGCCCTCAGGCAGGCTTAGGGCACGGCTCACTAGCAAACGATAGAGCACTTGCAGAGCAGGTGGGTGTTGCTCGGCAACAGCCATCCAGATACTCAATGACCAGTTTCTAACAGATTGTCCGGAGCATCCCCCATGCTTGAAGTGCTCCAAGCAACCGGCGAGGAGCCTCAATGGAGGTATTCAAGGTATGGCCACAGAAGCAGAACTCGCAGTACAACAAGCCGAGCAGGAAGTAGCAAACGCTCAAGGAGAAGCCGATCGCTTGAAGATCGAAACATTGCGGACTATCGCAGATGGCATACCAGCCCGCGTGGACGAACTTGCGAAGGGATACGCGCTCAAGAATCCAGAAGCAATCCGCGCGCTCGGCAAGGAAGGTGTTTCGGAAATGCGAAATGAACTCGGACGCGAGGCCCTTGCGCTCGCTGAACGATTTGCGACCGCGTCCGACAAAATCTCATGGCCAGAACCAACGAACAAATACCATCTCGTTAGAACTTCAGATATTCATAGTGCCATTTTCAAGACATTCTATGGGCGCATGAACGATCTGATTTCTGTATTGCATAAGCGAGGGCTTTTGGCCGAATCCGGAGCCGAATTAGCGGGAGCAATCGTTCCACAAGCGCTCTACCGCCAAGCAAGCTTCGAAAGCTTGGCTGTTGCCCTAAACAGCCTCGGCAACGCGAAAGCGGAACTCAAAGAAGCGAACGCGGCTTTTGACAAAGAATCCGTTGAATCACTCTGGGATTAGCGGGTGCGCGGTGACAACACGATGGCAACATTTGCTGAAAACGCTGGTGCATTGGAATGGTTTCAGTGACTGAGAATCGTTGAAATGATGGCGTTCTAGCATTTGACGACCAGCACAATTCGTTTCCGGGCGAGTTCAAATCCCACCGTCACCGCCACTGAAAACCCCCGCAGATCGTTGAGAAATCAGCAGATCGCGGGGGTTTTTGTTTGCGTGTCGCACGGGTACGACCGCTGTGTTCCGCATCGTTTCGCTGAGCCGAGCGACACACGGCTGCGCTGGACTCTACAGTTGCCCTACGGTTCCCTTTGGGATTACTGTCACAGGTAGGACTTGGGATGGGGTCCGCAGCGCCGTGCGCGTTGCGGGGATGGGGATCAGCAATGACGCGCACTTCACGATTGACCGACCGCGGACGCGGGACTCGAACGGCCGTAGTTGGCATCGCCGCCTGCGTGGCCTTCACCGGGCTCGCGGCTGCCCCGGCACTCGCCGCCCCCGCGGCTCCCGGCACGCCGCCAGCCAACATCGGAATCGACGGCCAGCGTCTCGCTGTCGGTGACCCGGTCATGGTCCCGGCTGATTCGGGCCCTCAGGGCCAGCTCGAACTGGGGATCGACGGCTCCATGTACTCAGCCCGCTGGACCGGATCCAACGCCAAGGACACATACATTTACCGGTACTTCGAGGACGGCTCCACGCCGACCTCGTGGGACACCAACGCAACCGCGGGAATCACCGGTCGCGTCGTTTCGATTTCCACCGACACCGCGGGCAACGTGCACTCGCTGCACGCGCGCTCCTGGCTCCCCGCCCCGGCAACGATCGCCACCTGGGCGCCGGACGGCACGTTCATTGGGAGCGTGAGCGTCCAGATTCCTGGGATCACCTCGGGCCAGGCCACGAGCATGGCGGTGACCAAAGACGGTACCCACGCGTATGTCCGCTCCGACTGGTCCGCCCCGACGCAGCTCAACGGCATCTGGTCCGTGGACTTGACCAGCGGTGCCGTCACTCAGGTCATCACCGGCATTCCGCAGTCAATGAACCCGGAGCAGACTCCCTGGCTGCAGATCGACCCGGTCACCGGGGCAATCGGCTTCAGCCTGGACATGTACAAGCTCGGCTTCATCGCGGACCCCGCTTCCCCGGCCATCACCGAGGTCTCGACGGGTTCGAATACAATTCACGGGCTCGACATGACTCGGTATTCCGAAGGCAAGGTGTACTACTCCGGGAACTGGGCGATCTATGAGCTCGACGTTGCGACAGGCACCGCGACCGAGTTCCTCGACAACTTCGACATCGACTTTGCCGACGTTGACTACTTCAACATGTACCAGTCGCGCTGGGGCACGGACGGACGTCTCTACATCTCCGGATTCACGCCGCCCTGGGGACTCCTGCCGGTCACGCTCACGACCCTGAAGTCCTCGGAGATCACGTACCCGAGCAGCACGATCACCACAAACACGTGCTCACCGTCCGCGCTCACGCTGACCCCGGAACTCGTGGGCACCCCTGATCCGAGCTGGGTCGGCACCACCGCCGGCACGCTCCCCGCGGGACTCACGCTCGACGAAACGACAGGCGCGATTACGGGTACGCCGACTGCCGAGGGCACGGTGACACTCCAGGCACAGAACGGTGTCACCCGGGGCGACGGCTCGGCACCCGACACCGCGGAACTGACCTTCGCTGCCGAAACCGTTCCGGTCGCGTTCACGCAGACCCCCGCGCCCACGCTCTCCGGTGACGCAACCCCTGGGAAGACACTGACTGCCGGGCTGCCCAGTTGGGATCCCGCCGCGGAGTTCGGTGTCCAGTGGTTGCGCGATGGCGAGCCGATCGCTGGAGCGACCAAAGCCCAGTACACGCTCACGAAGGCCGATGCGGAGACCCAGGTCACCGTGCAGATTACGGGCACCGCGGACTGCCGAATCACGGCGACCGCGGCCGCCACCGCCGTCGACGTCGCACCGGTCCCGAAGCCACCAGTCGACCCCAAGCCGCCGGTCGACCCCAAGCCGCCCGTCGATCCCAAGCCGCCGGTTGACCCGAAGCCGCCCGTGAAGCCCGGCACGGGTGGCACGCTCGCGCAGACCGGTGGGGCTGACCTCGCCTGGTGGTCGGCGGCGGGCGCCGCGCTCCTCGGCGCGGGCGGGCTCACGCTGCTGCGCCGCCGGTCCTCCCGGGAGCAGTAACCAGGGCCCACCCCAGTTTCACGCGTACCGCGGAGATTCACGAAAGCGACGGAGCTTCACGAAAGCGTCGGAGATTTTCCCCCACATCTGGGTGCGGGATCGAAAATCTCCGACGCTTTCGTTGACTCAGGCTCCGAAGCCAACGAGCATGACTTAGCCCAGCTGCGCGTCCCAGAAAGCCCGCAGCTGCTCGCTCTTGCGGAACACAATGGTGTCCCATTCCTCGGCCGTGGTGGAGCTGTCGGCGAAGTCCGAGGGCACTTTGAACAGCTGCAGCGGAACGTCGAACGTGGCGCACACCGCCGCAAACGCGTAGCTCTCCATATCGCAGAGCTCGGCACCCAGCTCGGCGATGTGGGCGCGCTGGGCGTCGTCCTGCACAAACACATCGCCCGTGGCGATTGTGGCCGTGCGATCCGCCAGGAGCACCTCGCCGGCGGGGCGCAACTCAGGCGAGGGGAGTGAGAAATCGTGCTGGACTGCTGCTGTGATCTGGTAGATCTCGTCGAGGCTCGGACGGTCGGGGCCGTCACCCACAACGCCGGCGGTGCCGAGCACAACCACCCGATCGACCCCGCCGGCGGCGAGCGCGGCACCGACGGAGACCGCGGCGTTCACCTTGCCCACCCCAGTAATCAGGTGCGGAACGTCGGCAAACGCGGACGCCTCATCACGGTGTGCGAACACCAAAAGCGTGGTGAATTCGGACATGGTGTTCTCCCTCGCGCACGGCGCGACACGGCACGCCAGCAAACATTTCCGGATCAACACTAGCGTTTTTCGAAGACTTGTTCTAAGATGATGTATTGAGTTCGCGAAACGAGCGTGTTCTCCGCCGGAGGCTGGCGGGTTCACTCACACGTGTCGTCCATTCCACGCAGCTCCTCGGTACAGACGAGTGCTTCCACTCGATCCGCACCATCGCCCCGCCGGCACGCGGATCCGCTCACACGCGCATCCAGCTCCGGCCCGGCACCCAGGCTCGATCCCGAGCCCCGCACCCGCGAGACAGACTTGGCGGGTTCCGCACCACGACGGTGCGGGTCGAAAGGAATCATCATGACTCACACACTTCGCATCGCTTCCGATGCCACGCTGCGCCCTGACGCGCTGCGTACCCCGTACCACGCGCTGGGCGATGCCGCCGAGATGCGAGTGCCCGAGTGGGCACAGCACCGCTCGGTGTACCGCACGTCTGGCCGCACGCTCTACCTTGTCGAGACGGACAGCCTGGGCGAGGCACACAACGACCTCGAGCGGCTCGACCGTTCGGGCTGGGATGTGCGCGTTGACCGTGCGCCCGCCGGCAAGCTGAGCCGGATCGCGCTGACCCGGCGCGATCTCGCGCAGGCCGCGTAACCAGCGCGCCTCTCGTCCGGCACAGCCGGCAGGACGCGAACCCTATCCTGAGGCCCGCACCCCACCCGGGGAGCGGGCCTCAGCTGTGTCCAAGGCCCGGTTGTACGCGAGTCGCGCGGCGCGCATGACCCCCTGTGACATGCACCCTGTCCGGTGCCGGAAGCCCCAACTACACTGGCTCCATGAGCGACGTCGAACTTGCCGAGGTTGAGAGCTTCTCCCTGGATCACACGAAGGTACTGGCCCCGTACGTGCGCCTGATCGGCGTCGAGCACGGGCCGAAGGGCGACGCGATCTCAAACTTCGATATTCGCCTCGTGCAGCCGAACGAACAGGAAATCCCTACCGCTGGCCTGCACACAATCGAGCACACGCTCGCCGCGCTGCTGCGCACCCGTTTCGACGGGCTGATCGACATCTCCCCGTTTGGCTGCCGCACGGGGTTCCACCTCATTGCCTGGGGCGAACCCTCCCCAGAGACTGTCGCCGCCGCAATCAAGTCGTCACTCGAAGATCTCGCCTGGCGGGTCACGTGGGACGACGTCCCGGGCACCGAGGCGGTGAGCTGCGGCAACTACCGCGACCACAGCCTGCACTCGGCGCAGGAATGGGCCAAGGTCGTGCTCGAACGCGGCATCAGCCTTGACCCCTTCGACCGATCACGGCTCGCGTAGCGCCGCGGCCCGGAGCCTGGCGCGGGCCGCAGCGGCACGGGACCGGATCGCCGCGGCGTCCAGGGTGAGGTGAGTGCCGTCCGCGTACAGGTGACGCCCACCCACGAACACGTGTCGCACATCGCCGCCGCGGGCCGCGAAGCCGAGGTGAGATACGAGCGATGCCGGATCGAACGGGGTCGCCGCTGAGCCCGTCACGTCGAGCGTGATCACGTCGGCGAGCCTGCCCTTTTCGAGCGCCCCGGCGTCGGGAAACCCGATCGCTTCGGCCCCGCGCCGTGTGGCGATGTCGAGCACGTCCGCCGCACGCACAGCCGCCGCGTCCTCGCGCACGCCGCGATGCAGGATCGTCGCGAGCTTGATCTCCTCGAACAGGTCAAGCGTGTTGTTGCTCGCCACCGAATCCGTGCCGAGCGTGAGCCGGATCCCCGCGGCGATCAGCTCGGGCAGCGCAGCGACCCCGGTGCCCAGCTTGAGGTTCGAGACCGGGTTGTGACTCACCGCAACCCCGGCCGCAGCGAAGCGCTCGATCTCCGAGGGAGTCAGGTGCACACAGTGCGCGGCGAGCAGCTCCGCCTCGCACAGGCCCAACCGGTCCAGGTGATCCCCCGGGGTGGTGCCGTAGCGCGCGGTGATGTCCGCGACCTCGGCTGCCGATTCAGACACGTGCGTGTGGATCGGGATGCCACCCGCCACCGCGCGCCGGGCGATGTCCCGCAAAAACTCCGGCGGCGAGGTGTACGGCGCGTGCGGCCCAAAGGCGATCCTGATCTGCGGATCCCCCGCAAACTGCGCCGCGAGCTCCTCGGTCAGCTGCGTCACCGTCGCACCGTCCGCATCGGAGACGCCGGGGAAGCCCACCGAGTCCGCGGCGAAGGAAGCCGGGGCAACAAGCGCGCGCATCCCTGCGGCGCGCACAAGCTCGATCAACCCGGCGTCCCAGGTGTACATGTCAGCAAAAGCGGTGGTGCCCGTCTCGATCATCTCGACGAGCGCAAGCTGAAGTCCGGCCACCACATCGTCGCGGGTGAGGTGCTGTTCGAGCCCCTGGACCGCCGCGAGCCAGGGCATGAAGCCCTCGTCGTCCGAGACGCCCCGCAGCACCGTCATCGCGGAGTGGGTGTGCCCGTTCACGAGCCCAGGCATCAGAATCTGGCCGGGGAGATCGAGGATCGTCGTGGCTTTCGCCTCCCGAGCCCGTGGCTCCCCGGCGTAATCGATCCGGCCCGCGGCATCGATCCCGAGCTCCGCTGGCGCGATCACCCCTGCCGGGGTGAGCATTGCGGCCGCCCGCAGGATTGTCACGCTCTCGCGCATCGCGTCTCCTCCTGATCGGTGAGGATCCCGCGCCGATCGCAGTACAGCCCGGGCGTTCTCATGCCGCCCACTGTACCGGGCAGGTGCCCGCTATCCGCCGAGGCGGCGCTGCCGCGTGGAGTAGTCGCGCAGCGCGCGCAAGAAGTCGACCTCGCGCAGGTCCGGGTAGAGCGCCTCGACGAAGTAGAACTCCGAGTGCGCCGACTGCCAGATCATGAAGTCCGAGAGCCGCTGCTCGCCTGAGGTGCGGATCACCAGATCCGGATCAGCCTGCCCGCGAGTCCACAGGTGCTCCCCGATCGTCTCGGGGGTGAGGTGCTCGTCGAGGGTGTCGATCGTGCCGCCCGCGGCCTGGTGTTCCGCAATCACACTGCGCACCGCCGCCGTAATCTCGCTGCGGCCGCCGTAGCCCACGGCGAGGTTCACGTGCAGGCCTGTGTGATCCGCCGTCGCGGCCTCCGCCGCGGCGAGCGCCGAGCTGAGCGCTTCAGGCAGCCCCTCGCACGAGCCCACATGTTTCACACGCCAGCGCGGGTTCTCGGCGAGCTGCGTGGCGAGCTCGGCGATGATCCCGGTGAGGTCGTCGAGCTCCTGCCGATCGCGCGCCTTCAGGTTGTCCGCCGAGAGCAGGTACAGCGTGACCGTATGAATCCCGGCTTCCTCGCACCACCCCAGGAGCTCGTGGATTTTCTGCGCGCCTGCGCGGTGCCCGTATGCGGCGCGTTCTTGCAGCCGCTGCTTGGCCCACCGCCGGTTGCCGTCCACGATCATCGCGATGTGCTGCGGTACGCGGGCGGGGTCGATCTCCCGGCGCAGGCGACGCTGATAGAGCCGGTACAGGAACCCGGTGCGCGGCGTCGACGGTTGGTCACTCACCCTCAGAGTGTAGCGCCCGGAGCTGGGGCGCAGCCCGTGCGCACGACGCGCCCACACCACGCCCACGCGCATCCATGGGTGAGTTTCCGGGGCTTCGTGTTCGTCAAGCCCCGGAAACTCACCCATCGATTGCGGCGGTGAGCGGGTGGGGGTATCGGGGCATGCGTTCAGGCGGGGCGGGCGGCCCGCTTCCTGCGGGATTCCACACATATGCCCCCGCAGATCTGTTGGGAACATACACTCGGGGTATGAGTAGGCCCGACGGACGCGATTTCCCCGCACACGAGGGCTCGGCCCCGCCGCAGGGCCACCCGCGTCGCCCGCTCCCCGAACCCGACCGTCTCTCGCTGCCGCTCCTGGCGGCCGCGGACTCCGATGCGGCCCTGGATTCCGGCGCGGCGGTGGATCCGGCTGGCCAGGCACCGGTCGCCGAGGCGAAACCGCTCTGGCGGGGCTGGATCCACGCGGGCACCTTTCCCGTCGCTGTGGCGGCAGGAATCGTCCTGATGAGCCTCGCCCACGGCCCGGTCGCGAAGTGGGCGTCGGCAGTCTTCATGCTGACGAGCATGCTGCTCTTTGGTATCTCCGCGCTGTACCACCGCATTAACTGGAGCCCCCGCACCAAGCAGTTGTTCCGCAGGCTCGATCACGCGAACATCTTCTTACTCATCGCGGGCACGTACACCCCGCTGGCCTTGCTCGCCCTGCCGCATGACAAGGGCATCCTGCTCCTGATCCTCGTGTGGAGCGGGGCGCTGCTCGGAATCGGATTCCGAGTGTTCTGGATCGGTGCACCGCGCTGGCTCTACGTGCCGCTGTACGTGCTGCTCGGGTGGGCGGCAATCATGTACATCGTCGACATTGCACACGCGAACCTTGCCTCAATGGTGCTCGTGGTCGTTGGCGGGCTGCTCTACACCCTCGGCTCGGTCGTGTACGGGATGAAGCGCCCGAACCCCGTGCCCGGGGTGTTCGGCTTCCACGAGATCTTCCACGCGCTCACCACAGTCGCATTCCTGTGCCACTGGACCGCGGCGCTGCTGGTGGCGCTGGATCCCGTGTATCTGCGGTAGGGAGAGCGCGTGGGGGAACCTCGCGATCTACGCCGCGAGGACACCCAGCACGGCCGCGCCGTAGCGCTCGAGTTTGACCTCGCCGATCCCGGAGATCGCGAGCAGCTCGTCGTCCGTGCCGGGCCGGTGCACCGCGAGCGCGGCGAGGGTCGCGTCTCCGAACACAACGTAGCCGGGCACCCCCTGGCGTTTGGCTTCTTCCGCCCGCCAGGCCCGGAGCCGCTCAAAGATCTCGTCCTGTTCAGGGGAGAGATCGGCAGCGGCGGCGGACCGTTTTGTCCCCCCACTGGACGCCACCCGGGTGCCGCGGCCCGAACGCGCAGCGCGGGTGACGACCTCCTCGCGCATCATCACCTCAGCCTCGCCCCGGAGCACTAGTTTTGCGGCCTCGGCGGGAGCAAGCACGCCCCACTCGCCTCGGGCCTCAACCAGACCGGTTGCCAGCAGGTGGCGCACCACGCCCCGCCACTGGGCCACTGTCCACTCGGCCCCAATCCCCCAGGTCGTCAGCTCGTCGAGCCGCAGCTGCGTGACACGTTCAGACCCGGTGCCGCGGAGCACGTCGATGTGCTGCCCGGCGGCGAAGGTGCGGCCGCGCTCGCGCTGGGTGCGGATCACGGTGGAGAGCAGCATCTGAGCCGGGATCGTGGCATCCCAGAGCTTCGGCGGGTTCAGGCAGACATCGCAGTTGCCACAGGCGGGGCTGCCGGGCTCGCCGAAATAGTTCAGCAGGAACTGGCGTCGGCAGCTTGCCCCCTCGCATAAAGCGAGCATCTGGTTCAGGTGTCGGGTCTGGTTAGCGCGGGTTGCCGCGTCGCCGTCCCCCGACTCGATCATCTGGCGCTGCTGCACCACGTCGGCCAGGCCGTAGGCGAGCCACGCCTCGGACGGCAGGCCGTCCCGACCGGCCCGGCCCGTTTCCTGGTAGTAGCCCTCAATCGACTTCGGCAGATCGATGTGCGCAACGAAGCGCACGTCGGGTTTGTCAATTCCCATGCCAAAGGCCACGGTCGCCACAACGACAACCCCATCTTCGCGGAGGAATCTCGTCTGGGCATCGAGCCGCACGTCGGCGGGCAGGCCCGCGTGGTAGGCGACCGCGTCGACGCCGGCGTCGCGGAGGGCCGTGGCAGTCTGCTCGACGCGCTTACGGCTCAGCGCGTAGACGATACCGGCCTCGCCGCCGTGCTCGCCGCGCACGAAGGAGATGAGCTGTGCGCGGCCCGACTGCTTCGCCTCGACCCGATAGCGGATGTTGGGCCGGTCGAAGCTCGACACGAAGTGTTCCGCGTTGCCCAGATGGAGCCGCTCGGTGATCTCCCGGTGCGTCTCGGGAGTCGCGGTCGCGGTGAGCGCGATCCGGGGCACGTCGGGCCAGTGCTCGGCGAGTGCGCCGAGGCGGAGGTAGTCGGGGCGGAAATCGTGACCCCACTGCGACACGCAGTGGGCCTCGTCGATCGCGAACAGGGCGATGCGGCCCTGCCGCAGAAACTCGACGGTCCCCGCCGCGGCAAGGCGTTCTGGGGCGAGGTAGAGCACGTCGAGCTCGCCCGCACGGTACGCCTGTTCGACGTCGCGGCGCTGCTCTAGGCTCATCGTGGAGTTCAGCGCTGCGGCACGCACACCGGCAAGCTGCAGCGCGGCCACCTGATCGTGCATCAGCGCGACGAGTGGCGAGAGCACGATTCCCGTGCCCTCACGGACCAGCGAGGGGATCTGGTAACAGATCGACTTGCCGCCACCGGTGGGCATGAGGACCACGGCGTCGCCGCCTCCGACAACCTGCCTGATGATCGCTTCCTGCTCGCCACGGAACGCGTCGTAGCCAAACACAGTCGACAGAACGTGGAGCGGGTCCTCCCCCTCGTGCCGCACGGTCGCAGCAGCGGGCGCGGTGCCGGATCCGGCGCTGCCCGATCCGGCAGCACTCCCCGCGGAAACCCCGGAATCTGGGGGCGGCGCTCCCCAAGCTTCCCCCGGCCAACGCTCAGCGTCGCCGGAGTCGTCCGGAAACCCCCAGGGGTCCGTCGGATCGCCGCCCACGCGCACTAGCTCCGCGGCTCGGAATCCGCTTCGGCTTCGCCCAGCTCGGCCGCGATCTCTTCGCGCACCTCGTGGCGGTACATGTTGCGACGCAAACGCGTAACAAGCAGGAACCCGAGCGCAATAATGCCGGCGGCCATCAGGCCGGTGAACAGGAAGCCCTCCACGCCGGGCGTGACCTGGTTCGGATCGAACTCCGTCGAATCCTCAGCCAGTCGCTGCACGACACCCATCACACTCATGCGTTTTCCTCCTTGATGCCCTGGAACAGGTCACCCTCGAACTCGGTTGTGTCGACCCGCGAGGCCGCGAGTCGGTAGTCTTCGAACGGCCACGCCTGGCGCTGCAGTTCGTTGGGCCAGAAGAAGAACGGGCTATCCGGCGGCACCTGACTGGCGTGGGCACGCAACGCCTCGTCGCGCTGCTCAAAGAACTTGCCCACCTCGATGCGGGCAGTGCTCCGGTTGCCGCGCTTGCCCATGCGCTCGTGGATCTCCGCGAACTGGGCAACGAGCGGCGACGTGGGCTCGTGATCCAGCAGCCACTGGTACACCGTGCTGATGCGCTCCCCGTTGAAGATCTCTTCGTAGTACAGCTTCTTGACTTCCCAGGGCTGGCCCGCCTCGGGGTAGGCCTCCGGGTCGCCGGCGAGATCCCACGCGATCTTACTGATCTCGTGGCACCGGATGTGATCGGGGTGCGGATACCCGCCCTGCTCGTTATAGGTGATCATGACGTGCGGCTTGAACTCGCGCACAGTCTTGACGAGCACTTCCGCGGATACCTCGGCGGGAATGTGCGCGAACGAGCCCTCGGGAATGGGGTCACCCTCGTCGGGGAGCCCAGAGTCCTGGTAGCCAAGCCAACGGTGTTCGAAGCCGATGATGTCGCGAGCGCGCGCCATCTCGTCCCGGCGGAGCCCCGCGAGGTCCCGCCGGCTCTTCGGATCCCGCGCAACGAGCTCATTGAGCACGTCCCCGCGTTCGCCTCCCGTGCAACTCACGATGAGCACCTCGACGCCCTGATCCAGGTAGTGTGCGTAGGTGGCAGCACCCTTGCTGGATTCGTCGTCGGGATGCGCGTGCACCGCGATGAGCCTGAGCGTCATGCGCTTCCTCTCACGTGCTTCTCGGGAGCTTCCCGGTACTCTGGCACCAAGCACACAGTTTACCCAGTCTGGATCGGAGGTTCCCGTGCCACATGCGGTCGCCGCCGTCGACGCGGAATCTCCGTCGACGCAGCGTCTTGAGGATCGCTACGGCACGGGCCGTCGCCGTCGTCTGGATCGCCGGTTTGCGTGGATCGTCGCGATCGCGCTGCTCCTCGCGGGCCTCTTGTTCCTGCTCTTTTCCGGGTGGCAAAACGGGAGCCAGGTCGAGGTCCAGGACATCGGACACACCAAGCAGAGTGAGCTTGTACTCGATGTGAAGTTTGAAGTCTCCGCCCCGCCGAACACTCCGGTGGCGTGCGCTGTCGAAGCGCTGAACACAGCGAAGGCCACCGTCGGGTGGAAGATCGTGGAACTCCCGGTCACCGACGCGCGCACGCACACTGTCACCACACGCCTCGTCACGACGAACCCGGCGACGGCAACGACGACCCGCGAATGCTGGGTTGTTGAGGGCTCCTAGCCGCCGCGGATCACCGCACCACTTCTGGGGTTTCAACGGCTCGCACTGATACGCTGGCCGGAAACGCCCTGCCCTGTCAGGGCGTTGCGCGTCCCACAGCGCAGTAGCGCTCTCATGTTGAAACGAGGATCACCCATGGCCGAGCCCACGCAGACCTGGCTGACTCAAGATGCTTACAACCGGCTCACTGGCGAGCTGGCTGAACTGACCGGCCCCGGCCGCAAAGACATCGCTGCCCGTATCGAGGCTGCCCGCGAAGAGGGCGACCTGAAGGAGAACGGTGGCTACCACGCGGCGAAGGATGAGCAGGGCAAGATGGAAGCCCGGATCCGCGACCTCGAATCTCTGCTGAAGCACGCCGTCGTCGGCGAAGTTCCGCAGGCCAGCGGCGTCGTCGAGATCGGCACGGTCATCACCGCGGACATCTTCGGCGATGAGGAGCGGTTCCTGCTTGGGAACCGTGAACTCGCGGATGGTTCCGATCTCGACGTGTTCAGCGCGGAGAGCCCACTGGGCACGGCGATCCTGGGCCGCAAGGTCGGCGAAGAGGTCAGCTATGCGGCACCCAACGGGAACGAGATCCCGGTGAAGATCCTCGCGGTCGACACCTACGTGTCCTAACCACTCATCACACACGCCAGGGGCGGTGTCGGATCACAGATCCGGCACCGCCCCTGGCGTTTCTGCGGCTCGCCCTATTCGGCGAACACAAACAGCTTCTTGTTCGCAAACTCCTCGAGCGCATACCGGCCCAGCTCACGCCCGAATCCGCTCCGCTTCACGCCGCCAAAGGGGAGGTGGGGCCCGTCAAGCCCGACACCGTTCATGAACACCATGCCGACCTCAAGCTGGTCACCAATGGCGACGGCCCGGTCAAGATCCTCGCAGATCACGACGGAGCCGAGCCCGTAGGGAGAACTGTTGGCGAGCTGAATTGCCGCCGCGTCATCGGCGACCCGGTACAGCACTGCGGCGGGGCCGAAGAGCTCCTGGGTGTAGGCGTCCATGTCGGACGTGACGCCGGAGAGCACGGTGGGCGCGAAGAACGCACCGTTCGGCTCCGCGGTCCCGAGCTCGAGCACGGCTCCCTGCTCGACTGCGCGGGCGACCTGTGCACCGAGCAGTTCCGCAGCCCGGGTGGAAGACAGCGGCCCGATGTTGATCCCCGTCTCCGTTGCCGGCCCTGACGTCACCGCGCGCATCGCCGCCACAAACTTCTCGGCAAACTCGTCGTAGTAGCGATCAAGCACCACGATTCGCTTTGACCCGTTGCACGCCTGCCCGCTGTTTTCGATGCGTGCCTCGACAGCCATTGCGACGGTCGCGTCCAGGTCGGAAGTGTCGAGCACCAGGAACACGTCGGAGCCGCCGAGCTCGAGCACAACCTTCTTCAGGTGACGCCCCGCGATCTCCGCAACCGCGGCGCCGGCACGCTCGGAACCCGTCAGCGAAACGCCCTGTACTCGGGGATCGGCAATCACGTCTTCGATTTGTTCGTGCGTGGCACGCAGGTTGACCAGGGAGTCGCCAAACCCCGCATCACGGTAGATCTGTGCGATGGCTTCGGCTGAGCGGGGGCACTGTTCGGCGTGCTTGAGCAGGATCGTGTTGCCCAGAATCAGGTTCGGCGCGGCAAAACGGGCAACCTGGTAGTAGGGGAAGTTCCAGGGCATGATGCCGAGGATCACACCGAGACCGACGCGGCGCACAAACGCACGGCCACCGCCCTCGTTCGGGATCTCCTCGTCAGCGAGGTGGGCAACGGCCTCCTCCGCGTAGTACGTGTAGATCGACGCGCTGAACTCGACCTCGCCGCGTGACTGATCGATCGGCTTGCCCATCTCCTGGGCGATGATCGCCGCGAGCTCGTCCGCACGCTCAAGGTGCAGCTCTGCGACACGAGCGATCTTCTGAGCACGCGACGCTCGCTCGGCGGCGACAGTGCCCTGGTATGCGGCGGCGGTGGCTGCGATGGCATTCGCAACCTCGGCGTCCGTTGCCGACGCATAATTCGCGAGGGTTTCCCCAGTGGACGGATCCGTAATTTGGTACTGCGGCATCGTGGAGAGCTCCTGTTCGGGTATGAATTTCGAGTTTTCGGGCGCACCGATGCGCCCGGTGTCCGCACGCGTTGCGCGTCCGGGGTCTGGGGGTGTGACGCGCAGTGGGGCGGTGCGTCACACAACAGGACGCGCTACGCGAGGTCCTCTGATTCGTGGGGGTTCGTCTCGACCGGTTGCGAGTCAACCGCAGAAGGAACCGGAGTCGAGCTTGTCGTTGGCGGGCTTGTCACCCACATCACTTCTGCGACCGTGGTGCCAATGTTCTGCACGCGGTGCGGCACGGAGCTCAAGTACTCGATGCTGTCGTGGGGTCCCATCACATAGGTGTGTTCGCCGAGTTCGAGCAGCACCTTCCCCGTCAGCACGATGAGGAACTCTTGAGAGGTTCCGTGAATATAGGGGTCCTGCCCGGTCGCCCCGCCAACCTGGAACCGACCGACGTAGATCTCCACGTGTTGCACTGGCGGCTGCGCCACCACGAACTTTTCGGACCCGGATGAGAGCGGCGTCGACGGCCGATGCTCTGCGCGCAAGACGCCGTGAGTGTGCCGTGGGTGTGTCTCGAGCAGATCGGCCACGGGAACCCCCAGCGCGCTCGCGATTTTGCGAAGTGACGCCACACTGGCGTTTGTGAGACCCCGCTCGAGCTGGCTCAAAAAACTGGGACTCACGCCCGCCGCTGTTGCGATGTCACGGAGCGTCGCGCCGCGCAGCTTTCGCGCCTTCGCGATGCGCGCCCCAACTTCATGCCCGGATTCCATAGGGTCCCTCCTCAGTGTTTCTCGCACGTCACATCTGCAGCGCCTGCCCACGCAACACGATCACCCTTGTTCAGTGAACTCGCGGTCGAGCGATTGAGCTTCACTGTACAACGATCATCGGGATGCGCTCGGGAATCGTACAGCGAGTGCGCATGATTTCAGGGAAATATGCGGTTATCCGCACTCCCAATGCACCCAAGGTGCCACAAAACACGTGCGCGCACAATCACAAAAACTTTATCTTGACTGAATTTTTTGTTCAGTATAGTTTTATCCCTATCCTCAGCCAGCGTAGGAGGGGGTTCTGAACGAAGGAGTTACAGGTGAAACGCATTGCACAGGGCGCAGTCGTCGCATCGCTCGCTGTGGTTCTCACGGCATGCAGCGGTGGCGGGACAGGCGCCGAAGCACCGAAGGATCGTGACTTCGGCACAGCAACCGCCGGGGTGGTGACCCCGGGAGTGCTCAGTGGGTCGACACTCGCAATCGCCGACTCGGGTGGAATTTCCCAGGAGGGTCGCACCGAAGCGGTGTGGGAGCCCTTCATGGAAGAGTCAGGCGCCGAAGTGGTCCAGGACTCATTCGAGGCCGCAAAATTGAAAGCAATGGTCGAGTCCGACAACGTGACCTGGGACATTGCGAACACCACCGTCCTTGACGCTGGTCAGTACTGTGGCGAACTGTACGAGAAGCTCGACTATTCAATGATCGACATCTCAAAGGTCCCCGAGGGCACAATTACGAACGACTGCATGGTTCCCACCATCAGTTACGGTTTCATCGTCGCCTACAACACCGAGGTATTCGGCGACAACCCGCCCCAGAGTGCGGCCGATTTCTTCGACACGGCAAAGTTCCCGGGCAAGCGAGCCATTGGACTCAGCACCTACGTTGAGCCGCAGGTCCTCGAGTTCGCGCTCCTCGCGGATGGCAAGGGTGACAGCGAACGCACAGTGGCAGACATCGATACCGCGATCGCGAAGTACAAGTCGCTCGGCGACGATCTCATCACTTGGACCACAGGAGCTGAGTCTCAGCAGCAGCTGGAAAGTGGCGAAGTCGCAATGAGTCTCGTCTGGAGTTCACGTGGCTTCGGAGCCACCGATGCTGGAGCTCCGGTTGCGCCGATGTGGGGCGACTGGATCCTCGGCGTCGACGCGCTCACCGTCCCGAAGGGCGTCAAGGATCCGGAGGCCTCGTTCGCAGGCCTGAACTACTTCCTCGGCGAGCAGCAGCAGACCAAGGCCGCCGAGCTGACCTCCTTTGCACCGGTGAACGTTGACTCACGCCCGGAGCTCTCCGAAACCGCTGAGACCTGGTTCATCAATGACCACCTCGACACCGGCACCACTATCGACATGCAGTTCTGGACCGACAACTACGCGGATTTGGAAAGCGCATGGACCAAGTGGGCTTCGGGCTCCTAACGAGTCGTCCTCCAACTCGGAACTGACATGACACAGCCCATCACCATCACGCGTGGCCCGGCGATTCGCCGGGCCACGCCCCTGTTACTCATCCCCGGTATCCTCATCGTCACGTGTTTCTTCATCGTGCCGATCGTGGTCGTGACCTGGCGAAGCTTTACTGACCCTGAGCCTGGCCTCCAGAACTACGAGTGGCTCGCGCAGAACGAAGTGTTCCTGCAGGTACTCCTGCGCACCTTCATCGTTTCCACTGTCGTCACTGCGGTGTGTGTACTCATCGCGTACCCATACGCCTATCTCATGACAATCGTCGGTCCAACGATGCAGAAGCTTCTCCTCCTGTTTGTGCTCATGCCACTGTGGACAAGCATCCTCGTCCGGACGCTTGCATGGATGGTGTTGCTGCAAGATTCGGGACCCATCAACGACATCCTCGAGCTCGTCGGTATCGGCCGCCAGCCTCTCATTCGCACAACGTTTGGTGTCGGGCTCGGCATGCTCCAGGTACTCCTCCCGTTCATGGTGCTCCCCCTGTACTCGGCAATGCTGAGTATCGATACGCGGCTTGTCCCCGCCGCTCGGAGCTTGGGCGCGAATCCCGTCACGGCCTTCTTGCGCGTGTACCTGCCGCTCTCCCTGCCAGGTGTTGCAGCCGGCGCCACGACCGTGTTCATACTTGGGTTGGGCTTCTACATCGTGCCGGCGCTGCTCGGTTCCCCACAAACCACGATGCTCTCGGCGCTCATTTACCAGCAGTTCTCCGCATTCCTTGACTGGGGCCACGGATCTGCAATGGGTGTCGCCCTTCTCCTCCTCACCGCGGGGCTCCTCGGCGGCCTTGCGCTGCTCGCTGGACGCACTCGACGCCGTTCCACAGGGAGTGAACAGTGAAACTCAAGATTGTGCTCTCCATATTCGCGGTCATCGTCGTGATCTGGCTCGTGGCGCCCACGCTTATCATCATCCCGATCTCATTCACTGATCAGGCTTCTTTCAACTTCCCTCCCAAGGGCTGGTCAACGCGTTGGTATGAGAACTTCTTCACTGATGTCGGTTGGTTGAAGGCGTTCTGGGCGTCGGCCCGCGTCGCCGTACTCACCGCACTCGTCGCGACGGTGGCGGGCGTGTGCGCGGCGCTGGCCCTCGTCAAAATGAAGCCGCGCTGGGCTGCTTGGCTCCAGCAGTACTTCATGTTGCCGCTCCTTGTCCCCGGCATCGTGATTGCGATTGGGTTGTACTCGATCTTCTTAACCACGGGCTTACTCGGAACGCTGTGGGGGTTTGTGCTTGCACACACTGTCGTATCGTTGCCCCTCGTCCTCACCAATGTCCTCGCGAGCTTGCGAGGCGTCGACACTCGACTCGGTGACGCCGCGGCGACACTCGGAGCGAACCGGTGGGACACCTTCCGTCTGGTCACGCTGCCGCTCATCGCTCCAGGCGTGCTCTCCGGCGCTCTGCTGGCGTTCGTGACTTCATTCGACGAGGTGATTCTGTCGCTCTTTATCCAGACTCCCTATTTGCAGACGCTTCCAGTGAAGATCTTCAGGTCCGTGACCAAGGACACCGATCCCACTGTCGCAGCGGTCTCAGTCATGGTGATGCTTGTGTCCGTCACTGTCATGCTGATCGCCCAGTTCTCCGGCCGTCGGTCACGTGGGGCAGCGGTGTCACGATGACACCCACCCCCGACCCGACGTCCGTTCCCGCCCTGCTCAGAGGAGAGCCCGCAATGTCACACTCAGCCCATTCAGCACACGGTCCGTCGGAGGAACAGCCAGATCAGGCCAGCCGCATCGGGGTCCGACTCACCAATGTCACCAAACGATACGGTGGCAAACCAGTCGTTGACGATATCAGCATCGACATTCGTCGCGGTGAGTTTGTGACGTTCCTCGGCCCCAGCGGCTCCGGCAAGACCACCACGCTCAGCATGATCGCGGGTTTCACCCAGGTCTCCGAGGGTGGGATCCAGATCCATGACCGGTCCGTGGCCGCCGTCCCGCCACACAAACGTGACATCGGCATGGTGTTCCAAAACTATGCGCTGTTTCCGCACCGCACCGTTGCCGGAAACGTCGCATTCCCGCTTGAACGACGCCGGATCGGGAAAGCCGAACGCGCGAAGATGGTGGGAGACGCACTCGCAATGGTGCACATGACCGACTATGCCGAGCGCACTCCCAGTGAGCTCAGTGGTGGCCAGCAACAGCGCGTCGCACTCGCGCGTGCACTTGTATACAACCCGGCCGTGCTCTTGATGGATGAGCCTCTGGGAGCGCTCGACAAGAAGCTGCGGGACTGGCTTCAAAGTGAAATCAAACGAATCCATCTGGAAGTACGGTCAACGTTCCTCTACGTGACGCACGACCAGGAAGAGGCGCTCTCGCTGTCAGATCGGATCGCGGTCTTCAACAACGGTCGCATCGAACAGCTGGGTACTCCGCAGGAGCTCTACGAATCCCCCAGCACGCTCTTTGTGGGGACCTTTGTGGGTGACTCGACTCTCGTTCGGGGCACCGGATTTACGAGTGTGGCCGGGCACAGTACCGGGAACGCAGCCGGCCACCGCGTTGCGGGCCGTGGAACAACACCTGACAGCACTGCCGCCGTGCTGATCCGCCCCGAAAAACTCGCGCTACAGTCGGTGGGTTCTGCGCTGCCCACAGGACACTGCGGCATCCCAGTGACAATTCGAACTGCAACTTACCTCGGCAATGCCTGGCGATACGAGCTTCGCCTGCCTGACGGCTCGACCGGCATGGCAAAGACAGACTCCGAGGCCCCCGGGGCGGTGCCCGGCAGCGCACTGACCGCGGTATGGGACCCCGCCAACGCCGTAGTCCTTGCAGACGACGGCGGCGCCGGCGAGTTCCTGACATAGCCGCTGGGCATCGCGACCCACCACTCACCCCACCTGACTTGAGGAACTCATGAAAGACACCGCCTACTGGCTCGACACCGCCGCACCGACGGTTCCGATTCCACCTGCTGATTCCGGGAACGACGCCGATGTCATCGTCGTTGGAGCTGGGCTGACAGGAATGTCCTGTGCCTACCACCTGGCGAAGCGCGGTGCCCGCGTCCGTGTTCTTGAATCGCACACAGTCGGCTGGGGTGCTTCCGGGAGAAACGGTGGGATGGCGACCACCGGACTCTCGGTGTCGCTGTCCCGGGCAGTGTCACGCTACGGCGTTGAGCGTGCGGTTTCGATGCGCCAACGATACAACGACGCGATCGACCTCATTGAGCAAATCTCCACCGATGAGGCCGTCGACACCGAGTTCCGACGAGCCGGTCTGATGAACCTGGCGGCTCGCGAAGGCCACGTCGCTCACTACGAGCGCGAGGCCGCACTGATCACAGAACTCACGGGACACCCCGCGCAATTTCTTGACCGCGCTGAAGTACGTCAAGAAATTGGAACCGACACCTACTTCGGCGGCATGATCGATCCTGCAGGTGCGAGCGTTCACCCAACGAAGCTTCTGGGTGCGATGGTGCAGGGGGCCGTTTCGCGCGGCGCACTGATACACGAGCACACCCCGGTGACTGGCGTTTCACGCACCCAGCGCGGTGGGCACCGCGTACATACCGCACGGGGAGATTTCGAGGCACCGCAATTGGTGGTTGCGACGGGCGCCTATTCGAAGCGGCCCTTTGGCTGGCTGCAACGCCGCTTCGCCCCGGTGGGGAGCTTTGTGATCGTCACCGAGCCACTCAGCCCGGAACTCGCTCAGTCGATCCTCCCCAATCGCCGCGTGTGCTCCGATAGCAAAGAACTCCTCAACTATTTCCGGCTCACCGAGGACAACCGGCTCGCTTTCGGGGGTCGTGCCCGGTTCTTGAGTCGCGACGTCGCGTCGGATCCGAAGAGCGGTGAGATCCTGCAGCGTGAAATGGTCGAGCTCTTCCCGCAGTTGCGCGGCGTCGCAGTGGAATACGCGTGGGGAGGACTCGTCGATATCAGTCTGGATCGGATGGTCCACTCCGGCACACACGACGGGTACTGGTTTGCCCAGGGCTACACCGGGCACGGCGTACAAATGGCGACGTACATGGGCAAGATTCTCGCGGGGAACGTCAGTGGAGAGGCAGACAACCCGTGGTCTGACCTCTCCAATCCGCCGATCCCCGGCCACGTTGGCTGGCCCTGGTTCGTTCCCGTCGCGGGAATCTATTATGCCGCACTCGATCGGTTCTCACGGTGAGCCCGCAGCAAGCGCCGCCATCGCAGGACGCCCAGCACCTCGCCCCCTACGCGGACGCCCTTGAAGCCCATCGCGCACGCAGCGGCCTCAGGTTCATGATCCCCGGACACGCAGCCGGCGGTGCGGGCGGTTCGGACCGCCTCCGTGATTTTCTTGGTGCGCGGGCGCTCGAACTCGATATTCCGCAACTCGTAGAGGGAATCGATCTCGGGGCCAACAACGCCTTTGATCAGGCGCGGAGGCTCGCTGCGTCCGCCTGGGGAGCGCGGACAAGCTGGTTCCTAACAAACGGGGCTTCGCAGGGAAACAGGATGGCGTTGCAGGCGATTGCCGCGCTCGGGGACCGAGTGCTCGTTCAACGCAGCTGTCACTCGAGCGTGTACGACGGTCTAGTCATGTCGGGAGCGCGGCCCGAATACATCTTCCCCGAGTTTGACCCTCACCACGGGATTGCGCACGGAATCACTCCGGAAACGGCGGAGCGCGCGCTGTCAGAAGCTGCCGCCGAAGGGCAGCCGTTCGCCGCACTTGTGCTCGTGTCCCCGAGCTATTTCGGTGTGGTGTCTGACATCGCGGCGATCGCCACATCGTGCCACAACTACGGTGCCGCCCTGATCGTCGACGGTTCCTGGGGTGCCCACTTTGGGTTCCACCCGAACCTGCCCGAGTCCCCGACCCGGCAGGGTGCCGACGTGGTGCTCACCAGTGTCCATAAGCTGGGGGGAAGCCTGACACAGACCGCATTCCTCCACCTGTGCGATACGCCTGTGGGAGCGCAACTGGAGCCCGCCCTTGACGCGGCATATCGACTTACCGAGTCGACAAGCCTCAACTCACTGCTGCTCGCCTCACTCGATATCGCTCGCGCAGAGCTCGCCACCGGTTCCGAGGCAATGGGTGCGGCGCTCGCCAGCGCTGCTGAACTCCGAGAACTCGTTGCGGCGAGTCCGGGGCTCCGCCTTGCAGAGCCGGACTTCCTCGCCCATCCGGGCAGCACGTCGATCGATCCGCTCCACGTGTCCATCGATGTGCGAGGACGCGACGTCTCCGGCCCTGAACTCAAAAGTCGACTGGCAAGCGCCGAGCCTCCGGTGTTCGTGGAGATCGCGTCACCCACCACTATTGTTGCCCTCATCGGCCCACGCAGCAGCCCCAACGTCACAGGCCTCATGGCCGCGATTGATGCCTGTGCGCCGCCCCAGCCGAGGGACACCCGAGCGGACGAGCTTTCGTTCGCGACCCCCGACACAGATGACCTGTCTCGGCTCCCCACAGCACCGGCTCCCGGCGAGCGCGTCCTCACTCCTCGCGAGGCATACCTCGCGAGGAGTGAATCCGTCCCCGCCACCGCAGCAGAGGGTCGCGTGAGCGCGGCGATGCTTGCGGCGTATCCCCCGGGGATCCCCAACGCGGTCCCAGGCGAACGCCTCACCGCCGAACTCATCACCTACTTGCGGGAGACTGCGGCGCTCCCAGGAAGCTATATCCGCGGTGCGGAAGATCCTGAGGTGACGCACATTCGAGTGCTCCTGGAGTAGCGTTTACTCGTACATGCCGATGTTGATCGGACCGGTGAGATCCGGGGCCGCCGCGCGGAAGCCCCGGGTCTTGACCACGAGATACACCGCACCGAGCACCAACCAGATCCCGCCGATGATCATCGAGATCGCATCCAGGCTGAGCCACAGCCAGACATTGATGACGACGCCGACAGCTGGGATCAGGACGAAGGTGAGCCAGGCACCGGGTCCACGCCGTTTCAGGAAGCGGAAGAACACGAAGATCACGGACAGGTTTACGAAGGTGAATGCGATGAATGCGCCGAAGTTAATCATCGAGGCTGCCTGATCGAGGTCGACAAACAGCGCGGTCAGCGCGATCGCTGCCACGATCAGCACGTTCACCACCGGGACGCCCGTGCTCGGGTTGATTCGACCAAAGAGGCGCTTCGGGAGCGCCCCGTCACGGCCCATGGCGTAGAGCAGGCGTGCGGCGCTCATCTGCTGGGTGATCCCGCAGCCCAGCACGGCCATCATGTAGCCGCCCACAAAGATCGCTTGGAATGCGGCCCCGCCGATGTACTTCGCAATCTCCGGTGATGCGCCCACGATGTCGCCGAGCAGCGTGACGTCCGGGAACAGCACCTGCATCACATAGGTCACCGTAATGAAAAAGGCTCCGGCGACCGCGATGATGATGAAGATGGCCCGCGGAATATCGCGCTCCGGCTTCTCGGCCTCCTCCGCAAGCGTTGAGACCGCATCAAATCCGAGGAACGACAGGGCGAGGATCGCGGCACCCGCGCTAATCGCGGCGAGCTGCACATCGCTCGAAATAAAGGGCCGGATCGTGAACTCCGCACCGTTGGCACCGTTCGAGATGTTGATGATCGTCAACGTCACAAACACCACGGCGACAACGAGCTGGATCCCGACGAGCAGCATATTCATGCTCGCCGCAAGCTTCACGCCCACAAGGTTCATCACCGTGCAGATCGCTACAGTCAACACCACCCACACCCAGAACGGCACGTCGGGGAAGACCGCGCCCATGTAGATCGCTGAGAGGATCGCGTTGATCATGGGGAGCAGAAGGTAGTCGAGGGTCGCAGCCCAGCCCACCAGGAATCCCACGTGGGCGTTGATCGCTTCTTTCGCGTAGGTGTAGGCGGATCCCGCAATCGGGAACAGCCGCACCATGCGCGAGTAACTGAACGCGGTGAATAGCACCGCAACGATCACCACGAGGTAGGCGAGCGGGACATGCCCGCCGGTCTCCGCGGCGACGATCCCAAACATGTCGAACACAGCGAGGGGCGCCATGTACGCCAGCCCGATGAACACAAGGTGCCGGAGCTTCAGCGTGCGTCGGAGTGTGGCCGGCGCGGCCGCGGGATCCTGCCCCTGCGCGAGGGCAGCCCCCTGGGCCGGGGACTCAGGAGAGCTTCCCGGCTCAGGGCGTGCCGCCCGCGATGTGGTGGGTGATGGCGACGATGACATCGTGATGCTGCTTTCTGTGGGTGGTGCGGGTGTCTAGTGTGTGTGCTCGTGGTCGCTGTTCGGCTCCCCGCAGCTCTGGCCGGCACCGCCCGGATCGGCCATCAGGCCGGCCGCTGCGAGGCCGCCAAGCTCGCCTCGGTCGTCGTGGATCGGCGTGCCACCCACAACGGTGAGGTCTGCGCGCTGCGCGAGCAGCTCCGCCGGTTCCATCGCGTAGAGATCGCCGGACCAGACAACGAGATCCGCCAGCATGCCCGGGCGCAGCATGCCCACACGATCCTCCCGGTGGAAGGCCTCAGCTCCGCCAAGGGTGTAGGCGCGCAGAGCGCGGTCTAGGTCCAACCGCTCGTCCGGGGTCCAGGCGTCCTGACCATCCAGGCGCGCTCGGGTCATGGCGCTGTAGAGTCCGATCAGGGGGTCCATCTCGCCCACCTGCCAGTCACTCGAGAACGTCACGCGCGCGCCAGAGTCGATCATGGACTTGAAGCGCCAGGCGCGATCCCAGCGGTCCTCTCCCACGTTTTCCATCCAGGTGCCCGCTACCAGATCCGGCGAGGCGTGCCGAGGCTGCATCGCTGCGACCATCCCGAGTTCGTGGAAGCGGGGCAGATCGCTCGCCGCAAGCACCTCGGCGTGCACGATACCGTGGCGCGCGTCGCGGGCACCGTTGACACGAATCGCTTCTTCGAGCGAGTCGAGTGTGAGACGGACGCCCCAGTCGCCGATCGCGTGGGTGTGCACCTGGTACCCCAGGCGGTCCAGCTCCACGTAGAGCTTCGTGAACTCGGTGGGTTCAAGGCTTGTGTGACCGCGATGGCCGGGGCGGTTCGCGTAGTCCTCAAGCATTGCTGCGGTGTGCGGCTCGATGACGTCATCGGCGTACAGCTTCACCGGCCCGAGCGAGAACCGGTCGTGCTGCGGGGTGTCTCGGATCGCCTCGGTGATGCGGGCGCGGAAGTCTCCGTCGGCCCCCACTGCGTGGTAGATCGCGGCGATTGTGCGGGAGGTGAGCTTGCCCTCGCGCTCGGCGCGGGCAAAGAGGTCCAGCTCAGCGAGCGGCACCTGTGGTTCCACGACCGCGGTGATGCCCACCTTCGCGGCCATCTCCAGGCTGTTCGTGATCTTGCGGTAGCGCCGATCCGGCGAGTACATGGGGATGTCCCGCTGGAGCTCCGCGAGGCCGGCAATCGTCATCGCGCTCGTGTAGAAGTCGGTGATCCAGCCTGTCGGCTCCCCTGTGGTGGGGTCCTTCTCCGGGTTGCCCCAGGCGATATCGGCCCCGTTCAGGATGCCGAGCTTCGCGAGTGCGGGCCGGTTGAGCCATACCGAGTGCTGGTCGTAGGTTGTGATGAACACCGGACGATCGGTGACGCCGACGAGGTCGTCCGCGTTGGGGCGGCGGCCCTCGACCACCGAGTACAGTGCGTTTTCCGCGCAGATCCAGTCGAGCTCGGGGTGAGCCTCGGCGAACTCACCGATGCGGGCACGCACAATGTCGAGGCTCTGCACCTGGTCGAGGCTCACCGCGAGGTCGTCGAAGCCGAGCAGCAGGTGGTTGTGCGTGTCTGCGATGCCGGGGGTGACCAGGCGACCTTCAAGCTGCACCGTGTGGCGCGCGGCAGGCGCGTCCGCGGCGGATCCGGCGTAGCTGATCCGGTCGCCCGTCACGCCGAGGGCTTCCACCCAGGGCTGGGCGGGATCGAAGGTGCGGATACGCCCTCCGGTGTACAGGGTGTCAACGGCCATGTCTGCTCCTGCAGGTCGGGTCCACGGGATCGCGAACGAGTTATTTAACTCCAGAGTAAATTAATTTACTCAATTGTCAAATAACCGGCGCTGAGCCGGACTTCACGCGCGCGTTTGCTGGCATACTTGAGGACATGGCCCGCCCGAGTACCCAGAAGCAGCGCCGCATCGAGGTCGTCGACGCGGCGCTTGCCGCGGCCGCCGAGCATGGGCTCCGCAATCTGTCCCTCACGGACGTCGCGAACCAGGCAGGCGTCACCCGTGGTGCGCTGCTCTATTACTATGACGACCTCGACGCGATCCTTGTCGAGGCGCACGCCGCCGGCATGGCCCGAGTCGGCACGGAGCGCGCCGCTCTCGTCGCCCGGCACACAAGTCCAGCCGCCAAGTTGGCGGCCGCAATCGATGCGGGCCTCCCCGACGGGCCCGACGATGCGCTCATGCGATTGCTCTACGAGTTTGACGTGCTCGCCGGCAAGTCGCCGCTCCACGACGAACTTGTGCAGCGCCTCTACCGAGAGCAGCTAGATCTCTACACTGAGATCCTCGCGGAGGGAGTGCTGACCGGGGATTTCTCACTCACCGGGCCGCTCGAGGACACCGCGAAGAACTTCGTTGCGCTTGAAGACGCCTACGGGCTCCACATCGTGGCGGGTGGCAGCATCACTGTCGCCGAGGCCCGGCGCGCGATCACCGTGTACGCGCAGCAAGCCGGCGCCGCGCTCCCCGACGCGGCGTAACCCGGGCCGGGCTGAGCGCCCAGCGAATCCACCCCGATCGGCCCCACCCCTGCCGCCCAACACGAGCGAATTTATCTACACCGACCCAAATTTCGCCAAATTTGGGGGCGGTCTCAGGTGGTGAGTGCAACACCTGCCCTATCTCTAGCAGGAAGCCCTCACCACTGA
>NZ_FUID01000079.1 GCF_900163635.1 Leucobacter sp. 7(1) | reverse complement strand
ACGTTTGACGAGTAAGCGGTGGCCATCTGCATCCCGTCGGCGGCTTCCGAAGGCTCTTGCAGCGACAGTTCTTCCGTAGCTCTCGCAACCCGCCACGCTCGCAGGGTCGACATTTGTGAGACTCGAGTTCATCAATAACTCGCTACCGAGATGATGACAAACAACAGCGTCCGAAGATAGAAACAGGCTCGGCCGAGCCGCTGCCAGCTCGTGCTTCGAGAATCGCCAGGAGCCGGATCGAGCGTGACACTCCACGATGCTGAAGCCCACCCGCTGAACGACATCTAGTGCAGCGGAAGATTGAACATGCTCCGGTAGTCCCAACTGGCGTTGCGCCAGTTTTCCGAGTCGAGGCAATGCCGAGTATCGACGATAAGCGGGCGTCGGACCGTGGGAAGGAGTGCTTCCGGGTTCAGGTGCCGGTATTCCGGCCAAGCAGTAGCCACTAGCGTCACGTCGGCTTCCCGCATCGCCTCCTCGGCGGTGCGTACGAACTCGAGCCGGCTGTCCGCTCCGCACGACGCGACCACTACAGGATCCGCGATACGCACGCGCAGCCCGGCGCTTATGAGTGCGTGTGCGAGAGCGATCGAGGGTGACTCGCGCGTGTCGTCTGTATCAGCTTTGAAGCTCGCTCCGAGGATCGCGACCTGCGACCCCGGCGTTCAAGGAGCTGTGCAATAACCCACTCGGCGATGTGCTGCCTCTGTACGGTGTTGATTATGTCGACTTGAGCGAAGAACTGGGCCGCCTCCATGGCGCCTGCATGCTGGGCATAGTACGCGAGCCCGCGGGTGTCTTTCGGGAGACAGCCCCCACCGTACCCCAGGCCTGGGTTCAGATGGGAGGCGCCGATCCTGGTGTCGGTACCGAGAAGCTGCGCTGTCTGGAGGGCATCGGCGCCACTGGTCGCGGCAAGTTGCGCGATCGTGTTGATGAAGGAGATCTTCGTGGCAAGGAACGCGTTGGTGGCGAGTTTCACGAGTTCAGCGGTCGCGAGATCCGTGATGACGCGATGAGTCCCTGTGTCGAGGATCGGTTGATAGACCTCATCGAGCCGACCAGCGGCTTCCTGGCTGCTCACACCGTAGATGAGCCGTTGGGGGGCGAGGGTGTCTCGCACTGCGGTTCCCTCTGCGAGGAACTCGGGATTCCATGCGAGCTCGGCATCGGGGCTCTCTCTGTGAAGCTGGGCAGCGAGAGCCACTGCTGTCCCGGGCGGGACCGTGCTCTTGCCGACGACGAGATCGCCTGGCTGTAAGAAGGGTACAAGGGACCGCAGCGCGCTTTCGAGGTAGCCAGCGTTGAACCCCTCGTGAAAGGCGAGTTCGGGTGTGCCAACTGTGAGAAAGTGAACCCTTGCTCCCATTGCGGTGCTCGGTTGGCTAGTGACGTCGAGCGTACCGTCTGTGAGTGCCGAACGGACAAGATCCGCGAGTCCAGGTTCGTGTATTTCGAGCGTGCCATCAAGAATCTTGCCGACGCGTTCCGTATTCGTTTCGATTCCGACGACCCTGTGCCCGAGCGAGGCGAGGGCGGCGGCGTGGACGAGGCCGAGACGCCCAAGCCCGATGACAGATACTCTCATTCGTTCTCTTCCTGAGTGCCTGGGTCCCGCTTCCCGATGCTGAAGATCCTTCTTGCGAAGCGCTTCCACAGTCGTTTCGCGCCGTAGTAGAGGTCTTCAAGCTCTTCACGGACCGTGGGAGGTTCCTCGTCTTCTCGCCTCGCAGGCCCACTCAACCCGATCCACAGGATCAGAACCATGCCCGCGAACAGCGTGGTGAGTGTAGAGAGAATGGGCCACACAGTCACGCTTCGAAGAGGGTATGACCGATGAACTGACCTTCTTCGCATCCGGGTGGTATCGCGAACACAGCAGAGCCGATGTGCACGATCCATTCGTTGAGGAGATCGAGCTCGTCGAGGCGTCGCTGCACTGGTGCGAACTGCGTTGCAACGTTGTATTGGTAGGCGGTGAAGATGAGCCCGGAGTTCGAGATCTCATCTCCCGTGGGAAGCTGATCGTAGTTGTAGGCGCGACGGAACATCCGCTCGTGCGGGTCTGCTGAGCGAGCCCGTCGGATGTGTGCGAACTCTGCGATGACCGGGAAGCCGATCGGGGTACGAGCTTCGAAATCAGGTTCGTCGTGCTCTTTCGTACCGGTGAGTGGTGCCCCGGAGTCCATCCGGCGGCCGACCGCTTGCTCACGTCCGCTGCGGTCGAGCCGATCCCACTTGTCGAGCAGCATCTCGATTCGTCGTACGACAAAGCCTGTTCCGCCATCGAGCCAGGCCGGGTTTGCGACGGGGCCTTTCCAGACGACGCCCGCGAAGTCGTCACTCCCCGGTGACATGTTGACGGTGCCATCGAGCTGCCCGAGGAGATTCCGCTGGGTCCTGCCGGGCTTCTCTGAACCATAGGCTCGTCGGAACCCCTGCTGCACCCACCGCAGTGACCCGAAGGTGCGTGTGTCTTTGAGGAGCATGCGCTGAGCATGGGCCACGGTCAGTGGATCATCGGAGGCGATCTGCAGCAGCAGATCACCGTCGTTCCACTCTTCTCGGAGCCGATCGAGCTTAAACGCCGGGATGCTGTCAAGCCAGTCTGGCCGGGCCGCAGGGTTCACGATATCGACAAGGCGTCGACCGAATCCGAAGGTGATGGTGAGCCGCGCAGGCCGCAGGGAGAGCTCGGGTTCCGAATCCGCCAACGCGTAGGTTCCCTGCGTGAGCCTGGCCGCATCCTCGGTGAGGATCATCAGCATGCGCCGCACATCTTCGCGGGTGATTCCTTCCCGCAATGTCACGGCCACCAGGGATTGGTGAGCCTGTGGCACCATCTCGATCCCTGCCTGATGGACACCATAGAACGGGATAGTCTCGCCGCCTCGCAGCTGCTCCGCATCCTCGAGCGCCTCAGCACGTGCCGCGGCCTCTCGGCCCGTGACAAACCCATCGGCCCCAACGACCGCGACCGCTCCTGCCGCGGCCGCCACACCACCGAACAAGAGGCGACGCCGCGACAATCCCGACGACGGCTCCTTCGTGAAATCTGCTCCCGTCCCGTCAGTGGGCGCCACGTCTTCCTGCTTACTCATCGACATAAGTCTCGTTCGCGCCCGTGTAGTCCTTTGCCGGGGCTTCGAACTCGAATACCGACCCGTCCTCCAGCTCGAGAGCGAACGACACAGTGTTTCCGGCGAGCACCGGATCCACAATGTCCATGAGCATCAGATGATTCGCGCCCGGCTGCAACACATACTCCGAGTTCGCCGGGATCACGAAGCCACCATCCTTCTCCCGCATCACCATGTTCCCGTCCGCATTCTCGACGGTCTCATGCAATTCCATGATGGGCGAGGCATCAGACGTGGCCGACACCACACGGATATCTTCGCCGCTGTCATTGACCAGCACTCCGAAAGCTGCGGACATGCCAGATTCGGCTGCCTTAACCCACGCATCCTGGATGCTGATCGTCGAAGACTGTTCCTGGGACGCGCTCTTCGACGACGCAGAAGGAGCGCCGGACTCGTTACTCGCGGGAGTCGTGCTGCATCCAACTACGCCGAGTGCGAGCGCACCGGCCAGCGCGAAGGATGCGGTGACTCTGGGGAGGGAGACAGACTTCATGATGTGGTTCCTTTCGAACGTCGAGAAGACCTGGTTTTTACGACACGGCCCAATGCAAACAACATCAGCGCGGCGAGCGCCCCCGCACCTGCGAGCAACGCGGTCCGCAAATGCCCGGAATCGCCTGAGGTCTTATCGTCACTTGCGCCGTCGAGCGAGAACTCGCCCTGATTGGCATTGTCTGCTGCAGACACCGGCGAATCCGCAGAAGCAGGTTCCGGTATCGGCAGCGCATCTGAGACATCGCCGACCGAGAACAAGAAGCTCTCACTAATGGGATGCCCGTCACTCGACACGATCCGCCAGCGCACCTGATAGTTGCCATCGGGCAGCGGGCTCTTCAGCTGCTGCGTCACCGTGAAACCTGAGAACGATGGTTCGCCTTCTTCCCACGACTCGCCTTCCGCGTCGACGACCATGATGATCGCGCCAACCGAAAGGGGCTCACCAGTGAACGTCAATGCGACTTCGTCAGGTGACGTGTCGAAATGTTCTCCAGCGGCAGGTGTCTGATTCGTCACCTGATCATGCGCATAGGCGGGTACCCCCGAGGCAAAGATCAGCCATGCGATCACGCTGAGTACACCAAGGAGTACGGCAACAGGCCGATGGGCGACGGTTTGGTGAGACATCGCCACTACTCTACAACATGTAGTTCTAAACTTGATACTCAATCGCTCTGAGTGGCACGATTCCAGCCGGGATCACCAGAACCGGCAAGATCTTCGCTGGTCACGCGTCCGAAGCGGGTCGCGCATGATGGATCGCGCGTCGCTTAATGAACGTCCAGGCCGCACCAGCCCCGAGAACAACGATGGCGAGGACGACTAGCGACAGCAGCGGGATGGCTGGGGTGGTATCGCCTATGAAGCGTTGTTCCCAACCTCCCGCGGGATCCTCTCCGGTGGCCTCCCACCCGTCTGCGATGAAGCGCAGCGAAGGTGCTCCGACGCCGATGACTTGCACCGAGTCGAATGAGGTGCCAGAAAGAGTGCCGCCGGGGAGAACCACCACGTCTTCAAGAACCGCCACCTGAGACGGGTGAGAGAACAGGGTGGTGACGTCGATCTCGAGCGCGCCAGTCACGACAGTGGTTCCGGTATTGCGAAGCTCGTAGCGTGACTCGCTACGTATCGGCGTCAGCGGCCATGCGCTCACTCCGTCGAGTGACAACGTGCTGGTGGCCTCGAGCTGTGTCTTTCGACCTTCACCTGGGATTCTGAGCAACAGCGGAAAGTTGAGGCTCCTGCCGCTGACCGCGTCGGTAACAACAAGACCAAGCGGATAGTCCCCATCGTGGGCGGTGTTGGGTACGCTGATCGCTAACGGAATGCTGCCCGATGCGCCGGCTTGCACCTCGACTGGGCCATCCGCTTCGGCTCTGCTCACCCAGTTGCTCGGATCGAGACGCGAATCCGCCTCACGGTACTCGAGCATGCCCTGCGGTGCGAATACTGCGATGGAACTGATCAATAGAGAAATCACGTTTGCGGAGGTGTTTTCAACCTCGACGGTGATGGTGTCGCGTACGCCGGAGAATGCTTCTACCGCGACGAATGGGCCGAGTGTTGCCTCGCTCTCGGCGATCTGCACTGACCATGACCCCGAGTTCTGCTGGGTCTGGGTCGAAGGAGTCGTCGCATGAGCAGGGGCGCTCGTTCCTAGCAGTGCGAGCACCACTGCGGCGATGACTCCGCGTATTCGCATGCTTAGTTCACCTGCCGGTCACGGTCGAGCCAGTGCTGTTCGCGCAGCGTGCGGCGCAGGATCTTCCCACTCGGGTTTCGTGGAATCGTGTCGACGAAGAGATATTGGGTCGGTCGTTTAAAGGCAGCAAGCCGGTTTCGTAGGAACAGGGCCAGCTCCCGACTCGTCGGTATCGTGTCGTGAGGGACGATGTATGCCAGTACGGCTTCGCCGGCGCCGTCGTCGGGTACCCCGATGACGGCGACGTCCTTTACGGCCGGGTGCTCGGCAAGCGCGTTTTCAACTTCTGCGGGGAAGACGTTTTCGCCCGCGACGAGGATCATGTCTTTGACGCGATCTTCGATGAACAGGTATCCCTCGGCGTCCAGTCGGCCGGCATCTCCGGTGCGAATCCACCCTTCGATGAGAGTATCGGCGGTCGCTTCGGGGAGGTTCCAGTATTCGAGCATCGCTGCGGGGGTGCGCAGCCACACTTCACCGACTTCTCCTTGAGGCATCGGAGATCCTTCTTCGTCAGTAATGCGCACTTCTACTCCGGGGTAGGGGCGACCGGCTGCTCGTAGCCGCTTGGAATCCGGGCCGTGCTGGTCGGGTGGGAGGCAGATAGCTGTGTTACCGGTTTCTGTGAGGCCGTAGATCTGTGCGAAGTCAGCGCCGAAGTCGCGTGCCGCACGGCGGAGCAGCGACTCGGTGATGGGGGCGCCACCGTAGATGATCTTGCGAAGCGTCGTGAAGTCGCTGAGACTCCCAGGCGCGTTGAGGATCTGTCGCAGCATCGCGGGCACGGCGATCGCGGTGGTGATGCCCAGAGAACGGATGGCAGTGCGCGCGGTCACCGCGTCGAACTCCGGCATGCTGAAAACCGTCACCCCAGCGTGGAACGCTTGAGTGGCGTACCAGAGCCCTCCAACGTGGAATCCGGGGATGCCGATCATCGCGATATCGCCATCACACCAATCGATCCAGTCGAGGTTCGCGTTGCCAAGTGCGTCGCGGATTGCGGTGAAGCTGCGCTGCCCGAGCACGACGCCTTTCGGGAGTCCGGTAGTGCCACTGGTGTAGAGCTGCGCGATCGGCGTATCCGGATGCGCCTCGAACGGCGCGGCCTCGGATCCGGAGTCTCGCCAGACAGTGAAGCTCGGGAGATCTGCGATGATCTCGGTGCGGCCGGTGAGCCCGACGAGGGGGTGGTCGTGGTCGATGAACACGAGTGCTGCGTCTGCGTCGTCCACAATATGCTCCACTTCTGCGGCAGACAGAGCGGGGTTGATGGGGACGAGCACTGCGCCGGTGGCGGAGGCGGCGAAGAGGAGTTCCCAGTAGCCCGGGGTCTCGCGCCCGAGGCAGGCGATGCGGTCGCCGGGACGAATGCCTGCGGAGCGGAGCGCGCCGGCGAGGCGTGTGCTGCGGTGGTGAAGCTCCCTGTAGCTGACGGTGGCGCCTGTCGGGGTGAGAATCGCGGCATGCTCAGGAGCATGCCGCGCGTGGAACGCGATCGTGTGGTTGAGGGTGGTGAGATTGGGATGGAAGATCACGGCATGTCCTTGCTTGGCGATGGTTGTGCGGGAGTGAGCGCGGACCATACCTGCGCCAGTGCGGCGGGGTCGCTGAGTATGCTCAAATGGGTGCCCGAGATGCGGTGCACCTGTTCCGGAATCGCGAGTCCACCTGCCCACCGTGCGGCCTGTTCGGCGTTCTCATCGGATACGAGGACTCTTGCGTATGGCGGGAGCGGTGCGGGCCTGTGACGGTTTTGGACGCGGATGCCCTGTTCCCAGAAGATTGTTTGCTGGACTGGAGGTGAGTAGCGCACAACTCCGGCAGTGGCGACGCGGAGGTGGGTGCGCAGTCGCTGGCTCAGCGGTGGTGGTGAAGCAGTGCTGCTTGCTTGGCGGTAGTCAGCCACGGAGGCGGAGTCGATGCTTTTCAACACGGTATCGAGGAGCAGCAGCCGCTCGACCGTTCGCCCTTGCCCAGCGAGGAGCTGTGCGACGCCCGTGGCGATGTGACCGCCGAATGAGTGCCCGAGAAGCGTGTACGGGCCTTGGGGCTGTTCGCGTAGCAGGGACTTGAGGTGACGACGTGCGTGCGAGCGAACGGTCCAGGAGGGAACCGCTCTCGATTCGAGACCGTGCGCTTGGTAGGCGATGACGGCGCAGCCAGGGTCAGCCATGGATGCGAGGCCGAGGAAGCTGACGCTCCCGGCTCCCGCACCTGCGAAGCAGTGCACCGTGGAGGTCACCGTTCCGGGGCTCGTCAATCTCCGGTGCGCGGGGGTGTGACGGGTAAAACGGGTCCTCTGAGTGGTTTCGATGCGTGCGGCGATCTCGGCGAGTGTCGGCTGCCCGACGAGTACCTCCGCCCCGAGATCGACCGCCAGGCGGCGGCGTAGGAGCACCAACACTTTCTCCGCAGCGAGCGAAGTTCCACCGAGCTCGGCAAAGCGATCATGTCTGCTGATCGGTTCAATTCCCAGCACCGTGCCCCACGCATCGGCGAGTACTTCTTCAAGCGGCGTGGCCGCGGGAACGACTTCTTCTGTCACGAACGGCCTCCTCTGTTGAGGATCACGACTTGTCCCGAATAGGAAAACCCGCCACCGAACCCGAGCAGCAAAACCGGTCCGTCCCCAATCGCTCCTCGCGCGAGCAGGCGAGATATTGCGACGGGAATCGTCGCTGCAGAAGAGTTGCCCAACTCGGTAACCTCTTGCGCAGTCAGTTCAAGAGGAATCTCAAGCTGGGTAGCGAGAGCAGCGATGATGCGCAGGTTCGCTTGGTGCGGAATGAACCCGGCAAGGTCTGCGGCCGTGATGCCGGCCTGTTCGAGTGCGTCGCGAGCGACATGTTGGGCACGGGTGATGGCCCAGCGAAACACTGTCTGTCCTTGCTGTCGGAAGAGGTGATCCGGTGCAGCGATGGTGATGGCCTGCGCAAGATCTGGGTCTGACCCCCACGCCACCGGACCTACACCGGGACGCTCAGAGGCAGAAAGCACCACGGCCCCGGCACCGTCCGCCATTAGGATCGCAGTGCTACGATCCTGCCAGTCGAGCACTTCGCTCATTGCATCCGCACCGACGACCAGTGCGTGGTCGGCCGCGCCGCATCTGATTGCATGGTCGGCGATTGCGAGCGCCTGCGAGAACCCGGCGCATGCCGCGTTCACATCGAATACTGCCGGAGCAGTAGCTCCGAGGTGCGCCCCCAGTTGCGAAGCGAGCGACGGGCAGCGGTCGGGAGCAGTCATTGTCGCGACCACAATCAGGCCCACAGCAGAAACGGAGATGCCCGCATCTTGGAGCGCATGGTCAGCCGCACGGGTTGCGAGGCCGAGTAGTGTTTCGTCGGCGAGGATGCGGCGTTCGCGTATCCCGGTTCGCGTCACGATCCAGGAGTCATCGGTGTCGAGGAATGCCTCCAGCTCAGAGTTTGGCATCCTGCGGGATGGCAACGCATGACCGATCCCGCAGATGGCGGATCCTGTGCGCGGGCCGTCCCCTTCATTCGGTCCGGTCGCTGTGCGAGTCGTCGGTTTCCGATTG
>NZ_FUID01000047.1 GCF_900163635.1 Leucobacter sp. 7(1) | reverse complement strand
TCTGACCAGTCTCCCTGCCCGGACCCCCGGGCAACAGGACGACTCACACAACCACCGGACCTACCGAACGGGGTCAGCCCAACACCATGGGAGTGGTGGTGAAGGATTTCAACGTCGACACCGTGACATCCGAGGACATCGACCGTCTGAAGCAGTCGATCTACCGAGACAAGGTGGCCGTACTCAGGAATCAGGGCGACATCACCCCCGAGCAGTTCGTGAAGCTCGGCCACATGTTCGGCGAGCTCGTCAGCTATCACGAGCCGATGTACCACCACCCCGACTTTGAGGAGATCTTCGTCTCCTCAAACATCCCCGAAGACGGCAAGCAGATCGGCGTGCCGAAGACGGGGAAGTTCTGGCATGCCGACTACCAGTTCATGCCGCAGCCGTTCGCTTTCACGATCTTCTCCCCGAAGGTACTGCCGCCGAAGAACCGTGGGACGTTCTTCATTAACATGGCGAAAGCGTATGAGGCGCTCCCCCAGGAGCTGAAGGATGCCGCGGCAGGCACCACGTCTTCGCATAGTGTGCGGAAATTCTTCAAGATCCGTCCCGACGACGTGTACCGCCCGCTGGGTGAGATCATCCGCGAAGTGGAGGAGCACACCCCCGCGGTGACCTTCCCGACTGTTATGGAGCATCCCGTCACAGGTGAGAAGATTCTCTTCATCAGCGAGGGTTTCACTGTCGAGCTTCATGGCAGTGACGACCCTGACCTACTTGACAAGCTATTCGATGCTACCGGGCAGCTGGATCAGGAGTTCGCGCACCCGAACATTTACCAGCACGCCTACGAGCCCGGCGACATCGTGATCTGGGACAACCGCACCCTGATCCATCGTGCGCTGCACACGACCACTCCGGCCGCGACGGTGTCACACCGGGTCACCGCACTCGATGGTCTGCCGCTCTACGCTCGCGCACTGTGACCACCGGGTTCTCGACGGGGCGGCTCGATGACCGCGAACCCGTGTTCCATCGTGCGGTGAATCCGTACCGGGCCAAGGGATGCATCTATCTCACTAGCGCGGAGGTGACCCGCTCCGACGAGGGGCAGGTCGCCTCCCATGGCCAGTTCCAGATCGGCGAGTCTTGCTACATCGACGACACCGGCCACTTCAACGCGGCGGAGTTCGTGATCTGCTACAACCAGCTCATGTACACGACCCTCGCGGTCGCAGTGCAGCATTCACTTCTGCCCGCGTTTTCGCACTGGACACTCGACGACTACTGGGCACGTCAGCTCCCCGACGTTCTCATCCACAAGCTCTCCAGCAGCTATCAGCGACCGATCGACGCGCGAGGACTCCGTGCAGAGTTCACGATTACGAACCTCAGCACCCGTGCGCTCTCGCGTGGCATGCTCACCCTCGACACGACCGTCCGTTTCGAGGACGACCACGGGGGCCGCGCGAAAGGCGAGGTTGCGCTCGCGCTCGTCAACGCTCCGGCAGCAGGTGACCAGCATGACCCCTGAGGCCGCCGTCAGCGTCATCGTCCCGTCGCTGGATGAAGCGCAGAACCTTGAGGAAGTGCTCCCAGAGATTCCGTCGCAATACGAACTCATCATCGTGGAAGGGGCGAGGTTTCACCGCACAACCGAACTCGTCCGCTCACTCAGGCCCGACGCCCGTGTCATCGAGCAAACCCGTTATGGCAAAGGCAACGCGGTAGCGTGCGGCTTCGCAGCCGCCACCGGAGACATCATCGTCATGTTCGACGCGGACGGCTCCGCTGACCCCGCGGAGATCACACGCTTCGTCCAAGCGATTAGTGACGGCGCTATGTTCGCGAAAGGCACCCCGTCACGGGGAGGGGGAAGTGACGACATCACTCACCTCCGCAACGCCGGCAACGTAGGGTTGACGCTGCTGACAAACCTGATGTTCGGCGTGCGTTACACCGACCTCTGCTACGGATACAACGCCCTTAACCGCGATCTGCTCCCGCTCCTCGACCTCCCCGACACTGAACCTGTCGGCGGGGCACCCCAGTGGGGCGATGGGTTCGAGATCGAAACCCTCATCAATGTCCGCGCCGCGCTCGCCGGTGTCCCGATCACCGAGGTTCCGAGCCATGAACGCTCCCGTATTCACGGTGTCAGCAACCTCAACGCTTGGCGCGATGGGAAGCGAGTGCTTGCCACATTGATCCGTGAGCGGCGCACCGCGAAAGAACGCCTGATCGCAGTAGACCCGATGCATCAAGCGGACACCCCGCTGTCGGTTCGCGGTCAGTTTCCCCTCTCGTAGTTCCATGCGCCTCGAGATCGTCATCTGCACATACACCGAGCACCGCAGCCACCTGCTGGAGGCCTGCGTAGCCTCCGCTATCAAGGAACTCCCTGAGGCAGGCAGGATCACCATCGTTGTCGATCACGCGGTCGCACATGCGCAGGCACTTGGCAAACGCTACCGCCACACTCCACAGGTGCGCCTGATGGAGAACACGAGGCAGCGCGGGCTTTCCGGCGCGAGGAACACGGCGATCGCGGCCAGCACCGCTGAGGTCCTGCTCTTCGTAGACGACGACGCCATCCTGCAAGAGGGCTGGTTCGAGGCGCTCGCTTCCCGGTTCGAAGACCCCAACGCTGCAATCATCGCCGGTGCTGTGCTCCCAGATTGGGAGAGTGCAACTGGCGCCCCACGGTGGTTCCCGCCCGAGTTCGGCTGGGTAGTCGGCTGCGATTACACCGGTATGGCCGCGAGTGGGTCAGAAGTTCGCAACCCGATCGGAGCTTGTATGGCGATACGCCGGGAGGTGTTCGCTGGCATCGGGCTCTTCGCTGAAGGGCTCGGCCGGATCGGCTCCCACCCCGTCGGCGGTGAGGAAACAGACTTGGGTATCCGGCTTCGTCGCCAGATGCCGGATGCTCGGATCATCCGAGATGCGGGCATCACGGTGAGCCACTTCGTCCCCCAGGCGCGAGCACGCGTCTCCTACATGCTGCGCCGCTGCTTCTGGGAAGGCCGCTCCAAAGCGCTGCTCCAAGCCCGTGATTCCGGTCCGCGAAGCCTGGGAGCCGAACGAACGCACGTCCTCACCACGGTCAGACGCGCGGTTCTCGCGGACGTGCGGAGCATGGTCGGTGGTGACCGCTCAGCGTTCCCCCGGAACCTCGTGCGCCTGGCCGCCGTCTGTGCGGCAGGAGCAGGGTTCGCGACCTCGCGGCGGCAGCATCGACGTCAGGCGCTCCTTGAGGGGAGCCCGCATCTCGGGGTTGATGTCACCGTGTGCATCGCGACCCTGGGTCGTAGTCGCGCCCTGGCTGAAACGGTCCGGGCGATCCTGACCCACACGCTGGCCGCAGTCGAGGTGCTCGTCGTCGATAACGATCCTCGCTCCGGCCGGGTTCACTCCGCCCTCGAAGGACTCCATGACCCCCGCTTGCGGATCGTGACCGAGCCCCGCAAGGGACTCTCGCTCGCAAGAAACCGGGGCATCTCCGCGGCCCGGGGTCGCGTTGTCGCGTTCACTGACGATGATGCACACCCGCAACCCGGGTGGATCGACGCGCTCCTGTCGGCCTTTTCAGATCCGGTCGTGGGCGGTGTCACCGGCCGGGTGATACCGATGTCGACTGCCACCGATGAGGAACGCTGGTTCGAGGAGGCGATCGGATTCGACAAGGGAGAGACGCGCAACGAATGGGGACGCGGCAACATTGCCGCCTCAGGATGGCAACGGGGTCGACGGGGTCCGGTGTATCCGATTGCTGCGGGCGAATTCGGATCTGGCAACAACATGGCTTTTCCTCGCGCGTTCCTCGTCGAGCAGCACGGTTTCGCTGAAACCCTCGGAGCGGGATCGCTCACACGTGGGGGCGAAGACCTTGACGTGTTCCGAAGGGTGATCCTCGCAGGCAGGGTATTGCGCTACGAACCAGCTGCCCTGGTAAAGCATCAGCACCGGGATACGTTGCCGGCGCTGCGCACGCAGCTGTTCGGGTACGGCACCGGCATGGCCGCGAACGTGACGCGCCTCGCCGCGACCTCTCCGCGCCATATCGTGGCAGTGCTTCGCTCGTTGCCAGCCGGCCTTAGGATGCTGCTCGCCAAGGATTCGGCGAAGAACAGCCAGCGGCCTGGCGATTATCCGCATGCCCTGGTGTGGATCGAACGACTCGGGTACGTTGCCGGCCCCGTGTTGTATCTGCTCGAAGCGGTTCGGACAGGGCTCGGGTGACTCGCCCCGGCGTGTCCGGAGACAGGATTCCTTGGAAGGATCTGTCTCATGGGACGTCCCAGTAAGTACCCGCGTGAGCTTCGTGAGCGCGCTGTCCGTATGGTCGCCGAGGTGCGATCCGACTATCCGAGCGAGTATCAGGCGATGAGCGCGGTGGCGCAGATGCTCGGTGTGGGATCGCCCGAGACGATCCGCACCTGGATTCGCCGCCAGCAAGTCGATGCCGGCGACCGGCCTGGCGTCACGACCGACGCAGCGGTGGAGATCAAGCGCCTAAAGCGTGAGAACGCCGAGCTTCGTCGTGCGAACGAGATCTTGAAGGCAGCATCAGCTTTCTTCGCGGCCGAACTCGACCGGCCACACAAGAGATAGTCGTCTTCATCGACGAGCACAGGGAGCGCGCCGACGGCGGGCTGCGATGGGGTGTCGAGTCGATCTGCACGGTGCTGACCCAGCATGGCGTGAAGATCGCCCCATCGACGTACTACGACGCCAGAGGGCGCGGCCAGTCGCCTCGGGCGGTGTCGGATGAGCGGTGGAAGCCGATCATCCTGGCCACGTGGCAGGAGCAACGCAAGGTCCTCGGCGCGCGCAAGCTGTGGCTTCGGTTGCGCCGCAACGGGCACGACATCGCCCGCTGCACGGTCGAACGTCTCATGCGGGAGTTGGGGATCGCTGGCGTGGTTCGCGGCAGACGCAAGCGTCCGGTCGATACGGAGCCGAGGCAGACCAGACCTGCCGACCTCGTTGACCGCCACTTCGCACGGCTGCGCACGAACCAGCTGTGGGTCGCGGACTTCACGTACGTGTGGACGTGGTCCGGATGGGTGTACGTCGCGTTCGTGTTCGACGCGCATTCCCGACGCATCCTGGGATGGCGGGCCGCGACGAGCATGACGACGCCGCTGGTGCTGGACTGTCTCGACATGGCGCTATGGGCGCGCCGACGTGAAGGCGTCACCGCGTTCACCGGACTGACGCACCACACGGATGCGGGCAGCGTCTACACGTCGATCGCGTTCACCGACCGGCTCATCGACGAAGGCATCGACCCGTCCGTCGGGTCCGTCGGCGACGCGTACGACAACTCCCTCGCGGAGTCGCAGATCGGCCTGTACAAGTCCGAGCTGATCCACCACGAAGGGCCCTGGCGCGACGTCGACCAAGTCGAGGCCGCCACTGCCTCCTGGGTGCTGTGGTTCAACACCGAACGCACCCACGGCTCCATCGACGACCTCACGCCCCTCGAGGTCGAACAACTCGACTACGCTCGCAACGAACCGGTCGAACAAGCCGGCTGACACCAGCAAAACACTCTCCAGACACGCCGGGGCGAGTCACTTCAATTCAGTGCTCATGACGTGATTCATCTTCCCGTCCGACCGAAGCCGAACCGATCACGCCGAACCCCTCACACACAAACTTTCCGACAGACCCAGCGCCTCCTGCTCCGTCCAGCTGGCAGCGCGTCTTAGCGCAGGGCGAAGTCGACGACGTCGACGCGCGCGTCGTCGGGCATAGCCGGGTAGTGCTGGCGGAGACCGTGGATGTACCCCTCGACGGTACCGCCGTCATCCAGGCGCAGTGTCTCGGGAGTCAGCTCGTCTAGGTGGTAGTTGTTGACCGCCAGGACTTCGCCTCTGAGCGGCGGTCGGCCGTCGTCTTCGAAGTAGAGAATTACGGGTCCGGTGGGCAGGAGTTCGTCCCAGCGTACGGATGAGGTCTTGGTGCCGGCCGCGACAGGTTCGTAGTGGCGCTTGTTGAATCGCAGGACGCGCTCGGCATTGGCGTCAGGGAAGAAGTATGTATGCGGCAGGAGCTTGGCGATCGGCAGCATTTGAGGACCAGTCTCGTCGGGAACGGCGACCAGCAGGTCGGGGTGAAGGTCGAGCATGACCTGGCGGCATCGGCCGCATGGCGGGATCAAGCCGCGGGAGCGATCGCCTGCGGCGGCCATCGCAACGAGAGGTCCGGCCTGTGCCGCCGCGGCGACGCCGAGCGCAACGAGTTCCGCACAGGGTCCGCCCGTGAAGTGATACACGTTGACGGAGGTGTGGATGTGCCCCTCAGTGTCCATTGCGGCGGCCGCGACTGTGTGGTTCGGGTCGTTTCCGAGCGCTTTTGCGAGCGCTTCCGCGGCCTCGATGACGCGCAGCTCAGAGCGCAGGGGTTCCATGGCTCAATCCTGGCAGACAGCGCCGCCATACCCCTCGGCCTCCTCCGCGACTGGGTCAACGAGAACGTGACCCGGAGCTGAGCTCCGAACCACGCCGGAGCTGGCCACTGCTCGGATGGCTCGGTCGCTACGCGGCGGGCGCCGGTGCTTCGGGTTCGTCGTTCTCCGGTCGCCACGGGTATTCCATCGCGCTGGCGACCCGGAGTGCCACGGTGCGCCCGTCAAATCGATCGACGAGGTGCAGTGCCATGTCGATGCCGGCCGACACTCCGGCGCTGGTGACGACCGAGCCGGAATCGACCCACCGAGCACCGGACCATACGGTGGCGTCCGTGAACTGCTCAGCGAGCTGCTTGCGAGCCATCCAGTGCGTGGTTACCTCGCGAGAGCCGAGGACACCGGCAGCGCCGAGGACGAAGGCACCCGTGCACACGGACGCCATGACACTTCCGGCCTCAGCCAAGCGGCGCACCTCGGCCACGTGATCCTCGTTGGCGGCCATGGCCTGCGTTCCCGGTCCTCCCGGGTAGATCAGAATGTCCGGGGTCTGGTCTCCCAATGGCCCATCGACACCGACCTTCAAACCCTTGAAGCACTCGACGCCCTGGCCGCCGACGCTGACCGAACGGACGCGGACGTCACGGTCACCGAGGTCCTGCCAGAATCGCAGCACCTCCCAGGGCCCGACGGCGTCCAACTCCTCGACGCCGGGGAAGAAGAACACTTCGACGGACAATGCACTGCGAATCTCACTGGCCATAGGCTCACTCTACATGTTGTAGAGAATAATCCTGCAAGTAGTCTGATGGGACTCTCTACATCACGTAGAGTTACCCCGTGAACAGATTATGGCATCGCGGACTCCCTCTCCTCGTCTCGGCACTCGTCCTCTCGGGCTGCGCCACGGCCACCGGCACGGAGGCGGCCCCGCAGTCGACGAGCGCCGGGGCCACCCCGCAGCCTCAGGCGGGACCCGCCTGCCCCGCGGACCCACTCCTCGATGGCGTCCCGCAGCGCGTGGTAACCATGGACGCCGGCGCTGCAGCCTTCATCGCGGCGCTGGGGTTCTCCGACAGGATTGTCGGTACGGCGGCTCCGGACTTCGTCACCGATTTCGAGGGAGACCTCCGCACGCAACTCGACGCGGTCCCGGTGCTCGACACGGGGACCGGCTCGGCCGAGGCGGTGATCGCCGCAGAACCCGATCTCGTCACCGGGATCTCGCAATACGAATTCGGCGGATTCGACGGAACGGCGACCGTCGACCAGCTCCGTGCCGCGGGCAGCGCGGCCCTCTCGGCGTGCCGCACCGAGCAGTCCGGGCCGGTGGAGGACATCGACGAGACGTACCGCTACATCACGGCGCTCGCGGACGCGTTCGACGTTCCCGAGCGCGGCGCTGCTCTCGTCGCTCGCATCCGTGAGGAGGTGAGCACGAACACTGCGCAGAGCGTCTCCGAGGACGTTCCGGTGCTGACGCTCTCGAGCGTCCCTGACGGAGGCGGCGGCGTCTCCACGGCCGGTGGGTCCAGTTTCGCGAACGGCATCATCACACTGGCGCACGGGACGAACATCGCCAGCGACCAACTGCAGGATTTCGCCTCGCTGTCGGCCGAAGCCGTCGCCGCCGCCGACCCGAAGGTGATCGTCGTGATCTCCGGGTTCTCCGCGGAGGACGATGTCGACCTGAAGGCCTCGATCGTTGCGAGTCCACTGCTGTCGTCGACGACCGCGGTGCACTCGGGGAACGTCGTGATCGTCCCGCAGCGACTGATGCTCTCGCCGAGCCTGCTCAACGCACAGGCCGTGAAGGTGGTGGCGGATGCCGTCGCACGAGCGGCCGACTAGCCCGGCCGGGACGGGACGTACCGGCGCCCTCCGCCGGCTTCCGTTCGGCGTGATCATCGTCGGACTCCTGCTGGCCCTCATCGCCGTGTCGGTGATGGGGGTCGGGCTCGGGGCTGTACGGGTAGATCCGGCGAGGACGCTGCAGGTGATCGGCGAGCGGCTGAGCGGTGGCGATCCATCCGGTCCGGATGCGTTCATCGTCTGGGAGTTGCGGGTTCCGCGCGTGCTGCAGGCAATCATCGTCGGGGCCGCGCTGGCCGTGGCGGGCGCCTGCGTTCAGGTGCTGGTCCTCAACCCCATCGCAGACCCCTACGTCCTCGGTCTGTCGTCCGGTGCGAGCGTCGGCGCGGTGCTGGTGGTCACCACCGTCGGCGTGGCCACGGCCGGAGGGTTGCTCCTTCCGGCCGCCGCGTTCCTCGGTGCAGCAGCCGCGGGTGCCGCCGTGGCCGCCACCGCCACCTCTCGACGGAGCTTGTCGGCTGGCTGCCTCGTGCTGTCCGGAGTCGCCATCGGACAGTTGCTCGGCGGTCTGGTGTCCTTCCTGCTCATTCGCGCCGGCGACTCCGACGCGACCCAGCAGGTGGTGTTCTGGCTCCTGGGCAGCCTGGCGGGGTCCCAGTGGCGACTCGTCGCCGTGGTCGCACCGGTCGTCACCGTGGCCATCGCCCTCAGCGTCGTGTGCGCGAGCCGGCTCGACCTGCTGAGTCTCGGCGACGCGCAGGCAGCCGCCTCCGGCCTCAGGCCTGGGCGGGCTCGGTTCGTCGTCTTTGCCCTCACCGCGCTGCTGACGGGAGCTGCGGTCGCCGTCTCCGGCACGATCGGATTCGTCGGCCTGATCGTCCTGTCCTGTCTCACTCGAGTTGGCTAAATCTCATTCGAGTTGACAGTCGTCTCATTCGACCTGGCACATCTCACTCGAGTTGGCACGACGCGGCGTGTCTACAGCGGACGGCATCTCACGCAGGCGTAGCTTTCCTTGCAAGTCGGGACCGCTCCACGGAACCCCCGCGGAACACCGGGCCCCGGTTGGGAGCTCCGCCGTGACTCTGACCACTGATTGGCTTGCCGCCCTCGACGGCACGAACGCCCTTGACGGCGCGATCAAGTATTCGTTGCACGGATTCGAACACGAGGTCGACTCTTCGGATGCCGCGGGAATCTCTTTCGAGGATGCGGATCAGGTGCGAGCGTTTGTCTCGTACCCGCAAAAGCGGAATTTCGAGGGCAGGTTCTGGCTTTCCTCGACCGAAGAGCATGTCCCGTTCGAGTCGTTTTGGGAGCGCGCCTTCTTGGCCACTCTGGATCGGACGGGCACTGCGCGAAGCGTGACTGCCCAACCGATGTGGATCGATTGGCGTAACCCACGACGATCCCACGCCCCGGACTACTTCGTACGTCGCGACGACGGAAGTGCTCTCTTGGTTGACGTGCGGGAACAATCGAGGATTAAACCGCCGGATGCCGCCAAATTCGAGCTCACTCGTCGGTTGGCGGCGGCGCTCGGGTGGGACTACCTCGTGTTCGACTCCCTCCCGGGCGCCACGCAGGACAACCTTCGATTCCTCCTCCGCTACCGGGACCCGATCTGGATGGATGGCATAGACCTCACGACATTGCCGTCGAGCGGTTCGATGTCTCTCGCTGCACTCGTCAGGACACTCGGCGACGCCACCCATTCGGCCAGGGGCGCCGCATATGCGCTTATCTGGCTCAACCGCGCCAGAGCGGACCTGAGCCGCCCTCTGTCCATGGTTTCGACCGTGCACTTCGGGTCTGAGCGATGATTGTCCACCCCGGGGATCTCCTCCGATGGCGCGGTGAGGATCACCACGTGGTGCTCGTGAGGCCGTCATACCTGACCCTTCGCCCAGTGGACGGCGACGAAGACGTCGAGGTTCTCGCCGCCGACCTGCAAGTCGAGGCAGAGCCGGCGACAGCACGATCAGTCGCCGAGGTCTTGGACCTTCGCATTCTTGATGAACTTGACCCACCCGACCGCAAAGTCGTCGACGTCTGGCTCGACGAGCTTGATCGGTATGCCGACCTTATAGACAAGGGCACTCTGCAGGCTGACGCCGCGAAGATCATCATCGAGAACGTCAACCGCCGACTTGGCACCGACTATTCGCCTCGCAAGGTTCAACGTCAACGCGCGGCGCTGGAAGCCTCCGGGGTTGGCGGCCTACTCGATGGGCGACGCTTCGGGCTCGCTAACACGCCGCCCCGTGCCTACGATGCTCGCCTCGTAGAAGCGTTCGCACATGTAGTCAGTGACCAAACTCGAAAATCCACCGGCACCGGAACACGGGTGATCTGGCTGGCACTGCGGGAACTCGAACAACGCCACGGCCCCGGTATCGTCCCAGTGCCAAGCCGAGCCACACTCTTTCGACTCTTGGGAGAGATAGAGGGAGGCAGACACACCTTCGGGAGCGCGCGAACCCGACGCACCAAAGCGAACCAACCGTCGCATATGTTCGGGAACCGAGTCGGAGTCAGGCCAGGCGAGCAGGTACTGATCGACACCACGCCAATGGAAATCATGGTCGAATGTGACGGCCAGTCTGTGCGCCCTGACCTGACGATCCTCCTCGACGAGGCGTCCCGCAGCGTGCTATCGGCCATCGTGACTGTCGGCACCCGAAGCATCGACCTGGTGGTCGTGCTCGCTCGTGCCCTCGTTCCCTACGCATTCCGCCCCGAGGGAGTCCGCGCAAACCGCCGCGCCACGTCGGAGGCCTGGATAGGAGACGACGAGCTCCTAGCTCAACGGTTCGAACACGCCAGGGACGCGCAGGCGTATATATTCCCGGAAACCATTACAACCGACCACGGATCCGCCTATGTCTCACGCCACTTCACTGACGCCTGCCAATCCCTCGGCATCTCTCTCACGTTGGCCGCAAAGTACACGCCGACGCACAAGGCGAAGGTCGAGAAGATGTTCGACACGATCAAGGTCCTATTCACTCAATACGCCATCAGCTTCCTCGGCGAAAGCCCCGACATGCGAGGGGACGAGTCGATCTCGACCGGTGAACTTCTCACCCTGGAACAGTTGCAGGAACTACTCGAAGACTGGATCGCAGTCGCTTGGCAAAACCGTCCTCACAGTGCGCTTCGAGACCCGCGGAACCCGAGACTGAAGTTAACCCCCAACCAGATGGTTGACGCTTTTCGAGAAATCGCGCCTGAGTTCCACGTACCTCTGGACGCAGACCGCTACCTGGCCTTGCTGCCCACGAGGTGGCGCACAGTGCTGCCATACGGTATCAACCTCGATCTCCGGATCTACGACTCCGAGGCCCTCAGCGCAATCCGCAACGTACGCTCTCGACACCGCAACCACGGCGGCAAGTGGCCGATCCACGTTGACCCTTACAACCCCATGACAGTTTGGATAGAAATCGGAGACTCCTTCGTTCCGCTCACCTGGCGTTCGCCGCACAACGGTGCGCCCATGGCAAACGAGGTCTGGCGCGTGGCCCGGGCGCAGGCGGCCGCCCGGGGCGAGGAACCGAGTCAGGACGACCTCAATGAAGTCATGCGTCGCTTCATGAACACCGGCAACAAGCCGCTCACCGCACGCGAAAAGAAGCGCGAGAAATCAAACGCGTCCGACCTGCTCGGGATCACAAACCAGATCGCGAAAACCAACTTTCAAGAGGCGACCGTTGAGGACGCGACCTCCGCAGATAGCGGTATCGCCCCGACGGCTGTCCACGACGACAAGAAGCCCATCTGGCCTGTGGCCCCGCCCTTCGGCTTCACTCGACAAACAGAAGGCGGATAGCCATGTTTGAGGACCTGCTGAGCGACTTCGACTTCGATGCCCCCACCGTCAACTTCGAATACACGACGAAGGAGGGTTGGCGAGAGTTCGTTGAGTTCGAGGCGGATCAACCGGTTCCTTGCAGCACGCGAGAGTACGAGGCGATGGCCTCGTCTGACCGCGCGCTCTACAACATCGCCCGGGAAAGATTCATGTCCGTCGGCGCGCGAATCTCCACCCCCTCGCTACGTAGCTTCGCTGCCGCAGCTCGTAACGCCATGGCCGACAACCGTTCACCGGACGACAGCAAGTCCGGAGTGATTATCTCTGGTCGCCCCAGCATGGGCAAGACCACCGCGGTCCAGGAGTTCGGCCGCGCATTCGAGCGGGCACGCCGCGCCAGAAGTACCCAAAAGAAGCGAGATCTGATTCCCGTCGCCTTCGCCCAGGTGCCGACCCACGCGACAGAGAAGACAATGATGAAGAAGCTCGCTGACTTCTATGCACTTCCCTACTCGCAGACGGCCTCCTACGAGACTCTGCTGGCTCGCGTCTGCAACGTGATGCGGGAATGCGCGACGGAGATCGTCATCATCGATGACATCCATCGACTCGATCTGCGGTATCACGCGAACGAGGGAGCGGCCGACGCCCTGAAGGAGTTGTCTGAACGGTTCCCTGGCACGATGATCTATGCCGGAGTAGACGTCGCACGCAACGGGCTGTTCTGGGGTTCACGCGGAGAACAGATCATGGCGCGATTCGAGACCGTGCAGTTCGACGAGTACGACATTGCGACCAACGAAGGCGCCGCCGTGTGGGGCAGGATCCTCACTGAACTGGAAACGTCACTCTGCCTCATCGATCAACCCGAGGGCGACATCTTGCGGATCGCGGCCGAACTCCGCGACATCTCACGCGGATCGCTGGGGCGCATGGCCAAAGCAATCCGCCGCTGCGCCCGGGATGCGATACACGACGGATCAGAACGACTGGATCTGGACAACCTCCTGGTTGTGCTCGCGACCATCCGAAAACTAGAAGACCGCGCCGCCGACGAGGCCGGAACAGGGGTGAAACGCCGCAGAGGTCGGCGGGAAAGAGTCCGGCAATGAGGGCACTGCCCGCGCCCGTGCGAGCATTCCGGGGCGAAACAGTCGCGAGCATCTATGCCCGTCTTGTCACCCGCAACGCACTGACACCCGGAGAACTCTGGACCGCCATCCGGAAGTCGCAGCAGGGGCTTCCGTTGCGGACAACACCGGAGGCCGTGCCTCGAGTGGTCGCACAGCTCGCCGGATTGCCCGCGAACTGGTTCGACGAGGACGACACCCGGAGCCGACTTTTCACCCGTTGCATGCACAGCGGATGGGCGCACTCGCAATGCGCAACCTGTGCTGCGCTCCCCAAGCCGCTCACGATGTGTCGACGCTGCGCGGGTGGCGCGCACGTCGAAGTCCAGTCCCGGGCTGGCACCTTCTGCGCACGCCACGGACGTTGGCACTATGACGGACGCGACGACGGCATTGGGACCCGAGCCGCATATGAACGCGCGGAAAGATGCCTGACAGGAACTCTATGGGCGCGCGGGATCGGCCTCGACACGGGTGAGCTCGAGCTCGCTTGCCAACTCATCTCGACCTACCGCGGACTCGTCGACCGCGATAGCTTCGACCGCAGCGCAGACCAGCGCCTGCGCGACTTCTATCCTGACGCCATCGAACTGACCGCATTCCTCACGGCGCCATGGGCACAGGCGTTCCTTCGCAACAGACAGATCGGGCACCTGCCCGTCGCCGCAATGGTCGAGGCAAGTGCGGCGGCAGTCGCGTCAAGATCTCGAAGCAGACTCAGTTCCGTGCGTGAGACGTTCCTGGCGTCCGGTCGCGAACTGCGACTGGGGGAATCAGCGACGAGGCCCCTGCGGCACGGCCGTTCCGTTGAAATGGGGTCGCTTGGCATCCTGGTCCGTGACAGTGTTCCGCGCATTCGAGCTGTCTTTCTGCGCCATGACGACGCCCGTCGTCCACTGACGACGCGGCGCGGCCGACCTCCACGCCGTCAATAGATGCGATGCGCACCCTGCCGATCTACGTCGAACCGGTGCCCGCCGAGACCATCAGCGGGTATATCGGACGCCTCGCCGAGAGCCATTGTCTGGAAGTCGGCGAAATCCGTCGCGCGCTGATCCGGGAGGCGGGACGGTCAACGTGGAGCGACATTGATCCACGTGTCGCGGTCGCGCTAGCCCGGCTCTGCGGCTTGCCGGATGATGCCTTCGAGGTGTCGTTCGAAGAGCACGGGATGTGGACTCGCTGCGGTCATCCGCGCTGGCTGCCACAGAAGTGCTTGCGGTGCCGCACGCTTGCCGAACCACACGCTGCTTGCCCAGAATGCGCCGGCGGATTCACAACCACTACCAGAGCGAGAACCGGACCTCTCTGCCTGATGCACAGTCGCTGGACCCTACGGGGACTGGCCGTCAAGCTCCCCGTCGGGACGTACGTGAGTCAGGCGGAACGGACCCTGCGTGGACCCCTGTGGGAACGTGGCATCGCAATACATACCGGCGAGTTCAACCTCGCGGCCGCAGCGTTACTCGCATGGGCCCAAGGAAACGATGGTGGCACGTTCCTCGAGGAGCGCGCCCAACGGCTCGGCCTGTCTTGCCCCGCCAGCTTCGAGGAAGTGATGCTGTGCGGCTATCCCGAAGTAGTGAGAATCGTCGAGGTCGCCATGAGCCCACGGATACTTCGCGGCGTCCTCCAGGTGTCGCGATCGGCGCTGCCACAGATCGACGGCTTCGCAAATGTCATCGCAAACACGCTGGGTGCAACCGTAAACGAGAGTCTTCACGACTGGGCTGGCGCGGTCATCGGTCACGCCCACCGTGCGGTTCTCTACGCTGCTGGGCTCAGACGAACCAAGAGCGCCAAGAACGCGCTATGCCCGCAAGATCGCGCGCTGATCGTTGCGTCGGGCACGAAACGGGCATGCCTGCTGCGGCACGTCTCGCCACGAATACTGGACGGACTCAGGCGAGGCCATACTGAGGGCACGTCTCGACTGAGCGTGACCCGAAGATTTCCTCTGGAACCAGATGAGTTGGCGCTGCAGTGACTTAGGGCATGTCTGATAATTGCTTGGTCCAGGCGATGACAGCGTTGAGGATGACGGCTGCCCGGTAGACGATTGCGTGCTTGTCGTAGCGAGTGGCGAGTCCTCGCCATTGCTTGAGGTGGCAGTACTGGCGCTCTACGACGTTGCGGTTCTTGTAGTCGACCTTGTCGAGCCCGACGGGTCTGCCGCCGCGTGATCCGCGCCGTTTACGATGGCCCTTCTGATCGTCGGGCTCTGGGATCACGGCCTTGATCCCACGCGAGCGCAGGTGGCCGCGGATCGCCCGCGACGAATACGCCTTATCGCCGCGCACCGCGTCCGGGCGAGTCCGCGGACGACCGATATCCCGCCCGACGCGCAGCTGATCCATCAACGGCAGGAACATCGGGGAGTCACCCGCCTGCCCCGGCGTGATGAGCGTCACCAGCGGGAGGCCGTTGCCGTCGACGAGCTGATGGATCTTCGTCGACAGGCCACCTCTGGAGCGGCCGATCCCGTGATCAGGCGGCTCTTCCCTCAGATTCTTGTAACTCGATCCAGCCCCCTGTGAGGCGCGTGGTGTTGGTGGCGTGCTGATGCGCACGAGCGATGGTGGAGTCCACCGACAGCGACCAATCGACCAGCCCCGCCGCGTCCGCCGCAGCGGTGAGCGTCGCGAAGACCTTCTCCCACGTGCCGTCCGACGCCATCCGGTAATGCCACGTCCACACCGTCTGCCATGGCCCGAACACCTCGGGCAGATCACGCCACGCGATACCCGTCCGGTACCGGTACACGATGCCCTCGACCATCAGCCGAGCATCCGAGAACGGCCGACCCTTGCGCCCCGTCGGACGCGGCAACATCTCCTCGATCAACGACCACTGAGCATCCGAAAGCACCTGAAACCGAGACACGCCAATAGCCTCTCAGCACACCCTCGACTTATTTGTCAGACACGCCCTAGCGGCTTCGAAGATCGGGTGCGTCTCCCGGAACCAGATCCGCCAGTGAAATCTCAAGCACCTGCGAGAGAGCGAGGACGGTGCGAAGCGTCGGATTCGCCGGAGATCCGGGGCGAGACTCGCCCTTTTCGTACTTCTGGTACGTGTAGCGCGTGAGGCCCGCGCGGTAAGCGACATCCTCTTGACTCAGTCCGGCGCGCTGGCGCGCGGAACGAAGCGATGTCGCGAAGCGTTGCGAATATACGCTCCACTCCGCTTCAATCTTGTCGTTCCGTCGAGGCACCTACCCAGCGTCGCGAGTAGGAGCAAGTGGTATGGCCTAATCGGTATGGCATAATTTGGAAGGCCATACGAAACAATCTCGTCCTCGTCGGATCGCTCCGCCATTCCCTGCACGTGTGCCGCCCATCCCGATAAAAAGCGGTCGCATCCCGGGGTGGGCCCGTGCATGCGACCGCGAATGCGATGGTTGAGATGGGCGAGTCCTATCCAGTCTGGTGGCAGGGCACAACCGCGCCTCCACCCGCCGAATGGGTTTACGTTTTCGAGGAATTCACCGGTCAAGACACCGCCGAACAATGGGCGCTTGCAGCCGCGATCTTCGTCGCTCAGACGCGCCGGCGTACTGCTGCTGGCCCAACTTACGCGGAGCTATTCACACATCTGCTCCCAGACACTGCCGGTCTCCCTGGCCCGTTGCCGCGGAACCTTGATTTCATCGAGCGTAGGCGAGCAGTCGCGGGGTTCCGTGGCCACGCCGCGATCGAATGGCGGCGACGAGGAATGATCAGCTTCGACAAGGGAGTCATGCGCAGCCTTCGTGTCGGGCGTGAGTTTCGCGAACGATCTCGGCGACGGCAGCAGACTCGCGCGGGGGCGATCGCGGGAAACAAGATTGACGCATCCCCAATGTCGGTGCTCACCGATATTGATGAAGGTGTGAGATGAAGGGAGAGGCGAGATGCTCGGATATTCAGCGACCGTGTACCAAATAGCACCAGACGTTGCTGATGCGAATTTCGATCGTATACGCGAGGTTCCGTATCGGCAGGTGAGGACATACTTTCAGACGCTGGTCGCCGGGACGCTCGCCGACGTCCCCTATCGAACGTGGGTCGATCATCTCCTCAAAGCTTCCGAGGAAGGACGAGCGAGAATGCTGCACGGCGGCGGATATCCGTTCCTCTTCCACGCGCAGGGGCGAGACATCAAGAATGACTTCGCGGCCTCGGGCGTCGAAGCCATCGCCGACCTCTATGACGAAAAGTGGTATCTCGTCGAGGCGTGGGATCAGAGCTGACATGGAGGAGAACTACCCGCCAGAGATCCGACGGATCGTCGCTCGCATCGAGCTCAGCTGGCTCGCAGCCGTTGACGTAGGCCCGGGCTGGTACCCACTCCTTGGACGTCTCGATGAGCGGCTGTCGTCGATCGCGCCGGCGTACGTCGTGCAGCAGGTCAAGTCGAAGTTCGGGTCGCTGAGCTTCTACGCCAGAGCTTCTGAGGACCCGTACGACTACAACGAAGAGTTTCACGAGGCGATCCGAGCCGCGGAATGGGAGAGCATCGAGACTTGCGAAGAATGCGGCGCGCCAGCACGGACCTACACAATCCGAATGTGGGTGTGGACTCTTTGTGCCGATCACGCCAGGGAGAGGACCGCCTCGCAGGCGTGATCTTCGACAGTGCTGAGCGCAACGTCAGGATCGGTGCTCCAGATGTTCGTCTAGGAAGTGCCGGATGCCGTCGATATCGGCGATCGTGAGTCCGACGCTACGTCGAGGACGAACCAAGCGCATGCCAAGGGCACGGACCAGGCAGCAGGCGTGGGCTCACGTCACCGAGGACACGGTGCTATCGAAGCGTCCGGAGGAGGCAACGGATCGCAAGACCGCCGGGCATTGGGAAGGCGACCTCATCATCGGGTTGAAGCGCTCCGCGATCGCCACGCTCGTGGACCGGACCACACGATTCGCGATGCTCGTCCATCTTCCACGTCAGGCCGGATACGGGATCATCCCGCCACGCAAGAACGGTCCCGCGCTGGCGGGGTATGGCGCGATCACGACGAAGAACGCCCTCACCGCAACGTTCTCCACACTACCCGCGGCATTACGTCGTTCGCTGACCTGGGACCGCGGCAAAGAGCTCTCTGCCCACCGATTGTTGACGACTGAGATCGGGCTGCCGGTCTATTTCGCCGATCCGAAGAGCCCGTGGCAGCGCGGCAGCAACGAGCATCTCAACGGACTCCTACGCCAGTACTTCCCCAAGGGCACAGATCTCTCCCGGTGGAGCGCGGCAGAGATCACCGCTGTCGCAGACGCGATCAACAACCGCCCGAGAGAGATCCTCGACTGGCGCACCCCCGCCGAGGCCTTCGAAGAGCTACTACGATCGACCCAACAAACAATCGTTGCGACGACCGGTTGAATACGGCCAATTTCGAAGTCGGAAGTTCCTGCGCGCTCTGGCCCGCCATCGCCTGGTCGGATCCATGGGCAGAGTCGCGTCATGCGGCGACAACGCCGCAATGGAATCGTTCTTCGCCCTGCTACAGAAGAACGTCCTCAACCGGCACTCCTGGACCACCCGTGAGCAACTGCGCATCGCGATCGTGACCTGGATCGAACGGACCTACCACCGCCGACGCAGACAGGCCGCTCTCGGGCGTTTGACGCCCATCGAATTCGAGACCATCATGAACACGACCGTCGCACTGGCGGCGTGACTACAACTGTCACCTAACCGTGCAGCAGTCCCCCCGGCCGACCATGCCATAAGAAAGGTGCCCCAATGAATTCCCTGCCACGCACTGTCCGCTATATGTCCGCCGCTCTTGCCGTCGGCTTCCTGGTTCTCAGCTCAGGTGCGGTAGCGTCCGCCTCGACCTCAGCTCCGTCACCCGCTGCCCCCTTCTCCGTTACAGACGCTCGTGAGGGACCACAGTTCTATGCCGATGCGATCGTCAATGTGTCGGGGGATATCGACGGCGATGTGTATGCGGCGGGCCAGTCGGTAACCGTCAGCGGAAACGTGACCGGCGACGTCATCGCGGCTGCGCAGACGATCACAATCACTGGCACTGTGGATGGCAACGTGCGCCTGTCCGCGCAGTCCATCACAATCAACGGGAAAGTCACTCACAGCGGCACAATCTTCGCCGCAGACATCAACATCGCCGAAACTGCGTCATTGGGTGATGACCTGGTTGGGGCGGCGAGCACCGTCGCCATCGCTGGCGAAGTGGGCCGTGACGTTCTCGTTAGTGTCGACCGCCTTACCATCGGGGGGTCAGTCGGTGGTGACGTCTCATACGTCAGCGACAGCAAGGCTCACATCGCGGACGGGGCAGTTGATGGCTCCGTCGAGCGTGTGGCGACCCCACAGTCACCCAAGGTCGAGGTGTCACCGTGGGCGGCGATCGTCGCTTGGTTTGTCGGTTTGCTGTATGCGCTGGTCGCGTTCAGTTTGGTGACGTTGCTTGCTGGGCTGCTTATTCCCCGCTGGCTGCAGCGAGTGACGGATCAGCTTGTTCCGTCCCCCTGGAAAGCGCTGCTGGTCGGGTTCGTTGGATCTTTCGCTATCCCGATCGGGCTGCTGGTCCTTCTAGTTACCGTCGTCGGCGCGCCGTTGGCGTTTGCAGGACTGCTGGTGTGGGTCGTGCTCACGCTGTCCACGTTCGTGTTCGCGTCCTTTTACATTGGTCGACTACTGCTGCGGGGCGGTCAGCATCCGGTGGTCAAGTCGCTGGTCGGCGGTCTGATCCTCATCGTCGCACTCCAGATCCCGTGGCTGAACATCCTGGTGTGGTGCGCGATGGTGTTCATCGGTCTCGGCGCTCAGCTACTGAAATTCCATGGCGAGCGACCCTGGCGGTATCGCTCCGGCACGGAATCCGCGCCCTCGCCGCTCCCTGCGGGAATGGTCAACGAGCAGGCACCTCCGGCGCTATGAGCCGCGCCACGGATGCAAAGAAGCAATCACCTCAGCCCGCCTCCGGCGCTCATCCGGACGAACCGCACCGTGGTGACCTCGCAGGGCGTCTGAACTGGCTCCGCGCGGGCGTGTTGGGGGCGAATGACGGCATTGTCTCGGTGGCATCACTGGTCGTGGGTGTGGCCGGTGCCACGAGCGAGTCGGCCCCTTTGCTGGCCGCTGGCGTAGCCGGACTTGTCGGAGGGGCGATCTCGATGGCGCTCGGCGAGTATGTGTCGGTGAGTAGTCAGCGAGACAGCCAACGGGCTCTCATCATCAAGGAACGGCGGGAGTTGGCCGATGAACCCGTAGCGGAACTCGACGAGCTCGCCGGGATCTACGAAGCGAAAGGTCTAAGGCCCGTGACCGCGCGTCAGGTGGCGGAGGAGTTGACGGCTCATGATCCGCTCACCGCGCACCTCGAGGCCGAACTCGGCATCACCGAGGCTGCCGTCGTTAGCCCCTGGGCTGCTGCTGGAGCGTCGGCGCTGGCGTTCACGCTCGGAGCGCTCCTCCCGCTGCTCGCCATCTTGCTTCCCCCGCAGGCGATCCGCGTACCGATCACCTTCACCGTTGTCCTCATAGCACTCGCTGTCACCGGGTTCACCAGTGCGAGGATCGGAGGAAACTCGGCTACCAGACCGACGATCCGGGTCGTGCTCGGCGGAGCGCTCGCACTCGCGGCGACTTTCGCACTCGGCTCCGCCCTCGGGACGACCGGAGTTGTCTGATGGCGACATTCGCTGTCCCCCGAAGATGTCGGTAAGGCCGCTAGGGTGTGTCTGACAAAGACTGGGAATGGGGACATTCGTACAGGGCGCCGTGAGAATGTCCGCTTGATCTGAGACCAGTGGGATGCCCGGGCTGGAGACCATCTGGCCGGCTGGCTCTTCTAGCGCGAGACTGTGTCCATGGATATTGAGCGGTGGTGGCCGAGGCTGAGCGTGGGAACGCGCGAGTGGCTGACGGCGAACAATGGCGAGGTAGTTCCGGCTTCTGTTGTGAGCGAGATCACCGATGCGGGTGGGGGTCCGGCCGCTGGTGCATGGTGGGTTGGAGAGTCCGGGGCCGACGGGAATTTCCTCTCTGACGCGGCGATCGATTGGATCGAGGAAGCAGCGAACGGTGAGCACTGAGCGTCCCTCGGCCTAGGTCGTTCCCCGCGGGACGCAGCTACAGATGGGGATCATGTCTCTGGATTCGCCGACTACGGATTGCAAGCGTCCCGACTCGTGCGCGCCCGTCCGAGGTCGTTGCGGGTCCCTGGGTGGTCCTCCTAGGCGCTAGCGTGTCGCTATGACGAGGGACAGTTCAGGGTTGGCGATGAGGTCTTCACCACGAAGTCCCGTGGTGTGATCATCGATATCTGCGCGACGCCGTCGGGGCAGTTCATCTTTGGTGGCGAGGACGCCAGCGGTGAAGTGACGTACTTCACCCCGAAGGGCGTTCAGCACGTGTAGCGTGTGTCGGACTATGCCCTGGTGCTGGTCCAGGCGATGGCGGAGTTGAGGACAGCTGCGGCGCGGTAGTTGCCAGCGGAAGGCCGTTCCCGTCAACAAGCTGGTGGATCTTCGTCGAGAGTCCGCAGCGAGCGCGGCCTATGCCGTGTTCAGGCGGCCTCCGGCAGTACACGATGCCTCCACCATCAGCTTGGCGTATGAGAACTTTCGGCCCGGCCTATCTGTCGGACGCGGCAGCATCCCCTCGACCAAGGACCACGAGCATCCGAGATCACCTGAACTCGCGACACGAAATGAATCTTAAGCCAGCCCTCAATCTGTGTCAGACACGCCCTAAGTCCCTCCTCCACATCCCCAACCGCGCACTGCCGGGACGGGACCTTGGACCTGGTGTCTGCGTCCTTTCCTCCTCATGCTTTAGGTATGACAGACACAAATATCTCTCCAGTCGCCCGCGTCGTTGTCGGTGTCGATGGCTCCGACTCTTCCCTTGAAGCGCTCCGCTATGCCGAGCGAATCGCTCCGCTCTTCGACGCCGCCATCGAGGCCGTGACCGCCTGGGAATTCCCCAATCTCTACTATCCAATCGACGGCTGGTCTCCGGAAGCGGATGCGGAGAAGATCCTGACTACGTCCATCCGCCAGGCGTTCACAGACTCACCTCCAGCGGGCCTGATCACGACGATCGTCCCGGGGTCGGCTGCGCACGCGTTGATCGAGCGAAGCAAGGGCGCGGATATGCTCGTTCTCGGCAGTCGCGGACACGGGGGTTTCGTCGGTCTCTTGCTCGGATCGGTGAGCACGGCCTGTGCACAACATGCGCACTGCCCCGTGCTGATCGTCCACCCCGCGGAGGGCCCTCCAGAGACGGCGCCGAGGCAAGCAATCACTCGTGAAGAAGATGCTCGAGGAGTCAGCCGCACACCTCGAGTGAGCACGTCGAGGGCGGGTAGGCCGGGACGTGATGCGGCCCGCTAGCATCTCTTCATGCGCAGACCGTCGGCACAAGGCCCCAAGACCGCTGAAGGGGAGCGCCTACTAATCCTGTCCGCAGGGGTGGGATCGGGGCACAATAGCGCCGCAGCGGCGGTGCAGAAGGCGTGTGCCGGGCGCGCGGACATTGCCGAGGTGCAGGTGCTGGATGTGCTGCAGGTGAGTAGCGCACTGTACCGCGACGTGCTGAGCAAGGGTTACTTCGCCCTGGTCGAGGACTTGCCATGGCTGATCGAGTGGGGTTACGACATCAGCGACCCACCGTTCCGGCGCCGTGGGCCGATCGATCCCTGGACACGGGCGAACGCCCTTCCGGTCGTCCGGGCGATCAAGAGATTCCGACCGACCGCGATCGTGTGCACACATTTCCTGCCTGCCCAGCTGATGGCGTCACTGCTTCTTCGCGGGTTTACTGACGCCAGGACCGCCGTCGTCACGACGGACTACGACTTCCAAGGCCTGTGGCTTACGGGCGCCTTCCACGCGCTCTTCGTGGCAAGGGAGGAAGGGAGGGTGGAACTGACCGCGCTCGGCCTGCCTCCCGACCGCATCGCGGCCACCGGCATCCCGATCAGCACTCAGGTGAACAACGCGCCCCCGCGCGACGCCAACGACCCTCCGGCTCTGCTGATCTCCGCGGGCGCGACTGGCGGCGACTACGCCGTCGCGGTCGTACGGCAGACGCTGCACATGCGCTCCCCGTTCACTGCCACGGTCGTGTGCGGACGCAACGACGGGCTACGGCAGCGCATCGAGCAGTTGGTGTCGACCGCTGACAACCGCTACCGCGTGCTCGGCTTCACCACGGAGATGCCGCAGCTGCTGCGCCGCGCCGACTTGTTCGTGGGCAAACCGGGCGGGTTGTCGGCGTCGGAGTGCATGGCCGCAGGGCTTCCCATGGTCCTAGTGAACCCCATCCCGGGGCAGGAGGTTCGCAATGGCGACTACCTGATGGAGCAGGGGGCAGCCGTCCGCTGCAATACCGCCGCCACGATCGGCTGGAAGATCGATGAGGTGTTGCGTGAGCCGGGCCGTCTGAAGCGGATGCGGGCTGCGGCGCAGAGTATCGGTCGCCCTGACGCCGCGTCAGACGTGCTGAGCGGTCTGCTTGACGGGCCGTCCCGTCCGCTGGTCGTGACCCGCGCGGCGCAGAAGACAATCCTCGCCGCGAGCGAGCAGCGCCTCGTCGCGACCGATCTGACGGGGCCCACCTCGCTGGTCCGCCTCATCGACGCGGCTGAGGGCAGCACAGTCGCGCTGCTGCGCGCTGAGGAGCTGGCTGATCTGCAGAAGCGGTACGCGACTCCGAACGGGGGCCTGGTGCTGCGGCGCGACCAAGCGGCCGTATCGTTCCGGTGGGAGGAGCGGCGTGTACTCCGCGCTATGCTGCGGGGCGATGGCGCGCTACCCGTTCGCGTCGAGGGGCTGTCGGCATCCTTTCCTATCCTTCCCGGGTGAACGCCGGTATCAAACCCATACCGGCCTCAGGTCGGCCGACCGTCCGAGGCGCTTTCCTCGTCGATCGATTTCTCAGCATGTCGCAACTGCCGTGCGTCCGCCCAGCTGGCTGGGCTGTGCTGGGCTGCGAGCACGGCCCAGTCGCCGGCGCGGGTGGACCAGCGCCGTGTCGCCGGATCGCGCTGCAGCGTGGGCCCCGCATCCAGGGTGATCCGCACTGTCGTCTCCACACCAGGCTGCAGCTTCACCTTCTGGAAGCCCAGCAGTTGAGCTACCGGCCTGCGGATTGACACGTCCGCGGCGTAGATCTGCACGACGGTCGAGCCCTCACGGTCGCCGGTGTTCGTTACGAGCACGTCCGCGCTGCCGCCTGAGTCGTCGAACCTGTGGTCCAGAAGCCGGTGCTCGATCGTCGTGTAACCCAGGCCGAATCCGAACGGGAACGCGGGCGCGTGTCCTTCGCCGTCGAGCCGGCGTTGGCCCCACTTGTCGTCGTAGATGACGGACTTCGCCGCGCGGTCGAACGATGGCAGATGCGCGGCATCCGTCGGCAGCACAAACGGCAGCCGTCCGCCGGGCTCTGCACCGCCGGTAAGTACGTTCGCGAGCGCACGGCCGCCCTCCATACCGCCGTACCAGGCGAGGAGAAGCGCTGGCACGCGGTCTCGCCACGCCTCTGTAAGGATCGCGCTGCCGCCGATCAGTACGACGATGGTCCGAGGATTGGCGGCAACGACCGTGCGGATGAGGCGCACATCGGAGGGGCGCAGGTTGAGCGAGCTGCGGTCGCCACCTCGGACGAAGCGCGACGCCAGGTGCGCGAGACCGATGAGCGGCCGACGGAGGAAACCCGAGCCAAACTCCCGACCGAGCACACCCACGTCGACGCCGCCGGTGACGACCGACTCGCCCTCGTCGTGCTGGTCCAGGCCGACGACCACGATCGCCGTCTCCGCCGCAGCCGCAACCGCGGCTGCGGCGCGTTCGTTCGTGCCGGAGGCGGTGGTGATCCGCACCGACGGCAGCGCCTCACGCAGCCCCCGCAGCGGCGAGACCGCGGAGGGAGGCCGCACGCGTGACGAGCCATGATCGCCAAGGTTCGCCCGTGGCGCGAGTCTTCCGATCACCGCGAGATGCCGGATGGTTGGAGCCAATGGCAGAAGCGGCGCCGCGCCAGAGGTTTCATTCTTGAGCAGCACGATCGACTCCTCCGCAACCTGGCGAGCAAGAGCCCGGTGTGCCGGGGAGGCGATGAGGGCGGCACTTGGCCTCGCCACCTCGCGGGTCGCTGCATGCAGCACGCCGGTGCGCAGGATGCGGCGCGCGGACCGCAGCACAGTCGCGCGGGCGACATCCCCGCGCCGCAGCGCGGTCGGCAGATCGCGGGCGCGAAGCAGTCGCAGCGGCATCTCCACGTCCATCCCCGCCTGAAGGCTGACGACCGCGTCGTGGGTGCCGAACACCCAGTCGCTCGTCACGAACCCCGAGAAGCCCCACTCATTCCGCAATACATCGGTGAGCAGCGCGCGATTGACGTCCATGTACTCGCCCCGCACCCGGTTGTAGGAACTCATCACGGAGTCTGCGCCAGCTTCCAGGACGGCCTTGAAGTGCGGCAAGTACACCTCGTGCAGGGCGTGCTCGTCGACCGATACGTCGACCTCGAAGCGCTCATTCTCCATCGAGTTGAGCGCGAAGTGCTTGACGCATGCCATCGCGTGCACGCGTACGCCGCGGGTCAGGGCCGATCCCATCCGACCGGTGAGCACAGGATCCTCGCCATAGCACTCCTGCGCACGGCCCCACGCGGGGTGGCGAAGCAGGTTGACGCAGACGGAGGCGGAGTAGTTCGCACCCCGCGCCCTCGTCTCTAGACCGATCGCGAGGCCGACCCGCTCCTCCAACAACGGATCCCAGGTCGCGGCCCGCGCGATCGTCACAGGGAAGGCGGTGCAAGCACCGATAACGACGCCACGGGCACCATCACTGAACCGGATGCCCGGGATACCGAGCCGAGAGACGGCCCCGGCCACGAACGGCCGCCGACCGTGCAGAATCGGGATGAGCGGCAGCAGCAGCCTCGGGGAGTCGCCGTCGAGCAGCCCGAGCACCTCCTCAACAGTCATCTGGTCGATCAGTTGGTCCGCGGCCTCGTCCGCGTCGAGCTCGCCCGCCCGAACCGCTCGGACTGCCTCGCCGTACGCGTTGCCCTCCGTCGTCATCGTGTCGGTCGATGCCGCGCGTCTGCCGGCACGCCGCCCATATTGCGCTCGCGCAGCCCGACGCCCCGCATTCATCTCCATGCACTGAATTCTGCACCCTAAGCCCTGCGCGGCCGTACCGAGCAGCGTTGCTGTCCTTCGACCCCGCGGCCTCGAACGCTTTCGAGGCGAATGATGAAAATTCCGACAACTCGCGTGAGACAGATTGAGTTGTAGCACTAACTTGACTTCCGCGAGATTTCGGGGTCCCGTGTCTCACTTCACGACAACTCTCGTGAGATCGGACACGTCCCCCACTTCGCTCGACTGCTCGTCGGCGGGCTGCATCGACGGGTCCTACCTGTCAGTGCGCTCCTCGGCTCGATCCTCCTCCTGGCCGCGGACCTCGCTGCCAGAGCCGTGCTCGCGCCGACAGAGCTCCCGGTGGGTATCTTCTCGGCGGCGATCGGCGTACCGGTCTTCATCCTGCTCATGCGCCGCAGCCGGACCGAGGCGTTCAGTTGATCGCACACGTGAGGTTCGACGGCGTCAGCGTGAGATACGGCAGGCGGTACGCGCTTCGCGACGTGTCCGCCTCGGTAGGACACGGCCGGTTCGCCGCGATCATCGGGCCCAATGGCAGCGGGAAGAGCACACTCCTCAACCTGCTCTCCGGACACCACCCGCCGCACACCGGCGACGTGCTGATCGACGGGACGGACATCGCCGCGCTGCGGGGCTCCGAGCGGTCACGGAACATCGGGGTGCTCCGCCAGGACTCCGGTCCGCTCCCCGACGTGACCGTCGCCGAGCTCATCGCGCTGGGTCCAGGAGGCCTCTCACGATCGTCGGTCCTCGAGGCACTGGAACGGGTCGGTCTCGTCCCGCTCGCCGACCAGCCCGTCCTGACCCTGTCGGGAGGCCAGCGCCAACGAGCGCTGCTCGCCCGCGCCGTCCGCCACCAGCCGAGCCTGCTCGTCCTCGATGAACCGACGAACCATCTGGACGTCCGGCACCAATCGATGATCCTGCAGGTGGTGAAGGAGATGCCCATGACGGTCGTCAGCGCCGTGCACGATCTCGACCTCGCCTATCGGTACGCCGATCAGGTGATCGTGCTCGACCAGGGCGCCGTCGTCGAGCAGGGGGCTCCGGGCGACGCGATGACGCGCGGCGTCCTGCGCGACGTCTTCCACATCGACTCGTTCGTCGTTACCACTCCGGCAGGCACCGAACACCTCGTACACACGCCGCTCCCCTGACCGGTGGGCCGCGACGTCGGCACTCCGTTCACGCTGTTCGTCGGGCGCCACGACCTGCCGATCGGGCGAGGAACGAGACCAGCGTCTCGAGTGGGCCGCGTCGGTGGAGCAGTGCCAGGCACAGGCCGAGTAGGAGGATGGCCGCGAGGTTGGTAGCGAACGCGACTGGTCCGAACACCCACGTGGCGTCCTGTCCCCAGCCCAGCGAGAGCGTGGCGATGGAGAGCACCGTCAGGTGGACGGCGCAGGAGGTGAGGGGAGCAGCTCCGGCTCGGCGGCTGTTCCTTGGCTGTTCATCGGCCTCAAAGCAGCGGGCGTCGCCTACCTCGCCTACCTGGCCTGGCAAGCGTCGCGGCCAAACGGCCGGGGGGAGTGTTCGAGATCCGGCACCTCCCGCGCGACAGCAACTGGAGACTGTTCTGCATGGGGCTGACCACCAACCTCCTCAACCCGAAAGCCGCGATCATGTACCTCACCGAGATACCGCACTTCATCGACACTGAACTAGGGCGTGTCTCCTAATTTGTCTCGCCCTCCGCGGGATGATTTTTGAGTGAGTCGGGGTCTGTCGGAAAGTTTGTGTGTGAGGGGTTCGGCGTGATCGGTTCGGCTTCGG
>NZ_FUID01000017.1 GCF_900163635.1 Leucobacter sp. 7(1) | reverse complement strand
TGGAGTTGCGTCGGCAGCGTCAGATGTGTATATGAGAGAGCTTTCTGGGGCTTCATGCGGGCGAAGCCCCAGAAACTCACCCATCGATGTGTCTCGCGGGGCCGCCGTGCCGCGGGGCCGCGGGGGCTACGCCGTGGCGGCGAGGCCCTCCACGAGCCGCCCGAACGCGGCCGTTGCCCGATCGGCGGGGTCCAGCCCCGCGGCCACCCGCATCGCAGCCTCGCGAAGCGCGCCCACCAAGAGCACGGCGGTCACAGCGGTGTCCACGCTCGGGTCTACGCCACCGTCAGATTGGGCAGCCCTAAGCGCGTCCTCGATCATGATGACACTCGCACCCGACCCGATCCCGCGCTCAGCACCGCCGGTGATGAGCGTCGGCCCCGATACGTTAAAAAAGTGCCCCGTGTGCTCATCTGCGGCGAGCGCGAACATCTGGCGGGCGAGCGCCGCGAGCTGGCCCCGCCAATCGTCTGCGGCCAGTACCGCCGCGTGGGATCGGGCAACCAGCCGCTCTCCCAGCGCGGCGTAGGCCGCCCGCAACAGCTCGTCGCGGCCGCCCGGAAAATGCGCGTAGACGGTACCCCGGGAGATGCCGGATTGCGCCGAGACCCGCTCGATCGTGGCCACGTCAACGCCGTCTTCGGCGATGATCACGAGCAGCGCATCGACAAGTTCCTGCCGCGTGCGGAGCTGTCGACGCTCGCGCAGTGTCAGCTGAAGGGGTGCGGCGTCGAGGGTCATGCCCCCAGTCTATGCCGCATCAAGACCCACTTGTGAACGGTGCGTATATTTTCTATACTCCGAGTACAGAACTTCTCGGAGCGTGCCAACGACGGACGCGTCCGCCCCCGAAAGGACGCGCATGACCACCGCCGAACTCGCCGCAGGAATCGCCCTCGCTCGTGCCGCACTGCCGCACTACGACATCGCCGCTGACACCGAGTTGACGCTCCTCAAACACCGGGAAAACGTGGTCTTTGCACTGCGTGCGGGCGACATCGACTACGTGCTGCGCGTGCACCGCCGCGGCTACCACAGCGACGCCGAACTCGCGTGCGAGCTTGAGTTTGTGCGGGCACTTGAGCGCGAGGGTGTTGCCGTTCCGTCGTTTGTACAGACGACTGACGGCCAAGAATTCTGTGTCGTCGGCGCAGAGCTGCCCGGAGGCGCGCACCAGGTCGATCTGCAGCTCCGACTCGACAATCACGGGAATTTCGGCGACGAGCGCACCGCAGTCGACGGCACGGCTGACCTCGATCCCGAAGACTTCGCTCAGCTCGGCAGGCTCGCCGCCGAGGTGCACGCGGCGAGCGAGCGCTCCGGTTACCGCATGGCCGTGCCACGCGATGACTGGGATCTCGAAGGCCTCGTTGGGCCGGACTTCGCCTGGGGCGACCCACTCCGGATCGCCGAGCTCACAGGCGAGGATCGTGAGACCGTGATCGCCGCGCTCGCCCGCGTCCACGACATGCTCCTCGACTACGGCACGCCCGCCCACCGCTTTGGCCCGATCCACGCCGATCTCACCCCCGAGAACGTGCTCCGAACTCCCGCGGGTCTTGTCCTCATCGATTTCGATGACTTCGCCGCCGGCTGGCACCTCTTCGACCTCGCGACCGCGGTGTTCTTTTTCACCCCACACCCGCGCGCGGCGGAATACAGGGCCGCGCTTTTCGCCGGGTACGAGGCCGTCCGACCGCTCGACGCCGCCGACCACGAAGCATTCCCGGCGATCCTGCTCGCACGCGGCCTCACCTACCTGGGCTGGGCAGCAGACCGGCGCGGCGAGTCCACACCCGAGTGGCTCGCAGATCAGGTCCTCCCCCACGTCGTCGGGCTCGCGCAGGACCTCCTCGCCGCGCCCACGACCTGATCCACCGCCGAGCTCACCCAGCCGCGTCCAGCCTTGCCCAGCCACACCCATAAGTTTCAGGAGCCACGCATGACCTCGAACGCCGCCCTCATTGCCCGCCGCAACCGCACGATCGGCCCCTATTCACCGCTGTTCTACGACGAGCCGCTGCAGTTCGTCTCGGGCAGCGGCGCGTGGCTCACCGAGGCCTCAGGCCAGCGCTACCTTGACGGCTACAACAATGTGCCACATGTGGGGCACGCAAACCCCCGGGTTGTCGCGGCGATGGCGGATCAGGCGGCACGGCTCAACATCCACACCCGGTACCTCAACGATCGCGTCATCGACTATTCGGAGCAGTTGCTCGCGACCTTCGCACCGGAGCTCGATCGCGTGCTCTACGGCAACTCCGGCTCCGAGGCGAACGAGCTCGCAATTCGGATCGCACGCCAACAGACCGGTACGACCGGCATGATCGTGTCCGACTTCAGCTACCACGGCACCACGATCACGCTCGCGGAGCTGACAACCGGGCTCCGGACACGAGAGCCACTCGCGCCGCACGTGCGCGCGCTACGCATCCCCGACCTTGATCAGGATCCGCGACCAGAATCGGAGGTGCTCGCCACGACACTCGCCGAACTCGACACCGCCATTCAGTCCCTACGGGACTCGGGATACGGCGTCGCAGCCGCCCTATTCGACCCGCTCTTCTCCACCGAGGGCATGCCCCGAATCCCTGCGGGCCTTGTTGAGGGAATCGTGCAGCGAGTTCGGGCTGCCGGCGGACTCGTGATTGCCGACGAGGTGCAGAGTGGATTTGGCCGCACCGGCAGCCACATGTGGGGCCACGCCGCCGTCGGCATGTCGCCCGACCTTGTGACAATGGGCAAGCCGATGGGGAACGGACACCCGATGTCCGCCGTGATCACGAGCGAGGCCGTACTCGATCAGTTCGGGGCCCACAACGAGTTTTTCAATACCTTCGCCGGCAACCCCGTCTCTGCCGCGGTGGGCGAAGCCGTGCTCGCGGAAATGGCCGCCGAACAGCTCCAGGCACGAGCTGCCACCCTGGGCGAGCTCGCGCTTGCCCGGTTCCAAGTCCTCGCGGATCGGCACGATTTTGTGCGCGCAGCAAAGGGCACGGGGATGTTCCTCGGGCTCGATTTCGCCGTGGGCGGCACCCCTGCTCCGCACATCGCAAAACAGGTCGTTGAAAGCGTGAAGTCGCGTGGCGTCCTGATCTCCCGCATCGGCCGCGACAGCAATGTGTTGAAGGTCCGCCCTCCGCTCGCGTTCGGTGCCGCGGAGTTGCCGATCCTGCTCGACGCACTCGAGGACGCCCTCACAGAGGTCTAGGGTGTATCCTCTCGGAAAGAGCGGCGTCGATGCCCGATCTGCCCTTGGGCCGAGCCGCTGGACTGAAGCAGTGAGGTGATGAGGCATGCGGACTGCAGACCCGCGAGATCTGAACCACGCACACCCGGCGTCAACACGCGCCCAAGGGATCACGGAGTTTCGCAACCTCGTGAGTTCGTCGTTCGTTCCGCTCCGGATCACGACCGAAAACGATGAGCCGTTCGTGGGGCGCACCGAATCGGCGGAGGCGGACGACGTCGTCTTCACCGAGGTCACCGCGCGCCCGCACCTCGTCGAGCGCACACCGGAGAACATCGCCGACGGCGGGAGCGGGTACTACAAGGTCAGCTTGCTCCTGTCCGGCAGCAGCATTTTGGTGCAAGATGGCCGGGAAGTCGTGATGCGGGCGGGCGACTTGTCAGTGTATGACACCTCGCGGCCCTACTCCCTGCTCTTCGGGGAAGACTTCCGGAATCTCATCATGATGTTCCCCAAGGACAGGATCGACCTTCCGATCCCCTTCACCGAGCAGCTCACAGCCGTGTCACTCGGGCGCGAACACCAGGGCCTCGCGCCCGTCATCACCGCGTTCCTCTCGCAGTTCCCCGCGCAGCTGAAACCACTCGACGGACGACTCCGCGCAAAGCTCGCGCACACGAGCCTGGACCTGATGGGGACGCTGTTTTCAAGCATTCTCGACACGGACCCCGCACGTCGCGACCCGCACCAGATCCTGTTGCAGAAGATCACCGCGCACATTGACACGCACTTGGCTTCCACGGAACTCAGCCCGGGATCGATCGCCGCGGCACACTTCATCTCCACACGACACTTGCACGCCCTGTTCCGGCAGGCGGACACCACGGTCTCCGCCTGGATCCGCGAGCGCCGCCTCGAGCGCTGCCGCGCCGACCTCCTCGACCCGGTCCTCGCCGACCGCACCGTATCCGCCATCGCGAGCCGCTGGGGCTTCCCCGACGCGGCGCACTTCAGCCGCGTGTTCAAGGCCGCCTACGGCGTATCCCCCAGCGTCCTCCGGCTTGGGTAGCAGGCGAAACTCATAGCAGCCTGCGCAACCGGCACGCCGATGCTGAGTTGTAACCCGGCTTGTCATTCCCTGCACAGCCATTGCTCCTCGCCGAACGCGCCGTAGCGATCGGCGAGAGACACCGGCACCGCAACGTAGTGTGCGTTCGTGAAACGGGCATTGACGCCCAGCGTTCGCACCTCGCGTCGATCCCGCACCCCAGCCCTGCAGGACGACTCCGAGGAGTGACTCCGAATGACCGCACCCACCGCTGATTCTCCCCCGCACAATCGTGACCGGCCCAGCTGGCTGACGACAGACGCAGTGTCGGCGGGACTCGATACCTACCGGCTCCCCAGCACCTCATTGGACGGCTCCGATGTCTCGCTGACCCTGTCTGACGGCGGCACGCTCACCCTCGCATTCGCTGCGGGGAGCGTCCGGTGGAGCGCCACCGGACAGTTCGCGTCGAGCACACCGCTGCAGGATCCCTATGACGCAGTTCGAGTGCGGAATGACGTCCTCTTCATTCACATCCCCGGAGAGTCGCGGGAAGGCGAGCATCTCTGCGTCGTGTTCTCCGAAACCACACACCGCGCGATCGTAGCGCGCTCAAAGATCCGCGCGACCCCAGTGCCAAACGAGCCGCGCGTCACCCAGGACATCTGGGCGGCGACGGTCGACGGTGCCCGGCCGAGCGGCGAGACGCCCGCAGCATCGCGGGACCTGATCGGCCGACGAGCGGTGTATCGGTACAGCCCAACGCAACTCTATGAGCATGTCTATCTGTCAAGTGAACGCTATGCCTGGCAGTGCCTCCAGGGCGTGCAGCGTGGTCACGGCGATCTGGATCTGTCGGCCGTATGGAAGTTTGATGATGGCCTGTATTTGTTCTGTTTCCGTGAGTTCCGGGCCCCTGTGGGAACTGTCTGGCTGCACGATCTGGGCCTCGCGCTACGGACCACGGGGGCATTCCTGGGGATGAGCGCCGACGGTCGCGCGGAACATGCCCAGGGCGGGGGCCACATCATCCCGCTCGGCGCGGTCAGGTATCCCGATGTCGAGCCTGTCTAACCCGGTCCTGGAGCGGCGGACGAGGCACCGCGGCATTTCCGCAGCGGCAATTCTGCTTGCCGCGGCGCTGGGAACGAGCGGTTGTGTCGGTGCCGCTCCGACAGACTCGAGCGAAGTCATCCGGCTCGGATCCGTGAACACTCTCAGCGGCCCCGCAACCTTCTCGGAGGCCCCCGACGCGGCCGCCGCAGTCTTTGACCGTGTCAATGCCGCGGGCGGGATACACGGTCGCATGATCGAATACCTGGCACTCGATGACAAGGGCGACCCAGCGACCGCAACCGCCCTCGCGCGCGAGCTTGTGAGCAGCGAGGAGGTCCTCGCCCTCGTCGGCGGCGGTTCTCTCCTCGACTGTGAGGTCAACGCGGGGTACTACGAGCAAACGGGAATCCGTTCAATACAGGGCCTCGGAGTGGACCCGGGCTGTTTCGAGTCGCCCAATATCGCACCGACAAACATCGGCCCGTTTAACGACACAACACTCACCATGCTGTTTGGTTCAGAACGGCTCGGCCTGTCTCGGCTTTGCGTGTTTACGAGCATCGTGGGTTCAACAGCGCCCGCGTATCGGGAAGCCATCGGACGCTGGTCCGAAATCACGGGGAAGGACACTGTCTTTGTCGATGAAACAGTGCCGTACGGTGCCCCGGAGTACTCTGCCCCAATTGTGCGCGCGCGAGAAGCGGGATGCGACGCGATCGTCAGCAATGCGGGCGGCCCAGACGCCGTTGGGCAGGTCCTGGCGGCGAATCAGCAGGGGTGGGAGGACATCACTTTCCTGTTCCTGACTGGTGCATTCAGCGCGGGCTTCGCCTCGGCGATCGACGATAGCGCCGCGGGAGTGTACGTTCCTGCCGAGTTCTACCCATTTACCGAGGCCAATGGCGTCACAGCCGCGTGGCGAACGTTGATGAACGACAACGACATCGAACTGACCTCATTCAGCCAGGGCGGCTACCTCGCGGCAACCTTCATGGTAGAGGTATTGGAGGGCATCGACGGTGAGATCACACGCGACAGCGTGAACGAGGCGCTTGCGACGATGCAGCCGATCGAAAACGACATGCTCGCCTACCCCTACGAGTTCGGCAGGATCGCCGGGCAGGATTACGAGCCAGGTGGATGGCCCGTCGTGTTGAGATCCGGGACCAATGCGTGGGAGCGTGCATCCGAAGACTGGCTGACGATCCCTTCCCACTGACACCATTCTGTAACCCTGATTGACTCCCCGGGCACGAGGGTTGATTCTGCAGGCATGCCCAGCCGAGACCCGGTGCGCGGAATCTGTACGCTGCGTACAGTTCAGTTTCAGGACGGGCACCGACGCCCCAACGCCAAGCGTGGCGTCGGCTCCCGCACGTCCCCGCAGTGCGACACGAAGGAGTGACATCAATGACGATGCCGAGCACCGACACCAGTGCGGCAGACCCGACAAGCTGGCGCAGCTACGACGAATTTGCTGCCGGGATTGACACGTTCCGCTTGCCTGACGAGACGCTGGCCGGCACCGCGCTCATCCTGACACTGGAAGCCGGCGCGCAACTCAGTCTCGCGTTCGACACGGACACCGTGCGCTGGAGCGGAACGGGTGTGCTTGCAAGCGACGGCGAGCACGCTGACCCCTACGAGGCCGTTCGGGCACGCTCGGATGTACTGTTCGTGCATGTGCCGCTCACGTCACGCGAGCACGAGGCGCTGAGCGTCATCTACTCCGAGACGACACATCGCGCACTCGTGGTGCGCACCCGAATCGCGGCCACCGAGACACCGGGCGAACCCCGCGTGGGGCAGGAGTTCTGGGCCGCGGTCACTGACGGCGGCCCCACATCAGGCGATGTGCCTGGGCCGTCCCGCGACCTCATCGGGAAGCGCAACCTCTACCGATACAGCCCCCACCACCTGTACGAGCACGTCTATATCTCAAGCGACCGCTACGCCTGGCAGTGCGTGCAGGGCGTGCAGCGCGGCCACGGCGACATGGACATGTCGACAGTGTGGAAGTTCGAGGACGGACTCTACCTCTTCTGCTTCCGCGAGTTCCGGATCGCGGTGGCGAGCGTTTGGCTGCACGATCTGGGCTACGCGCTGCGGACTACCGGCGCGTTCCTTGGAATCGCCGGCGACGGCACGGCGGAGCACTCGCGTGCAGGCGGCCACATCTACCCGATCGGATCGGTCACGTACCCGGACGTGCAACCGGTCTAATCCCCCACACATTTCAGACTTTCCACCCTTTCGAGAGGACACACAATGAAGAATCGTCTGATTGCCGCTGCGGCCCTCACCGCCGCCAGCGCGCTCGCCCTGGCCGGCTGCGCCGCCGGCCCCGGGGGCGACGACGCCCCCATCAAACTCGGCTCAGTCAACACGATCAGCGGCCCGGCAACCTTTCCGGAGGCCTCAGAGGCCGCGGCGGCAGTGTTCGACCGCGTCAACGCTGATGGCGGCATCAATGGCCGCATGATCGAGTACAAGGCTATGGACGACAAAGCCGACCCTGCCACAGCCACGGCCTCCGCCCGAGAGGTGGTGGGTAGCGACGAGGTTGTCGCACTTGTCGGCGGGGCGTCCCTCCTCGACTGCGAGATCAACGCGAGCTACTACGAGCAGGAAAACGTGCGTTCGATCCAGGGCATCGGCGTCGACCCTGGTTGCTTCGACTCCCCCAACATCGCGCCGGCAAACATCGGCCCGTTCAACGACACCACCCTGACGATGCTGTACGGCTCCGAAGAGCTCGGGCTCGAAAAACTCTGCGTGTTCACGAGTGTCATCGGCTCGACCGGCCCGGCCTACCAGGCCGCGATTGATCGGTGGAGCGAGACTACCGGTAAGGAGCCGCTCTACATCGACGACACCGTCCCCTACGGCGGGGCGGACTACACGACCTACGTTGTGCGCGCCAAGGAAGCCGGCTGCGACGGAATCGTCAGCAACGCTGTCGAGCCCGACGCAATCGGACAGATCAAGGCAGCGAACCAGCAGGGCTGGGATGACGTCACGTTCCTGTTCCTCACCGCGGTCTACAGCGACAGCTTCGCGGCCGCGGTGGACAACAGCGGTGCGGGCGTCTACGTCCCGGCTGAGTTCTTCCCGTTCACCACGGAAAGCGAAATCAACGCTGACTGGCGCGGCCTGATGGAGGAGAACAACATCACGCTCACCTCCTTCAGCCAGGGCGGATACCTCGCGGCCACATTTATGGTCGAGGTGCTCGAAAGCATCGACGGCGACATCACCCGCGACAGCGTCAACGAGGCACTCGCGAACATGAAGCCGATCGACAACGACATGATCGCTTACCCCTACCAGTTCGACAAGATCGCCGCGCAAGACTACGAGCCCGGCGGCTGGCCGGTTGTTCTGAAGTCCGGCACCGGCGCCTGGGAAGAGGCGGCCGACAACTGGGTCACGGTTCCCGCAGGCTAAACCGCGCACCGCGGACGCCCGGTGGTGGGGAGCACTCGCTCCCACCACCGGGCGTCCCCGTCGATCTCTGAGCTCCACCCCGCTGGCACGAAAGGCCCCAGTGATGCACCCACTCGATTCTCACGCCCCCGAGGCCGCCGCATGAACGGCGGCGCACTCCTCCAGGGCGCACTCTCCGGGCTCGCGGCGGGTGGCGTTTACGCCGTCTTCGCCGTCACCCTCACCCTGATGTCGCGCCTGGTGCGCGTCGTCAACTTCGCGCAAGCCGCTACCGGCATGTTCGCCGCATTCATCGCGGTCTGGTTCGCAACGAACCTCGGTCTTCCCGTGTGGCTCGCCACAATCGGCGGGGTCCTTGTCGGGGCGCTGCTCAGCGCGCTGATCGGGTGGATTGCGGCGACATGGCTGTCCGAGGCGGACCTGTCCACACGCTCCGCAATGACGGTCGCCCCATTCCTGATGCTCATGTCGCTGTCCTACATATTGTTCGGCAACAAGCCACGGCCCTTCGCCCCGATCTTAAACGGACCCGCGTTCCAAGTCGCCGGGGTGGTCATCAGTTGGGTCACGGTCGCGACCGTCAGCCTTGCCGTCATCGTTGCGCTCGGGGCCGCCGTGATCCTGCGGAAAACGACGGTGGGCACCAAGCTCCGAGCCCTGTCCGACCGCCCCACCACAGCGGAGCTCATTGGGATAGCATCGAAGCCGCTCTCAATCGGGGTCTGGGCAGTCACGGGCGCGATCGGGGCGATTACCGTTCTGATCATCGCCCCCACCCAGTCCAACGACGCGGTCAGCCTGTCGATGCTGATCATTCCGGCCGCCGCCGCCGCCCTCCTCGGTGGCTTCAAGCGTCTCGATCTCGCCGTCGTCGGTGGCCTGGTCCTCGGCCTCATCAACGGGATGGTGGCACAGGTCGAGCAGCTCACCCTCGTCCGCAACTTCATCCCGTTCCTCTTCATCGTCATCCTGCTGCTCTGGTCGCAGCGAAAGGAGGTGTGGGATGCTGCTCGCTAGCCGTCGCGCACGCGCCCTCTTCCCCGTCGTCGTCGCTCTCCTGGCCCTGGGTGTGGGATGGGCGCTCAGCGTGGGTCTCTCCGGGTACACGGTCTACCTCGCTGTCAGCATGGTGACCGCAAGCATCGCCGTCCTCGGACTCGGAGTCGTCACCGGCTCCGCCGGCATCATTGCCCTGTGTCAGCTCACATTCGGAGCAATCGGTGCCTGGGTCGTGTCTTGGCTCAACGTACAGGAGGCCCCCGGCGGCTTCGTGCTGTGGCTCGTTGCCGGCGGGATCGTCGCCGGGCTCGCGGGTGTCCTCATTGGCCTCCCCGCCCTGCGCCTACGCGGCGTCAACCTCGCCGTTGTCACACTCGGCTTCGCCGCGGCCTTCGACGTGCTACTCGTACAAACTCAGTTCCCCGGGCAAGGCGACGGCATCACCGTCGCGCGTCCGGCCGGCTTCACCAACGACCGCCAGTACTTCCTGTTCTGCATGATCGTGCTCGTGGTGTGTGCCCTTGCCGTGTATTTCCTGCAGCGCAGTCGGATCGGGAGCAGCTGGAAGGCGGTCGCGTTCTCCGAGCGCGGCACCGCCGCAGTCGGCCAGAGCGTGCGACTTGCGAAGCTCTCCGCATTCGCGGTGAGTGCGGCCCTGGGCGGTGTTTCCGGCGGCCTGCTCGCCGGCCAGGTGGGTATCCCCTACGCGTCAAGTTTCACCCCGATCCAGTCGCTCGCGCTGTACGTGCTCGCCGTGATGAGCGGCGCGTACCTCATCGATATGGCGATCTTCGGCGGCATCCTGTGGATCCTCGTCCCGGAACTCCTGAAGCGCTGGGGGATCCCGCAGGACTGGGGCTTTGTGGTCTTCGGACTCCTCGGCATTCAAGCGCTCACGAGCGGTTCGAACCTCGGCGAGGTGATCCGGGGTGTCTTCCGGAAGCGGCTACGGAAGCGACAGGCCGCGGCGATCGCGGCGTCCGCCGCCGCAAGCGAGGACGCGACAACCTCCGCGCTCGACGCGTTCGCGGTACCGGAGGCCGCCGCCCCCGTCCCCGCGGACGCTGGGCCGGTGATTGAGGTGCGTGGTCTGGGCGTCCAATTCGGGGCGCTCGCTGCGCTGAGCGATGTCTCCCTGGCCGTGCAGCCCCGCACAATCATGGGGCTGATCGGGCCGAACGGCGCCGGAAAATCGACCTTCGTCGACGCGGTGAGCGGCTTCTTGCCGCAGCACACGGGCAGCGTATTTCTCGATGGCGAGGACATCACGGGGCTCGTCCCGGCCGCCCGCGCCCGCCGCGGCTTGCGCCGCACGTTCCAGCAGGATCGCGTGCCGCCGCAACTCACCGTTGAGGCGTACGTGCGGTTTGTCGCGCGTCGCCGCCTCGATCACGACGAGCTCGCCGACGCGCTCGCGTTCCTCGGGTGCCCGCCACCGGAGGAACACCTCACGAACGTTGACGTGGGCACGCGTCGTCTGATCGAAGTCGCGGCTGCTGTGCTCTCGGGCCCCAAGGTGCTCATCCTTGATGAACCCGCGGCCGGCCTCTCCCATGAGGAACACATTCAGTTCGGGCACCGCCTCACCCGGATCCCCTCGCGCTTCGACACCGCGATCGTGATCATCGAGCACGACCTCGATCTTGTGCGATCGGTGTGCACTGAGATCACAGTACTCGACTTCGGCAAGGTCCTCGCACAGGGTCCGCAGCAGGAGGTCCTCAACAATCCGGCCGTGATCGCGGCCTACATGGGAGATGCGGAGATCAGCTCATGAGCGCACTGGAACTCGACAGCGTCACGGTGACCCGCGGCGCGGGGCCAGTCATTTCAGACGTCAGCCTCACACTACGAGCCGGGGAGATCCTTGCACTCGTGGGACCCAACGGCGCCGGAAAGACGAGCTTGCTCGAGTCGGTCTCCGGTGTGATCGGGCACTCCGGCGGCGACATTCGGGTCGACGGCGAATCGATCGGCAAGCGAAACCGCGTGCAGCGCTCGCGCCTGGGGATCGCGCACATCGAGCAGGGACGTGCGATCTTCCCCTCGCTCACGGTCCGCGAAAACATCTCGCTCACCGCGGGGACTCCCGCCGCGCTCAAGGAGGTGCTGCAGTCGTTCCCCGAGCTCGAGAAACGCATCGATGCCCAGTCCGCGCTGTTGTCCGGCGGCGAACAACAAATGGTTGTTTTGGCACGGGCTTTTGCTTCACGGCCACGTTTCCTTCTCATCGACGAGATGTCGCTGGGGCTCGCACCCGTGGTGTTTATGCGGCTGCTCCCAATCGTGGAGCGGATCGCCGCATCAGGCGTCGGAGTACTCCTGGTGGAGCAGTTCACCCATCTCGCACTTGACATCGCGAGCGAGGCAATGGTGGTCGCGAGTGGCAAGGTGAGCCATGCCCAGGGCCCGGCAGGGGCCTTGGAAGAAGACCCGGAGTTGCTGCGGCGGGCCTATCTTGGCGGGTAGCGGCCCAGCCTCTCTCCCGCCGATCCACCACTTGACCCCTTCGTGACGAAACGACCCCGAAAATACGCTTCCAGGCGTGTTTTCGGGGTCGTTTGGAGATTTCGGGGTCGTTTCGTGAGCGTGAGCGGCGGCCGGGGCCGGGTCACCGGGCCGCGCGGAGTTGCCCGGGCGCGGCCCCCAGCTCCCGCCGGACGAAGCGCGAGAAGTAGGCCGGGTCGGAGAACCCCAACTGCGCCGCCACGCGATAGATCGGATCGCCCGACGCGCGGAGGCGTCGGGCCGCCTCCGCCGCGATCCCCGCGCGCACGAGCTCCCCGGGAGTCGCGTCGCTCACGTCGCGCACCAATTCGGTGAGGGTTCGCGTGGACACCCCGAGCGCACGCGCGTGCCATGCGACTCCATGCGTGGCGTTGGGTGCAACCCGCACGGCGAGCTGGAACCGCCGGACGAGGGCGTGATCCGGATTCGCGTCGCGGTGCTGCGCGGTCAGCAGTCGCGCGCCCCCATCGCCATACGCTTCCAGCAGCAACGCCCCCAGGAGGAGAATTGCGGATCGACTCTCGCCCATCTCGGCGAGACCCGGATCCTGCGCAGCGGTATCGGGAACCGAATCTCCCGGGTGCGCGCGACGGAGCGCGGGTACCGCGGGTATCGCGCGATCCGCTGCCCCGCCCCCCGCCTCCCCG
>NZ_FUID01000049.1 GCF_900163635.1 Leucobacter sp. 7(1) | reverse complement strand
TGCCGACAATGGCGAGTTTGCCAGAGACCGTCGCTGTCGCTCCCTTCCCGGGAACAATGCTGAAGTCAGCTGCGGGCTCTAGATCCGTGATCTGCTTCTTAGCTGCGGCCATGATTGCGCGGGCAATGATGTGCTCCGAGCCTTGCTCGACTGACGCGGCTACGCTGAGCAGCTCGTGCTCCCTAATGTGTGCTGCGGTGGCTGTGCTCGTCACTGTCATCGTGCCGGCGGTCAGTGTGCCGGTCTTATCCAGGACGACGGTGGTGATGGTTCCGCTCGCTTCGAGTGCGTCTTGTCCTTTGACAAGGATGCCCAAACTTGCACCTCGTCCAATACCCACCATGAGCGCAGTGGGGGTCGCGAGTCCGAGAGCGCAGGGGCAGGCAATAATCAGCACCGCGATTCCGATACCGAAGGCGTCTTGGAATGCCGTGCCTGCGAGCATCCATGCAAGTGTCACGAGAATCGCGAGAGCGATGACTGCGGGAACGAAGTAGGTGGTGATGCGGTCTACGAGGGTCTGTACTCGAGCTTTACGGGATTGGGCCTGTTCGGCAAGGGCGGCCATCTGCGCGAGCTGGGTATGCGCCCCGACCGAGACCGCGAGCACTTCGAGTCTTCCGTTGGTGCTGATCGTTCCACCAACAACGTTGTCTCTCGGGCCGATATCCTTCGGGACGGGTTCCCCTGTCAACATGCTGGTGTCCACAGACGCGTACCCGGCACTGATCGTGCCATCCGCCGGAATCGTCTCGCCTGGAAGGACCACGAAAGTATCCCCAACTCGGAGCGAACCGGCCGGTTCGATGCTCTCGCCGCCATCCCGGGTAATGCGCACATGGGTGGCGGCAAGCTGACCCAGTGCGCCGAGGACATCTCCCGCTTTTCGTCTGGAGCGTGTTTCGAAGTACCGCCCGGCGAGTTGGAATGTGGTCATCCCGGCAGCAACATCCAGGTAGATGGAGTTTGCTCCTTCCGGGGTGACGCCGAAGCCGAGCCAGTATCCGGCTCCGTCCTGCCCGATACCGAGCAGAAGGGACGTGACCGCCCAGCCGAACGATGCTGCGATGCCGAGTGACACGAGGGTGTCCATGCTGACGTTGCCGTGGCGGAGGTTGCGGAGGGTTGCTTTGTGAAACGGCCATGCCGCCCAGGTGACGATGGGAAGCGCGAGCAGGATACAGAGCCATTCCCAGCCGGGGAAGCGCCAGCCTGGGACGAGTGCGAGGACGATCGTGATGTCCATCAGTGGAACTGTGAGGATCGCGGCGACCAGCAGTCTGCGCCGGAGGGAGGTGATCCTCACCTCTGTTGCGCGTCTCGACCAGGCGTCGTCGGCGTCATCGTGGACGCGGGCTCCGTATCCGGCTTTCTCCACTCGACGCACTGCGAGGTCCGCGTCGGCGGGCGAAAGCCCAGTGATGATGGCGCGTTCCGTGGCGTAGTTCACACTTGCCGTTACTCCGTCGAGTTGGCCCAAGGCACGCTCTACTCGACCCGCGCATGCGGCGCAGGTCATGCCGGAGATATCGAGTTGAAGGGGATCCGTGGCGTTCTGTTGGATCGTCATGAGCTGGTTCCTTCCTTCGTGCCGGGAAGCTGGGGCCCTCGCACGTTGCGAGCTTGTCGAGCACTGAGCTTTTCGAGCATCCGGTTGTAGTCGTCGAACTCGTCATCAAGGCCCGCGTCGAGGTGACGATCTTTGCGGCGTGCATCCTTTGCGTCCTGTCTCGACCACTGCACGCCGAGAGCGATGATGACGAGGAGGAGAGGGATTTCCCCGCCTGCCCAAGCGACTCCGCCGCCCAAGTATTGGGATGCTTTGAGGTCGGCCCAGGGCAAGGCAAGGTACCGGTAGAAGTTCTCGGCGATGATATCGCCGCCAGACATCAGGATGACACCGAAGAAGGCGTGGAAGGGCATTGCCGCAAGCACAAAGCCGAGCTTGCCGATGTGAGGGAGCGGTCGCGGAGGACGGTCCACGCCGATGACTAAGCCGTAGAACAGATAACCCGCGATGAGGAAGTGCACGTTCATGAACTGGTGGGCCCAGTGGAAACGCATGTACTCGCCGAAGATGCCCGAAAAATACAGGCCATAGTACGAGCCGACGAACAGCGCGAAGACAATCAGAGGGTTGTAGATGAAACGAAGCACGCGCCAGTGCAAAGCCCAGGTGACCCAGTCATGGATCCCGGCAGGGAGCTTCGGATTCGACTTGGTCGAGCGTAGGAGGAGTGTCACGATGCCGCCCATGACCAGCAGAATCGGCGCCAGCATGTTCAGGCTCATGTGCACGATCATGTGGATGCCGAAATCGGGTGCTGAGTACTTGCCGAAACCCGAGCTGGTGACAAACACCACCACAACCCAGCCGCTCACCCAGGCCACGGTCCGTCCCACCGGCCAAGCATCCCCACGCCGGCGGAGAGTGCTCACTGCGACGAGATACACCGTGACCGCTGCCACTGCGAGGAGCAGGAAGAGAATGTTCGGCCGCCAGTGCGTGAAGAGCACGAGCGGTGTTGGCGACTCATTCACTTCGAAGCCCAAGAACACCTGCGAGATGCTCGTGGGGACAAAATAGTGCGGAGGCGGGAAACGGGTCATCGCGGCGGTGACGCCCACCCATCCCGCGATCGCGATGGCCATACCGCCAAGCACGCGCACCAGCCGCTTCTCGTTAATGCGCCGACGTCGCCAAATGCTCCACGAATACATCGTCAGCCCGCAGATGATCGCCAGGAAGATCCACCGCGTAATGATCTGCCAACCGGTGACGGAGTCGAGAAACCCGGTTCCCGCGAGTTTGAACCAGGCAAGGAGAAGATCAGCTCCGACAACAACCGTAAGAGTGAATGCAAGCAGCAGGAAGATACGCGGAAGAATCTCCACAGAGACCAGGCGACCGGATGCGACCCGGATCCCTGCCAGCAGGATCACTCCGAACGCAGCGCTGGTAAGCAAAGACTGATAGATGCCTGCGTCGCTTCCGAAGTCGTGTTCGGGCCCGACAAGAATCTGTCCGACTACCACGGGGGCCAGTACGCCGAAACACGCTGCCCAAAGCGGAATCAGCAGGCCCGTCCAATGCTCGATGAACATGCTGAAGAAGAACACGACGAGAGCGGCGAGCAACGTCACTGTCCACGCTTTGGGGAAGGAACTTGCTTCATACAGGAAAGACAGCGCCCTCGAAATCTCCAGCCGCGCGAAAGGCTGTCCGTTGTTATCGAAGATAGTGAACACCACCATCGCGCCCGCGGCAGAAGCCCACACCCCTGAACCGATCTGGAGCACTTTCAACTCCAGCGGGCTGCGCAAAAGATCAGCATTCCGCCCTCGCGCATCCCGGAAGAACAGCAGCGTCAGTAGCGCGCCGATGGTCACCATTGCGGCGACATCAGCGATGGCCTGGCCGGCTGCAGTGAGGATACCGACGTCAAGACCCGGGAAGCTCCGGCGAAGTAGATCGTAGGGTGCTGGACCCGCAAGTATCGTGACCAGCGGTGGAGGCACGAGAACGAGACCGGCGCACAAGGCAGCCAGGGTGCGTACGACGCCCGAGCGTCTATTGATGACTACTGGATCGTTCGCGCGAGCCGCATCATTCTGGGTCGAAGGAGCGGTGGTCAAGAACCCTCGTTCTCCCAGGCGACGAGCTCGAAACCTGCTTCAGAAACGGCGTTCTCGATAGCAGATCGCTCAACCAAGCCTCCATAGCGCACTGCGACTGCCCCCGAAGCGGCGTTGACGTCTGCCTCTACAACGCCACTTACCGCGAGGAGTTCAGCGGAGAGTGCCTGCTCGCAGTGCCCGCAAGTCATCCCGTTGACGCGGAATTCCAGTTCGTTCATCGGGGTGCGAGCCTTTCACTTCTTCGGACACAACCACCGCTAAGTCTACGACACGTCGAGATGTGTGGTCTTCCAGGGCACTCGCAGCAACTACGTCATGTAGAGTTACTACGTCTTGTAGTGCTATCAGGAGGAGGCAGACGTGATCGTAGAGCAGGGGAACGACGACACTATGGGCGTGGTGGTCAAGGACTTCAACGTCGACACCGTGACGTCCGAGGACATCGACCGGCTGAAGCAGTCGATCTACCGAGACAAGGTGGCCGTGCTCAGGAACCAGGGCGACATCACCCCGGAGCAGTTCGTGAAACTCGGCCGCATGTTCGGCGATCTGGTGAGCTATCACGAACCGATGTATCACCACCCGGACTTTGAGGAGATCTTCGTCTCCTCGAACATCCCCGAGGACGGCAAGCAGATCGGCGTGCCGAAGACAGGGAAGTTCTGGCACGCTGACTACCAGTTCATGCCGCAGCCGTTCGCGTTCACGATCTTCTCACCGAAGGTGCTGCCGCCGAAGAACCGCGGCACGTTCTTCATCAACATGGCTGCCGCATACGAGGCGCTCCCGCAGGAACTGAAGGATGCTGCAGCGGGGACCACGTGTTCGCATAGCGTGCGGAAGTTCTTCAAGATTCGTCCCGATGATGTCTATCGCCCTCTCGGTGAGATCATCCGCGAAGTTGAGGAGCACACGCCGGCAGTTACCTTCCCTACCGTCATGGAGCATCCCGTCACCGGCGAGAAGATCCTCTTCATCAGCGAGGGCTTCACCGTCGAGCTCAACGGCAGCGACGATCCCGACCTGCTCGACAAGCTCTTCGAAGCGACCGGGCAACTCGACCAGGAGTTCGCGCACCCCAATATCTACCAGCACGCATACGAGCCCGGAGACATCGTCATCTGGGACAACCGCACGCTGATCCACCGTGCACTGCACACCACCACGCCTGCAGCGACGGTCTCCCACCGCGTCACCGCGCTCGACGGCCTCCCCCTCTACGCTCGCGCACTGTGACCGCACGGTTCTCGACGGGGCGGCTCGATGACCGCGAACCGGTGTTTCACCGGGCGGTGAACCCATACCGGCCCAAGGGATGCATCTATCTCACCGGCGCGGAGGTGACCCTCTCCGAAGAGGGGCAGGTCGCCTCCCGTGGACAGTTCCGGATCGGCGAATCTTGCTACATCGACGATACCGGCCACTTCAACGCAGCCGAGTTCGTGATCTGCTACAACCAGCTCATGTACACGACCCTTGCGGTCGCCGTGCAGCATTCCCTCCTGCCCGCGTTCTCACACTGGACACTCGACGATTACTGGGCGCGGCAACTCCCCGATGTCCTCATCCACAAGCTCACCAGCAGCTACCAGCGACCGATCGATGCACGCGGGTTCCGTGCCGATTTCACGATCACGAGCCTCAGCACCCGCGCGCTCTCGCGCGGCATGCTCACCCTGGAGACGAGCATCCGCTTCGAAGACGACAACGGCGGCCGCGCGAAAGGCGAGGTAGCCCTCGCGCTCGTCAACGCTCCCGCATCAGGTGACCAGCATGACCCCTGATGCCACTGTTACGGTCATCGTCCCGTCTTTGGATGAAGCGCAGAACCTCGAGGAAGTGCTCCCCAAGATTCCGGCGCAATACGAACTCATCATCGTGGAAGGGGCGAGGTTTCACCGTACGAGCGAACTCGTAAGGTCTCTCCGGCCTGACGCCCGTGTCATCGAACAAACCCGATACGGCAAAGGCAACGCGGTGGCGTGCGGCTTCGCGGCCGCCACCGGAGACATCATCGTCATGTTCGATGCTGACGGCTCCGCCGATCCTGACGAGATCCCACGTTTCGTGGGGGCAATCACCGACGGTGCGATGTTCGCGAAAGGCACCCGGTCGCGGGGCGGAGGAAGTGACGACATCACTCACCTCCGCAATGCCGGAAACGTGGGATTGACGCTACTGACGAACCTGATGTTTGGGGTGCGCTACACAGACCTGTGCTACGGGTACAACGCCCTTCACCGCGACCTGCTCCCGCTCCTCGACCTCCCCGATCCAGAACCTGCGGGAGGGGCACCTCAGTGGGGCGATGGATTCGAGATTGAGACCCTGATCAACGTGCGGGCTGCGCTCGCAGGTGTCCCGATCACTGAGGTTCCGAGCCATGAACGCTCCCGTATCCATGGAGTCAGCAATCTCAACGCTTGGCGCGATGGGAAACGGGTGCTTGCCACGTTGGTTCGTGAGCGACGCACCGCGAGAGAACGCCTGATCGCAGTTGACCCTATGCATCAATCCGACACCCCACTGTCGGTTCGCGGTCAGTTCCCCCTGTCGTAGTTCCATGCGCCTCGAGATCGTCATCTGCACATACACGGAGCACCGCAGCCACCTGGTGGACGCCTGCATAGCTTCCGTGATCAAGGAACTCCCTGAGACCGGCACGATCACCCTCGTGGTCGATCACGCGGCCGCACACGCGCGGGCACTTGGAGATCACTACCGGCGCATTCCTCGCGTTCGCTTGATGGAGAATACGAGGCAGCGCGGACTTTCCGGTGCGCGGAACACGGCGATCGCGGCCAGCACTGCTGACGTGCTGCTCTTCATCGACGACGACGCCATCCTGCAAGAAGGCTGGTTCGAGGCACTTGCTTCCCGGCTCGAAGACCCCAACGTTGCAATCATCGCCGGTGCCGTTCTGCCAGATTGGGAGAGCGCAACTGGTGCCCCAACATGGTTCCCACCCGAGTTCGGATGGGTGGTGGGCTGCGATTATGTCGGCATGGCCGCGAGTGGGTCAGAGGTTCGCAACCCCATCGGTGCGTGTATGGCAATCCGCAGGGAGGTATTTGCCGGCATCGGGCTCTTCGCCGAGGGACTCGGAAGGATCGACACCCACCCCGTTGGCGGTGAGGAGACGGACTTGGGCATCCGGCTTCGCAAACAGATGCCGGATGCCCAGATCATCCGAGATACGGACCTGGCGGTGCGCCATTTCGTACCGCATGCGCGAACACGCGTCTCCTACATGCTGCGCCGATGCTTTTGGGAAGGCCGTTCTAAAGCGCTGCTCCAGGCACGTGCTTCTCTTCCGCGAAGCTTGGGAACCGAACGAACCCACGTCCTCACCACGGTCAGACACGCGGTCTTCACGGACTTTCGGAGCATGCTCGGGGGCGACCGCTCAGCGTTCCCCCGGAACTTCATACGCCTGGCCGGCCTCTGCGCGGCAGGAACGGGATTCGTTACCTCGCGGCGACGGCATCGACGTCAGGCTGCACTCGAGGGTAGCCCGCACCTCGGCGTGGATGTCACCGTGTGCATCGCAACCCTCGGTCGCAATCGTGCGCTGGCAGAAACGGTCCGGGCGGTCCTAGCTCACACGCAGGCCCAGGTGGAGGTACTCGTCGTCGATAACGATCCCCGCTCCGGCCGTGTTCGCGCCACCCTCCATGATCTCCACGATTCGCGGTTGCGGATCGTGACCGAACCACGCAAGGGTCTCTCGCTCGCGAGGAACCGCGGCATCTCCGCCGCCCGGGGCCGCATTGTCGCGTTCACTGACGATGACGCGCACCCGGAACCGGGGTGGGTCGACGCTCTCCTGTTGGCCATGTCTGATCCGCTCGTGGGCGGCGTGACCGGCCGAGTCATACCGATGTCGACTGACGCAGACGTGGAACGCTGGTTCGAGGAAGCGATCGGCTTCGACAAGGGAGAGACGCGCGCCGAATGGGGACGCGGCGACGTTGCCGCCTCAGGTTGGCAAACGGGCCGTCAGGGACCGGTGTACCCGGTTGCTGCGGGTGAGTTCGGCTCCGGCAACAATATGGCCTTTCCTCGCGCGTTCCTCGTTGAGCAGCACGGTTTCGCTGAAACCCTCGGAGCGGGGTCGCTCACGCGAGGCGGCGAAGACCTTGACATGTTCCGAAGGGTGATTCTCGCAGGCAGGATCTTGCGTTACGAACCTGCTGCTCTGGCGAAACATCGTCACCGGGACACGTTGCCGGCGCTGCGCACACAATTGTTCGGGTACGGCACCGGCATGGCCGCGAACGTGACCCGGCTCGCAGCGACCTCACCCCGCCACATCGTGTCGGTGCTTCGCGCGTTGCCGGCCGGCCTCAGGATGCTGCTCTCCAAGGATTCGACGAAGAATAGTCAGCGGCCTGGCGACTATCCGCGTGCACTCGTGTGGATCGAACGGCTCGGGTACGTTGCCGGCCCCGGTCTGTATCTGCTCGAAGCGATCAGAACAGGACTCGGGCTCCGGGGGCGCAGGAAGGGAGGCACCGATGCGTGAAGGTGCGTTGATGCGTCCTCTGATCGTTCTCTCGTGTGCGTTGTCCCTGCTGGTGCCGATTCTCGCGTGGTGGGATCTGCCCATGCCAGGCCGCATCGGCCTCGCAATCGCATTCGTACTCCTGGTCCCAGGAGCGCCCCTCGCCATCATCCTTATCCGCCGATCCGGAGCGGTGCTCTGGGCCCTCATCCCCGCACTCTCCCTCTCCTTAGTGATGCTCCTCACCGTGGCGCAGGTCACAACCGGTACCTGGAGTGCGCCGGCCGCAGCCACCATTCTGGGGTTGGGAAACGTGGCCTGCACGGCATTCGCGTGGAATCGCACAGCGCCCCTGCGAATCACGCGCCCGGTTCTGCGCAGGCCCGGACATCGCAGAATCGTATCCGTCGTGGCGCTCTTCATCGCGGTCGCGTTGTGGTGGGCGGCAACGACCAGCGTCGATCTCGACGCGTCTGGTGCTGCCGGCCTGGTCACCGTTCTGCCCTGGACCTATTGGCTGGCACTTATCCTTGCCGTCTCTGTCGCGGTCTTCGCAATCACCAGCAAGCCGACGCCAGACGGGGTCATGGCGGCGATCGGGGTCGCCGTCCTGGCGGTCATGGTCACCACATTCGTCGGCATCGCGGACGGTGGATCACCGGTCGGCACCGCCTATGTGCATGTCGGCTTCGTGGACTGGATCTCCCAAACCGGCACCCTACGCGAGGCGATGGATGCGCGGTTTAGCTGGCCTGGGTTCTTCACCGCTGCCTCGGCTGTGACCGGTTGGGCCGGCCTTGCCGACGCGACGCCGTTCGTCGTGCTCTTCCCCGTACTCGCGGTGCTCTTGAGTATGGCACCGGTTTACGTCATTGGCATGGCGGTGTTCAGGGACCGTGCGGTTGCCTGGACCGGGATGTTGCTGTTCGTGCTCGGCAACTGGGTGCAGCAGGACTATTTCGCCCCGCAGGCGGTCGCATTCCCGCTGATGCTGACGGTCATCGCGGTGCTGCTTTGGCAGGCCAGCGAAACCGGGATCCCCGCAGGCACCGCAAGGGGTTGGCGGCGATTTCTCGAGCCGATGCGCCGGACTCCAGCCCGACTTCCGGGATATTCTGCCTGCCGCGCCCTCATGCTCGAAGCGGCTCTGCTGGTGATCGCGAGCGCGATCGTCATCTCTCACCAGCTCACCCCGGTTTCGCTCATCGTCGTATTGCTACTGCTGAGCTTGCTCGGTGCGACGCGATCACGAACCCTGTGGTTCGGTGTCTCAGTGGTGTTCGCAGCCTGGTTCGCCTTTGGTGCAACCGACTGGTGGACGGGGCATCTGAGCGTACTCATCGATGGGTTCGGGCGTCTCGATGAGGCCGTCGGCGCCGGTGTCGTAGAGCGCGTCTCCGGTGACCCCGTCTACCAGGCGATGCAGGCGGCACGGATCGGCTGGTCTGCGTTGTTCGCCATCGCGGGATTGGTCGGTTGGCGGGTGACTCGCGGCGGCAGGCTTCCGATGCCCGTGACCGCTGCTCTAGTGGTCGCACCAGTGTCGCTCGTGCTTGGGCAGCCGTACGGTGGTGAGGTTGTGCTTCGCGTGTACCTGTATGCGTTGCCAATTCTCGCAGTACTCGCCGCGGGCGGCATCGCACCGCTCATCCGGGCGCGAAGCGCTCTGTCTCGTGTTGCCCTCACGTTGATCATGGTGCTCGCCGCTGCGGGAGTGACCACCGCGCGTGGCGTGAACGTTGCTTTCGAACGCACGCCTGCGGATGTGCTTGAGGTCGCACGCGCGGTGCTGTGGGAGACCCCGACCGGGAGCACGATCCGCCCGTTGGCGACCGAGGGCGCGTTACGGGTCGCCCGGATCGGCGATCTCCACCACCCGCCCTCCGTGGACGGCGATGGCACCGCGTTCGAACGCCTGCTGCAGCAGGCGCCCGATGTGGTATTTCTCACCACCATGCGAGAGCGGTACGAGCAGATCACCAGGGGCGCAAGACCGGGCTGGTACGAAAACGTTGCGACGCTCCTGGAAGCGAGCGGCCAGTACCAGGTGACCCATCGCACAGAGCACGTGATCGTGCTCGAACGGATACCCGGCCTCGGAGAGGACGAGTGATGACGCTACTGGACTGGTTGATCGGCGGGATCGCTGGGATCGCCGCCGCGACCGCATTTGCAATGTACGCCTGGTCGGTGGTGCTCCGTGAGCGGCGCGGCCCCGACGCCCATAGAGTGACGCTGCGCCAATCGCGGCCGGTATTCACCACACTGTTCGTGCTCATTACCGCCCTTGGAGTAGCACTCTTGGTGCTGCGTCTTGGAGTCCTCTCATGAAGAAGTCGACCTGGGTCACGGCGCTGCTCATCGCGGCTGTCACAGCCGTCGGAGCATTCGGCGTGACGCACGGCAATGCTGCTCCTGCCTTGTCCTCAAGCTTGACCGGGGATTCCGATCTTGCTGCAGAAGCGGCGCCATATCTCAGCGGTGTCAGGGATCGCGTGTCGATCTGCGTGTGGGAGGACGGTAGGTTCACGTCAGCTGGATTCGGAGCCGACGCCAACACCAGATATGAGATCGGGTCCATCACCAAGACATTCACCGGCATGCTTCTCGCCGACGCAGTCGCTCGCGAAGAAGTCGATATCGACGACCCGGTCGGCCGCTACCTCCCGCTTGACGACGCACCGGTTGCCTCGGTCACGCTCCGTGAGCTTGCTGCGCACACCAGCGGCCTCGGGGAATGGGGTGACGATGAGCGAGATGACACTTGGATGCGCTGGTGGGTGGAAGACATCCGAGGCGACACCATCCACAATCTCGATCTCGAAGCACTCTACGATCGTGCACGCACCGACTCGTTGTCGACTCGAGGCGAGTACCGATACTCCAATATCGGCTTCGCGCTCCTCGGGCATGCGCTCGCCGAAGCGGCGGGAATCTCCTACGACACCCTGCTGCAGGAGCGAGTGCTGGGCCCAGGAGGTATGAGCGACTCAGGACTTACCTCCGACACTGACCGGAATGCGCAACGAGGTTATCGCGCTGACGGTCGTGCGGCACCTCCGTGGCGGCTCGGCTCCTATGCGCCCTCCGGTGGCGTGTACTCTACCGTCACTGATCTCTGCCAATACGCGGTTCGGCTCATCGACACGCACGAATCGGATGCGGCAGAGACAGACGTTGATGTGCTCGGAACCGTGATGGCGGGTACAGATCTTGGATGGGACGTCTCTGAAGACGGGGACAGCTTCGTCCTGTCGAAGACGGGGCAGACTGGCGGCTTCCAGTCCGTGGTCGCTCTCGCTCCTTCAGCGTCGCGCGTGGTGGTCGCCCTCACCAACACTGCGAACGACCTCGACCCACTCGTGCAGGCTCTCCTCGAGGGCGGTCGGTGACCGTGGTTGGATCGGTGCGGATCCGAGCCGGACACGTCTCTGAGGGTGCGCCGGCGGTGGGTATTGAGCAGGAAGTTGCCGCGGGAATGGGGCCGGCCAGGCGCACTGAGTTCTGTTCGGCACGTGCCCTCGCGCATGATGCCCTCGCGAGTCTCGGACTCACTGCACCACAAGGCATCGGGCAAGCCGGTACGGGTGCACCGCTCTGGCCGCAAGGAGTATCGGGCAGCATCGCTCACTCCGGCGACCGCATCGCCGTTGCCGTTACCGATACCCCCGGCATATTCATTGGCATCGACCTCGAACCGGTCGGTGCCGTACCGGCTGACGTAGCAGTTTCCGTGACCACTCCCGGCGAACTCGCGGACGCGCATTCGCGGAGCGGTCTGCCGCTGAACTCTCCGCTGCTGCACACGCTGCTGTACGTCGCGAAAGAGAGCAGCTTCAAAGCACTGAACCCGACTGACGGCGAGCACATCTGGCATCCAAGAAATCTTCATTTCCAACTCACCGACTGGGAAGAACACCACGGGACATTCACCATCAACCATGACCTGCAGGTGCAGGGCCACTGGTGGACGGACAACGGCTATGTCTTCGCGAGCACCACGATCGGGCTGGAATCATGACTCCGTGGCCGGAAGTATCCGTGATCGTGCCGTTCCGGAACGCTGCCGCAGACCTTCCAGACGCTTTCGCCCAACTCGCGCGTCTCAAAGGGCCAGTGGAAATACTTCTCATCGACGACGCCTCCACCGACAACGGCCCCGAACTCGCCGAAACCTACAGCCATAGCGATCCCCGGACACGTGTGATCCACCGGACCAAACCTGGTGGATCAACACGCTCACGCATGGCCGGCGTCAACGCAGCTCGCGGCCACTACATCTGGTTCTGCGACGTCGACGACGAATGGGAACCCGACATCGTCACCACCCTGCTCCACGAAGCCACGTCGCACGACGCCGATCTTGTTGCGTGTCGTGCGGAACGGGTCGAAGCAGATGGTCGCCGCTGGGTCATGGAAGGTTCGCCACATGCACGCAGTGTCTCCGGTCACAAACTGTCGTCACTCGTGTGGACTGGGCAGCTCCGTGGGTATCTGTGGAACAAACTCATTCGCCGCACCCTCATCCCGCCGCTTCGGCGAGAGACCCTCTCCTCTCAGGACGACTTCCTCATGATTCTCGACATCCTCGAGCACACCCACCGCGTGCGCCTCATCCCCGACATCAAGTATCGGTACTTGGAACGAGCAGACTCAATCAGTACTGGGACGGCCTTGCGACGAGAGAACGTGCAACGCTGCCGTAGTGAAGCGATGCGACGTCTCCTGCCAGCGCATCCCACACGACGTGAGCAGCGCGATGCCGACGCGTTCACGCTCTGGTTCTACCTGGTGCCGTCGATCGCGACACCCGTCCACCGCGGCTGGGCCAACGAAGACGCCACCACAGTGCGAAAGGAACTCACCCCACAGATCGCCTGGCGAACCATTCTCCACTTGGCAAGAAATCAGCCCTCCGTCGCCGCGCATGCGGCACTCATCCGGGCCAGCGGGCGCTACTACCCAACGCTTTACCGTCTGTCGAGAAGGGTGACACGGGGGCTCCGCACCGGTAATCTACGAAATGTGGAGAAAAAGTGACGGGCCGGCAGTGATGGGCCAACGCAGTGCAGCTGTGGCCAGTTACGCTCGCCGCGGTCTGACCGTCGCGATCGCCGGGGCGATCGTCCTGTCCGCCTGCTCACCGGCTCCATCACAGGGGTCCGCGCATGTCGACAAAGCAGCAGTAAGCACCCTCAGTCAGCACAGCCACAGCCAACCCATCACCGCTGAGGGGAACAGCGTCGCGACGTTAACTGTCCAGGCACAGGACAACGACAGCGCAGAAGTCGTGACCGACGATGACACCTGGTCTACTGTCTTCTTCGATGACTTCGACCGGAGTTCTCTCGGCACCGACTGGTCCGCGTATACCGGAAGGCCGAGCTCGGATCCGCGCACCTGGTGGGATCCGACGATGGTGTGGCTCAGCAACGGATCACTCGTTCTTGCCGGCGCCCCGTCCACCGGGCATACGAACTTGTGGCGTACCGGCGCAGTCTCGAACTGGAAAGCCGCGCAGACCTACGGGAAGTGGGAGGTGCGTTTCCGTACCCACGCCAGTCAGGTGCTCAGCTACCACTTCCTCTTATGGCCGCAGGCAGAAAGCTGGCCTCCCGAGATCGACATTGCCGAAGGGTACTCGCGAGAACGAACGAACTCGCAGTCGTTCCTGCACTGGGTCGACGAGAGCGGAATCCGGCGACAGACGAGCTTCTCCGTCAACGGCAACTTCTCAGAGTGGAACACCGTCGCCGTCGAATGGACTCCAAACGCGGTCCGCTTCTTCCTCAACGGCCAAGCCTACGGCGAAGCTACAGGGTTGGCCGTACCGCACGAGCCGATGTTCCTCGCCCTCCAGACAGAGACTCGCCTCGCTGCGTCTCTACAAGGGCAGAGCAGACAGACTCAATTTGTGTGGATTGACTGGGTTCGGATATCCGCACTGGATAGTCAAGAACTGGCGTAGGACTAAACTGGCCGCTGCATTGACCATTCCCACACTGGCACAGGTAATGATGGTCTCGATATTGGCGCAGGCAATGTGATTCAGGCGTGGAAGAAGGACAGTACGATCGGGGTGGCGAACCGGCGGGACGGTAGAGCGACAAACAGCGATCCGGCAAAAGAGACAGCGCGGTGGCGGGACCGTGCCAAGACGCTACGCCGCGCGCTCAACGAGATTGAAGCGCTCCCTCCGGCGAAGCTGCGCAGCGCATCCGGCAGTGGCAGGTGGAAGCCGAAGCACGCCGAGCCCAGGCTGAGCGCGCAAATGCTGAACGCGCGAAGAAGCTCATTACTACCGAGTGGAAGCCAAGTCAATCCACAGAACCGCAGCGCAACTGCGGGATCGGACACTGCCTAAGGCCTCATCTGTCGGACATATTTGCAACAGGGGAGACCAGGACGCGGTAGCGTCAGGTTCCCGCCGTACGGATTATCATTTCACTCAAATGAGCCCTGGTGAGATCCTGCACCGCGTCAGCATCTGCTCGTTGCAGCGCGTGAAGGATCTTTCGATGACTGTCCCATCCTGCGCGGTGAATGTGACCGATCGTGCGTGTGACGATCGCACCCGTTTGGGCGTAGAGGGGTCTGAGCGCGGCTTCGGCGGCGCGTTGATGGATGGCGTCGGCCAGGTGGTCGAGAAGGTTCGCGTGTGCGCGGATCGCGGTCAGTGCGTCCCCGTCGAGCGTTGCGGATAGCCCAGCGTCGAGCGATTCCGCAATGCGGGCGAGGTCGTCATTTGTCCGGTTTCTTGCTGCGTACCTCATCGCCCATGGCTCAAGGTGAAGCCGTCCTTCGAGGATCGGGACCAGGTCGGCGGACTCCTTCTCGGGGAGCACCGTCGCGCCCTTGTTCGGGACGACATCCGCGAGTCCCAGGCGCGCGAGGCTCCGGAATGCTTCTCTGACAGGGACACGGGAGACCTGAAGCCGGTCGGCGATCTCCCCGGCCACCAGGCGTACGCCTGGCCGGTGAGTCCCGTCAATGATCTCCACCGCCAGCACGCGAGCAACACGGTCGGCGCTGTCGGCGGCGCGAAGGCCTCCGCTTGATAAATTGCTCACACACCACACCCTAACGAAGTGAATTCACTTTACTCTACGTCATGTAGAGTAAAGACATGCTTGATTCTTCGGCGCTCGCCGCTGCCCCCGCGCTTTCGGTATCGTCGCTGCGGGTCAACATCTCCGGCGCAACTGTCCTCGGCGGGGTTGATCTGTCGATCCGCGCTGGCGAGCGGGTAGCGGTGCTGGGTATGAACGGTGCCGGGAAAAGCTCTCTGCTGCGGTCACTGCTCGGGCTGATTCCTGCACAGTGGCGGGGGCTCACCATCGAAGGCGTACCCGTGACCAGCCTGGCATCGCATCGACGGGCTCGGCGGCGCGTAGCTCGGGTGCCGCAATCACCGGCATTCGGAGATTTCCCGGTCACCGCACGCGACCTCTTCGACCTGGCAAATGCCCGCGCGGAAGCGGTAAAGGTGTCTAGACGGCTCGGCGTCGGCGAGCTGGTCGACGTACCCGTCCGGGAGGTCTCCGGCGGGCAGTTGCAGCGGCTGTTGTTGTCGCGCGCGTTCGGTCAAATCACCCGGAGCGGAGGTCTGTTGCTCGCTGACGAGCCGTCAACAGGTTTGGACAGCCGAAGCCTTGGCCTGCTTCACTCGCTCCTCAGCAAGAGCAATGCCGCCGCGCTCGTGGTGACCCATGACGAGCGCCTGCTCTCTGCCTGCCACCGTGTCATCCGTGTGGAATCAGGACAGCTGGTAGACGCGTGATCGGCTGGGAGCAGTTCATCGAAGTGATGGGGATGCCCGCCGTGCAGCGGGCCGCGATTGCCCTTCTGGTCGGGTCGATAGGCCTTCCGCTGGTGGGGGTGATGATCATCGGACTGAACATCGTTCCCGTCCGTTTTGCGATGATGCACGTCGCACTCCTCGGCATCGCTGTCGGTATCGTCACTGGGTTGGACCCGTTGCTATGTGCGCTCGTGGCGTGCGCGATCACCGGTGGCGCACTGACTCCGCTTGCGCGCACCCCTGGCGGGCTATCGGGCGCGACCGGGTTGCTGATGAGCATGGCGATGGCCGCAGCTCTGCTGTTGATCGCGATCTCCGGGATCAACGCCGCTCACACGTTCGGGCTGCTGTGGGGATCAATTCTCGGGGTGAGTATTGGCGACATTGTGCTCGTCTCAGCCCTCGCCATTGCCGTACCTGCACTCCTGATCTGGGGCCGAGGCAGAATAGCGGTGCTCTTCGCCAGCCGAGAACTTGCCGTTGCTGCAGGCATCCGGGTGAACCTGCTCACCGGGGCGATGCTCGTCCTTATCGCGATCGCCATCGCCACGGGAATGCAACTCACCGGGGCGCTCCTCGTTGACGCACTCACCCTGCTTCCAGCCCTTGCCGCAAGGCGTCTCGGACGAACCCTGCGGTCGATCTGCTGGTGGGCGGTCATCATCAGCCTGGCGTCCTCGACGATCGGATTCCTCGTCGCGATTCTCTTCGATTTGCCGCCCGGACCCGTTCTTGTCCTCGTCGCCGGCGCGATTGCGCTGGCGGTCAACCTCACCCCAAAGAAAGGCACCACCCCGTCATGGCAACCCACACCCGAGCCCGCGCCGGTCTCGCACTCCTGACCACAGCCACCCTCGCGCTCCTCACTGGATGCGCCACCGCACCGGGGGCGAATGGCACCGCTCCGACGCAGGAGGAAAGCGTCACCGTGGTAGCATCCACGACCTGGCAGGGTATGTTCGCTACCGCCGCAGGAGCGGAGAACGTCACCATCATCGTCCCACCCTCCGCGCAGCATGCCGCCGAGTACGACCCGACCCCGAGCGACCTGACGAAGCTCGCCGGAGCTGACTTCGTGCTCTACAGCGACTTCGAATCCTTCGTGCCCACGCTCACGGACTCCGCCGACGCGGACGCCGAACTCATCGCCGTGAACGCCGACAACGCCCCCGAGAACGTCATCGCTGAAGTCACCCGCCTCGGCGAGGCGTTCGGCACCACTGAAGAGGCCGAAGCATGGGTTGCTGAGTTCAAGACTGCGCTCGATGAATTCCGTGACGAGATCCACACCGCTCTCGGCGACCACGCTGATCCTGTAATCGTCTCTCAGGTGTACACCACCTGGCTTGCCGACCTGATCACCGATGACGTGCGCTCCTTCGGCCCGTCACAGCCCACCGTCAGCGAAGTCGCAGACCTCACCGGAGCTGCGCCTCGGCTCGTGCTCGACAACATCCACATGACCAGTGGACGCGTACTGCCCGACTCTGACGCGATCCAGGTCAACGTCGTCAACTATCCAGAGAAAGACCTCGATGTCATCGCTCTCTACCGCCTCAACGTCGACAAGGTCATCGCAGCACTGGGAGGCCACACCTTGGACGAAATCACCGACGGCGGTCACGGGGCTCATGGCGAGAGCGATCACGGATCACACGGCACTGATGACCAAGACCACGGCTCCGACAACGGTCACGACCACTAATGCTCCATCTCGAACACGGATGGGTGAGGGCAGGCCGTGATGACGTCACCGGCTTCTTCGGCACCCTCCACAACAGCAGTGAGTTAGAGATCACCGTTCGCGGCGGGCGCAGCCCCGCCGCGAACGCGGTCGAACTCCATGACATCATCCAACACGACGGGCGGAAGCAGATGACCCAGCTCGCAAACGGGATCACTATTCCTGCCCAAGGCAGCATCACACTCACTCCCGGCGGGCTGCACGGTATGCTCATCGGCCTCGATCACCGCCTCAACGATGGCGAACGGGTGCAGATCGCCTTGGAGACGAACACTGCTCACGTCGAGCTCACCCTGACGGCACGTCGCCGCCCACCGACAACGTCACTCTGAAGCTCAGCGTTCACAAGCCGTGCCGCCACAGAGGCAGAGTGCATCAGCTCCTGCTGCGTATGGCCGAGCCGACCGGCAAGAACCGCCACCAGGAGGTACGCGAAGATGATCACGTCGTAGGTGGCTGATGCCGCCGGGGAGATCCCGAGGTGACCCATCGTCGCGTGCGCGGCGTGGTGGTCGGTTTCGCGCGGAAGAAAGTTCCACAGCAGATGGAAACCCCACGCGACAACAAACCACCAAGGTGAGGTGAGATAGCCCAGCATCCCAACGAGCATGATGCCCATGAACACGAGGATCTCGAACCATGCCCCGGAATGCGCATACGTCATCCCCATCCACGCAGTGATCGCCACCCACGCCAGGGACTGGGCCTGCGGACGCAACCAGAACAGACCAGCCACCACAGCGAGCCCTGCCGCGGCGGCCGCGAGCGTAAGCCAGCCCTGTCCGCTGCCGAACCACACCAAGACCACCTGCACTAGCAACAGGACTCCCACCCACACGGCGATCCCTGTCCGCCGCAGGCCTTGCCGCCAGGACACCGGCTGCGGTGTCCCGACAGCCGTAAAGTGACCCCGCCACGTACGGAAGGCGAGATAGGCGCCAATGATCAGATCGTAGATGCAACACGCGCAGGGCAGATCCTCCATGTGACCGTGGAGATCCCGAAACGCCAGCACGTCCCACAAAGGATGCAGCACCCAAGCCGCCACCAGAAACCAGGGCGAGACGAACACCCCCAGCAGGCACAGCAGCACGATCACCACAAGGGCTGCGATCTCTTGGTCGCCTTGACCGAGATACGTCGGAGCGAGCAGCCATGCGGTTAGCGCTGCCCACGCGATCAACTGCGCCTTAGGAGCAAGCCAGATCAGCGCAGCAATGCACAGAAGACCAAAGGGTGCCGCGAGCGGGATCAGCAAACCGTATTCTGCGATCGCGCCAATCCCATACGACGCACCGATCCCGACCATTGCTACATAACCCGTCAACAGCAACGCTCGTCCTGAACGAGGGTCGATACCGAGTACGGACATGAGGACTCCTTTATCGCGTGGCGCTGGACACGAGCGATGACGTGCGCATTCTCAGGTCACCACTATCCTAAATACTACATCTTGTAGAGTTAAGTGGAATATCGCTGCCTTTTGCGATGCGAAATCACTGCCTACCTGCATGCGTGAGGAGACGCGATGCCGGGTGGATACTTGGGTTGGGGGTCACATTCACATGAAGCGAGAGGCGGCCTCATTTCTTGGGGCCTTGCGGGGCGCTTTGACCTCCGGGACTTTCCTTCGCTAGCATTGCTACTACATATTGTAGAGATAAGGTGTGTGGCATGCTGTCTGACCCGCTGCTCCAATGGGCGCTGACGCTCACCTTCTCCGCGACCGCCATGTACGCGACCGTGAGACTTTTTGCTGATCGGAAACTGCTGCTTATCGTCGGAAACGTATTGCACCTGGTGATGAGTGTAGTGATGGTCGCCATGTGCTGGCCGTGGTGGTCTCTCCTGCCGGCAGTCCCGCAGACACTGTTCTTTTCGGCCGGTGCGGTCTGGTTCGGCGCCATCGCGATCCTCCAAGTGCGACGTCGCATCACTCGGGCCGCCGTCGGCGGACACAGCGCCTGGCATCAAGCGGCACATGCAGTCATGATGCTCGCAATGGTATGGATGATCCTCGCGATGCCCTCCGGGGCCGACGCAACGACACCTGCCCACCACCACGGCGGGCTTGTACCGTGGGCCGCCGGCTCTGGAGTTGCCATCACCGCAGCGCTGGTGACTTCCGGGGTCATCTTCCTCGTCGAGCTCATCAGCTGCCTGCGCGGACGCACGAACTGGCTCGGGCACACCGGCGATGTCGCGTCCGGGATGCTCATGAGCTTCGGCATGGCAGCGATGTGCTGGCCGATGATCACCGGCTAACCGCCCTTCACCACAATCAACCTGCCGGCACTATCGGCGGGTCAACCAGAAAGAGAGACACCATGAGCACACGGCACTCCAAGAGGCCCCTGCTGATCGGAACCGGAGCCCTCGCGGCCGCTGCTGCATTGATTCTGGGCGGGGCCGCCGCGGCGAACGCGCACGTCAGCATCGCCGAAGGTCCCGTCGAAGCCGGCTCGTACTCGATATTGACCCTCGGGGTTCCGCATGGATGTGATGGGGCCGCGACGACGAAAGTGGCGATCCAGATCCCCGATGGCATCAACGCCGTCACCCCCACCCGCAACAGTCTGTACACCGTCGAGAAGGTAATGGAAGACCTCGACACCCCCATCACCGACAGCCACGGCAACGAAGTCACCGAACGCGTCGCGCAGGTCGTCTACACAGCAACGACGCCGCTTCCCGATGGGCAGCGGGACGCGTTCGAGCTCTCGCTGCAGATCCCCGAGGATGCCGCGGAGACCACTCTGTACTTCCCCACCGTGCAGACCTGCGAGCAGGGCGAGACCGCTTGGGTGCAGATCCCCGAAGAGGGCCAGGACGGCCACGATCTGGACACGCCGGCCCCCGGCGTCGACGTCATCGCTGCCAGCGCCGCGGGATCGCACGGTCACGGTGACGCCACCGACGCCTCCGCTGATGCGCACGAGGATTCGGCATCCGCGACGGCTGCTGCGGATCAGACAGCGCTCGTGATCACCTCGCTCGCCGTCGGCAGTATCGGCCTCATCGTCGCCGTGATCGCGCTGCTGAGGGGGCGCAAGAAGGCGTGAGCACTCTCATCGCCGGGAAACGCTCACCGCGACGCGGCCTCGCCCTGTCCCTCCGTGCGCTTACAGCACTCCTCCTGGGTGTGCTGCTGACGCTGGCGGGGGCGCAGGTGGCGTCCGCGCATGCCGAGTTGCTGTCCACGACACCGGAGAACGGTGCGGTGCTCGATCAGGCTCCCGCGGAGGCAGTGCTGACGTTCAACGAGCCCGTGCAGCTCATTGACGGCAGCATTCGCCTGTTTCCCGGCGATGACGACCCCCTCATTCTCGACGCACACGTCAGCAACACCAGCATCATCGCGGCTCTCCCCGTCGATGTACCGGACGGAGCGTATGCGCTGAGCTATCGGGTCGTGTCCGCCGATGGTCACCCCATCTCCGGCGCGATCACCTTCACCATCGGAGACACCCCGGAAGAGGGTGCAGCGACTCCCGTCGTGGAAACCGCGACACCTCCAGACACCCAGTTCGCCGTTAGCGTCCTGACGGCACTGCAATACCTCACGCTTCTGATCTTCGCCGGCCTGATGCTGTTCGAGCGCGTGGTGCTGCGCAGTACCATGCCGCCAGACCGACGATCCAGGAACATCCTGCGACTGATCGGCGTAGCAGCGGCAATTGCATCACTGCTCCTCATTCCCGCGTCAGCACTCAACGTGACCGGAGAATCACTGCCCGCGGTGGTCAATCCGTCAGCCTGGTGGACTGGTGTCTTCTGGGCCCCAGTGGCTGCGGCCATCATCGTATGCGTGGGGCTCACTGGTGCTGCAGTGTTGTGGACGCGGCAGCAGAAGCACAGAGGGACTCGTTTGCTTGCCGCGCTGCTGCCGCTTCTCGTTCTGGCTGCGCCCGTGCTCGTGGGACACACCCAGCTGATGGAACCGCGAGCTCTCATCATCGCCGCCGACCTCGGACACCTTCTCGCCGGCTCCTTCTGGACCGGAGGAGTCCTCGGTCTTCTCTTGTTCCTTGCAGCCACTCGAGTAACCAACACCCCGGAGGCAGGCACCGCGCCGGCACTTGCTGTGAAGGTCGTGCAGAGGTTTTCTCGCGTGGCGGTCTGGAGCGTGGTCATCCTCGCCGTCAGCGGAACCGTCATGGGCGTCATGATCGTCGGAAGCTTCGACGCTCTCATCACCACGAGTTACGGCCTGACCCTCCTGCTTAAGATCGGGATCGTCATTCCTGTCATCGTGATCGCCTTCTACAACCGGACCCGACTCCTCCCACGCATCGCGTCACGACCGACCGCTCGCATGCAATGGCAGATCCTGACGCGAACCCTCAGTTACGAAGCCGCGCTCCTCATCGCGGTTCTGCTCCTCACCGGCTTCCTCACCAACCTCAGTCCTACGCACGAGCACCACGGCGCCTCAGGCGCGAGCGCAGTGGCGACCGCACAGACCGTCACCATCGACGCGGCCGCTCAAGGACTTGCACTGCAGGGTGAACTCGAACCAGCACTGATCGGGGAGAACGAGATCACCTTCACGCTCGAGTACGATGGCGAACCAGTCGGCCCCGACGAGGTGACTATTCGCACCACTCAACCCGAGCACGACCTCGGGCCATTCCAGTCTGTAGCCGAACTCGATCCTGAAACCGGTGAATACTCCGCGCACCTGGACATGCCCGTCGCGGGTGAATGGGAGATACAGGTACTCGCCCGCGTATCCACCTTCGCTGAGCCGATCGTCACGATACCTATCACAGTCAACTAGTCTCTAGGTCAGCCCCAGCGCTACGGGCGTTCGTCAATCCATCTTGCCGTAGCCCCGAGGGTTCGCCGCTTGCCACCCCCACGCGTCTCGGCATGCTTCCTCGAGCGTTCGTGACGGGCTCCATCCGAGAAGTGTCTCGGCTCGCGAGGAGTCTGCGACGAGGCGTGCTACGTCGCCGGGTCGCCGGGACGCCGGATCCCATCGCACTGGGACCCCGGTGGCGTGAGTGAATGCGGCGATCACCTCGAGAACGCTATTTCCCACCCCCGAACCGAGATTGATGATTCGAGTGCCCGATTCCGTGGCGTTGAGGGCAGCAGCGTGGCCATCGGCGACGTCGAGAACGTGAAGGTAGTCGCGAATCGCGGTGCCATCGGGCGTGTCGTAGTCCGTTCCGAACACAGAGAGAACTTCGCGCCTTCCGACGGCAACTTGTGTCAGAAAAGGGAGCAGGTTGTTCGGTGTGCCGCGGGGGTCATCGCCGATGCAGCCACTGGGATGGGCGCCGATCGGGTTGAAGTAGCGAAGGATGGTGGCGTCAAGCTCCGGCCAGGACACAGACGTATCGCAGATGATCTGCTCGCACATCGCTTTCGACCGCGCATAGGGATTCATCGCGCCGGTACCGGTGGTGTGGGCTTCGTTGAGGAGTGGCGCGTGCGGTTCGCTGTACACGGTGGCCGACGAACTGAACACCAGCCTCGCGATCCCGCGCCGTTGCATGAGCTCGAGCACCGTCAACAGTGAATCGAGATTCTGCCGAAAGTAGCGGACGGGGTGGAGCATAGATTCTCCAACGGCTTTCACGCCAGCGAGATGAATGACCGCGTCGAAGTCCACGTCGCTGAGTGCCAGTTCGGTAGCGACGGCATCGGTGAGATCCGCGACGACGAGCCGCAGCTGTCGCTCTGCGAGATCCTGCACCCGCCGAATGCCTTCAGCGCTCCCTGAGGATAGATCATCAACAACAACAACATCCATCCCGTTCCTGAGAAGCACCAACGCAGTGTGGGTTCCGATGTATCCGGCTCCGCCAGTGATGAGCACCTTCACGATTCACCTTCGTTCTGCGTCGACGGTCGCTGACTCCGCGCACCAGGGTCTCTCGCTATTGCGACCGCTGTCACCTCATCGAATAGCCGTTCCAGAAGGGGTGTACGAACTGCGACATCGAACTGTTCTCGCACTCGCTGCCTTGCGGCCTCGCCCATCGCGACCCGCAGGTCTTCGTCCGCGAGGAGTTCGCGTAGTGAGGACGCAAGCGCCGCTATGTCGCCTTCCCGCACCAGAAGCCCTGTCTCTCCATCGACGACCGCCTCCGGCACACCCCCGTGACGGTAAGCGACAGCGGGGACACCCGCGAGGGCGGCCTCGAGAAACACCATGCCGAAACCCTCAGCATCACCGTCAGCGGCATACCGCGAAGGGGCGATCAAGACGCGTGCTCGCGCAAGATGTTGCGCCACTCGCGCCGGCGACAGCGAACCGGTGAAGGTCACCTGGAGGTCGAGTTGCTTCGCAAGCGCTTCAACATCAGCGCGGAGTGGCCCGTCTCCGATCACTTCACAGGTAAGTGCCTGCGCATCGGGTTGAGCGGCGATCGCCTGCAACGCATCACTCACACCCTTCTTCGGAACCAATCGACCCAGGAACACCACATCGACCGGACGAGAGACAGCAACGGCGGACTCAGTGACCGGGACGCCGATCGGGAGCACACGTACTCCTCTCTGTGGAGCACCCCACCTAAGAGCCTCGTCACGGATGAACTCAGAAACAGCAACCACAGCATCGGCGCTGCGGAGCACCCTCCGGGTTCGACAGCGATTGATGCAGCCCCGGACACCACGAACGCGCGGGAGCGCCGTGACATCGTATCCATGGACAGTGACGACAAGCGGAATCTGCAAGGCCCGGCATGCGCGTAGGATCATCCACGCGTCCTTCGCGAAGTGCGCATGGACGAGGTCTGGCCGAGTCTGCCTGAGGGCCTCTCGAATCTGGCTTGAACGCCCCGTGACCGACGCCCAGAAGAGCGCCACGCGATCCCACAGCGAACGAGTGAACACCACCGGATCCTCCTCGCGAGACAGCGGAGAGCAAACTCGAAGAGAACCAAGCAGCGTGGGCTCCCACCTGACCATCGCATCAAGCTGGTTTCGGATGAACGTTTCAGAGCCCGGAAGGGAATCCAACCGCCAAACAGTCACACGCCTCGCCATCACAGGGACCCATCCGTGCGCAGACGACGCAGCAAGATCCAAAGCGGTGGAATAGCAGCGATGAGAATCAGAATGTCATGTGTGAGAAACGCCCACCCGACCGCCACGATACCGAGTTGCTTGATCCACAGAGCGACCAGTGCGACGACAACGAGCGACGCCACAAGCTGAACGACCATCGGATATGCGATGCGTCGGGCGACACGGGCGAGCCCACCGTAGAGCATCGCGACCCCTGACACCGCGTGCGCAATCCCCATCAGTATCAGCAGTTCGCTCCCGTGCTCAGCATATTCACTGCCGTACAAGTGCAGCGCAACCGGGCCGACCGCTCCGACCCCGATTCCGCGAGCCAGGCTGACACCACACAACACCAGCGCGAAGGAGCACACAAGCGCCCCAACATCCGCACCGGGCTTCGATGCCGCAGCAACAAAGGGCCCGGTAACCAGGCTCGTCATCATGAGCGAGGCCGCGACAATGGTCCATGCAATGTTGTAATAAGCCGCGTCCTCAACGCCCGCGACCGTGATGACGATAGTGGGGATCGCGATACCAGGAAGCGCCTGCGCGAGCATCCATCCCAAGGACACCGCACCAAACTGAACGAGCTCAGGCCGCCTCGGAAGAGCCGGATCAATACCTGCACCGTTCCAGCGAGAACGGGTGAGCCGTAATCCCAGCTCCACCACACCCACCGCAGCCACGGCGGTCACGATCCACGATCCGACCAGCGACATCCCCCCACCCACACCGGCAAGCAGCACGATCGCGCCGAGCTTAGCGACCGCGTGCCCCACGTTTTTCAGTGCCACCCACCGGGCGCGATGTATGCCGATCAGCACGGAATCCAAGAGTGCGAAGGCAGCCAACACCACGACGGCAATCGTGAAGCCCACTCGTTCCCACGCCGATGCAAACAATGACGTGCCCGGCATCCACCACGCGTAACCGCCGCCGAGCAACAGCGCAAACATTGCGGAACCGGCCAATGCGAAAGCGACCGCGCGTCCGCGCAATCTCCCAGCAGCTGGCAGGAATCTTTCCAAGAGCGGCCCCATACTGAGGTTCGCGATCGATGCGAGCACAGTTCCTGTATTCACTGCTGTCGTTGCTCGGCCCACATCTGCAACCGAGTAGAGCGTTGTGGCCGCAATCCAGAAGACGAGCCCCAGAACCGCCGTTCCCGCGCTCCCGCCCACGAGGAAGATCGAATCTGACGCTACCCGACGGGAGTCGCCCGTTCCTCTTCGACCGAGGGTACGGGGGATGGAACGGGACACACTCGTAGATACTACCTGTTGTAGAGTTATTCTGTGTTGTCTGTTCCCCCCGTGCGCCCAGGATCCGCGATAAGCGGCACCGGGCACGCGCTGCCATCCCGCAGGATGCCAAACTCTGAGCTGGAGGCATTCCTCGACACCGATGACTCCTGGATCGTGACGCGAACAGGGATACGCGAGCGCCGCATCCTCGCCGACGAATCGCTCCTCGATCTCGCAACCCGTGCAGCTGAAGATGCACTTGAAGATGCTGGCGTCCCGGCTTCTGATGTGAACCTGGTTGTGGTCGCGACAATGACCGCTCTGGACCGCTGCCCGTCGTTCGCTGCGCAACTGGGGGCGCGGCTTGGAACGGCGGCCCCTGCGGTGTTCGACGTGAATGCGGCATGCGCCGGGTTCTCGCAAGCGCTCGCAATCGCCGACCATGCGATCAGATGCGGCGCAGCAGAGCACGCACTGGTCGTAGGTGCGGATGCGATGAGCGAGGTTCTCGACTGGCAGGATCGCAGCACTGCGGTGCTGATGGCTGACGGGGCCGGGGCCGTAGTGCTTTCTGCCTCTGAGCGTCCCGGTGTTGGTCCGGTGGCGTGGGGGTCAGACCCTGATCTTGTGCAGGCCATCACGATCGCTGCACCGGATCACCTCTTTCGGCAGCAAGGACAAACGGTGTTTCGCTGGGCGATCACCCGTGCCCAGCATGTTGCTCGTGATGCACTCGAACAGGCCGGCATTACGGCCGCAGACCTTGCCGGGTTCATTCCGCACCAGGCGAACTTGCGCATCATCACTGCTCTCGCAAGCCAGCTCTCGATTCCTCTTGAGGTGACTGCGCAAGAGGTCTCCGAGTTGGGCAACTCTTCTGCAGCGACGATTCCTGTCGCGTTATCTCGTATGCTCGCGCGAGGAGCGATTGGGGACGGGCCAGTCTTGTTGCTCGGGTTCGGTGGCGGGTTTTCCTACTCGGGACAAGTCGTGATCCTCAACAGGAGGGGCCGTTCATGACCGAGGAAATCGTCCTTGCGGCCACGCCGCTTGAAGAAGTGCTCGCCGATGCGTGGGGCACGGTGCTAGGAATTGAACCGATCAGCAGACATGATCGCTTTGCGGAGCTCGGCGGGACTTCGCTTGCTGCGGAGAAGGTACTGGTGCTCCTGCGCCGCCGTCTGGCGGTCGATCTCGGGGCGGAGATCCTCGTCGGCAAGCCTACACTCGCCGAGATCGGCGCACGCATCGAAACCGCACAGCGAATCCGTTTCACCCGTCACACGCCCGCGCATCGGAGGCTGACGAACCCCGAATCAGCGACTTCCACGGTGCACTGCTTCGCGGGTGCGGGAGCGGGAAGCGTGAGCTTCCTCGGCCTCGCGTCCATGGCTGACCCGGACTGCTCCGTCATCGCCTACCAGGCGCACGGTCTCGAATCGAGAGCGGTTCCCTCCTGGACTGTTCGCGCGCATGCACGTCGCCATCTCAAGTCCCTGCTACGCGAACAGCACGAGGGGCCTTACACGCTTCTTGGCCATTCATTCGGTGGCCATATCGCCACGGGCGTCGCACAGCTCTTGACTGAGCAAGGGAAAACGGTTGAGCGACTGCTGCTCCTCGATACCGTGTTGAAAGGCATCGACGCCGCCTCCGTGGCTGACTACCGCCAAGCAAGCGGCAGTGCTTCGCCACCACCGCTGAGCCAGCGACTGCGCACCCACCTCCGCGTCGCCACTGCCGGAGTTGTCCGCTACTCACCTCCAGTCCAGCAGGCAACATTCTGGGAACAGGGCATCCGTGTCCAAAACCGTCACCAACCCGCACCGCTCCCACCATACGCAAGGGTCCTCGTATCCGATGAGAACGCCGAACAGGCCGAACGATGGACAGGCGGACTCGCGATTCCGGAGCAAGTGCAGCGCATCTCGGGCACCCATTTGAGCGTGCTCAGCGACCCCGCCGCATTGGCGCAGATATGGTCCGCGCTCGCTCCCGCACAACCGTCGCTAGACAAGGACATGCCGTGATTTTCCACCCCAATCTCACCACCCTCAACCATACGATCGCGTTCCACGCGCGGCATACTCCTGAGCATGCGGCGATCCTCACCCCGACAGGCGCCACCGTCAGCTACGGGGAGCTCCACCAGCGCAGCACACGCCTCGCCGGCGCGCTCCGCTCCGCAGGTATTCGTCCCGGCGACCGCATCGCCTGCCTCGGGCGCGAGACCCCGAGCTACTGGGAACTCCTCTTCGCCGCCTCCGCCACCGGGGCAGTGCTCGTCCCCATCAACCCCGCCCTGTCTGCCGTAGAAGTGGAACATATTGTGGACGACGCAGACGCAGCACTCGTGTTCATCGACCATGACCACTCCCTCGCAGGGCTAACCGGCCGCACCGAGATCATCACAGATCTCCCGAGCTTCACTGCCTGGAGAGACTCTGGATCCGATGCCGCGCCGTTCGAGGGGCATCCGGATACGCCGATCGCGCAGCTCTACACCAGCGGTACCACTGGCCTCCCTAAAGGCGTCGTGCTCGGGCAGCGCAGCTTCACTGCAATCCGCGACGCACTGGGCAACGCGAACCTCGACTGGATCGATTGGCGTGATGGCGATGTCGCGATGATCGGGATTCCCGGATTTCACGTTGGGGGGCTCTGGTACGCCACTCAAGCGTTCCATGCTGGGGCGACGGTTTTCAGCATGCCGGAGTTCGACGCAGTGGCCGCGCGCACCGCCATCCGTTCCCTGGGCATCACCACCGCGATCGTCGTGCCCGCGATGCTGCGACAGATCCTCGACGCACCTGGGAGTCTCAGCGACTTCACGACGCTCCGCAAGATCATCTATGGTGGTGCCCCCATCACCGAATCGCTGCTCCGCCGCGCTGCCCGCGATTTCGGCGCGGACTTCGCGCAGATCTACGGCCTCACCGAAACCGGCAACACCGCGATCTGTCTCCCGCCCGACCAGCACGGCCCGGATTCCACGAGGCTACGAGCAGCAGGTCGCCCCTACCCCGGAGTAGAAGTGCGCATCACCGACGAGGATGGCACCCCGGTGCCTCAAGGAGAAGTCGGGGAAGTGTGGCTGCGCACCCCCGCAGCGATGCTCGAATACTGGAACCTTCCCGAAGCGACCGCCGACACTCTCATCGACGGGTGGATTCGTACCGGAGATGCCGGCCGACTGGATGCCGAGGGATACCTGTTCATCGAAGACCGCGTCAAAGACATGATCCTCGTCGCGGGCGAAAACGTCTTCCCCGCAGAAGTCGAAAACGCACTTGCCGGACACCCAGCGGTGAACGATGTCGCCGTCATCGGTGTACCGGATGATGCTTCAGGGGAAGCCGTACTCGCCTACATCGTTCCCCACGAAACGATACCCACGAGTCGGGAGCTGGCACTATTCCTGCGGGACCGGCTTGCTGCGTTCAAACGACCGACCCAGTATCTCTTCGTTGACAAGATTCCACGAAACCCGAGCGGGAAGATCCTGCGCCGCACGCTGCGCGAACAGCACTGGCGGGACCGTGACCGGCAGGTGAACTAAGCATGCGAATGCGCCTTGTCATAGCCGCAGTAGCGCTCGCGCTGCTCGGGACGGGCACCCCTGATCAGGCGACGAGTCCTTCTACACAGACTCAGCAGAACTCGGGGCCGTGGTCGGTGCAGATCGTCGAGAGCGAGGCAACGCTCGGTCCATTCGTCGCGGTAGAAACATTCTCCGGCGTACGCGACACCATCACCGTCGAGGTTGAGAACACCTCCGCAAACGTGATCTCTTTATCGATCAGTTCCATCGCAGTATCCGCTCCGCAGGGCATGCTCGAGTACCGCGAGGCGGATTCGCGTCTCGATCCGAGCAACTGGGTGAGCAGAGCCGAAGCAGACGGCCCAGTCGAGGTGCAAGCGGGCGCATCGGGCAGCATTCCGTTGGCGATCAGCGTACCCAACACCTCCCACGATGGGGACTATCCGCTTGGTCTTGTCGTTACCGACGACATCAGCGGCAGGACCCTCCACCTTCCACTGTTGCTCCGAATCCCAGGCGACGACCGAAACACACAGCTCGAGGCCACCACCACGTTGTCACTCGACGGAGTGAGCACCTGGCCATTGACGCCAATACGTAGCGAATCACGCTACGAGCTTCGCAATACCGGTACCACTGTCGTGACTGGCGCGCTCGAGATCGACGTCACAACCCTGTTCTCGCACTCGTCTCAGGCGGCAGTTCTCGAAGACCTGGTGGTTCTCCCTGGCGACACCCTTTCTGGGAGCTCCCGCGACGCGGTACAAGTCATCGGCGTAGCAGCGCCGTCACTGCGTTTCGTCGCAGGCGGTTGGGAGACCACGGGACAGGATCCCGCGGGAGGATGGGAACAACGCTTCGTCGGCGATACCACCCCAGCTATCCCGCTGCTGGCGCTAGTCACCCTCGCCATCGTTGTTCTCGGGGCCGGGGCGGTCTGGACGTTCATCAAGCGACGCGCTAACCATCATGCACAACCCACTTCGGGAGCGTGACCGGCGTCTTGCTGCGTGGTCGTCACTTCGAAGAGGCAGCTGGGTCCACGCGAGATTCGCGCGATGGTGTCGTCCAGCAAGACCTAACGGCGTCGCAGTGAATGCTCGACCGGGGCGAAGAAGTCGCGTGCGAGCGCGGTGAGGTCGGGGTCCGCGGTCTGCGGTGTTCCGGCGCCGTGGGGCGGCTTGGGGGCGTACTCGGCTCCGAGTTCGAGGAATCGGGCGTACTGTGCCCCACGAAGGCGCCCGACGATGGTGAGCGCGAGGTCCATGCCCGCGGTGACTCCCGCGGCGGTGAGGACGTTGCCATCGGCGACGACGCGCTCATCCACGGCCGTGGCCCCGTACTCGGGGAGCAGATGTCGCACAGACCAGTGTGAGGTTGCGCGTCGTCCTTCGAGGAGCCCCGCTGCTCCGAGCGCGATCGCGCCCGTACACACGCTCGTCACCAGATCTGCGCGTGCTGCGAGCTCGCGGATCCTGCTGATAGCCGTCTGGTCTTTGAGGAGCACGCTGGTGTCGCCTCCCGGAACAAGCAGCACGGTCGCCGCCTCGGGCGCGTCAGCGAGGGTGGTGGTGGGTTGCAGGGGGATGCCGCTTGCGCTGCGGACCGGTTTGTCGAGTTCACCGGTGGTGGCGAAGTGGATGTTCGCACCCATCATCGATGAGAGGAAGTAGTGCGGGCCGAGCACGTCGAGAGTGTCGAAATCGGGGTGGAGAACGATGACGATGTCCTCGCTCGCATCGGTGGTCACGCCCGGCAGCGCGGCGAGAGCATGATGAGCTGCAACGGAGCGATCCCAGGCCGCTTGCGCCTCAGGGTCACGGTTCGTGCCGTCCGCGGCGCCAGATAACGCGTCTCGCATCTCGCGGAGGTGTGCTTCGGTGGCCTCATATTGAGCATCGTGAGTGGTCACAGGTTGTTCCTTTCGGTGAAGGCCAGTTGCAGCCGACCGGTCAGTGGGTTGCTGAGGACTGCGGCGTGCACGCCGAAAACCTCGAGCAAGAGTGTTGAAGTAAAGACGTTCTCTGGAGTGCCGGCGGCGATGACCGCTCCGTGCTCGATGACCACGATTCGGTCGCAGTATGCGGCGGCCAAGTTGAGGTCATGCAGGGTCACCAGCGTGGTGCGCCGGAGCCTGCGGACGAGTGAGAGCAGTTCGAGCTGGTGTTGGACGTCGAGGTGATTCGTTGGCTCATCGAGCACGAGGATGCTCGGCTCTTGGGCGAGCGCGCGCGCGAGCTGGACACGCTGACGTTCTCCACCGGAGAGCGTAGCGACACCACGGTCCGCGTAGGCCTCGACTCCGACAGCCTTCATCGCGTTCTGTACCGCCGCACGATCGGCTACGGTGTCTGCGCTGAGCAGACGCCCGTGCGGTACGCGGCCCGTGGCGACGCACTCTGCAACGGTCAGTTCGAGATCGCTGGGCGCGTCCTGCACCAGGGCCGCGGTGATCCGTGCGGCCTCGCGCGCCGGAATGCCCCAGACGTCACGGCCTCCAGCGGTTACGCGTCCGGATGCGGGGTGCAGCATTCGGTAGACGGTGCGCAGAAGCGTGGACTTTCCGCTGCCGTTCGGGCCGACCAGCCCGAGCACATCACCGTCCGCGCTGAGCGATGCTTCGCGGAGAATGCGGTGCCCGGCGATGTCGACACTCACCGCCTCGACATGCAACGGCACCGTGGCGGCGCTGGTTTCGGGGTTCATGTTTCCACCCGTCCTGATCTGCGCATCAGCCAGAGGAAGAAGGGTGCGCCTACCGCTGCAGTCAGTAGACCGACGGGCAGCTCCGTCGGCGCCAGGAGGAGCCGGGCGGCGATGTCGACGACGACGAGCAGCAAC
>NZ_FUID01000004.1 GCF_900163635.1 Leucobacter sp. 7(1) | reverse complement strand
CCTCACCCGAGAGATTCTCCCCGCATAGAAGCGGCAGAGAACCCGGGACGGTTCACCATGCAACGGCGTCGTGCCGCGGTGCTGGCGGCACTGATCTGGGCTGCGGTGGCACTCTCGATCCTGGGTTTTGGGTTGCCTTCGAGTATCGACGCGATGGCAATTGTGGCTGTGGCTGGTGGGGTTGGTCTGGGTTTTGGGTTGGTCTGGGCGCAGTTTCAGTCAGCGGTGGGACAACTCTGTGTCGCAAGTGCCGCTGCCACTCAGCAGGTGTTCTGGGCAGACCTTGACGCCCGGGCCGCACGCGGAGCGCAGCGCAGCTATCTGCGTTGGATTGAGGTGGGACTTGATCCTGCGATTGGACTGCTGCGTGAAATCGTCGCGGGAACACGGCCTGTTCACCTTTCCGCTACCCGACGTGCCTGCGGCTCCGAGGAGCTCTACCTGCGGCAGGTAATTCAGGTTGGTCCAGAACTTGTGCATTTGGGGCCAAGGGTATTTCCGGCCCTGCGGCGTGCGCACGATCAGGGGGTAGATCTGACGCTACGACTGGGGGATCAGGACGCGGCGGATGCAGGCACCGCGATGCTGATTGCGGCCGAGATTACCACGATCGTTGAGTCCGCCGCCGAAACCGATCGCGTAACTGCGTCACTTTTTCCGGTGCGTGAAGGGCTGCAATTGACGCTGATTCGTGTATCCGGTGGGACTGCATTGCGGCCTCAGCCCTCCCGCAGCGGTCACTACGTCTCCCCAGAGATACATACAGCTCAGTTTCTATTCCCGGGGTCGGTGCATCGTCGCCTGTGAGGGGCAATCTCGTGCGTGGCAATGCGGTCGGCAAGCAGCCTGACCCCTGATCGTGGGTCATTTCCTCCGAGTGCTTCCCGAGTTCGTGGCACCTTGCTATTTTCTTATCGAACTGCGTACGCATCTTCCCTGTTCGGAGTGGTGTGTGCATCGACTCACTCGACATTGATCAACGAACGACAGGGCGGCAATGAGACACTCGAAACAACACACACATCGAGCGGGGGGTCGCTGGATTCTCGCGGGTGCCGCGGCACTTCTCGCGCTGATGCTTCCCATCGCGCAATCGCCGGCTCTGGCGACTATTGCGGTGGGCGACACAGTGTATGTCGGGAGCAAGCAGGGGTACGGCGGTACCGCAGTTTTCCCAATATGGTCGGAAACTCCGACAGACTTGGAGAACCCCGGAGAGCCGGAAGCGTGGGCCTACTGCCTCGAAAACCAGGTGTCAGCGCGGACTCGAGTTTCTGGGAATGTCGGAGATCTCTCGAGTTATCTGGGTACCAACTACTTCGCAGATCCTGCGATCCAGGGAAAGGTGCTCTGGGTGCTGACCCACGGGTACCCCGCAGTTGATCTAGACGGCTTTGCCTCGGCGATTGGCATTCCGGAGATCTCACGCAATGACGCGATCGAGGCCACCCAATACGCGATTTGGAGATACACGGATCTCGATTTTGATGCGTCTTGGAACTGGGAGAACGCGAACTCTGAAGCAGCGTATTGGCATCTCGTAGAGGGCGCCAATGCTCACGCCGGCATTACGCCAAGCGACCTCGCAGTCACCGCGAGTGTGACTGCGCCAACAGGTCGCGCGACACCCGGCTCTCTTGTTGGCCCGTTTGTTGTGAATACGAACCAGGAAGCCGTTGCTGTCTCAGTAGATCCGGGATTCACGGTCACGGACGCTATGGGAAACCCTGTTGATCTGAACGCTGTATCAGCGGGGGCGGAGCTCTTTATTGACCTCCGGGCGACGAAGCTCGCAGGGAGCGCGACGCTTCGTGTTTCGGCCGCTGGATCTGGCGCAACAGGTCACATTGTCTCAGTTCCGAACGCTCATGGCGGGACGCCCACGCAGGAGAATCACGCGCAGTCAATCATCTTGGTTGCCCCGAGTACGGCGACCACCGATGCACAGGCGACGGTTGAATGGGCTGCTGCCGAAGGCGTGGCCCCGAAGCTCGGTACCTCGCTTGTTGATGCCGCGGATCAGGATCGGGTGTTGGCTTGGAACGGTGGGACGGCGATTGATACCGTCGCGTACGAGAATCTGGTGCCGGGCACGGAGGTCACAGTTGTGGGAGAGCTGATGCGGAAGTCGGACGGCAGCGAGACTGGGTTGCGGGGGGCTGTGACGTTTACGCCGGAAGCTGCGAACGGTTCCGTTGACGTTGAGTTTGTGGTGCCGCAAGGGTATGCGGGCCAGACACTTGTCGCGTTTGAGCGGGTGTTTGTGGGGTCCGCGGGCTCGGGTGAGGTGATTGCTGAGCACACGGATATTGATGATCCCGCGCAGACAATCCTCGTGGCCCAGGCCCCGAAGCATGCGGTGCCCTCGGCCTCGCCCGCCACGCTTGCACAGACGGGATCGGCGGATCTGCCGGTTGCGGCGACGCTCGCTGGCCTCGTGCTTGTCGGGGGCGCTCTCGTGCTCCTGCACCGAGCACGAAAGCTCAGCTAGTCTGATCGATCCCAGGACCACGTCCCTTATGGCGTGGTCCTGGGATTTTTCATGCCTGTCCGGCCCGCACCGAAGCGGCGAGGCTGGTGGTCCCAAACGAGTGATGCGTGGTAGGCACGCAACTGAGTACAGTGAGGGAAGAGTAGGGCGGACGGGACTTGAACCCGTGACCGATGGATTATGAGTCCAGTGCTCTAACCAACTGAGCTACCGCCCCGCAAGACAACCCCTTTATCCTAGGGGATGTGTCCGGGGTCTCGTGTGCGCGGGGCAAGTTCGCGGCACAGTGAGTGCCCTACCCGCTACCTCAGGAGCTTCGATGACGATGTTGAACCGGCGTGTTCCCATCACTTCCGTATTGAATATGCGCGATCTCGGGGGTCTTCCCGTGGCCGGAGGTGTGATCGCATCGAATCGAGTATTCCGCTCGGGTGCGCTTGCCGAGCTCTCGCCTGATGACGCAGAGCTGATGGCAGAGCGGGGGATTCAGACGATCCTCGACTTCCGGACCGGGAGCGAGGCCGCGAGCGCGCCGGATCGGGTGCCCTCCGGGGCGACAACCGAGCTGCTGGATGTCTTGAGCGACAGCCCGGCCGCCGCGGCCGGGAACATTGCCGAACTGCTCGCTGACCCACCGCGTCTTGCCGCGGCGCTCGGCGACGGTCACGGAGCGACGATGCTGCGGGGCTCGTACCGTGAGATCGTCTCGCTGCCCTCCGCGCGCGCCGCATACGCGAGGTTCTTCCGCGACATCGCAGATCCTTCGCGGGAGGGCGCGCTCCTGTTTCATTGCACGGCGGGGAAGGACCGCACCGGTTGGGCGGCAGCGGCGCTCCTGACGATGTTGGGGGCGGACGAGGCCACAATCCACGCCGACTACCTGCAGACCAACGACGATTTCCTGCCCGCGATGCGACCCCTCCTGAATCAGCTCGAGGCAGCGGGCATTGATCCGGCGCTGGTGCTTCCGGTGATGGGGGTTGAGGAGAGCTACCTCGAAGCCGCCTACGCAGAAGCCACGTCGACCTACGGCTCGATGCAGGGGTACTTCACGACGGCCCTCGGTCTTGACGAGGGGGTCCTTGACGCAGTGCGAGCCCGGCTTGTGGCGTAGCGGTCTGGAAGTCTAGCGCGCAGCGGGCGCGGACCCCGCGAGCGGGGTGTCTTCTGACTGCGCCTCTGACGCGGCTGCGGGCACTTCGCCCGGGTCGTAGCCGGCACCGATGAGGGAGGCTGCGCGCTCGGTCTGCTCGGCGAAGTCGAGCATATCGGTGCGCAGGCCCAGATCGCGGTCAACGTGGAGTGCCATCGAGTGCGCAGCTGAGCGCACGTCACGTTCCTCGATCGCCTCCAAGATCGCACCATGATCGAGGTGCATGGTGTCGATTGTGGTCCCCAGGATGACGCGCCCCTCGGCGGCGGCGCGCTGCAACACCGACATGACCCCGAGGTAGAGATCGAGCAGCAGCTTGCTGCCGCTGGCCTCGACGACGAGGAGGTGGAAGGACCCGGGGGTGGTGCTCCGGTCGCAGGATTCGACCTGCTCGGGCGTGGCGCTCTTGGCCCGCTCTACTGCGGCGCGCAGTTGCTCCAGCTGTTCCGGGGTGCGCTGCACCGCGGCGTGCTGCGCGGCTTCGATCTCGAGTGATCGACGGTACACGAGGACTTCTTCGAGGTCGTGATCCGCCAAGAACTCGGTGAGGAGCGTGCTGACGGGCGTCCGGGCGCGCACAAAGGTGCCGACGCCGGGCACGGTTTCAAGCATGCCGAACGCTGCCAGTGAGCGCACCGCCTCACGCACCGTGGATTTGCCGACACCGATGAGCTCCATAAGCTCGGGTTCCTTGGGAATGAGGTCGCCAACGGCCCATTCGCTGCGGGAGATCTTGTCCCGCAGGAAATCGAGCGTGGCGCGAGCCTTCTGCGAACCGTGAGTTGTGGTGACCATCGACGACGCTCCTGAGGAGAAACCGAATACGTGGCTCAACTATATCGAGCGCCGGATCGCCCCCGCTGGGCGACCGCCGCTCGTCGCAGAATTGGAGCGCGGATTATTTCTCCGCAAGCCACGCTTCGAGCTGCTCCAGCCCCGAAATTGTGTTCGTGAGGCCCATGGCCTGCACATCCTTCCCGGGAAGTAGGAGTGTCCGCTGCGCACCGGGGAGTGCGGCCACCGCTGGGTTTTCGAGCAGCTCAGCGAACATGCGCTCACCACTGCCATTCATGTCGATCAAGAGGATCCCGTCGGGGTCGGCCTGCACAAGTTGCTCGGCGGAGATGGGGCCCGTGGTGACGATTCCGAGCTCGGCACTCACATCCTGCGCGCCCGCGAGTTCCAGCAACCGCAGCGGGAACGCGTTCCCGGCTGTCACAAATGCGCGTCCGGCCTGGTTGCTGAGCACCAGCACGCGAGACTTGTTCGGCGTCGTCGTCGGCTCCAGACCGCGTTCCAGTGTGGACACAAGAGTCTCGGCGGCCTCCTCGGTGGCCGTGCTCTGACCAATCAGTGCAATGTTCGAGCTGAGGTGGGCGAGGTCGGTCCATGAATCAGGCAACTGGAGCGTCGGGATCCCGGACTGCATGAGAACGCTGCCAATAGTGTCCTCAGCACCGTGCCGGGGGCTCATCACCACGAGTTCGGGATCGAGCGAAATAACGGTCTCGGCCTCGAGCGCCATCGCTACCGGGAACGTGGTCGCGACCTGCGCCATTTCCTCGACGTGCCCGCCAAGGGTCGGGTTGGTCACAGCCTCAGGGACGAGCACGAGCTGCTTGGCAAGTCCGAGCTCTGCGAGGACCTCGGCGCTTTCGTAGTCGAGGGCGGCGATGCGGGTGGGTGCCGATTCGAGCGTGAGCGTGGTGGCTTCACCGCCACGCGCTGCCGGAACTTCGATTGTCCGGGGAAATTCTGCGGCGGTGACGCTCGGAGCGGCAGTGCTCGCCGCGGGAGCGGGGGCAGCAGGTCCGGCGCAGGCCGTGAGCCCGAGCGCGGCGGCCGTGATGAGCAGTGCGGCGGGGAGAAAGCGTGCAGACACGATTGTCCTTTCGGTGATGCGAGCTGTGAGCGCGGCTCGCGTGCTAGTCGAGTTCTGTGGGTACGATGACGGCGCGCCCGCTCGGGGTGCGATGGGTCTCGGTTCGGACCCCGTAGACCCTGTGGAGATGATCCGGGTGCAGCACCAGCTGTGGCGGTCCGGAGAGCGCGGCACCATCGCGATCCAAGAGGAGGACCGTCGAGCAGACGTTGAGCGCCAAGCTGAGATCGTGCAGGGCGGTGACAACCGTGCGCCCCTCGGCGGCGAGGCGGCGGATCGTGTGCTCGACGGCGCGTTGATGGGCGAGATCGAGTGCCGAGGTGGGCTCGTCGAGCAACACGATGGGGGTGTCCTGCGCAAGGACGCGGGCGAGATGGCTGAGCTGTCGCTGCCCGCCCGAGAGCGTCCCGAAACGGCGTTGCGCGAGATCTGCGATACCGGCGCGCTCGAGAGCGGTGGCCACTGCGGTTGCCGGATCCGGGTGGGCCGCAGCGCGTGCGCCCACGGCGACGAGCTCGTGTACGAGGAACTCGGCGGGGGCCGCGAGGTCCTGGGGGAGGAGCGCGAGGTGCTGTGCCCGCTCGCGCGGCCGGAGTGCACCGAGATCCAGTCCGCCGTGCGCGCAGCGGCCACGGGAAGCGACTCCGGCCTGTGCGATCGCTGCGAGCAGAGACGACTTTCCGGCACCATTGGGGCCGAGCAAGCCAACGACCGAACCGGCGGGAACCTCGAGGGAGAGCGGCTCGCTGAGTGCGCGTCCGGAGCGCACCGCAGCGAAGTCAGCGAATGAGAGCGGGAGCCCGGCGAGGCGTGCGGCCACGGGGGAGAGCTGGGGGGAGGTGCCCGTGGTCATAGCTGGGACCGCTTCCGTAAGAGCAAGATCAGGAATACCGGCGCGCCGATCAGTGCGGCAACGACTCCGGTCTGGACAACGACGGGTCCGAACGCGGTGCGGGCAATCGTGTCGGCGATCACCATGAAGAGCGCACCGCCAAGCGCTGAGAGTGGCAAGAGCCGTGCGTGCGAGGCGCCGATGAGGAGCCGCATGGCGTGAGGGACCACCAGGCCAACGAAGCTAATGATCCCGCTCACCGCGACGGCGGCCCCAGTAACGAGAGATGCGACGAGGAGCAGGGTAAATCGTTCGCGGTGGACGTGTACCCCGGACGTCGCAGCGATCTGATCACCGAGGGCGAGCGCGTCGAGCTGCCGGAACCGGCTCACGAGCCAGGCGATGCCCAGCACGATCGGGAGCACCGCCATGAGGACGTGTTGCCAATCGCGCAACTCGAGATCTCCCGCCAGCCAGAACATTGCGCTCCGTACAAGCGCGTCGTCGCTCGCATTCGCGATGAGGACGTTGATGATGGCGCCAGCGAGAGCACTGAGTGATACGCCGATCAGGATCACCGTGGCGGAGCCGAGGTCCCGGCGGGTCTGGAGCACGAGCTGGAGAATGAGCGTCACGAGCGCGGCCCCGATGAACGCGGCGATCGGGATGCCCCAACGAGCCGAGCCAGTGAACCCCAGCGTGATACTCGCGACGGCACCAACGGCGGCACCCGCCGAGACGCCGGTGATCCCGGGCTCGGCAAGCGGGTTGCGCAGGATCGCCTGCATCACTGTCCCTACGGTCGCGAGGGCGGCACCGACGAGCATCGCGACGAGCACGCGGGGGAGGCGGATCGACCAGACCACGGCGGATGTGCGCTGGGGGACCGCATCGGCGCGTATCAGGGCGGCCAAAGTATCTCCAACGGGGAGCGACACAATGCCAACCATCAGCGACACGACAGCCGCCACAATGAGTAGCGCGGCGGAGAGCGCGGCGGTGAACCACATGCGGGAACGGGGCACCAGAAATCCTTGTCGAGCGGGAGGAACGTGGCGTTGCACCGAATTTCCGGCGGCTTGCCAAAGCAGATGTGACACATCCGATCTTATACATCTGATCTACAGGAAACCTGGTGATACGGTGCAGGGTATGACCGAAAACGCTCTGCCCGTTGTCTCGAACGCTCCCGTCCCCTCCCGCTCCTCTGGCACCTCCGAGGTGCTGCCCTACGACGCCCTGCTTGTCTGTTCTTTTGGCGGCCCGAACGGAACGGAGGACGTCATTCCCTTCCTGCGCAACGTGACGCGCGGCAAGGGGATCCCCGAGGAGCGGCTCGCCGAGGTCGGGGAGCATTACCACCACTTCGGCGGTCGCAGCCCGATCAACGAGCAGAATCTTGAGCTTGTCGAGGCGCTCCGGTCGGAACTCGCCGCACGCGGCGTGTCGTTGCCCGTGGTCTGGGGCAACCGCAACTGGCACCCGTACACAGTCGACACGCTTCGCGACGCGCGCGCTTTTGGTACGGAGCGCGTGCTGACCCTCGTGACAAGCGCGTACGCATCGTATTCGGGGAGTCGCCAGTATCGGGAGCATCTCGCAGCGACGGTAGCGGAACTCGGCGCTGAGGCACCGCAGATCGATATCCTGCGCCCGTTTTTCAATGATCCCGGCTTTGTTGCGGCAAACCTCGCCGCGATTGAGGAGGCGGGTGCAACGCTCGAGGGTGGCATCGCCGGTGCGCACATTGTCTACGTGACCCACTCGATTCCGGATACGATGCAGGATGCCTCCGCCGTGACGGGCCCCGGATACCGGGAGCAGCACGAAGACGTTCGGAACGTGATTGATGCCGCGCTCGGTGAGCGGCTGGGGGCACCGGTCGCGTCGTCACTGGCCTACTGCTCGCGCTCGGGAAACCCCGCGACCCCGTGGTTAGAGCCGGACGTCAACGACCACATCGAGGAGCTCGCGTCGGCTGGCGTCACGAAGATCGTGATCGCGCCGATCGGATTCATCTCCGACCACATGGAGGTCGCGTTCGATCTCGACGTTGAGGCGATGGAGACCGCAACCGAACACGGCATCGCCGCGGCCCGCGCCGGTACTGTCGGCGTGCGCCCCGAGTTTGTCGGCGGCCTCGTGGACATGATCCTGGAACGTGCGGCCCGTGAGCGCGGCGACGCGACGCCGCCGGTTGTCGCCGGAACACTCGGTGCGTTCCCGGACGAGGCGCCGGCCGGGAGCTGCCGGATGCGACACGGTGAGGTCACCGGGATTCCGGTCCTGGCAGGTCCCGCCGACTGAAGCCGAGGCCGGACGCGCCCCCGCACGACCACACACACGCTTGCGAACTGACCACAGACTCAAGGAGCACACTATGACCACCACCCCCAGCGCGCCTGTTGTTGACCACAGCGCCGTTGCCGAGCGCATCAACGCCGACACTAACTTCACAATGTTTGCGGTCTTCCGTGAGACGCGACGCACCGCAGAGGTGGGAGTGTCGCCGGCCTGGCGCAGCATCGCGCAGGGCCTGCTCGCCGAGCTCGAAGCCATTCCGGGACTCACCACGCGCGGCTGGTACGACGTTTCCGGGTTCCGAGCCGACGCCGATCTGATGCTGTGGTGGCATGCTCCCGACACTGCAGCGCTGCAGCGCGCCTATCGGGTGCTCCTTGAATGGACTGCGGGCCGCCTCGAGCCTGTGTGGTCAAACATCGGTGTCCACCGCGCCGCCGAATTCAACCGCGGCCACGTGCCCGCCTTCCTCGCGGGAGATGCCCCGGGCGACTTCCTCTGTGTCTACCCGTTTGTGCGCAGCACGGACTGGTACTTGCTTCCCGATGCTGAGCGGCGGGACATGCTGCGCGAGCATGGCGCGGCCGCAAAGGACTATGGCGATGTCTTGGCGAACACTGTCGCGTCGTTCGCTCTCGGCGACTACGAATGGTTGCTCGCATTCGAAGCCGCTGATTTGCTCCGCATTGTGGACCTCATGCGCGAGCTGCGGGCCACCGAAGCGCGGCGCCATGTGCGCGAGGAGACCCCGTTCTTCACCGGCCCGCGGGTCGACCCGGAGCCGCTCCTCGCACGACTGCTTGGCTAAGCGCAGAAATTCAGTATCGAACGCTCAGGCGGGGCCGCGGTCTCGCCTGGGCGTTTTCTGTGCACCTGTACCTTTTTCGGTATTTTGCGCGCCGACCAGGTAATTTGTCGGTGTAAGTGCAGCCTTCCCTTGCTTGCGCACGAAAAAAAAGAGCGTACCGTTGAGGGTACAAGTTCACACGAACGAGAGAGGGGAACCATTTATGGCTACCAAGCAGATCACTATTCCCGCAGCCCAGGGCGACCTTGCCCGTCCGAGCGGCGTCGCGCAGTACCTGACGCCTGTTGTGCACGATCTCGTGGCCCTCGCGGTGAACGCGAAGCAGGCCCACTGGCATGTCCGCGGCACGAACTTCGTGGGCGTGCATGAATTCCTCGACGAGGTCGTGGCTCACGCACAGGACGCTTCGGATGAGGTCGCTGAGCGAATTGTGGCACTCGGCCTCCCCGTTGACGCGCGCATCGCGACCGTTGCCGACCGGACCACGACCCCCGTCCTGAGCGACGGTTTCCAGCAGTCGAACGTCACCATCCGCGAGATGGTCGCACAGCTCGATGCGGCGATCGTCACCGTATATGCCGCTGTCGATGGTCTTGACTCGGTTGACCCGGTGAGCCAGGACATCGTGATTGCGCTCGCGCAGCAGCTTGACAAAGACCGCTGGTTCCTCGCATCCCACATCGCGGAGTAGTTGCCCACCCGCGCGATGTTCTGCGGGACGGTGACACGGCGAAGGCCCCCTCCTCGGAGGGGGCCTTCGCCGTGTACAGGGGTGTACTGCTCGAACTACGCCTCGTACGACCGGATCGCAACGACGGCGTTATGTCCGCCAAATCCGAACGAGTTCGAGATCGCGAGCTGCGGACCAGCCCCCAGATCCTGCGCTGCGCCGGCGACCTGGAGTGGGATCTCGGGATCCTGCTCGGACAAGTTGATTGTCGGCGGAGCGACACGGTTCTGGACCGCGAGAATCGTGAAGATCGCCTCGAGCGCGCCGGTCCCGCCGAGCAGGTGGCCGGTGGCCCCCTTCGTCGCAGACACTGGGATCGAGTTGATCCGGTCCCCGAAGACGTTTCGCAGGGCTGCGTATTCGGCGATGTCGCCCACCGGCGTGGACGTGGCGTGCGCGTTGATGTGTGTGACGTCCGCGGGGGTAGCCCCGGCCTGCGTCAGCGCCATCTCAACCGCCCGGCTCGCGCCCCGGCCCTCGGGGTCGTTTGCTGTGATGTGGTACGAATCGGCGGTCACGCCGCCGCCCGCGATCTCAGCGTAGATCTTTGCACCGCGCGCGAGCGCGTGCTCCTCGGTTTCCAGAACCAGCGCGCCAGCTCCCTCACCCATGACAAAGCCATCACGGTCGATGCTGTAGGGCCGCGAGGCGGTCTCTGGGGAGTCGTTGCGCTTGGACAGCGCTTGCATCGAGGAGAACGACGCGAGCGTAATGGGGTGGATCGCGGACTCGGATCCGCCCGCGATCACCACGTCGGCGTACCCCGACTGCAGATGCTCATAGGCTGCGGCGATGGACTCGGTGCTTGACGCGCACGCGGAAGCAACTGTGCGCGCGTAGGCACGGGCAGTGAAGTGCATGGAGACCGCGGCGGCGGGGGCGTTAGGCATCAGCATCGGAACCGTCAGCGGCATGACGCGGCGCGGTCCCTTCTCACGGAGCACGTCCCACGCGTTCAGGAGCGACCAGAGCCCACCGATTCCGGTGGCCCAGTCTACGCCGAGGCGCTCGGGGTCAATTTCGGGGCTGCCGGCGTCGGCAAAGGCCTCTTTTGCGGCGATCAACGCAAACTGGCTGGAGGGATCGAGGCGCTTCGCAACCGGGCGCTCAAGCACCTCTTCCGGGCGAACCTTCGCCTCGGCGGCGAACTGCACGGGAAGATCGTACTGCGCTACCCAGTCGTGTTCGAGGGTTTTGGTGCCAGAAGCGCCGGCGAGCAGGGCGTCCCAGCTCTCGGCGGCGGTGCCGCCGATCGGGGAAGTGGCGCCGATGCCGGTAACGACAATTTTCTTCGTCATGGTGAGGTGCTCCGGTGGTGATTCAGAATCAAGGACTGGGCAGATGGGGTGGGCGTGAAGCCCGGGCGGGAGGCGGGTCAGTGCCCGCCTCCCTGCAGCCGGAACGCTTAGGCCTGAGCCTTCACGATGAAGTCGACTGCGTCGCCCACAGTCTTGAGGTTCTTGACCTCTTCGTCGGGGATCTTCACGTCGAACTTCTCTTCTGCGTTGACGACGATCGTCATCATCGAGATGGAATCGATGTCGAGATCATCGGTGAACGACTTGTCCGCTGCAACGACGTCAGCCGCGATCCCGGTCTCGTCGTTGATGAGCTCTGCAAGGCCTGCGAGGACCTCTTCGTTGGTGTATGCCATTGTGTTTCTCCTTAGATTGGGCTGGCTGATGAAGTGTATCGGGGTGCGCGTGCCGTGTTTGGATGGCGCGCGGCCCACGCTAGGGGATCTCGACGACCTGCGCGCCGTAGACCAAACCGGCGCCAAAGCCGATGGTGAGGGCGAGGCCTCCGGACAGTTCCGGGTGGCTTTCGCGCAGTGCGTGCATCGCGAGCGGAATCGAGGCCGCCGAGGTATTGCCCTGCATCTCGATGTCGCGCGCAACAATCACGTGCTCAGGCAGCTTGAGTTGTTTTGCGAACTCGTCGACGATGCGCATGTTTGCCTGATGTGGGATGAACGCGGCGAGGTCGCCGGGCTCGATACCTGACTGCTCGAGGGTCTCACGCGCAACCTTTGCCATCTCCCACACGGCCCACCGGAATACGGTTTGTCCGTCCTGGCGCAGCGTCGGCCACGCGACCTCGCCCGGGTTCATGCGGTACTCCTCGAACGTGGACGTCATGCGGATCGCATCCCACTTCTCGCCATCCGAGCCCCACACAGTCGGTCCGATGCCCGCGTGGTCACTGGGTCCCACGATGACGGCACCGGCGCCGTCTGCGAGCAGGAACGAAATGCTGCGATCTGTCGGATCGACGAGATCCGACAGCTTCTCCGCGCCGATGACAAGCACGTTGGTGCAGACACCGGAGCGCACGAGCGCGTCGGCCTGGGCCACGCCATAGACGTACCCGGCGCAGGCCGCTGAGATATCGAATGCTGCCGCGGGCGTGAGTCCAAGCCTGTGGGCCGCCAGGGACGCCATCGACGGGGTGACCGCAACATTTGAGATCGTCGAGATGATCACACCGTCGATCTGCGACCGCTCGAGTCCGGAGCGCTCGATTGCCTCTTCGGCTGCGGCGACTGCCAGGTCTACCGCTTCGACATCGGCGCTCGCGCGGCGGCGCTGGACAATGCCTGTGCGCTGACGGATCCACTCGTCGGAGGAGTCGATCGGTCCCACCAGGTCATCATTCGGGACGTCCACGTTCCCGCGGGCCGCACCGATGGCGAGAATGCGAGAGTGCTCGGGGCCAGTGGGCTGCACAAGAGGCGACATATTCGAGAATCTTTCGTTCAGGCGGCGTCAGCGAGAAGTGCGACTGCTGCGTCGAGATCGGCGGGGGACTTAATGGCAACGCTCGGGATTCCCTTGAGCGCCCGCTTCGCGATCCCGCTCAGCGCACCCGCGGGCGTGAGCTCGATGAGCCCGGTGATGCCTGCGTTCTGGAAGCTTGCCATACACGCGTCCCACCGTACCGGTTGGGCGATCTGGGAGACGAGCAATTCGACGAAGGTCGATCCGCTCGACACGAGTGAGCCGTCCGCGTTGGTCCACAAGGGGAGTGTCGGATCTGCCGGTGTGACATCGTTTGCGGCTGTGCGCAGTGCGGGGATTGCGTCCGCCATGTAGTCCGTGTGGAACGCGCCGGCAACCTGCAGCTGAATCACGCGGGCACCACGCGGAGCGTCCTCGGCAAGCGCGGCGAGTGCGTCAAGCGCGCCCGCGGCGACGATCTGGCCGCCCCCGTTGCGGTTTGCGGGAGTCAGCCCGTGGGATGTGATTCGATCCAGTACATCTGCTTCGACTCCGCCCACCACGGCGGCCATTCCGGTCGCCACACGCGCGGCGGACTCTGCCATGGCCCGGCCGCGAACGCCCACCAAATGCAGTGCATCGCCCGCAGAGAGGACTCCCGCGGCCGCGGCTGCGGCGAACTCACCAACCGAGTGGCCCGCGACACCCACTCCGGTGAGGTCTGCCCGCTCGGCAAGTGCGCGCCAGGCGAGAATGCTCGCTGCAACAATGAGCGGCTGCGCGACCGAGGTGTCCCGAATCGTGTCGGCGTCACTCACGGTGCCGTGGGTGACGAGGTCAACCTCTGAGCGTTCTGAGGCCTCGGCCAAGAATTCTGGGGCCCCGGGAAGTTCGAGCCATTCGGCGAGGAATCCCGGGGTCTGAGAGCCCTGTCCAGGGCAGGCGATGACAATCACGTGTTCCAGTTTCTCAGATCACGCTGCCTGGACCTGCATATTCCCCACCATAAATGAGAAATATCGTTGTAGATGTGCGCCATTTTTGTTGAAACCCGGCGCGCCTGATGGTTACTTGTGGCCGCTGGAGGCCTTCCGGCCGCTCTGCGCAATCGACCCGGCGATGAGCGCGGACTGCAGGATCAGGGCTTCGCGAGCACCCGTCGCGTTCCACCCGATCACCTCCGAGACCTTCTTCAAGCGGTAGCGCACGGTGTTGGGGTGCACAAAAAGCTCCCGGGCCGTCGCCTCCAGGGAACGCCCGTTGTCGAGATAGCACCAGAGCGTCTCGAGCAGTTCGCCCGAGTGGGCCGCGAGCGGTTCGTAAATGTGCTCGATCAGCGTGCGTCGAGCGAGGCCGTCGCCGGCGAGCGCGCGCTCGGGGAGCAAATCGTCGGCGAGGACGGGGCGAGGGGCCTTCCGCCACGACCGCGCAACCGCCACCCCTGCGAGCGCAGCGCGGGCGCTCCGGGAGGCGTCGATGAGGTTCTCGACGGTCGGGCCGAGGACCAGCGGGCCGTCAGAGAACCCATCCTCCAGACGCTGCGCAATTTCGAGGAACGTCAACGGGGTGTGCTCGCTCCCGTCAACGGTGTCGCGCTGCGCGGGATCCACCCGGCCCAGTACGAGAACGAGCCTGGTGCCTTGCAGCCCGATGAGGACATCGGCCCCGGCGTGTCGCGCGGAGCGGCGCAGCTGGTCAACATCCACGGTGCGTTCGGCCGAACCGACGAGCACCGCAGCCTCGCCGTCGCCGTGCCACCCGAGCGCCGCGATGCGGCTGGGAAGCTCGTCGTCGCTTTCGCCGGTCAAGATCGAATCCACGACGAGGGCTTCGAGCCGCGCATCCCACAAACCGCGAGCCTCGGCGGCTCGGGCGTACACGTCAGCGGCAGCGAAGGCGACATCGCGCGAGTAGTGCATGATTGCCTCGCGGAGCGCTTCGCTCCGGGGAGCCACCCGCTCCTCGACCACGGTCACTACGACACGGATCAGCTGCAGCGTCTCCTGCAGGCTGATCGAGCGCAACAGCTCGCGCGGCGCAGCGCCGAACACGTCCGAGGCGATCCAGGGGGTGGAAGTGGGATCCTCATACCACTGGATGAAGGAGGCGATCCCGGTCTGAGCCACAAGCCCGACCGCGGATCGCCGGCTCGGCGGCATGCTGCCGTACCACGGCAGCGTGTCGTCGAGCCGGGTCAGGGTCAGCGTGGAGAGCTCTCCCGTAATCGTACGAAGCCACGCGAGCTCCTGCTCTTTGGTCCGATCGTTCACCGGGAAGCCCCCCACGCCAATCTCTGAATTACGCGTCGCCGCCAGCGCCACCCGTGGTGCCGGCGTTGACATCGTTCAAGCGGTACTGCGCTGCAGCACGCGCTGGGATGTCCGCAGCGATCTTACCCTGCGCAGCGAGGCGCTGCAGGACCTTCACGACAACCGACTCGCGGTCGATGCCGAAGTACCGACGCGCGGCAGCTCGGGTATCGGAGAAGCCGAAGCCGTCGGCACCGAGCACGGAGTAGTCGCCGGGCACGTACGGGCGGATCTGCTCGGGTACCTGAGTTGACCAGTCGCTGACGGCTACGATCGGACCCTCAGCCTGAGCCAGCTTCTCGGTGAGGTACGGGGTGCGCGGCGCGGCGGTGAGATCCTGCATGGCCTCACGCTCTGCGGCAGCACCGTCGCGCTGCAACTCGTTCCAGCTGGTGACGCTCCAGACGTCGGCCGCCACACCCCAGTCCTGCGCGAGCAGGTCTGCGGCTTCGCGGGCCCAGGGGACCGCCACGCCCGACGCAAGGATCTGCGCTCGGTGCGTCCCCTCGGTCGCCGACTGCACGCGGTGGAGCCCGCGCACGATGCCCTCGATGTCCGTGCCCTCGGGCTCGGCGGGGTGCACCAGCGGCTCGTTGTACACCGTGAGGTAGTAGATCACGTTGGGGTCCGGGTGGGTGCCCCCGTACATGCGCTCGATACCGGCGCGCATGATGTGCCCGATCTCGTAGCCGTATGCGGGATCGTAGGACACCACGGCGGGGTTCGTGGACGCGAGCGCGAGCGAGTGTCCATCAGCGTGCTGCAAGCCCTCGCCGGTCAGCGTGGTGCGGCCCGCGGTCGCACCGATGAGGAAGCCGCGTGCCATCTGGTCGCCTGCGGCCCAGAGCGCGTCACCCGTGCGCTGGAACCCGAACATCGAGTAGAAGATGTAGACGGGGATGAGCGGCTCGCCGTGGGTCGAGTAGGACGTTCCGACCGCGGTGAAGGCCGCAGACGCGCCAGCCTCGTTGATGCCGACGTGCAGCAGGACGCCCTCGGGGCTCTCCTTGTAGGCGAGCAGCAGATCGCGGTCAACAGACACGTAATTCTGGCCGTGCGGGTTGTAGATCTTCTTTGTGGGGAAGAACGAGTCCATGCCGAACGTCCGCGCCTCGTCGGGGATGATCGGGACGATGCGCTTGCCGAACTCGCCGTCACGCATCAGATCCTTCAGAAGCCGCACGAACACCATCGTGGTGGCCGCTTCCTGAGTGCCGGATCCCTTTGCCGCGATCGCGTACGACTTCGCCTCAGGGACCGCGAGGTCGACGTGGGTGCTCTGTCGCTCCGGGAGGTACCCGCCGAGGGTCCTGCGGCGCTCGTGGATGTACTCGATCGCCTCGTCCTGTGCACCCGGGTGGTAGTACGGGGGACGGTACGGATCGGCTTCGAGCTGTGCATCCGTGATCGGGATGTGCATGGTGTCGCGGAACATCTTGAGATCTTCCAGCGTCATCTTCTTCATCTGGTGCGTCGCGTTGCGCCCCTCGAAGTGCGGGCCGAGGCCGTAGCCCTTGATCGTCTTCGCGATGATGACGGTCGGACGGCCCTTGTGCTCCATCGCGGCCTTGTACGCGGCGTACACCTTGCGGTAGTCGTGACCGCCGCGGCGCAGGCCCCAGACCTGCTCGTCGGAGTAATTCTCGACAAGGCGGAGTGCGCGCTCGTCGCGACCGAAGAAGTGGTCGCGAACGAAGCCGCCGTTTTCTGCCTTGTAGGTCTGGAAGTCACCGTCGGGCGTCGTGTTCATCAGGTTGAGCAGCGCGCCGTCTGAGTCGCGATCGAGCAGATCGTCCCACTCGCGGCCCCAGATCACCTTGATGACGTTCCAGCCCGCTCCGCGGAAGTAGCTCTCGAGCTCCTGGATGATCTTGCCGTTGCCGCGCACCGGGCCGTCGAGGCGCTGCAGGTTCGCGTTGATCACGAACGTGAGGTTGTCGAGGCCCTCGTTCGCGGCGACCTGCAGCTGGCCGCGGCTCTCAACCTCGTCCATCTCGCCGTCACCCAGGAATGCCCAGACGTGCTGATCGGACGCGTCCTTGATGCCGCGGTTTGTCAGATACTTGTTGACCTGAGCCTGGTAGATCGCGTTGATCGGGCCGAGGCCCATGGACACTGTCGGGAACTGCCAGAAATCCGGCGCGAGGCGCGGGTGCGGGTAGCTGGGGAGCCCGCCGCCCGCGTGGCTCTTCTCCTGGCGGAAGCCGTCGAGCTGATCCGCGGTCAGGCGGCCCTCAAGGAACGCACGCGAGTACATTCCGGGGGAGGCGTGTCCCTGGACGAAGATCTGGTCGCCGCCGCCCGGGTGGTCCTGGCCGCGGAAGAAGTGGTTGAAACCGACCTCGTACAGCGAAGCTGCCGACGCATACGTCGAGATGTGGCCGCCCACGCCGATGCCGGGGGCCTGTGCTCGATGCACAGTCATCGCCGCGTTCCAGCGGATCCACGAGCGATAGCGTCGTTCGAGCTCCTCGTTGCCGGGGAACTCGGGCTCGTCCTCAGACGCGATCGTGTTCACGTAGTCCGTTGTCGGGACCTGCGGCACGTTCAGGTGGAGCTGACGTGAGCGCGCCAGCATGCTGGTCATGATCTCGCGCCCGCGCCCGGCACCGCGTTCCTCGACGACCGCGTCGAGGGATTCGCGCCACTCGGCGGTCTCCTGGGGATCCATGTCGTCGCTGTCGGGTGCGTACGGATCCTGTGTGTTCACAGCCAAAGTAGTGCTCCATTCACCAGTTGCGTGCGTGCGAGCCGATGCGGCTTGGTGCGTCTGCGCGCAGCACGAGAGGCGCCCGCTGGTTCGCGGGTGTCCCCCCACACTACCGAATTTTCAAGATTCTCCGCGGAATATACGTCGAATTTCTCATGCACCTGCATTTTATTCGGATTCATTCGGCGCAATCAGGGGAGATGCGGCGCGGTGCCCCCGGAAGATAGTGTGGGAAGCTCTGAGTCTTCACCCGGTGCGCTGCACCGAGAAAGGAGCACACTATGGTGCTCGAAGTTGGCGCACAGGCGCCCGATTTCACCCTGTCTGACCAGAATGGCGAGGAGCTCACGCTCTCGGAACTCGTGGCCGAGGGGCCCGTTGCGCTCGTCTTCTTCCCCCTCGCCTTCTCCGGGATCTGCACCGGTGAGCTCTGCGAGCTCCGCGACAATCTTGCGGTGTTCCAGGACAGCAAGGTGCGCCTTATCGGCGTGTCCGTGGATTCCGTCTACGCACTCAAGGCGTGGTCCGACGCAGAGGGCTATGAGTTCCCGATCCTCTCGGACTTCTGGCCGCACGGTGCCGTGGCCCAGGAGTACGGCGTGTTCGTCGAGGAAGCCGGTATCGCGACGCGCGCAACGCTCGTGATCGGTGAGGATCGCCGGGTGCTCGCGTCGTTCGAGACCGCTCCGGGCGAGGCTCGGGACTTCGGCGCCTACCGCGAGGCACTCGCGGCGATCGCGTAATTTCTGTTCGCGGGGCGGTTTCCCCTATAGTGGGGAAGTCCGCTTCGCACGGGCCTGTAGCTCAGCTGGTAGAGCGCCACGTTTACACCGTGGATGTCGTCGGTTCGATCCCGGCCGGGCCCACTGAAACAGCCCCCACCGATTCTCTCGGTGGGGGCTGTGGTGTCTGCGGGGAGTGTACTCCGAGCTTGCTACTGTGCGTAGTACTCATTTCCGCGGGAGAATTCGACGAAGGTGCAATCGCTTTCACCGACGGCCCACGCATCGTGGCCGGGCGGCAGCAGCATCGCGTCGCCGGCCGAGAACTCCTGATAGGCGCCGTCCCGCATGACGACGCCGAGTGTGCCCGCGGTGACAAGTGCGACGTGCGGGAGTTCGCAGAGCTCGGTCCGCGCTGCTTCGCGGAGATCCTCCGACCACTTCGCGCCCGCGTGGAATGTGACCTGGGTGACGTCGACATCGGTGAGCTGGGCAGTGCGCTTGGAGATGCGCCCGTAGGCCTCCGGTGTGATGTCAGAGAGTGTTGCGCCTTGCATGTGCGGATGGAAACTCACGGTGGGTCCTTTCGAGTGGCGAACTGAATGCTCCCGAAGGTACTTGCAGTGGATGATTTGTGCGTCCATGTTGCGCAGGATGACGTCCGCGCTGCGTCCCGGGCCCTCGCGCACGTTCGGTGTCGACGCGCGCTGCGGATCTCGGCAAGGCGCTCGGTGTGGTTCCGTGCTGTCAACCCTGCGGGGGTGACGTGCGCGCGATCGCGTCCGCTGCGAGCGCGGTGACCTGCGTGACAAGCGCGCTGCGGCGGGCCTCGGTGCCGAGTTCCGGGGCGATCATGGCCCCCACCCTCGCGAGTGTCCACCAACTCGCGCAGAGTGCCACGATGCTGAGGAGGAGCTGGGTGGCGTCGTCGCGGGTAATTCCGGGAAGGGCCGAGTAGATCGCGTGAGACTGTGCGGCGCAGGTGGCTGCGCGCGAGTGGTTCCCGGTGCCGCCCTCGCGCTCCTGGCTGTCGGAGGATTCGAGGCTTTCCCAGGCAAGCAGCCGGGCGAGGTCAGGCTGCGCTGCGAAGTGGTCGCAGAGGGCCCCTGCGTACGCGCCGACCCCGAGCGGACCGTTGCCCACGGTTCCGGCTGCCTGGAGGAGGAGCGTGAGGCGGTCCTCCAATACCGCAGCGAAGAGCCCGTCTTTGTTGCCGAAGTACTGGTACACGCGTTCTTTGTTGACCCCGGCATCGCGCCCGATCGCGTCCATGCGGGCGCCGGCGAGGCCGTGGGCCGCGAATTGCCGTGCCCCGGCATCGAGGAGTCGCTGTCGTGTCGCTGCAGTATCCCAGGCCATGCGTTCAGCGTATCCCATTCCCAACTGTATGTTTGGAAATGACGCGAGCATGTCGTACGCTTAATCCAAATACTTGTTTGGAGATTGTATGAGACCCGTTGTATTGCCGATCAGAATTCTCGTCACCCGGGGTTCGATTCCTCAACGCAGGCTGCTGGTACCGGGGCATGTCAACGCAGAACGGAACACTCGATGAGAGCATTGGTAGTTGGGGCCACCGGGGCCGTGGGCCAGGTTGTCAGCGCAGAGCTCCGGTCCCGGGGGTGGGATGTCACCGGGGGGAGCCGGCGGAGTCGCAGCGCGGCCATCGATCTGACTAGGCCCTCCGGATTCGATGCTGTGCATCGACTCGCTGGGAATCACGATCTCGTCGTCAATACTTCGGGTGTCGAGGATGTCCGCCTGATCCAAGCCGCGGCCCCCGCCGCCTATCTTGACGTGTCCGCAACAGGTCGTGCCCTCGCCGAGATGCGTGCGGCGGCGGCACCGAGCCAGCGCGTCCTGCTCGGTGCCGGGCTCGTGCCCGGGCTGAGTACGATGCTGATCGCGGCGCTGCCGACCGTCCCAGGAGATTCGGTCGACCTTGCGGTGATTCTGGGAACCGGCGAACAGCACGGCCCAGCAGCGGTCACCTGGACTGCCGGGCTCGCGGGTCAGCCGGTGTTTCAGCCTCCGGAGGGCCACCCCGTCTTGAATTTCCGCGAACACCGCATGTTGCCAGCGGAACGAGGGATCCGGCGGTACTTGCGCGCAGACTTCCCGGACCACGTGCTTGCGGATCCGGCGCAGGCAATCACAGTTCGCAGCTACCTTGCCGTGGGGGATCGCGCCACGACTCGGGCGCTCGGCTGGGTGGGGCGCGTGCCGAAGCTCGCGCCGTTGCTCGCCCGCGCACCCCACTGGGGTGACGACAGGTGGAGCCTCATCGGGGTGAACCGCCGCACAGGGGCCCAGATCAGCGCGCGCGGACGCGGGCAATCACACGCCACCGGGGTGCTTGCCGCGCTGGGGGCCGACGCCCTCATGCGGCACGCTGACGTGGCCGTTCACACGATGGCTGATCTGGTGCCGCTGGGCGCCGTTCCGGACCTGAGCTCGCGGTAAAGGGTGGGTGCGGCAGGGGACTCGGCGCGAGGTGGGATGTATCTCTCGCGCCACTCAACGTGGAACGTGGGCACGATCTCGGGCGCGGACGCGCAGCCCGGACGCGATCAGTCTGCGGACGAGTTCGTTCCCCGTCACGAACACGGCACCGGCCACGATCAGGCGTGCGTGGAGCTCCTCGGGGACGTCGTAGTGGTCGTGGTCGAAGCCGCGTGCGGGGATTCCGTTGGCCGCGGCGAACTCGTGGAGCTCAGTGAGCGACGCGTCACTGACAAGGTGTGCCCACAGTCGGTCGTGGGCGGGCCAAGTCGGCGAATCGATCAGAATGGTCACCGCACGATAATACGCTCCGACGCGGAAAAACCACCGCCTCCGGACTCCGCGCGCAGCGAACAGCCGAGCACTACCGGGGGAGCGCCGCTTCGATCGCTGCAATCACCGCAGGGTCGGTAGGCTCGACTGCGGAGCGGAAGCGGGAGATCTCGCCGCCGGGGGCCACGAGAAACTTTTCGAAGTTCCAGCGCACGCGCCCGCTCCGGCCGGCGGCGTCGTTGGTCTCGCGCAGGATCCGGTAGAGCGCATGGGAGTGCCGCCCGTTGACCTTTGTCTTCTCGAGCATGGGAAACGTCACTCCGTAGTTCACCGCGCAGAACGTCTGAATGTCCTCCGAACTTCCCGGTTCTTGTCCCATGAACTGATTGCAGGGCACGCCGAGCACTGTGAACCCGCGATCGGCATATCGCTGCTGCAACTCTTCAAGCTGCGCATACTGCGGCGTCATACCGCACTTCGAGGCGACGTTGACGATCAGGATCGCCCGGTCCCCATATTCGGCGAGGGAGGTGCGGGTGCCGTCGATAGTGGTGAGGGGCACTTCAGTGAGACGCATACCCCCAGAGTACGCTGGATCGGAGGTGGCGTCACCGGGGAATGCGCCCGGAAGCCCACACGTTGCAGCTGAGGTGGCCCGAAGCCGCATGAGCCCTCGCCGCCCGCGCGCGGACGGCGCGAACAGAGATGGAGTGCACGAGTGAACGAGACTGACGCGACGGGAACAGCCGTATTCGATGCGGCAGGAACGTCCGGTGCCGACGCGCTCAAAGCGGCGTTCCGGCACCACCCGGCGGGTGTATCGCTGATCACCGCGCAGACGCCTGACGGTCCGGTGGGCCTCACCGCGTCCAGCGTGTCCTCGGTGGGGATCGATCCGCCCGCGCTGTCGTTTTCGGTCACCCGTGCGACCGGAAGCGCGGGCGGCCTGCTGCACGCCGACAGCTATGTGGTTCACCTGCTGGACTCCCGGCACGCGGGCATCGCAGCCACCTTCGCGGTTTCGGGAACCGAGCGATTCATCCCAGAACAGGGGTGGCGCGAACTTACCACGGGCGAACCCTACCTCCCGAACACTCGGGTTGCGCTCCGCTGCCGTACCCTGCACTCCCTCGAGGTTGGATCCTCCGTGATCGTCGTGGCCGAGATTCTCGGTGCCGTGTTCGGTGAGGACGCCGAGCCCATGGTGCACATTGACCGGAAGTTCCGCGGGCTGGGCGACGCGGTCGCGAACTAGCGGGACACGACGGCGAGGCCCGCGGTATCCAGGCTGCGGGCCTTGTCGCGCCGCTCCACCCCGAAGCTGATGAGCGCCAGGACCAGACCGCCCGCGGCGAGACCCGCGCCGACCCACCCCGGGGCCAGATAACCAAGCCCGGCCGCAATGACGAGCCCGCCCAGCCACGCACCGAGGCTATTGCCCACGTTGAACGCGGCGTGATTCAGCGCGGCGCCGAGCAGCGCGGCGTCACCCGAGATCCGAATCAGTCGCGCCTGGATCGAGGGCACCAGGACGGAGGAGGTGATCCCAATTGTGAACGCCAGTGCGATAAGTGCGGCGGGTCCGGTGGCGAAAACAGCGTAGGCGCTCAACGAGATGACAAGCGCCACAAAGCCGCCGATCACGGCCAGGGGCGGATTCCGGTCGCTGGCCCAGCCTCCCAGGAGATTCCCGAGTGTCATCCCGACCCCGAGGCAGGCGAGCACCCACGGAACCGATTCCGCGGGCATTCCTGCAACGCGCGTCGTGACCTCGGCGATGTACGAGTACACCGCAAAGAAACCTCCGAAGCCGATCGCCCCAACGGCAACCATGATCCAGATCCGCGGATTCCGCAACGCCGCGATTTCACGGGACGGATGGCGATCCGGATTGCCGGGTACTCGCGGAAGCACTGCCAGACCGAGCATGAGTGTCGCCGAAAAGATCACGGCGACAAGGATGTACGCCCAACGCCAGCCGGCGAATTGGCCCAGCCAGGTCGCGAGCGGGACCCCAATGACGTTGGCGATCGTCAGACCCGAGAGCGCGAGCGCAATCCCCTGCCCCTGCTTTCCAGGCCCCATGATTCGGGCCGCGAGCAAGGACGCCACGCCAAAGTAGGCACCGTGTGGCAGTGCCGCGATGAAGCGGAACAGCGCGAGTGAGCCAAAGCTCGGCATGCACGCCGACGCTACGGTCCCCACGATGAATAGGCCCAGGAGCCAGAACGTGAGCGTGCTTTGCGATGCGCGTGCCGCGAACACCGCAAAGGTGGGCGCCCCCACCACTACACCCAGGGCATACGCGGTGATCAAGATACCGGCGTGCGCAATTCCCGCTTCGGGTGCGGCGTCGAAGCCGGGGATCAAATCCCGCGCGATGTCGGGAAGCAGTCCCATTGTTGCGAACTCGGTCACGCCGATCCCGAACCCACCGAGGGCCAGGGCGAATAACGCAAGCGTGCGGCGCAGCGGAGAAAGCGGGGGCATGAGCGGCCTTTCGGAGAGGGCGCGCACCCCGCGAGCCGCGGCAGCGAGCGCGGCGATGCAACCCGGCAAGACTACCTGAGTGCTACTGCCCCCGCGCCACCCAGGCGTCCAGAGCCGGCTGCTCGTTCCCCACGGTGGTGCCGGCCCCGTGACCGGGTTGCACGCTCATGTCTGAGGGGAGCGTAAACAGTTCGCGCTGGATGGATGCGATGATTTCAGGGAAGCTCGAATACTCCCAACGCGTCGCCCCCGGACCGCCCTGAAACAGCGTGTCGCCCGAGAACACAGTGCCGAGCGCGGGAGCGACAAAACACACTGAACCGGGCGTGTGCCCCGGCGTATGGCGTGTCACAAGCTCGACGTCGCCAACCTGAAACACGGCTCCGTCGGCGAGCTCGAAATCGGGGAGCGCGTCGCCGTGGGTGTCTGCCCAGATGAACAGATCGGCCGGGTGGAGGTACAGGTGGGTGTCGAGTCGCTGCGCCAGATCCAACGCGGCGTTTACGTGGTCTTCATGACCGTGGGTCAGGAGGATCCCGAGCGTCTCACGATCGCCCACGGCGTCCGCGATGGCTGCGGCGTCATGCGCGGCATCGATGACCAGGACCCGGGCATCATCGCCGACGAGCCACACGTTGTTTTCCAGGAAGACTCCCGCAGCGGGGAGCCCCGGTCGGCCGGCACCGATCGTGCCTGCGGTGAGCACCCGTTCGATGCGAATCTGGGTGTCAGGATGAGGGTTCGTGTCCTGCGACATTGATGCTGCCTTTCGTAAGGGGGCGTTACACGGAATGGGGCGGGGTCCGCCGAAACTCTCGACGAACCCCGCCCCACTCGCGCCGGAGAAGATCGCGCTATGCGCGGGTGACAATCACCGGGCACGGCAACGCCTGGAGCACGCCGTGGCTGACCGAGCCGAGCAGCAGACGGGAGATCCCGCCGCGGCCACGGCTGCCCACAACAAGGAGCTCGGCCCCCTCGGCGGCCTGCACGAGCGCAGCAACCGGGGGCGACTGCACAATCTCACGCTTGACCTCGAGATCCGGGTAGCGGCCTGCGAGACCTGCGACGCCGATCGCAATCGCCTCTTCCGCGGCCGAGCGCTGCGATTCAACAAGCTCCTCGCTCCAGAGGTATTCGAGACCGGGCGTGAGCGGCGGCATCCACGCGTACACCGCGATGAGGGGGACGCCTCGGAACGACGCCTCTTCAGCGGCGTACGCGATGGCCCGCTGTGACGCCTCCGAGCCGTCGATCCCGACAACAACACCCGCGTTGGGGCGCGCGTCGAGATTCGGGATCACGGCGACGGGGCAGTGCGCCGTCGCCGCGACCTTCACGGCCCGGGTGCCGAAGAACGACCCGGCAAACCGCGTTCCGCTGTGCTGACCCAGGATCAGCAGATCGGCGGTCTTCGAGGCCTCCTCGACCTCGGCGATGGGGTGCCCCACAACCGCGGACCCGGAGATCTCGCCCGTGAAACCGAGGGTGCGCGCATACGCCACCTCGGCCTCGAGCATCTGCTCGGATGCCTTCTGCGCCTCCGACAGGAACGCGACGCTCTCCGAGAGGAACGAGTCGTCCGCAACGTGGAGCAGCTGCACGGTGGCACCCCGCTCGGTGGCTCGGGCGAGCCCCCAGGCGAGCGCGACGCGGCTCTGCTCAGATCCGTCAACTCCGATGAGGTATTTCTCCGACATCTTGCGTTCCTTTCTGTCGAGCGGTGGTGCGTTCGGTTCGGTAGTTCGAGACTACGCCGTGAGTGCCGGCAGATGCGCCGGGTGGCTGCCCGCGAGCTGCTCGATCACGCGAACAACCTGGCAGCTGTAGCCGTACTCGTTGTCGTACCAGACGTACACAACGGCCGAGTCTTCGGTCACGATCGTGGCGAGGCCGTCAACGATGCCTGCACGGTTCGATCCGACGAAGTCGCTGGAGACGATCTCTGCGGACTCTACGAAGTCGATCTGCGTGCGCAGCGCCCCGGTCAGCGAGACCTGCTGGAGCAGCGTGTTGATCTCTTCGCTCGTGGTCTCGCGCTCAAGCTGCAGGTTCAGCACAGCCATCGAAACGTTGGGAGTGGGAACGCGGATCGCGTTGCCTGTGAGCTTGCCCTCGAACTCGGGCAGCGCCTTCGCAACTGCCTTTGCTGCGCCGGTCTCGGTCAACACCATGTTGAGTGCCGCCGAACGGCCACGACGGTCGCCCTTGTGGAAGTTATCGATCAGGTTCTGGTCGTTTGTGTAGGAGTGCACAGTTTCGACGTGGCCGCGCTTGACACCGAACTCGTCATTCAGCACCTTGAGCACGGGGGTGATCGCGTTCGTGGTGCAGGACGCGGCGCTGATGATCTGCTGCGCGTCGGTGATCTGATCGTTGTTCACGCCGTACACGACGTTGAGCATGTCGCCCTTGCCCGGTGCAGTCAGTAGAACGCGGGCAATACCCTGGTTCTGCAGGTGCTGGCCGAGGCCCTCGGCGTCGCGCCACTTGCCCGTGTTGTCGACGAGAATGGCGTTCTCGATGCCGTACTGCGTGTAGTCAACGCTCGCCGGATCGTTCGAGTAGATCACCTGAATGCGCACGCCGTTCGCGACGATCGCGTTCTCGTCCTCGAGTACCTTGATGGTGCCGTTGAATGGGCCGTGGACAGAATCGCGGCGTAGCAGGTTGGCGCGCTTGACAAGATCATTTTCCGATCCCTTGCGCACCACGATGGCGCGGAGGTTCAGGCCGTTGCCACTGCCCGAGTGGTCGATGATGATGCGAGCGAGCAGACGTCCGATCCGGCCAAAGCCGTAGAGCACGACGTCGGTGCCGGTGCCGGCTTCGGCGCCGATTGCGGGAGCCAGCACCTCGCGGAGGTACGCCTCCAGGTCGTCACCAGCTGCGGCGCGGAAGCCATTGGCAAGCAGGGCCAGATCGACCGAGGCCGGCCCGGGCTGGATCGTGGCGAGCGCCTCGACGATTGCGGAGGTCTCCTCGAGCGGCAGCTCAACGTCGTCGATCTTCCGCGCAAAGCTGTGCGCGCGGATGATGTCGATGGGGGAGCGTCCGACCAGGCTGCGGCCGTGTACCGACATGACCACATCGTGGTCGCGGTACAGCTGGCCGATGAGCGGGATCATCCGCTCTGCGAGTTCCTGCTTCGCCTTCCAATCGTCAAGGTGAGCATCAGCACGCTGGTTCATATGAACGGAGGGTCCTTCCAAACGGTGGTGAAAGTTGTGTCGGCCTGCCCGCCGGGACGCTGTAGCGTCACACCCCAGTATCCCACGAGGATGACGGAGTATGACACGCGGATTACCGCGTGGCGGGGAACATGCCTGAAGCTAGAGGTGTTCCGCGCAGCGACAGTCGCCGCGCACCAGCAGAATGAATGAGGACCTCATGACGATCCGGAAGCGCGGCATCCTCGCCGCTTCACTGACCGCGCTCGCACTGGCCGCGACCACGGCCCTGGCCGGGTGCGCCAGCCCCGCAGCCGAGGACACGACCGTCAAGATCGGTGTCGTCCCCGGTGGACAGCCGTACTGGGACACCTTCATCGATGCGGCTGCCGACGAAGGCATCACGGTTGAGATCGTTGATTTCGCCGAGTACCCGCAGCCGAACCCGCTGCTGAGCGAGGGCGAACTCGACCTCAACCAGTTCCAGCACATTGCGTTCCTCGCGTCGCACAATGTTGACGCAGATGATGACCTCGTGGCGCTCGGCTCGACGGTGATCTACCCGATGAACGTGTTTTCCTCGAAGCACGCGTCGCTTGAGGACATTCCCGAGGGTGGCACCGTCGCAGTACCGAACGATGAGTCCAACCGTGCCCGTGCCCTGCTCGTGCTCCAGAAGCTCGGCCTCATCGAGCTCAAGGACGGCGGCAACTCCGGCTCCACGCTCGATGACATCCTCGCGGACAAGTCTAAGGTCAAGGTCACCGAGCTCGACGCAGCTGGCATCCCGGGCGCGCTGCCCGACGTCGACGCGGGTGTCGTGAACAACGACTTCGTTGAGCCCTCCGGCCTGAAGTTCTCCGACTCGCTCGGCTCGGACAGTGCAGACGACGTCGCTGCGGCGCCGTACACGAACATCTTCGCCGCACGCGCCGAGGACAAGGACAACGAGACGTACCTCAAGCTCGTTGACATCTACCAGAACAACGCCGACGTCCAGAAGGCCGTGAAGGACTACGTGGGCGACGGTGCAGTGCTGCTGAACACGCCTGCCGAGGATCTCGCGAAGACCCTGAAGCAGGCTGAGGACGACTACCGGGCAACCAAGTAGCTTCGTTCCGGCTGAGCCGGAGCAACTCACGAATCGGGGCGGTGCGCATGTGGCGCGCCGCCCCGATTCGTCTGGTTCCGGCCCAAACCCTGACAATAGACTCACGTCGCGCCCACCCGCGGTGGCGGCTACACCGACCGAAAGGACCCCCAGGGTGACACGCGTGCAACTCAGCGGAGTCGGGAAGCGCTACCCCGGCCGCGGTAAGAAGGATCCGGAGATCGTTGCCGTCGAAGACGTCTCGATCACCGTCGAATCCGGCGAAATTCACGCCATCATCGGGTACTCGGGCGCCGGGAAGAGCACGCTGCTGCGGCTCATCAACGGCCTCGAGCGCGCCACCAGTGGGACGATCCAGATCGGTGACGATGAGCTCAGCCAGATGCCCGAGCGTGAACTCCGTCGGGTGCGCTCGCAGATCGGCATGATTTTCCAGCAGTTCAACCTCTTCCACTCGAAAACAGTCGCGAAGAATGTTGAATACCCGCTTGTCGTTGCGGGGGTCCCCAAGGCGGAACGCCCCGCCCGCGTGGCAGAGCTGCTCGCCTTTGTTGGGCTGCAGGATCGCGCAGGCGCGTATGTCGATCAGCTCTCCGGCGGTCAAAAGCAGCGTGTCGGAATCGCTCGTGCGCTCGCGACGAGCCCGGGAGTGCTGCTCGCGGACGAAGCGACAAGTGCGCTTGATCCTGAGACGTCCCGAGAAGTCCTCGCGCTCCTGAAACGCGTCAACGACGAGCTCGGAATCACGATCGTCCTCATTACCCACGAGATGGAGGTTGTGCGGGAGATCGCTGACCGCGTCACGGTGATGGACGGGGGCCGTGCCGTGGAACAGGGCAGCGTCTTTGACGTGTTCTCTGCCCCACAGAGCGACACTACCCGCAAGTTCGTTGCGACGGCGCTGCCGAGTGAGCCCGCTGCCGCACACCTGGAGCAGCTCCGCGAGCGGCACCGCGGCCGGCTCGTGAGCCTCACCTTCCGCGACGGAGACGTGGACCAGCCTGTCGTGTTCCGGACGCTCGCCGAGCGCGGCGTGGGCGTGAGCATTGTGCACGGTGGGATTACCGACGTGGGGGGCCGCAGCTTCGGCAAGCTGACCCTTGAACTCATCGGGGATGAGCTGCGCGTTGAGCATGCAGTGGCAGCACTCGCGCAGGAGACGGAACTGGAGGTGCTGGCGTAATGGACCGGCTCATTGAACTGCTCGAGAACGGAAAGTTCCTCGAAGCCACCCTCGAAACCCTGATGTATGTCGTTGTCGCGATGGGCGTCGGCGGCATTCTCGGCCTCGCCGTGGGAGTCGCGCTGACCGTGACTCGGCGTGGCGGTCTGCTGCAGAACCGTGCCGTGTTTGTCATCTTGAACTTCTTGGTGAACTTCTTCCGCCCGATCCCGTTTGTCATCCTGATCGCGGCCTTGACACCGCTTACGCGAGTGGTCATGGGGACCGCAATCGGGGACCGCGGCATGATGTTCGTGCTCGTATTCGCCGCGACCTTCGGCATCGCCCGTCTTGTCGAGCAGAACCTCCTGACCGTGTCGCCCGGTGTCATTGAAGCGTCCCGCGCGATGGGGGCGGGGCCGCTCCGCACGATCTTCGCGGTGTTGATTCCCGAGGGGCTCGGACCGCTGGTGCTCGGCTACACCTTCGCCTTTATCGCTGTCGTCGACATGACCGCGATGGCCGGTGTGGTGGGTGGCGGCGGGCTCGGCAACCTCGCCCTGCAGTACGGCTACCGCCAGTTCAACCCGTGGGTCACCTGGTCCGCGGTGATCATCATCATCCTGATCGTGCAGCTCGTCCAGCTGCTCGGCAACGTTATTTCGCGCAAGCTGCTCCGGAGGTAAACCGTGTCAGAACGCTCGCTCATCGACTTCACCAACCTTGCGGAGACGCTCTGGCCCACGGCCACAGCCGAAAGCTGGGATCAGGTCGGCCTCGTTTCTGGACATGTTCAGGCACCGCTCACGAAGGTGTTGCTCGCGGTTGATGCGGTGGCCGCGACCGTCGAAGAGGCGAGCGAATGGGGTGCGGATCTGCTTTTCACGCACCACCCGCTGCTGTTGCGCGGGATCCACACCCTCGACGAGGAGACGTCGAAAGGCGCACTACTCGCTCAGCTGATCCGCAACCGATGCGCGCTCTACGCCGCGCACACCAACGCGGACGCGCCCGAGGGCGGGGTGTCGGACGTCTTGGCGCAGCGGCTTGGGCTCGCTCATGCGGTGCCCATTGTTCCGGGCGCGGACCCTGCCGCTGGCATCGGTCGTCGCGGGTTCTTGCCGGAGCCGATGCCGCTCCGCGCGTTCGCCGAGCTTGTCTCACGCGTGCTTCCCCCGACAGTCACAGGCGTGCGTGTTGCGGGGGACCCGGAACGGATGATTGGCGCGGTTGCCGTGCTCGGCGGCGCGGGAGACAGCCTGCTTGATCACCCATTGGTGCGTGATGCTGACGTGTACGTCACCTCAGACCTGCGGCACCACCCGGCACAGGAATCACTCGAGCAGTCCGCCGCTTCGCACGGACCGGCACTCATCGATGTGGCGCACTGGGCGAGTGAGTCGCTGTGGCTCGAGGGTGCCGCCGAGCGGATGCGGGCCGCGCTCCCGGAGGTTGAGTTTCGAGTGAGTACCCTACGGACAGATCCGTGGGATTTCGCCGTGGGAGCGTAGCGCGACGCCACAGTGAGCTGCTCTGCGACGGTAGAGTGGAAGCATGAAGGCCAGCCCCCGCCAGCAGCGACTCCTGCTTGACCTGCAAGACCTCGACACCACGATCGCGCGCGTGCGCCGCAAGCACGCCACGCTTCCCGAACGCGCAGAGCTCGACGGGCTCAGCGGCGAGATCACCAGTGCCCGCGAGGCGTACATGGCTGCTCAGCGGGAACTCGACACGTACACCGCCGAGATCGACCGGATCGAGGCCGACGTCAAGATGGTGCGCGATCGTCGGGCACGCGACGAGGAACTGATCGCGCAGAGCACCGCCGCGAAAGAGGCGCAGGCCTTGCAGGCTGAGCTAGATACGCTCGCGCGGCGGATGAGCGAGCTCGAGGACCGCGAACTCGCCGTGATGGAGCAGCAGGAGCAGGCTCAGGCAGCGTTCACTGAGGCCGAGCGGGTGCTCGGCGGAGTTGACGGACGCCGCGCCGAGATTCAGTCCGCGATCGACGCAGCCGAAGCACAGTTGAAGCGCGAGTTCGACTCGCACAGCGAAGAGCGCGCAGGCGTCGCAGCCGAGGTGCAGCGCGACGTCCTCGAAGAGTACGAGGCGCTGCGCGCCCGGATTGGCATCGGTGCCGCTCGCCTCCGGGGCAATGTCTCGGAGGCCAGCAACATCGCGCTCGCGCCGGCCGAACTGACCGCGATCCGTGCTGCGGCTCCTGACGAGCTCGTCTACTGCCCGGGCACCGGCGCGATCCTGGTCCGGGTCGAGGACGAGGCGTAGTTCGCATTTCCGGGGTCTCCTCGCGGTGTACGATAGACGTTGGAATGGGCCGGTGAGGCGGTCGCGTCGCGGCACGCAAGTGCACGCGCCGAGGAACGTCCGGGCTCCGCAGGGGAGAACGGTGGGTAACGCCCACCCGGGGTAACCCGCGAGAAAGTGCAACAGAGAGTAGACCGCCAGGGGTGGCTTGCCGCCTCCGGTAAGGCTGAAAGGGTGGTGTAAGAGACCACCGGCGTTCGTGGTAACACGGGCGGCCAGGTAAACCTCGTTCGGAGCAAGGCCAGACAGAGGATGATGACGCGCCCCGCCGAGTCCTCGGGTAGGCCGCTAGAGGGTACTGGCAACAGTGCCCCGAGAGAGATGACCGTCAGAGTCGGCTTTGGCCGTCGAGACAGAACCCGGCGTATGATCCGGCCCATTCCACCCTCGCCATTTCCGGTGCATGATCAGGTTTTGTTTGCGCTACGTCGACCGTTGACGGATTGCCCTGAGAGGCCTCCGGGCGCGCTCAGGATGCAGTTCGAAGCAATCCAAAGCTCCGGGAAGCATCTTCTTCGGCGTCGGAGTTTCGACCTGGGTCACGTGGCTCGCGGCCGGCGCCATTGTCGACGCGGTCGCCGGTCGGAGCTAGCCCGCCGAACACGTCCTCCTGTCGGCGACACCCACTGATGATGGTGCCGGGGCAGGTCACGACCCCGGGCCGGCCTGGGGCCGGGCTCGCCCGGCGCGCTACTCCGAGACTGTGAGGAGTTCGAAGCCGTCCTCGCGCACCACAATCGTGTGCTCGAACTGCGCCGTAATGCTCTTGTCGCGGGTGGTGACAGTCCACCCGTCGCTCCACTGATCCCATTCGTGGGTACCGAGGGTGAGCATCGGCTCGACCGTGAACACCATGCCCGGCACGATCAGGTCACCATAGCTGGGGGCCGAGTCGTAGTGGGGGATGATGAGGCCCGTATGGAACGAGGATCCCACTCCGTGCCCGGTGAAGTCTCGCACCACACCGTAGCCGAAGCGCTTCGCGTAGGTCTCGATGACGCGACCAATCACGTTCACGGCGCGACCAGGTTTCGCCGCCTTGATCCCACGCATCATCGCCTCGTGGGTGCGTTCGATAAGCAGATCGACTTCTTCGCTCACCTGACCCACCCGGAACGTGCGGTTCGTGTCGCCGTGGAAACCGTCGAGGTAGGCAGTGACGTCGACGTTGACGATGTCGCCCTCGCGGAGCACGGTGTCGTCGGGGATGCCGTGGCAGATGACCTCGTTCACCGAGGTGCAGGACGAGGCGGGGTAGCCGCGGTAGCCCAGCGTCGACGGGTAGGCCCCGGCGGCAACGACAACATCGTGAGCTACCCGGTCGAGCTCGGCGGTCGTGACGCCGGGCGCTACTGCGGCACCGACGGCGTCGAGCGCCTGCGAGGCGATACGCCCGGCGGTGCGGATCAACTCGATCTCCGCCTCGGTGTAGGTGTTGTTTCCTGTGTACGCTGGCGGAGCCTGGAGCCCGACGTAAGGCGGTCGTGCAATCTGGGCGGGGACCGTCAGCGGGGCCGGGCGCGTTCCGGGGATCAAATTTCCGTGTGCATCGAAGGGCATGGCTCTAGTCTATGAAGTAAGCCCGGCGATTTCCGGGCACAGGCCGACGCGGAGGGAAACGGCTCATGAGCAAGCGGGACTGGGGGATCGACGATCCCGAAGAGACGTACTGGTTCAATCAGCGCACTGGTGAGGTTGAGGAGGGGCCGCAGTCGCTCTCGATCGACCGCGTGGGGCCGTTCCGGACCCGTGAAGAGGCAGCGCACGCCACGCAGATCCTCGCCGAGCGGGCCCGACTTCTGCGGGAGGAAGACGAGGAAGAAGACTACTAGTCTGCGCCCACCCGAGACGCCGTAACACGAACGTCACGAGCGGGCGATAGTCTGAAGCGGTCAGCGGCACCGCGGGACCCCGTGGTGGCGACCCCGAACGAAACGGAGCGGGTGTGAGCAAGCAGCGTGATTTCGTCCTGCGCACGATCGAGGAACGTAGTGTCCGGTTCGTGCGACTCTGGTTTAGTGACGTTTCGGGGACGTTGAAATCTGTGGCCCTGGCCCCGGCCGAGGTCGAGGGCGCGTTTAGCGAGGGCATTGGATTCGACGGGTCGGCGATTGAGGGACTGACTCGCGCCTACGAATCGGATCTGCTCGCAGTGCCGGATCCGAGCACCTTCCAGCTACTGCCGTGGCGCAGCAAAGAGGCCCCGACGGCCCGGATGTTTTGCGACATTCGGACACCCAACGGGGAACCCGCGGTTGCGGACCCGCGGAACGTACTCAAGCGCACGCTCGCGAACGCGGCGGAGCAAGGCTTCACGTTCTACACGCACCCGGAGATCGAGTTTTACCTCCTGAAGTCGAAGGTCTTTGGTCGTAAGGGGCCGGTGCCTGTGGACCGGGCAGGCTACTTCGACAATGTCCCCGGCGGTACCGCACACGACTTCCGGCGCGAGAGCGTAGCGATGCTCGAGGAGCTCGGTATTTCGGTCGAGTTCAGCCATCACGAGGCAGGCCCTGGCCAGAACGAGATCGACCTGCGCTATGCGGACGCCCTCACGACCGCGGACAACCTGATGACGTTCCGCACCGTGGTCAAAGAAGTTGCGATCGCGCAGGGCGTGCACGCCACGTTTATGCCGAAGCCGCTTGCAGGGCACCCCGGTTCAGGTATGCACACGCATCTCTCGCTGTTCGAAGGTGACACGAACGCGTTCTACGATCCGGGCGCGAAGTACCAGCTGTCGCAGACAGGTCGGCGCTTCGTCGCGGGTCTCCTGCGGCACGCACCCGAGATCACGGCGGTCACCAATCAGTACATCAATTCCTATAAGCGCCTCTGGGGCGGCGATGAGGCCCCCTCGTTCGTGAGCTGGGGACACAACAACCGCTCGGCGCTCGTGCGGGTGCCCATGTACAAGCCCGGAAAGGGCGGGGCCGCCCGCGTGGAATACCGCGCTCTGGACAGCGCCGTAAACCCGTACCTCGGCTTCTCCGTGCTGCTCGCGGCCGGTCTCAAGGGAATCCAGGAGGAGTACGAGCTCCCGCCCGAGGCCGAGAACAACGTCTGGGCGCTGAGCGATGGGGAACGCCGCGCCATGGGCTTTGACCCGCTGCCGACGAGCCTGGACCATGCTCTTGCGGTGATGGAACGCTCCGAACTGGTGGCGGAAACGCTGGGCGAGCAGGTGTTTGCCTACTTCCTGCGCGACAAGCGCCGCGAGGTGGCCGAGTATCGTAGCCAGGTGACGCCGTACGAGCTCACCTCGATGCTTGACACGGTGTGAGCTCCCGCGACCTGATGAGTCCGAACCCGCGCCCATTCTCGCTCGCTGACGCGGCGCGGGTCGGATTCCAGGAGCTCACCGCGTCTCGGGACGCGCTCGCAGAGCTGCTCCCGGATCTCTCCGTGGGGGCCGGCGAGTTATTGCAGGCCTTTACCCTGGCAGCGGATCCGGATGCCGCCCTTGCGCGTATTCGTGAGCTCTGCGAGCGCTACCCTGCGCTCCTGGAGGGTCTCGATGCGGCCAGCTTGGGGCGCCTGTGCCTGCTGGTGGGTGCCTCACCGGCGCTGGGAGATTTCTTTACCCGGCATCCGGAGGGGCTTGTAGACCTGCTCTCCGGTGGCGGAGCGCTGGTACCCGCCGCGCAAGCGCGCGAGGCGCTGCAGACCGCGGTGCACCACCCGGAAACGGGTGAGACGCTCGCGGGCGACGCGGGTTGGACTGCGCTTCGAGTGGCCTACCGGCAGCTCCTCGCCAGCGTGGCGCTCTTCGACATGGAGCGCACTACCGAAGGCCTCGCAGAAGAGGCGTTTGAACACGTCGCGGGATCGCTCTCCGTGCTCGCGGCTGCCGCGGTCGAAGCCTCGTTGACGGTTGCGCGCGCGACCCTCGCCGCCGGGCTCAGCGGTCCTGCCGTCAGACAGGGGCGCTTGGACGCGGTACGGCTCGCCATCGTCGCGATGGGCAAGTGCGGTGCGGAGGAACTGAACGTGGTCTCGGACGTGGACGTCGTGTTCATTGCTGAGAGCGCGGATGACGATGCCCTCGACACGGACGCACTGATCCGGATCGCCACCCGGCTCGCCTCCGAGACAATGCGCGGGATCCACGACCCAGGGATTGAGCCTCCGCTGTGGCAGCTTGACGCGAATCTCCGGCCGGAGGGACGCCACGGTGCCCTTGTCCGGACCCTCGGCTCGATGCTCGCCTACTACGACAGGTGGGCGAAGGGCTGGGAGTTTCAGGCACTCCTGAAGGCGCGTCCGCTGGCGGGAGATCTGGAACTTGGTGCCGCGTTTGTCGACGGCACTCGGGAACTTGTCTGGGCATCCTCCTCGCGTGAGGACTTTGTCGGCTCCGTGCAGCGGATGCGCGAGCGTGTCACCGAGCACATCGACGATGACGACCTCGACGTCCAGCTCAAGCTTGGCCCCGGGGGGCTCCGAGATATCGAGTTCAGTGCGCAGCTGTTGCAGCTGGTGCACGGACAATACGATGACCGCCTCCATGTCGCCGGAACGATTCCCGCGCTGCGCGCACTGGTGAGTGGCGGATATGTGGCTCGGAGCGATGGCGACCGACTCATTGCCGACTACCAGTTTCTCCGGGTGCTGGAGCATCGACTGCAGCTCGAGGGCCTGCGGCGTACCGCGATCATGCCGCTCGATCCCGAGGGGCTGCGAGTGCTGGCGCGCGCGAGCGGACTCGCACCGACAGGTCCGGAGCTGCTCGAAGCCTGGCGACGCACCCAGCGGGAGGTGCGGGAGCTGCACCTCAAGATTTTCTACGCGCCACTTCTGAGCGCTGTGGCTGCCCTTCCCGACGAGGAGTTGGTGCTGGGAAGTGATGAGGCGAGGGCCCGGCTCGCCAGTATCGGCTTCCGTGACCCCGACGGTGCCATGCGGCACCTCTCGGCCCTCATGCGCGGCACCTCTCGGCGGGCACGGATCCATCGTAATCTCCTGCCCGTGCTGCTGCAGTGGCTCGCTGATGGGACTGACCCAGACTATGGTCTCCTCGCCTTCCGTCGGGTGAGCGAGGCGAACACCGACGCGCCGTGGTACCTGCGGCTGCTGCGCGACGGGACCGAGGCGGCGGAGCGGCTGACCCGCGTCCTGTCGTCCTCCCGGTTCGCCGCGGAGCTCCTTGAGACTATTCCCGATGCGGTCGCTTGGCTGGAGCGTGACGAGTTGCTGCGTCCGCTCGGCCTCACGACGCTGCTCGAAGAGATGCGGGCACTCGCGTCCCGGCGCGCCACGATTGACGAGGCAGCCGCGGCACTCCGCACGGTGCACCGGCGGGAAGTGCTGCGCCTTGCCCTGGGGCGACTCACGGGGGTGATCACGGATGGCGATGTAGCGCGGGGGCTCGACTCGGCGCACACCGCCCTACTTGACGGACTCTTGCTTGCGCTCGGGCGCGAGGAAGCGGCAGCCGGGCGTTCGCCTGTCATTGCGTTCTCGCTGATTGGGATGGGTCGCTACGGCGGGGGAGAGATGGGCTTCGCGTCTGACCTCGACGTGATCGCCGTGTATCGTCCCCTCGGCGAGGTGCGCGCCGAAGATGCGAGCCGCGAGGCACTCCGTCGCGTCACCGAGTTGCGCCGACTGGTGTCTGATCCTCGGTTCCCGGTGGACCTCGATTTTGATTTGCGCCCGGAGGGGAAAAATGGGCCCCTCGCACGGAGCCTCGATTCTTCTCGCGCGTACTACGAACGGTGGTCGGTGACCTGGGAGGCACAAGCTTTGCTGCGCGCGCGTCCGGTGGCGGGGGACCCCGAGTTGGGTGCGGACTTCGTGGCGCTTGCGGATGAGATCCGATACCCGGCCGAGTTCCGGGAGGAGCAGGTGCGCGAGATCCGGCGCATGAAGGCCCGTGTCGAAGCGGAACGGCTGCCCCGTGGCGGTGACCGCACTCGCCACCTGAAGCTCGGCCCGGGCGGGGTGAGCGATGTCGAGTGGCTCGTGCAGTTGCTGCAACTGCGGCACGGTGCCGCACACCCCGAACTGCGCACTGTCGCCACCCTTGCTGCGCTCCACGCCGCCGCTCAGTTGGGCTTCATTGAGGCGGAGGACGCCGGGCACCTTGAAGAGTCCTGGCGCTACGCGAGTCGGGTGCGCTCCGCGTTGAAACTCTGGAATGGTCGTTCCTCGGACGCACTCCCGACTGACTGGAGCGAGCTTGAGGGCATCGCAAATGTGCTGGGGTTGCCGCGGGGGAAGACTTCGGAACTCGAGGAGCGCTGGTTTGCGGTATCGCGGCGAGCTCGGGCCGTGGTGGAGCGCGACTTTTTCGGGTACTCCGACGAACCTGAGTACCGAGACGTGCCCTAGTCTCCATTCCTGGTGGCCATTGCCTGTTTTCCCGTCGTTCATTCACGAGGGGTAGCGCAATACGTTATCGAAGCGTAATCTGATCGTTATGCAGTACTTACAAACACTCTTGGAGGCCCTGCTCGCAGAAGACGGGGCTGAGTTCGAGGATGAACTCGAATCCTAGCGCCACCCAGCGCCGCAACAGCGACGTTGCCACCGGGCGGGTCACCGCCCCAGCTGTCTGAATCACCCGAGCGGCCCGGCACCACCCCCGAGAGGGAGAGGTGCCGGGCCGCTCGGCCAGTTACCGGGCAGAAGCTGGCGTCGCCACGCGGGCGATCCTGATGGACTGAGGGGTGTCTGCAACACCAGTGAGTTGGATCCGTGTCTCACTCCCGGAGCTTGGGATCGGGTAGCTCAGCAGTGCCATGTCGGCCGTGCACAGGCCACCCGCGCTGGGGACTACGCGAACTTCGACAGTGATCGATGCTCCCGGACCGGCACTGATGCTGGCTGGGTGCGCTGGGCACGTCGAACTGCTGGGAAGTGTGAGATAGAGCTGCGTATCCCGAACAAACGCCCAGGGGCCGGCCTCAGAACCGGGATTGCTGAGCCCCTGCTCTTTTGCGCTCGGAGAAACCGCGACTGGTTGTGGGGGATCGGCGGGTCCAGCAGGAACGCAGCCCGTGAGCCAGGCCGCTACGCAGAGGATTCCGTGGACCGGGAACCAGCGTCGGAGCAACGGAGTCACAATTTCTGGCATAGCGTACCTCCCGAGTACGTGGTTGTGTGCCCACCCTGCCGGGAGTCTAGGAGCACCACCTCAACACGTTGTCAGGCCGCCAGGAAGACGAAAAAACGACCCGGCTCCTGCAGAATTTGCAGGAGCCGGGTCGTTCTGTGGCGCAATAGGCACCGTGTCCTTAGCGGAGATCCCGCTCAGGGCAAGGGATTAAACGCCGTAGTACAGCTGGAACTCGAACGGGTGCGGGCGCAGCGCCATCGGAGCGATCTCGGTCTCGTTCTTGAGGTCGATCCAGGTCTGGATCAGCTCCTCGGTGAAGACGCCGCCCTCGAGCAGGAAGTCGTGATCCGCCTCGAGTGCCTCGAGTGCTGCTTCGAGCGAGCTCGGCACCTGGGGGATGTTCTTCGCTTCCTCGGGGGGCAGCTCGTAGAGGTCCTTGTCGATGGGCTCCATCGGCTCGATCCGGTTCCGGATCCCGTCGAGGCCAGCCATCAGCTGCGCGGCGAACGCGAGGTACGGGTTCCCGGACGCGTCGGGAGCGCGGAACTCGATGCGCTTTGCCTTCGGGTTCGAGCCCGTCAGCGGGATACGGATCGCGGCCGAACGGTTTCCCGCCGAGTAGGCGAGGTTCACGGGAGCCTCGTAGCCCTTGACGAGACGACGGTAACTGTTGATCGTCGGGTTCGTGAACGCGAGCAGCGCGGGTGCATGGTGCAGGATGCCGCCGATGTACCAGCGCGCGAGGTCAGAGAGCCCGGCGTACCCGTTCTCGTCGTAGAAGAGCGGCTCGCCACCGGCCCACAGTGACATGTGCGTGTGCATGCCCGAGCCGTTGTCACCCAGAACGGGCTTCGGCATGAACGTGGCAGTCTTGCCCCACATCTCAGCGGTGTTCTTCACGATGTACTTGAACTTCAGGACGTCATCGGCCGCGTTCACCATCGTGTCGAAACGGTAGTTGATTTCGGCCTGACCGGGGGCACCCACCTCGTGGTGCGAACGCTCGAGGTGCAGACCCGCTTCGATGAGACGGAGCGAGATATCATCACGCAGATCGGCCTGCTTGTCGACGGGGGAAACCGGGAAGTAGCCGCCCTTTTCCGACGTGGTGTTGCCCAGGTTGCCGCCCTCGTCGGCGCGGCCCGAGTTCCAGTGCGCCTCTTCGGAGTCGATCTCGTAGAAGGTGTGCTGCGGGCTGTTTTCGTAGCGAACCGAATCCAGAATGTAGAACTCGGCCTCGGGGGCGAAGAACGCGGTATCGGCGATTCCGGTCGAGGCGAGGTACTGCTCGGCCTTCTTCGCAACCTGACGCGGGTCCTTCGAGAAGATTTCGCCGGTGCGCGGATTGAAGATATCGCAGATCACGATCAGAGTGCGTTCCATACGGAACTGATCGATGTATGCGGTGGTGACGTCGGGGATGAGCTGCAGATCGGACTCAGCGATGCCCACGAAGCCGCGGATCGAGGAACCGTCGAACATCTGCCCGACCTCGAAGAAATCATCGTCCACGGTGGCCGCAGGGATGTTGAAGTGCTGCTGCACCCCGGGCAGGTCGGTGAACCGGATGTCGACGAACTTGACGTCCGTCTCCTTGATGAAATCGATGACTTCCTGCGGGGTGGTGAACATGCTGCTCCTCATTGCTGGTGTGCCGATCCGGCACCGTTCGCTTGCGTCAAGACTATGCGTGCTGAGTTTCAAAAACGTGATTCGCGTGTTTCACGAGTGTTACAGGATGAATTACCCCCGCACCAGGACAGTTCCGGCGATCTTGTCGTGGAAGCCGCGCTGATCGGAGTCCCAGACGAGCAGCGGGATAACGAGGCACAGCAGTCCCGTGCGGACAATGGGCCGCCAAAAACCGACCCAGCCGCCCGCGATCGGAACGACACGCAGCCCCAGGAGCCGGTGGCCGATCGAGCCGCCGATCGTGGGGATGAAGATGATCTGGATCAGCGCGAAGAACACGAGATTCCACACGCTCGCGTTCGGGCCGCCAATGAGCATAAAGGCGGGCAGTGCCGCCAGGCCCCAGTCCACAAACAGGGCGAGGAAGCGACGGCCAATCCGCCCAACCGAGCGCGGCCCGGACTCTGGGAGTCCGAGCCGTTCGCCAGGCCAGGCGCTGGGTTCGAGATCGCCGAACCGCTGCGGCTTGGAAGTTGCCATCGCCTAGCGGGGGCGCTGCGGGCGGACGCGGTTCGGATCCATGCCCTTCGGGATCCCCACCGGGGTGGCCTGCAGCGAGGAGAGACGGTTGTAGACCGCCGCGACCTCGTTGCGGTTGAGCTTCGGCTTGAGCTTGACAAGTGTTTTGGAAAGCTGGGGGAGCGGGACGCCATCGCCGTCCGGCCCGACGTACAGGTGCACAACCTCGACGTTGCGCAGCGCACGCTTCAGCTTGCGCTCTTCTTCAGCGGCCATGCGCTGTGTGCGGCTGCGCGAGCCCTCGGAGATCAGGACGACGCCGCCGCGGCCCACAACGCGGTACACCGCGTCCTGGTTCTTGTTGATCGCGATCGGCACCTCGGAGCCGCGCCACGAGCGACGCAGTGCACCCTGCACCACGGCACCGACGGCCCCGGGTCGACCCTCAATCTGCTGGTACGCCATCTTCTCCGCGCGGCGACCGAGCACGATCATTGCGAGGAGCAGACCGACAAGCAGGCCCGTCAAGGGCCAGAGGACCCAGCCGAACCAGCTTCCCGGGATCAGCCACGCGAGCAACACCGAGACCACGACGGGTGCGATGAACACGAGCAGCAGCACCCAGGGGAGATTCCGGTCATGGACCTTCGTGGTCCGATAGACCTCAATCATCTGCTTGATGCGGCCGTTCCGCTTCACCTTCTCTGCCATGTCACCTAGAGTATCGCGTCTGCCGGGTGTCCTGGGACGCCCGGTGCACATGGGCCCGCCGCTGTTCGCTCACAGCGGGGTGATTCGCGCGGAATCGATGGAACTCTGTGGATAGATCGAGGTGTTCGGGAGACCTTTGCACGCCGGTGCAAGGCTGCTTTGCAGAGAGAGGCGGTGCTGCATGCACGCACGAACGAACGAGCCCAGGCGATGGGCCCGATCACGATTTCCATCCCGTTCCACAGTGGTGTTCCCTGGCGCCGCGGCGCAGCTCGCCCGGGAACTTGAAGAGCTCGGCGAACATGGGATCGCGGCCCGAAGCGCCGGGGCGTGTCTGGAAATAGTGAGCGGGCATACGGGGCACCGGCACGACGCGGGATGTGCGGCGCTGGGCGTCTCCCTGTCACGAATCTCGCGTCAGCTTCGCGCTTCCCGGCATTCGGGTGCGGCGAGCCTGTTGCAGGACGCCGTTGACGAAGCGATGGGGGAGCTCGGTGATGGGGTGTTCGACTGGTTCCCCGACGGTGCGCGAGATGCCTGGCGGGCGGCAATTCGGAGCCGGATCAGGCCGGGGGACGGGCGAAGCCGGTGACGGGCGCTGTGCCTGCCAGAATCGACGGAGGCCGTGGCTGCTCGAGTGAGCAGCCACGGCCTCCGGTCAATGGGAGTTCGGGTTAGTACCCGAGGTTCCCTGCGAAGTCGCCGCCTTCGAGGCGCGTGCGCACCTGGGTGAGGAAGCGCGCCGCGTCAGCGCCGTCGACGATTCGGTGATCGTAGGAGAGCGCCAGGTACACGGTGGAGCGGACGGCGATCGCGTCGCCTTCCGGGCCGGAAACGATCACGGGCTTCTTCACGACCGCGCCGGTGCCGAGGATGGCAACCTGCGGGAGGAACACGAGCGGCGTGTCGAACAGCGCGCCGCGCGATCCGGTGTTCGTGAGGGTGAAGGTGCCCCCGCTGAGCTCGTCCGGCGTGAGCTTGTTGTCACGCGTGCGCTGCGCCAGATCCGCGATCTCGTTCGAGATCTGCGCGAGGTTCTTCTCACCTGCGGTGCGCAGCACCGGGGTCAGGAGTCCACGCTCAGTGTCGACCGCAATGCTGATGTTCTCGGTGTCGGGGTAGACGATCTGGTCGCCCTCTACCGTCGCATTGATGATCGGGTACGTGCGAAGCGCCTCGGCGGCGGCCAGTGCGAAGAACGGCAGGAAGGAAAGCTTCGAGCCGGTCTTGGCGAGGAACTCGTCCTTCTTTGCCTGACGGAACTGCGCCACCTTCGTGACGTCAACCTCGACGACGGTGGTCAGCTGCGCCGTGCCCTGCAGTGATGCGACAGCGCGCTCCGCGATGACCTTGCGAAGGCGACTCATCTTCTGCGTCGTCCCGCGCAGCGGTGAGACCTCGGCGACGGGTGCCGCTGCGGCCGGGGTCGATGCCGAAGTGGCTGCGGTGGCGGGAGCCGCGGCAAGCACGTCTTCCTTGCGGATACGCCCGCCCACACCGGTTCCGGTGATGCCTGCGAGGTCGACACCACGCTCGTGAGCAAGTTTGCGCACGATCGGGGTGACGTAGCCGGGGACCGAAGCTGCTGCAGGAGCAGGAGCAGGAGCAGGAGCAGGTGCAGGTGCAGGTGCAGGTGCAGCAGCAGCCGGTGCGGGGGCGGCTGCGGGAGCCGGTGCGGCTTCGGGAGCCGGTGCAGCGGGAGCCGGTGCAGCGACGGGCGCGGCTGCTGGAGCCGGTGCGGCGGCTGCGGGAGCCGGCGCCGCAGCGGGCGCTGCCGGAGCGGAACCCGAGCCGATGCGTGCCAGCGCTGCGCCGACCTCGACCGTTTCGTCTTCCTGCACCAGGATCTCCTGGAGCACACCAGCAATAGGCGACGGCACCTCGGTGTCGACCTTGTCCGTCGATACCTCGAGCAGCGGCTCGTCGACCTCAACGGTGTCGCCGATGTTCTTGAGCCAGCGCGTCACAGTGCCTTCGGTGATGCTCTCGCCGAGCGACGGGAGAACCACATCCTCGCCACCGCCAGCCGGTGCCGCAGCGGGCGCTTCGGCGGCGGGTACAGCAGCCGGGGCGGCGGCGGGTGCCGGAGCAGCAGCCGGGGCGGCGGGGGCTTCGGCCTGCGCGGGCGCAGCGGGCGCCGCGGCAGCGGGCGCAGTTGCGCCGTCACCAACAATCGCCAGAACCGCGCCGACCTCGGCGGTCTCGTCCTCAGGGACGAGGATTTCCTGAATTACGCCAGCAACGGGGGAGGGGATCTCCGTGTCGACCTTGTCGGTCGAGACTTCGAGCAGCGGCTCGTCGACCTCAACGGTGTCGCCCACGTTCTTGAGCCAACGAGTCACCGTCCCCTCGGTTACACTCTCGCCCAGTGCGGGGAGGACCACCGATTCACTCATCGTGCATTTCTCCGTTTCGTTACGTGTCTGTGTGTGCCGCTGCGACTAGATCGCGTGGAGCGGCTTGCCGGCGAGCTTCAGCATGGTCTCGCCGATGGTCTCGTTCTGCGTCGGGTGTGCGTGGATGAAGGGTGCCACGTCCTCCGGGTAGGCTTCCCAATTCACGATCAGCTGCGCCTCGCCGACGAGCTCGCCGACTCGTGCGCCAATCATGTGCACTCCCACGACGGGACCGTCGACGACCCGAACAGCCTTCACGGTGCCCGCGGTGCCGAGGATTGAGCTCTTCGCGTTGCCTGCGAGGTTGTACTCGTAGCTCGTCACGTTCGCGTCGCCGTACTTTTCCTTGGCCTTCGCCTCGGTGAGGCCGACGGATGCGATCTCGGGGTCGCAGTAGGTGACCTTCGGAATGTTGACGTCCTCAACGATCACGGGTGCGAGACCCGCAATCTCTTCGGCCACGAAGACACCCTGCTGGTAGCCGCGGTGCGCAAGCTGCAGGCCGGGGACGATGTCTCCCACGGCGTACACGCCGGGAACGTTTGTCGCGAGCCGCTCGTTCGTGAGCACAAAGCCGCGATCCATTTCGATTCCGACCTCCTCGTAGCCGAGGCCCTGCGTCGACGGGCCGCGGCCCACAGCGACGAGCAGGTAGTCCGCGGTCACGACGGTGCCGTCTTCGAGGTTCACGGTGACGCTGTTCGCGTCCTGCGTGACCGACTGGAAACGAACGCCAAGCTTGTAGTCGATCCCGCGCTTGCGGAATGCGCGCTCGAGCTGCTTCGAGATTGATTCTTCTTCGTTCGGGACGAGGTGGGGCAGGCCCTCAATAATCGTGACCTCGGAACCGAACGAGCGCCAGACGCTTGCAAACTCGACGCCGATCACGCCGCCACCCAGGACCGCAACGCGCCCCGGGACTTCCTGGAGCTCAAGTGCATGCTCGCTCGTGATGACGCGGCCGCCGATCTCGAGGCCCGGAAGTGAGCGGGAATATGAGCCCGACGCAAGCACGACGTGCTGACCAACGATCCGGTCTTCGCCGACCTGGACCGTGTTCGCCGCAACCAGGCGGCCTTCGCCCTCGATTACGGTGATCTTGTTCGCCTTCAGTAGGCCCTGCAGGCCCTTATGCTTGCCTGCGACAAGGTTCTCCCGGTAACTATTTACCTTGGCGATGTCAACGCCGGCAACGGAAGACAGGATGCCGTACGACTCGCCACTGCGTGCAACATCTGCGATCTCGGCAGCGTGCAGAAGCGCCTTCGTTGGGACGCAACCGCGGTGCAAGCAGGTGCCGCCGAGTTTGTCCTTTTCGATCACTGCGGCGCTGAGCCCAAGCTGCGTAGCGCGGATCGCGGTGGCGTATCCGGCGCTGCCGCCGCCCAGGACGACGATGTCAAACTGCTGTTCGGCCAAGTGGGGTCTCCCTCGGTGTGTGCGCAATGGTGATGGCCGTCCGCGCATGAGCGGGCGTACCCTTCCCAACCCTACACCCGCGATGTCGGAAAGTGAGGGGGCCAGCGACGGGGCGTCGCGCCCGGTGATCCGGCACTCCCGGGGCTCAGGGTGTGGAATAGGGGGTTCGCTGCGGGCGTGACCCGATCCCCCTATTCTTGCGCCCGGTTTCGTAGAATAGGGAGCGTGACTGAATCGATTTTTTCCGCCGAATACGCCGAGCGTCGTGCGACCGTGCCGCGGGGCCTCCCGCTGATCGTCGCGATGCAGGGGTTGACCGATGCCGGAAACGCGATTTCGCAGTTGGAGGAGTATCTGTGGCGGCGGTACTCGCCGGAGGAGATCCTCCGCTTCAACGCGGATATGCTCCTGGACTACCGTGCTCGCCGCCCGATCATCACGTTCCAAGAGGATCACTTCACGGACTACTCGCCGGAGGAGCTCAGTTTGAGCCTCGGCCGCGATGAGTTCGGCTCGCCGTTCCTGTTGCTCAGCGGCTACGAGCCCGACTTCCGCTGGGAGCACTTCATCGACACAGTGCTGCTCTTGGTGCATGAGTTCGAGGTGTCAATCACTGTGTGGTCGCACGCCATCCCGATGCCCGTGCCACACACGCGGCCGCTGTCTGTGACGGTGAGCGGATCTCGTGATGATCTGATCGAGGCGAAGTCGGTGTGGCGCCCGACCACAAAGCTCTCTGCCTCTGCCGCACATGTCTTGGAGTACCGACTCCACAGTCTGGGCGAGGAAGTGGCCGGCTTTGCGCTCCTCATCCCGCATTACCTTGCGAACACCGAGTACCCCGAGGCGCTACGGGTGGCGCTCGACGGCATTATGTCGGCGACGGGACTGATCCTTGCGACGGACGAGGTGCGCGACGCGGCTCGCCGATTTGATGCGCAGCTCGACTCCCAGCTCGCGGAAAACACTGAGTCGCTCGAGATGGTGCGCACGCTTGAGCACCGGTACGACGCCTATATGGAGGATAAGACCACGCGGTCGCCGCTCATGAGTGAGGACGGCTCTATCCCAACGGCAGATCAGATCGCGAGCGAGCTGGAGCGCTTCCTCGCAGAGCAGCAGTCTGACGGAGAACCGGAATCGGGCGAGTTCCCCGGCGCATAGATCAGGCACTCGCGGCGCGCGGATGCCGGTGATGGTCAGGTTCCCCCGCCCGATCATGCAATAATAGAAGGGACCAACCCATTCAATTCGAGTTGATTTCCCCGTGTGGGAAATCGTTCGGGCTTGACATGGGTTTTCATGCTGTGAGCACTCGGCGGCGTTTCGTCGGCGACACAGCGCGACATTTCGAAAGAGAGAGGCGGCTGCGTGGCAACTGCATCCACCCCCAAGGCTCGTGCAAGCTCCACCGGTGCGAAGGCGGCTGACGATGCCGCTGTCGCAACGGCAGAGGCTGCCGAGGTAACAACGGACACTCCCGCGAAGGCAACGAAGCCAGCCGCGAAGAAGGCTCCGGCCAAGAAGGCTGCCCCGAAGAAGGCCGCCGACGAACCAGCGAAGGCTCCTGCGGCGAAGAAAGCTGCCGCGAAGAAGCCCATAACGAAGCGCGCTGCCGCGAAGAAGGCAGCGGATGCGGAGTACGAGGACGACGAGCCTGAGGTCGAGGAGGTGCCTGAGGACGAGAAGCCGGCACCGACGATCACGGAGCCGCTGCCTACCGGTGCCATCGTGCTGAAGGCGAGCGAGGAAGAAGACGTCCCGACCGTCACAACGCTGATCCCTGGCGCGACCGCGGATCCGGTGAAGGACTACCTGAAGCAGATCGGTAAGGTCGCCCTGCTGAACGCGGCCGAAGAGGTCGAGCTTGCCATGCGGATCGAGGCGGGCTTGTTCGCCGAGGAGAAGCTGGGCACTGAGAAGGGCCTGCCCAAGAAGCTTGAGCGTGAGCTCAAGTGGGTTGCCCGCGACGGTCAGCGCGCCAAGAGTCACCTGCTGGGTGCCAACTTGCGCCTTGTCGTGTCGCTCGCGAAGCGCTACACCGGACGTGGCATGCAGTTCCTGGATTTGATCCAGGAGGGCAACCTTGGCCTCATCCGCGCGGTTGAGAAGTTCGACTACACCAAGGGCTTCAAGTTCTCGACCTACGCCACCTGGTGGATCCGCCAGGCGATCACGCGTGCCATGGCCGATCAGGCGCGTACGATCCGTATCCCCGTTCACATGGTTGAGGTCATTAATAAGCTGGCCCGTGTGCAGCGGCAGATGCTCCAGGATCTGGGCCGCGAGCCCACCCCCGAGGAGTTGAGCCGCGAGCTCGACATGACCCCTGAGAAGGTCATTGAGGTCCAGAAGTACGGCCGCGAACCGATCTCACTGCACACGCCCCTGGGCGAGGACGGCGACAGCGAGTTCGGCGACCTGATCGAGGACACCGAAGCTGTGGTACCCGCGGACGCCGTGGGCTTCACGATGCTGCAGCAGCAGCTCGAGCAGCTCCTCGACTCCTTGTCCGAGCGTGAGGCCGGCGTGATCCGGATGCGCTTTGGTTTGGGCGATGGCATGCCGAAGACGCTGGATCAGATCGGCGACACCTTCGGGGTGACCCGTGAGCGGATCCGTCAGATCGAGTCGAAGACGATGGCGAAGCTTCGCCACCCGTCTCGCAGCCAGCAGCTGCGTGACTACCTCGAGTAGGCCGTCGCGCACGCTCTTGAGTCGCGCTTAAACAGTAGGGCCTCCGGACAGTGTTGCTGTCCGGGGGCCCTACTGTTTAAGTTAGAAACTCTAGCCGTCACGCCCGGTCACGGTGATATCGGCGCCTGCAACTGAAATCAAGGGAAGCGAGATCGACTGTTTGAAGATCGACTCGTAGCTCTGAACGCCGAGCGAAGACCCAACAAAGGTGATGATGTCATCTTCGAGGAGACGCTGGTTCGGCTCGCCGGTGACACTGACAAGAATCGGATCCTTCCAGAAGACCCGTGAATAGCCAGGGTCCTTGGTCATAGAAACTCGGTACGTGCCAGATCCTGCGTCTTGGATAATCTTCCCTTCAAACTGAAAGTACGATCCCATCACGCTGTCGCCGGCCCGAAAGAGGTCCTCGAACGTCGTGGGAATGGCTGCCGCCTTCTTAGCGGCGAGCGCAGCGAGCCGTTCGGCCTCGGCCACAGCGCGTGCTTGTTCCTCGCGTGCTGACTCGATCGTGTCGATTGCGGTCTGAAGGTCCGCGGCACCCATGTCGAGGCTCTCCGCTGCTGACGTGAGGGCGCTAGTGTTTCGTTGGAGCTCGGCGCTTGAGGAACCTTCAACTTCCAGAAGCTCGGTTTTCAAAAGCCGCTCCCGCTCGGACGCAAGAATGAACGCACCTTGGAGTGAATCGATGACGCGCTCTCCGTCGGCTTCGCTTGCACCAAGGTCTTTAGGGGATGTTTCCTCTACGAGTTGCTCTACATGAAGTTTCGTAGTGCTGAACTCTTCGGAAGCGTTCGAGAATCTGGAACTCGCTTCAGCGTGATGCGCTTCGATCTCAGCGCGTTCCTCTTGCACGCGTTGAATTGTCGTCGAGGTGACGATGGCTCCTGCGGCGAGTAGCACTGCGCCAAGTCCTGCTATCACAGCAATTCCTATGCGACGTGGCATGCCCCAGAGCTTCTGTCGAGCCGGAGTGTTCTTCTGGCTCTTGGCAGGAGTGGTGGTTTCTCCCGCTAGCGGCAGCTTGTCCTCGGGAGCATCTCCGCTCACGAGCGTGCTTGGATGTCCCGGTTCGGATTCGATCCGCGGGGGCTCGGTGCCCGTCGAGTTTGACTCTGGATCCGGAGGGTTTGTTTCCTTGGTGGTAGTCACGCAAATCCTTTTACTTAACCTATGCAAACCTCTCAATTCTATCTGCATTCATGCCAGCGCCTCCTGCGGTCCCCGAAGTGCTTCTTGGGCCACAACGAAGAGAGTCCCTCTACCGCATCGCGGCAGAGGGACTCTCTTGGAAATAGGCTGTGCGCGTAGGCTACGCGTTCAGTCGGTGGCTCTCGTCGTGCCAGGACTCCGCCATGGGGCGAAGCTTGGCCTCGTGCTTGTTTGCGTGGTGTGCGCAGAATAGCAATTCGCTTCCGCTCAGCGTCGCGCGCACATACGCCTGTGCGCCGCAGCTATCACAGCGGTCAAGTGCGCTGAGCGGACGTTCCGCGGTAGCGACCGTGGTGGTCTGATCCTGCTCGATAGTTGTCATGGCGACCTCCCGTCCATCTTTCGTTCAGTTGCCTCTATCCAAACACGTTCTCCTCTGGAATGCCCCATTGTGGGGTGCCGGGTTCGCTCACCGCGTACCGATTTCGCATACTCCCGCCACGCTTTGCGCCTGCACGGTGCGGGACGCGGGCAATGTCGGTGGCCTGGAATAGGGTAGGGGGGTCAGTAAACAGAGGGGACCCCAGCACGTGGCGACGCAGAAATCAACCGGGAAGCCCGCGGAGTCGAGCTATTCCGCGCGTCATCTCACCGTTCTCGAGGGGCTCGAGGCGGTGCGGAAGCGTCCCGGTATGTACATTGGCACGACCGACTCGCGTGGCCTGATGCACTGTCTGTGGGAGATCATCGACAACTCGGTCGATGAGGCCCTCGCGGGGCACGGGACCGACATCGGCATTACCCTGCACGCCGATGGGAGCGTGACGGTTGCCGACAACGGGCGTGGTGTCCCTGTCGATATTGAGCCGAAGAGCGGTCTGTCCGGCGTGGAGCTTGTATTCACCAAGCTGCACGCCGGCGGCAAGTTTGGTGGTGGGGGATATGCGTCCTCTGGCGGCCTGCACGGCGTGGGCGCCTCGGTCGTGAACGCGCTCTCCTCCCGGCTTGATGTCGAGGTGGACCGCGATGGCAAGACCTGGGCGATGTCGTTCCGTCACGGTGAACCCGGCCTCTTCGCGGGGGAAGGCCCAGATAGCCCGTTCACACCGTTTGAGGACTCGTCCGAGCTGCGGGTCGTCGGTAAGGTCAAAAAAGGCGTCACCGGCACTCGAGTGCGCTACTGGGCGGATCCCCAGATCTTCCTCGCAACCGCGCGCTTCGAGCCGGAGTCATTGACCGCCCGCGCGCGCCAGACCGCGTTCCTCGTTCCGGGGCTCGCCATTGAGATCACGGATGCGCGGGCGGACTCGCTCGACGATACCGGCGCACCGCAGATCCACCGCTTCGAGTACGAGGGTGGCCTCACGGAGTTTGTTGAGTTCCTCGCGGTCGACGCCCCGCTCACCGAGACCTGGCGCGTGACCGACTCGGGAACCTTCACGGAGACGGTGCCCGTCATGGACGAGGAGACCGGCCATCTGGTGTCCCGTGAAGTGCAACGCGAGTGCGAAGTCGACATTGCCCTTCGGTGGGGGACCGGCTACGACACCGCCGTCCAGAGCTTCGTCAACATCATCGCGACGCCGAAGGGCGGCACCCACCTCACCGGTTTCGAACAGGGCCTCACGAAATTCTTCCGGAAGCAGATTGAGACAAACGCCCGCAAGTTGAAGGCAGGCAGCGACAAGCCAGAAAAGGACGACATCCTGACGGGCCTCACCGCCGTGGTTACGGTGCGCGTGCCTGAGCCGCAGTTTGAGGGCCAGACCAAGGAAGTGCTCGGCACCGCGGCCGTGCGTCAGATTGTTTCCAAGGCGTTGACCACAGGCCTCACTGAACGCTTCGAATCCACCAAGAAGCAGGACAAAGCCGAGACCGGTGCCCTGCTCGAAAAGATGGTGTCGGAGATGAAGGCCCGGATCGCTCTGCGGGCTCAGCGAGACACCGCACGGCGCAAGAGCTCCCTCGAGAGCTCCTCGCTACCCGCGAAACTGATCGACTGCCGATCAAAGAACGTGGCGGAGACCGAAATCTTCATCGTCGAGGGTGACAGCGCGCTCGGGACGGCGAGACCAGCCCGGGACAGCGAGTTCCAAGCGCTGCTCCCGATCCGAGGAAAAATCCTGAACGTGCAGAAGGCCTCCGTCGCCGAAATGCTGAGCAACGTCGAGTGCGGGGCGATCATTAAGGTGATCGGTGCGGGATCAGGCCGCGATTTCGACCTGGACTCCGCCCGCTACGGCAAAGTGATTCTGATGAGCGACGCCGACGTCGATGGCGCGCACATCCGCACCCTCCTCCTCACCCTGTTCTTCCGGTACATGCGTCCCATGCTTGAGGCGGGACGCGTCTACGCTGCGGTGCCGCCGCTGCATCGCGTGATCGTGCAAAACTCGGGGCGTAAGCCGAATGACGTCATCTACACCTACAGTGAGCGCGAGCTGAACACACTGCTTGCTGATCTGCGCAAGCGCGGCAAGAAGTATCAGGAACCGATCCAGCGCTACAAAGGTCTCGGTGAGATGGACGCGGATCAGCTGGCGGAGACGACGATGGATCGCGAGCATCGGACCCTGCGGCGCGTGCGCGTTGAGGACGCTCACGCCGCCTCCCAGGTATTCGAGTTGCTCATGGGCAACGAAGTTGCGCCACGCAAGGAATTCATCATCGAGAACGCGGACGATCTAGATCGCGAGCGCATCGACGCTTAGCTTGGCCGTGTGCTGTTAGGCTCGTCCTGACAGTGTCTAGGGTTCCGGGGCTTTGTGCCTGACTGGTCCGAGCGACACCACGCCGCATTTCCTGATGTGGCGTCATCTGAACGGACAAAAGCCTGGAGGAACCCGTTCGTCGTGCCTGCGGCGAGCAGAAGGTTCCCCGCATGTCGCTCACCGCGCTCCTCCTCGTCCTGACCGCCGCCGTCGCTCACGCGGCCTGGAATATCATCGCTCACGGCGCAAGCCGATCTGGCGTCCCGTTCCTGTGGTGGGCTTCGCTCGGCTCTGCGGCGCTCTGGGCCGGGCTGATCCCGTTCACTGGTGGGCTCGGGGACGCGAGCCCCGGGGCAATGCTGCTGGGCATCGCGGTGTCGAGTGTGCTGCACGTCGGCTACATGCTCGTGCTCCAGCGCGGGTACCTGCGTGGTGAGCTCTCGACGGTCTACGCGACCGCGCGCGGTTCTGGCCCCCTCCTGGCCGTGCTTGTGGCGGTGCTTGTGCTCGGGGAGCGGCCCGGTACCGTTGCGCTTGTCGGGATTGGTGTGCTGCTTGCGGGCGTGGTGGGGTTCGGGCTCATCGGGCGGAGTACGCCGCGGCGGGAGAGTGCCGGGCGCGGAACCCCGGATCGCCGTGGGCGGTGGCGCCGGATCGACCCCTCAATCGGGTACGGCCTGCTCACGGGTACCGCGATCGCGGCCTATACGTTGTGGGACACCTTTGTCGTGACTGAGTTCGGTGTGAGCCCCGTAGCGTTCATGGTGGGATGTGCGCTGGGCGAGATTCCCTTCTTGACCCTGGCATTGTTCCGGCGCGGAGACAACGGTCGAGCGGACCGTGGACTGAGCAGGCTGCTTCCGGAACTCCGTGGGAACTGGCGCGCGCTGTTGGCGTTTGGCGTGTTGTCGCCGCTGTCCTACATCCTGGTGTTGACCGCCGTGACGATCGCCCCCGTGTCTCTCGTTGCCCCCGTCCGTGAAGTCAGCGTGATCCTTGTGGGGCTCTACGGGGTGTGGCGATTCCGTGATTCCCGGCCGGTACTGCGTATTCTCGCCGCGGTTGTGGTCGTGGCTGGCGTGCTACTGATCGGCTTGTAGCGCTGGGGCGACGCTGTGTTTTGACTGGGGTGCGTGCCTCGCACGCACCCCAGCCCGATGATCGACTACGGTGCCTCACCGATGTACGCGGCCGCGCCGTCGATGGGCTGCCCGGAGCCGTCGCGCTTGCCGAGTTCGCTCGGAAGCTTGCGCGCGGTCCCGTCTGCCGCCAGCGCGCGTGGTTCGCCGGTGCCCACCCAGGCACAAGCGATCTGGTCTTCCCATTTGAGGAAGCGCTGGATCCTGACGCCACCGGTTGCGCGACCCTTCGGTGGGATCTCTGCCCAGTCGGTGATTTTGGCCGTTGCCACGTCGGTGCCGGGGAGCGTGATCGAGCTGTCGGCGATTGTCACGACCCGCGCCTCAGCCTCTGCCGGAACTGCCCCCGCGAACACAACACGCGCGTCCGCGCCCAGCCGAATCCCGGTCATGCCGGCGGCGGGGCGGCCCTGCGGCCGCACCGATCCAGCGTCGAAACGCAGCAGTTGCGCATCGCTCGTCACGATCGCGAACTCGGTGTCGTCCGGCGCGGGGAACGCGGCAAGCAGTGTGTCGCCCGCCTTCAGCCCAATCACCTCGAACGAGGGCTTCGCGGGAAGCTCGGTCAGCACGACGCGCTTCACGGTTCCCTGCACCGTCGCGAGCCCAATGGGCAGCTCCTTGTTGAGGGGCACGATGCCGACAACGCGGAGCTTCTTATCTGTGATCCCGAGGTACTCGAGCAGCTTCATGCCCGCCGAGAACGCGATGCTGGCGGCCGGCACGATCGGGAGGTCGACGGGGGTGAACCGGTGGAGCGTGCCGTCGGAGAGCACCGCGCCGAATTCTCCGCGCACCGTTCCCTCCGCACTCGACATGACCGCGCCATGCTTGGTCGCCCGAGAGACTCCACGCGGGGACTCCGGCGCTTCGGGGTCGCGGTCCACGCGGAGCGCGCGGCCGGTCGCCGAGAGTAGCACCGTGCACGGCGAATCTGCGACCTGGAGCGACGCTGACGCAGCCGCGGCTCGGGTGGGCCGGATCACGGCACCGGTGAGCAGTGTGCGTCGGGGCGTGCCCCAAGCCACAGCGGCCTGATCCAGCTCGTCAGAGACTACCTTCCGGAGCCGTGCATCGCTCCCCAGAATCTCGAGCAGTTGTGCAATCTCCGCGTTGAGCTCGTCTCGTTCTGATTCGAGCTCGACCCGCGAGAACTTCGTGAGCCGCCGTAGGCGGAGCTCAAGAATGTATTCGGCTTGCGCTTCCGACAGATCGAACACCTGCATGAGGCGAGTGCGAGCGGTCTCAGAGTCGTCGCTCGTGCGGATCAGCTGGATGACCTCATCGATGTCGAGGATCGCGATCAGTAGACCCTCGACGAGGTGGAGGCGATCCCGGCGCTTCGCGAGTCGATGCTGCGAACGGCGCGTGATCACGGAAATCCGGTGATCGAGGAACACGCGCAGCATCTCCCGCAGCCCGAGGGTCTGCGGTTGGCCCTGCACCAGTGCCACGGAGTTGATGCTGAACGAGTCTTCGAGCGGCGTGTACCGGTACAGCTGTTCGAGCACCGCCTCGGGGGCGAAGCCAGTCTTGAGCGTGATGACCAGGCGCAGGCCATTCTTGCGGTCCGTGAGGTCCGCAACGTCGGAGATCCCCGAGAGCTTCTTCGCCTCGACACCCTGCTTGATCTTTTCGATCACACGCTCGGGGCCCACGAGGTAGGGGAGCTCCGTGACAATGAGCCCCGTGCGGCGGGGCCCCAACTGTTCAACGGCAACCTTGGCGCGGGTGCGGAATGCGCCGCGCCCTGTCCGGTACGCGTCCTTCACTCCGTCAAGCCCCACGATTGTTCCGCCGCCGGGCAGATCCGGGCCCGGGATGAACTCCATGAGCTCCTCGACAGTGGCCTTCGGGTTGTGCAGCAGATGTTTCGCACCGTCGACAACCTCAATGAGGTTGTGCGGGGCGAGGTTTGTTGCCATCCCCACCGCGATTCCACTCGCGCCGTTGACCAGCAGGTTCGGTATTGCCGAAGGGAGGACTTCGGGCTGCATCAGCTGGTTGTCGTAGTTCGGCACGAAGTCGACGACGTCCTCGTGCAGCGAATCGGTCATCGCGAGGGCTGACCCCGCGAGCCGGGCCTCCGTGTACCGGGAGGCGGCGGGGCCGTCGTCCAGCGAACCAAAGTTGCCGTGGCCGTCGACGAGTGGCAGGCGCATGTTGAAGCTCTGCGCCATGCGCACCAGAGCATCGTAGATTGACGAGTCGCCGTGCGGGTGTAGCTTTCCCATCACTTCGCCGACGACACGCGCCGACTTCACGTGGCCCTTATCGGGTCGCAGACCCATGTCGTCCATCATGTAGAGGATGCGGCGCTGCACCGGCTTCAGCCCGTCACGGGCATCGGGCAGGGCGCGCGAGTAGATCACGGAGTAGGCGTACTCGAGGAACGAACCCTCCATCTCTTGGGAGATGTCGATGTCCTCGATGCGTTCACCGGCGATCTCGTGGGGTGCACGGGGCGATTCGGTCATAATGGAGATCATGCTACCGACAGCTGCCGACAACGGCGCGAGGCTTGCCGCGATTCTGCCAAGCGGCATCGCCGCCGTCGCCCAAGGGCTCGGCCACGACCCCTCAGAAACTCTCGCCGCCGCGTTCGCGGGTGGCCCTCACGCGCACACCGCGGATCCGGCGCGCTTTGCGACGTTCCCAAACGATGCACTCCCGGCGCTGCAGTCATTCGTGTTGATTGTCGTTGACGGGCTGGGGCACGCGAACCTCCGCGCACGCAAGGGGCACGCCCCCACCCTCTCGTCTCTCCCGCAGCGCCGGATCGAGACCGTGGCACCGTCCACAACCGGGGCCGCGCTCACCACGATCACCACGGGCCGGCTTCCTGGCGAACACGGGCTCGTCGGGTATCGCATTCGTCACCCGCGACTCGGTCTCGTGACGACGCTGAGCGAGTGGGATCACATCCCGGATCGTCGATCCTGGCAGCTCGCGGAGCCGTTGTTCCCGCTCGCCCGGAAACTGGGCGCACGCACGATCACGATTGGTCGGCCTGCGCACGCTCACGGAGGCCTGACGGAGGCGATTCTGAGCGGTGCTGAGTATCTGGCCGGGCAGCGGATCGACGACCGCTTCGCGCTCGCCTCGCAGGCACTCCGCACCGGCGACCCCACGGTGATGTATCTCTACGTCGACGAACTCGACCGTGCAGCCCACGAGTACGGCTGGGAAAGCCAAGAATGGGTGCGGCGGCTCGAACAGTTTGACTCCGCGCTCGATGGATTCCTGCGGACCTTGCCAGGGAACGTGGGTGTCGCGATTACCGCGGATCACGGCATCGTGGACGTTGCTCCCACTCAGCACGTGCTGCTCGACTCCGCGCCTGAGCTACTCGAAGGCGTGGCGCTTGTGGGTGGGGAACCGCGATTTCGCTCACTCTACCTCGACCCGGCGATCGACCCTGCAACGGTTCGGGACCGCTGGGCCGCAGCGGAACAGGAGCGCGCCTGGGTCTTTACGCGGGACGACGCGATCGCGGCTGGACTGTTCGGGCCGATGTCCGAAGGCGTAGCCGAGCGTCTCGGCGATGTGATGATCGCCGCACGGAAACGTGTGGCCTACACGCTGAGCACAGACGATGCGGGCGCGCACGTAATGATCGGCCAGCACGGTTCGTTCAGCGACGAGGAACGCGGAGTGCCGCTGGCACTCGGCGGCACACTCGCGGGGAGCGGTTTCGCCTCCGTGGTCGCCGCGGTCGCGGCGGCCTCCTAACTCGGGTCGTCGTCGCTGCGGGTGCCGAAGAGGATGTCGTCCCAGCTGGGGATCGACGCACGGCCCTTCTTTGTGGGCTTCCCCGCGGGCTCTTCGGTGTTCGCCGGTGTCGCCGGGGTTGCTGGTGATGGCTCATCCGCCGGAGGAACCGCCCGAAACTTTGGAGCCGCAGGGGCGCCGGGGCCTGGTACGGGCTTGGTGTCGCTCGATCCGAGCTGTTCCGAAGGGGCTTGGGGGACACGGGTCACCGGAGCCGTGTCTCGCCCCCGCGATCCGAGGGGCGGGGCGGAACCGCTCACCCCGCTCGCACCCCAAATGCTGCGAGCGCGCGCGCCCGGCGTCGGCTCGGCGGGAGAATCGCTCGGAGCCTCGCTCGGGGCAGTCGCTGCCGTGGAAGCATTGTCGCTCATGGGTGAGGCTGCGGACTGCTCGTCCGAGGGCGTCAGGTCAGCGAGTGCGGCGGCACGGTGTTCCTGATCGCGTTCGCCACGGCGCCGGCGGAGTGCGTCGAGCAGGTCTGCGGTTTGACTCAGATCAACAGGCTGCGTCTCGTTGGTCTTGATCGCACGCTGATCGATCTCGCGGCGGCGCTCATAGACCGCATCCGCGCTCTCGGGGGTCGGCTCTGCGGTGGCCTGAGAAGTGGGTTCTTCGGCGGTATCTGCCTGCTGCTCGGGTGAACCGGACGCGGCGGCGGCCGTACTCGCCGCTTCCTCCGTTTCGAACGCGCCGGAGTCGAAGCGGGTCGACCCATCGCCGGTGTCGACGGCGCGAAGCTTGGGGATCAAACGGTCTCCCACGTCGCCCTGCTTCGACAGCGTGACCGCGTCGGAGGTGATCGGGGAGAGCGTGCCCTTGCGATGCTCGAAGGACCAGACGGCCCTGTGGGCAACGTCCCGGGAGATGAATTCCAAGCTGACCATCCAGCCGGCCTCTTCGTCGCGCCAGGAGGCCCACTCGCTCGCGTCCGCCCCCAGGGTGATGAGGCGTTCCTGGATGACCGCGCCGAAGCGTTCCTCGGTGTCGGTGTGCGCTTCGGTGCGCACGGGGACAGCCTGCGCGCGCTCGAGGATGTATCGCCGCTCAGCCAGAACGGGCTCCTCGTAGCGCTCAACGTCGACCTCTTCGAGTCCGGTCTCCGCCATCACCTGCGCTCTGGTCTTCCCTGCGCGGATCAGCGCCTGAATCTCGCGGGGCCGCACCTTCCCGGCGGGCCGCTCGCGGCGACTGAGCGAGCGGAGTTCGCTGAGCACCGCATCGTCGACGACGAGTCGGAACTCCTGGTCGGCATCGTTTGCGACGATGAGGGTCTGATCCTCGCGTCGCACAAAGCGCAATTCATCCATGGGCGCATCCCTTCCTCGCTCGCGAACTAGGGTGGCACATCTCTCCCATGCGGCGTTGGATTGACGCGGCGCGGGAGAAACTTCGCGTGCTGACAGTTCGCGTACAGAGAACTCCCCGGTCTAGAGTTTGCGCGAACGGGCACTCTTGCGGCAGACTGTGGCCGCTCGATGGTTGAGGTGCCGACACACGGCACGAGATTGCAGGAGAGAATGGCCACTGATTACGACGCCCCCAGGAAGTCCGAAGAGGAAGCCGACTCCATTGAGGCTCTGAAAGAGCGCGGCCCCGCAAAGGGCGCATCTGGCCTTGATTCAGAGGACGCGGACAACCCCAGTTTCGACCTGGGCGGATCGGACCTGTCCGATGTTGAACTGGACGTTGTTGTCCTCCCGCAGCAGGATGATGAGTTTACGTGTGTGAACTGCTTCTTGGTGCGGCACCGGTCCCAGATGGACCACCAGACGGATCTCGGTCCGATCTGCGCAGAATGCTCCTAGGGAAGACGCGAAGCGTCTGACCGCATTCTGCGGTCGCGCCACCGCGCGAGGAATGCTCCTAGGGAAGACGCGAAGCGTCTGACCGCATTCTGCGGTCGCGCCACCGCGCGAGCAATGCTCCTAGGGAAGACGCGAAGCGTCTGACCGCATTCTGCGGTCGCGCCACCGCGCGAGGAATGCTCCTAGGGAAGACGCGAAGCGTCTGACCGCATTCTGCGGTCGCGCCACCGCGCGAGCAACGCAGGGGAGTCTCGCGTGTGCGACAGCACAGGGCCCGTGTTCGGGAGGTCTGGTTTCCAGCCTCCCGAACACGGGCCCTGTGTGCTCTGCGGTCTTGGGTGATCCGCGGTGCTGTGCCTTCCTCGAGGGGGCGGAGAGTTAGCCCTGTGCGGCGCGGATTACCGTCGCAAGCTTCTGCGGGTGGCGCGTGGTGAGAATCCAATAGGGTGCCGGATCCGCCGGATCGATGTTGGTGATGCGAACACCGCGGTGGATCCAGCCGCGTACGAGCAGGTAGCTGCGGGCGTCGAGGCCTGGACCGATTGCGGCGCGCAGGCCTTCGGCCCCGAGAAGTTCGATGTCGCCGAGCTGTGAGACGGGGATTTCGGCGTGGCCGGCGATGAGGCGGTCGCCCACGACACGGATGGTGGGGGCGAGCAGGAGCAGCGTCACGGCCGCGATGAGGTAGACGATGATTCCCGCGGGGATCGCGATTGAGGCGTTGATCGGAGTGCACACGAGTGCCACCGCGGGGAGAAGGAGCATGAGGGCCAGGAACATGCCCGGTCCTGGAATCAGCCGTTCCCGGTAGCTCTGTTGGGCCTGGGATGCGGGGGCCGCCGGTGAGGCGGGAACGTCGCTCGTCATGTGTCCCATTATCCTCTGTGTCACCCCGAGAAGCCCTGAGTGTCGCCGTGGTGACCGAATCTGCGGGCCCGTGCCTGGGTTGATCCGATAACCTGGCGGAGTGACCGACGTAGTAGAGATCCCGATCCTTGCCGACACCCCGCCGCGCTATGCCCATCCGGGCGACGCTGGCGCCGATTTGATGGCGGCTGAGGCGGCGACGATCGCCCCGGGTGCCCGCGCGCTTATCGGGACCGGCGTGTCTATCGCCCTCCCCGAGGGGTACGCCGCCTTCGTGGTACCGCGGAGCGGTCTCGCCGCGAAACACGGCATCACGGTAGTGAACTCCCCGGGAACTGTTGACGCAGGTTACCGCGGTGAGATCAAGGTGACGCTGCTCAACACAGATCAGCACTCGACCTTCGAGGTTGAGCCGGGCGATCGCATCGCCCAGGTCATCATCATGCCGGTTTCGCGCGCCGTGTTCACACAGGTCGATGAGCTTCCTGACAGTGCGCGGGGGACCGGCGGCTTCGGTTCGACCGGGGTGCGGGGCTAGGTTTCGGCACGCTGCCATGTGGCGGCGCGCTCGGTGAGATGGAGCCCCACGGGGCGCAAACAAGGAGTGAAAAAGAGCATGAGCGACGACAAGAACGAACAGGACGCACCCGAACAGGAGGCGCCCGCGACAGGAGCCGCTGACGCGGTCGAGCTGCACGATGGTGGGCCCGATGAGGTCGACGACGCAAAGTCAGCTCCCGCCGACCGGGACGAGCGTGGCCCGTTCGATGTCTCCGAGGTCCCGGCGATGCGGCCATACGTCGACCTGGGCGGCATCAAGGTCGCTCCGCGTGAGGGATTGCAGCTTCGCCTCGAGGTCGATGAGCGCGCGAATCGCGTGGTCGCAGTTTCCCTTGAATATCAGGAGTCGTTGCTGCAGGTGCAGGCTTTCGCGGCACCGAAGACAACGGGGCTGTGGCACGGTGTCCGTGCCGATCTTGCGCAGCAGATGACGTCGCAGGGCGGCACAGTTGTTGAAGAAGAGGGCCCGCTCGGGGTTGAACTGTTCGTTGAGACGCCCGCGGGGGCGGAGCAGGGCGGCACGCGCCAGGTGCGTTTCATCGCTGTCGACGGCCCGCGGTGGATGCTGCGCGGCGTGATCATGGGCAAAGCGGCGACGGACTCCGCGGTGCGTGAGCGTGTGCTGGATCTGTTCCGTGAACTCGTGGTCGTGCGCGGCGATCAGCCGATGCCCCCGAGTGAGCTTCTGCCGCTGCGGGTGCCGGAGGGCGTCCAGGCCCAGCGTCAGCCGGGCCAGGCGTCAGCCGCGGCTCAGGACGGGGCGCAGCCCGCGTGAGTGCCGCTGCCCCGCAGGAGTCGGCGCCGGAACAGGGGAGTGGCGGTTCGAACGCTGACCCCAGCTCGCACGGACCGGCCGAATCGACCGGTGCCGAGGCGCTGGGACGCCTGGGGGGCATGGCGCGCGCCGTACAGGCGGGTGTCTCGGGTGAGGAGCTGAACGCGCAGAGCGTACTCGCAGCGATTGGTGGCTGGCGCGGCGTTGCCGAGACGCTCCTCCCGAGCCTGATCTTCTTGGGAATATTTGTCCCGACTCAGGATGCACGGCTCGCCGCAATCATCCCGGGGGTGCTCGCGGTGATCCTGTTCGTGATCCGACTGGTACGCCGGGAAACGCCAGTGTCAGCGCTCTCGGGCATGCTCGGGGTGGGAATCGCGGTCCTGATTACCCTCGTGACCGGCCGCGGCGTGGACTACTTCCTCTGGGGATTCGTAGTGAATGCAGCCTGGTCGCTCGGCTTGCTTGTCTCCCTCCTCATTGGCTGGCCAGCAATCGGACTTGTCATCGGGTTCCTCCGGGGAGACATGAAGGGGTGGCGACGGGATCTGCGACTGAAGCGCACAGGGACACTGCTCACGCTGCTCTGGCTTGCCATGTTCGTCGCGCGACTCGCCGTGCAGTTGCCGATGTATCTCTCGGAGCAGGTCGCGGCGCTTGGCACAGCCCGGATCGTGATGGGAACGCCGCTCTTTGTTGCAGTCATTGTGGTGACCTGGTTCGGGGTACGCCGGGTGACGAAATCATCTGATGATTCTCGGCCCGATAGTGTGGGGAGCATTGGGCAGACAGCCCCTCCGGAGTGACGGCAGTGTCCAGAATTTCGGTGTAGAGTTATCTTGACATCGAGATAAATTGGAGGAGCCTCATGGGAGCCGTCAACAGCTTCGACGCGAAGAGCACCCTCGCCGTCGGCGAGCAGGACTACGAGATCTACCGGATCGACCGAGTTCCAGGTCATGAGCGTCTGCCTTACAGCCTCAAGGTGCTGCTGGAGAACCTGCTGCGCACCGAAGACGGTGCCAACGTCACGAAGGCGCACATCGAAGCGCTGGGTGGCTGGGACTCCTCCGCAGAGCCGGACACCGAGATTCAGTTCACCCCCGCACGAGTGATCATGCAGGACTTCACCGGCGTGCCGTGTGTGGTCGACCTGGCAACCATGCGCGAGGCAGTCGTGGATCTGGGTGGTTCGCCGGATCAGATCAACCCGCTGGCACCCGCGGAGATGGTGATCGACCACTCGGTGATCTCTGACGTGTATGGCTCTTCTGACGCCGCTGCACGCAACGTGGAGATTGAGTACCAGCGCAACGGTGAGCGGTACCAGTTCCTTCGTTGGGGCCAGGGTGCCTTCGACGAGTTCAAGGTGGTCCCCCCGGGGACCGGCATCGTGCACCAGGTCAACATCGAGTACCTCGCGCGCATTACTTTCACCCGCACCGTCGAGGGACAGCTCCAGGCGTACCCCGACACCTGCGTCGGCACCGACTCGCACACCACGATGGAAAACGGCCTCGGCGTCCTCGGCTGGGGCGTCGGCGGCATCGAGGCTGAGGCAGCAATGCTCGGCCAGCCGATCTCCATGCTGATCCCGCGCGTCGTGGGCTTCAAGCTCTCGGGCAAGATCCCCGCGGGTGTCACCGCAACCGACGTGGTGCTCACCATCACGCAGATGCTGCGTCAGCACGGTGTGGTCGGCAAGTTTGTCGAGTTCTACGGCGAGGGCGTCGGCTCCGTGCCGCTCGCGAACCGCGCCACCATCGGCAACATGAGCCCCGAGTTTGGTTCGACCGCGGCAATGTTCCCGGTTGACGACGTGACGCTTGACTACCTGCGTCTCACGGGCCGCAGCGAAGAGCAGATCGCACTGATCAAGGCCTACACGCAGGCACAGGGCATGTGGCATAACCCGGCAGTCGAGCCCGAGTTCAGCGAGTACCTTGAGCTTGATCTCGGGACCGTGGTCTCCTCGATCGCTGGCCCGAAGCGCCCGCAGGATCGTATCGAGCTGACGTCCGCGAAGACGCAGTTCGAGACTGACCTGAAGAACTACGCCGCAGCGGCCAACCCCGCCAAGGTGAAGGATCAGGCTGGCAACGAGTTTGAGCTGGATCACGGCGCGGTCACTCTCGCCTCGATCACCTCCTGCACGAACACCTCGAACCCCTCGGTGATGCTTGCGGCTGGCGTGCTCGCACGCAACGCCGTCGCCAAGGGACTGAAGGCTCAGCCTTGGGTGAAGACGACGCTGGCTCCCGGCTCCAAGGTTGTCACCGACTACTACGAGAAGTCCGGTCTGAACCAGGACCTCGAGGCCCTTGGGTTCTACACGGTCGGCTATGGCTGCGTCACCTGCATCGGTAACTCGGGCCCGCTGAACGAGGAGATCTCGCACGCGGTCAACGAGAACGATCTCGCCGTCACGGCGGTCCTCTCGGGCAACCGTAACTTCGAGGGTCGCATCAACCCGGACATCAAGATGAACTACCTCGCGAGCCCCCCGCTCGTGATCGCGTACTCGCTTGCCGGCACGATGGACTTCGATTTCGATACGCAGGCACTCGGCCAGGATCAGGACGGAAACGACGTCTTCCTGCGCGACATCTGGCCGGACCCGACCGAGGTGCAGCAGATCGCTGACGCATCGATCGATTCCGACATGTTCACCTCGAAGTACGCCACGGTGTTCGACGGCGATGAGCACTGGACCTCGCTGCCCACTCCGGATGGCAACACCTTTGCGTGGGACGAGAAGTCGACGTACGTCCGCAAGGCACCCTACTTCGACGGCATGACCCTCGAGACCGTGCCGGTGACTGACATTTCGGGTGCCCGCGTGCTCGCAAAGCTTGGCGATTCGGTCACCACTGACCACATCAGCCCTGCAGGTAGCTTCCGGGCAGAGACCCCGGCCGGTCAGTACCTGATCGAGAACGGTATCGCGGTTCGCGACTTCAACACCTACGGCTCGCGTCGTGGCAACCACGAGGTCATGATTCGCGGCACCTTTGCGAACATCCGTCTGCGCAATCAGCTCCTGGCAAGCGAGAACGACGGCGCCGGCGTCGAGGGTGGCTTCACCCGCGACTTCACCCTCGAGGGCGGCCCCAAGTCGTACATTTACGATGCCTCGCAGAACTACCAGGCGGCAGAAATCCCGCTGGTTGTGCTCGGCGGTAAAGAGTACGGCTCCGGCTCGTCGCGCGACTGGGCTGCCAAGGGCACGCGCCTGCTGGGCGTCAAGGCCGTCATCACGGAGAGCTTCGAGCGCATTCACCGCTCGAACCTGATCGGTATGGGTGTCCTGCCGCTGCAGTTCCCCGTGGGCGAGAGCGCCGACTCGCTCGGTCTCGACGGCACTGAGACTTTCGAGATCTCGGGTGTCACGAAGCTCAACGAGGGCGTCACCCCCAAGACTGTCGCCGTGACCGCAACCAAGGCCGACGGCTCCACCGTCGCCTTTGACGCGATTGTGCGCATCGACACCCCGGGCGAGGCCGACTACTACCGCAACGGTGGCATCCTGCAGTACGTGCTCCGTTCGCTTGTGTAAGTCACACGCGTGATCGGCTGAGGCCCGGGTGCAGACGCACCCGGGCCTCAGCTGTTTCTCCAGACAGCTCTTCAGCCCTGCGGAAGCTCCGCACGGCGTCCGGCTGTCCGCGATGGGCGATCAGGGGATGCCCCTGCGGGTAGACTGTGGGGATGCCCCGGCGCTGACCGTGCGGGGCCGAAGGGGAGGTGTTCGGGTGGCGATCCTGGACGGAATCGACGGGCCGCGAGATCTCGACGACCTCACACCCGAGCAGTGCCGGTCGCTGGCCGCGGAGATCCGCGAGTTCCTGATCGCTGAGGTCGCGAAGACTGGCGGGCATCTCGGGCCGAACCTGGGTGTCGTAGAACTCACGATCGCGATGCATCGCGTCTTTGAGTCGCCGCGTGATCCTATTGTCTTCGACACCGGGCATCAGAGCTACGTGCACAAGATTTTGACCGGACGGCGCGATTTCGAGATGCTGCGCCGCCGCGGAGGTTTGGCGGGCTACCCGCAGCGCAGCGAGTCGGAGCATGACATCGTCGAAAGTTCGCACGCCTCGAGCTCGCTCAGTTGGGCCGACGGGATCTCCCGTGCATTCAATCGCACGGGACAGGCCGATCGGCACGTTGTCGCGCTTGTCGGAGATGGCGCCCTCACAGGTGGGATGACCTGGGAAGCACTGAACAACATCACGGACGACAACGACCGCAACCTCGTGATCATCGTGAACGATAACGGCCGCTCCTATGCGCCGACTATCGGAGGCATGGCACGGTTCCTGAACTCGGTGCGTTCCCGCGATTCCTATCGTGACCTGCAAGAGGGGAGCGAGAAGCTGTTCTCGCGATTCGGGCGCCCTGGGCAGACGTTGTACCGTGGTGCGCGCGGCGCACTGCACGGCTTCCTGAGCCGTGCGAGCAACAACGAACACCTCTACTCGAACCTCGACATTAAGTACCTGGGCCCGGTCGATGGACACGACCTTGCCGCCGTCGAAGAGGTGTTGCGACAGGCCAAAGGCTACGGTCGGCCGACCCTTGTCCACGTCATCACCGAGAAGGGGCGTGGGTACGCGCCGGCAGAAAACGATGAGGCGGATCAGTTCCACTCGGTCGGCCAGATCAACCCGGGCAACGGTGAACCCGTCGCGGTCTCACGTGGCCGGAGCTGGACCGGCGTGTTCCGTGAGCGCATGGTCGAGCTTGCCGATGAAAACGAGCGCATTGTGGCGCTCACCGCGGCAATGCTGGCACCCACGGGCCTTGACGCGATGGCAGAGAAGCATCCGAAGCGGGTGTATGACGTGGGGATCGCGGAACAGCACGCGGTGACGAGTGCGGCAGGCCTCGCCTACGGTGGACTGCACCCCGTCGTCGCGGTCTACGCCACGTTCATGAACCGCGCCTTCGACCAACTGCTCATGGATGTCGCGCTGCACCGCGCCGGTGTGACGTTCGCGCTGGATCGGGCGGGCCTCACCGGCCCTGACGGTGCAAGTCACAACGGCGTGTGGGATCTCGCGACTCTGCAGGTGGTTCCCGGGATCCGGATCGCCGCCCCGCGCGACGAAGCAACGCTGCGCGAGCTGCTCGGTGAGGCGACCGAAATTGACGATGGCCCGACCGTGGTGCGCTACCCGAAGGGGTCCGTGGGAGAGCCCATGCCCGCGATCCGACGCACCCCAGACGGCGTCGATGTGCTGCGTGAGGTGCCGCCGGAGGTCGAGGAGCGCGACGTGCTGTTCGTGACCGTCGGGCCCATGGCCGCCATCGCGCTGGAAGCGTCCGCGCTGCTCGAAGCCCAGGGGATCTCCTCAAGTGTGATCGACCCGCGCTGGGTCGTCCCGGTCGCAGACTCTGTCGTCGAGCTTGCACGCTCCCACCGCTTGGTCATCAGCATTGAGGATGGGATCCGCGTCGGCGGAGTCGGCACCAGGATCCGCCAGGCACTTCGCGACGCGGCAGTGGATACCGCGGTCAGTGAACTTGGGACCCCGGATGAGTTCCCCGAACACGCGAGCCGCGAAGAGCTCCTCGCTGACGCGGGATTGACCGCATCCCAGATCGCCGCGGATGCTTCCGCGCAGGTCCGCGGTGTAAAGATCCCGATCGCGCGGCCCGAACCGCGCCCGCTGGCGAGCGAGTAGCGTTATGGTCGCGCGGCGCACACCCCGTTTTCCGGTACTTGAACCACTCACGCTGCCACATCTTGAGCCGGCTGGTGAGCTGGTCCCCGGGGCCCGCGAGGACCACGACGGTATCGCGTTCTCTGAGCTCGACCTGGGTGAGGGCAACCTTGACGGAGCGAACTTCACCGAGTGCTCATTTCGGGGACTCACCGGGGACGCGCTCTCGCTCCGCGGCTCTCGCTTCACGGAGACCCAGTTCCAGGGGCTCAATATCCCGACGATCCGGGGTGCGCGCGTGCTGCTCCGAGACGTAGAGCTGATCGGATCTCGGGTGGGCGCACTCGACCTGCACGATGGCGAGGTCCGCTCGACGCTCTTCGCGGAGAGCAAGTTTGGCTGGGCCGGTTTTCGAGCCGCACGCCTCACCCGCGTAATCTTCCGTGGCTGCGTGTTCACAGAGCTCGATCTCACCGGGGCGACACTCGAGGGCGTCTCCTTCGAGGATTGCCGCACCGAGACCCTACAGGTCAACGCAGCCTCTCTCAGTAGCGTTGACCTTCGTGGACTCACGATTCTCGGTACCATTAGCGACGCGAAGGCGCTGCGCGGGGCGACGATCAGTTCGACACAGGCGGCGTCACTGACCCGTGTGTTCGCGCAGCATCTCGGCATCGCCGTCGACGACTGAGGGGCGGCCAGCGCGATGCGCTGACCACCCCTCACTCCGATGCCGTTGAGCGTTTAGCCCGCAGCTGCGATCCTGGGATCGTGGAAGGTCGCGCCGAACACGCGCTCACTCGCCCCAACCCTGTCGAGATACGGGGTCGCCCCGCCGGCCTGGAACGGCCAACCGGCCCCCAGGATCAGGCAGAGGTCAATGTCCTCTGCCGCCGCGACGACGCCCTCGTCGAGCATGATCTTGATCTCGCCCGCCAGCTCGTCTTCGACGCGGCGCAGGATCTCCGCCTCCGTGACGGCAGTGGAGCCGAGCTTCAGCGCCTTTTTCCCGGCCTTGGAGAGATCTTCGACCTTGCCCTGCTTCGACTTCACGAGGGGCGCCTCGACGTCGGCAAGTGCGTGCAGATTGGGAGAGGCGTAGAAGCGATCCGGGAACGCGCCAACCATCGTGTCCTGCACGTGGGCCGCGACCTTCCAACCCACCAGATCAATGAGCTCGAACGGCCCCATCGGGAGCCCAATCGGCGCAAGCGAACGCTCAACAACAGGAAGCGGGGTTCCCTCGTCGAGCGCGCGTGCGGCCTCACCCATCACCTTGGCAAGGAGACGGTTCACCACGAAGCCCGGGCGATCTGCCGTGATCACGGCGCTCTTACCCAGCTTGCGCGCAACCCCCATAGCCGTTGCGAGAGTGGCCTCGTCCGTCGCGGGCGTCTTCACGACCTCGATGAGCGGCATGACGGCGACCGGGTTGAAGAAGTGGAAGCCGACCAAGCGTTCCGGGTGTGCGAGGTTCGCGCCGATCTCCTCAACTGAGAGCGAGGAGGTGTTTGTTGCGATGACCGCGGTCTCCGAGATGATGGGCTCGATCTCGGCGAACACCTGCTGCTTGACGCCGAGTTCCTCGAACACCGCCTCGATGACCCAGTCGCAGTCTGCGAACAGGGTCTTGTCGGTGGTGCCGCTAACGAGAGCCTTCACCTGGTTTGCATCGTCGGAGCTGAGTCGGCCCTTCTCTGCCATCTTGTCGATCTCGCCTCGGATGTATTCGAGGCCCTTGTCGACGCGTGACTGGTCGAGGTCGGTGATGACCACGGGAACGCGCAGCTTCCGTGCGAAGAGCAGGGCGAATTGGCTTGCCATGAGCCCGGCACCGATCACGCCGACCTTCTGCACAGGCTTCGCGTGTGACTTGTCCGGGGCACCAGCGGGGCGCTTTGCGCGCTTTTGCACAAGGTCGAAGGCGTAGATCGATGCCACGAACTGGTCGCCGGCGATGAGCTCGGTGAGCGCATCATCCTCGCGCTCAAAACCGCGCTCAAGGTCATTGTCCTTCGCGGCGCTCAGCAGATCCAGCGCCAGGTAGGGGGCCTTCGCCGCGGTGCCGATACGCGCTTTCAGCGTGTCGCGGGCAATCTTGATTGCTGCCGGCCATTTGGTGAGGCGCTCGAGTTTGCCGGGGACGTGCGGGCGGGCGACCTTGGTCTTGCCGGTGAGCACGCCGTCCGCCCACACAAGCGACTCCTCGAGGAAGCTCGCTGCGCCAAACATTGCATCGAAGAGCCCCATCTCGGTGGCCTGCTTGGGCTTCAGCGTGCGGTTGTTCTTCAGCGGATTGGAGACAATGACCTCGAGAGCCTGTTCGATCCCAATCAGGTTGGGGACGATTGTTGCACCGCCCCAACCCGGGATGATGCCGAGGAAGACCTCGGGGAACGCGATGGCAGCGGCCGAGGCATCGACGGTGCGGTAGTTGCAGTGCAGCGCGATCTCCACCGCTCCGCCAAGCGCGAGTCCGTTGACGAATGCAAAGGAGGGGACCCCGAGGGTGCTGAGTTTGCCCAAGATATGGTGGCCGTACTGTGCCATGAGCCGGGCGTTCTCCGCGGTCGCGAGCGTCGAGACCTTGGAGAGATCCGCGCCCGCGGCGAAGATAAACTGCTTGCCGGTGATTGCAACGGCGGTGATCTCGCCAGCAGACGCGCGGTTCGCGAGTTCGTCGAGCACGCGTCCGAGCGCTTCGAGCGTGCGCGGACCCAGCGTATTGGGCCGTGTGTGATCGCGGCCGTTGTCGAGCGTGATGAGCGCGAGGGTGCCGCCGGAGGGCAGCGCCACGTCTCGCACGAAGGACTCGGTGATGACCTCGTCGGCCGACGCCGCGAGGAGGGGAGCGAAGTCGATGCTGCGGTAGTCAGTCATGTTGTGTTACTTGCCCTTCTTGCCGTCGAAGTGGGGGTTCTCCCAGATAGCCGTGCCGCCCTGGCCGAGGCCGACGCACATCGCGGTGACGCCGTAGCGGACGTCGGGGCGCTGTGCGAACTGACGGGCAAGCTGGATCATCAGCCGGACGCCGGATGCCGCGAGTGGGTGCCCGATCGCGATCGCGCCGCCCCACGGGTTGATGCGGGGATCCTCGTCAGCGATGCCGAAGTGATCGGTGAAGGAGAGTACCTGCACGGCGAAGGCCTCGTTCAGTTCGAAGAGCCCGATGTCGGAGATCGTCAGTCCCGCCCGCTTGAGCGCCTTTTCTGTGGACGGGACCGGGCCGAGGCCCATAACCTCGGGCTCGACGCCTGCAAAGGCGAATCCAACGAGGCGCATCTTGGCATTGAGTCCCAGTTCCCGCGCGGTGTCAGCGCCGGCCATGAGCGACATCGTGGCACCGTCGGTCAGCGGCGAGGAGGTACCCGCCGTGACGCGGCCGTGCGGCCGGAACGGCGTCTTGAGGCCCGCGAGTACCTCCATCGTGGTCTGCGGACGGCGGCCTTCATCTTCGGTAGCGAGGCCCCAGCCTGCGGCTGAGCGGGTGGCAACCGGCACGAGGTCTGCCTGAATGTCGCCACGATCATAGGCAGCCTGCACCTTATGCTGGCTCAGCATGCCGAAGCGATCGGCGCGCTCTTTGGTGAGTGCGGGGAAGCGGTCGTGGAGACGCTCAGCCGTCAGTCCCATGTTGAGTGCATCCGGGCTCACGAGCTTTTCCGCCACAAAGCGGGGGTTCGGATCCGCGTCAAGGCCGAGCGGGTGGCGACCCATGTGCTCGACACCGCCGGCAACAGCAATGTCATATTGGCCGGATCCAATTGCGGCACCCATAAATGAGGCCACAGTCAGTGCGCCGGCGCACATGCGGTCCAGGGCGAAACCCGGTACCGTCAGCGGCACGCCCGCGAGCATGGAAACGGTGCGACCGAGTGTCAATCCCTGGTCGCCCTGCTGGGTTGTCGCCGCAATCCCGACATCGTCGATGCGATCGAGGGGGAGCGACTCATTCCGAGCCAACAGCCCCTGAAGCGCCTTGACCGCGAGGTCGTCGGCGCGCGTTCCCGCGTACATGCCTTTGTCACCCGCGCGTCCGAAGGGGGTGCGCACCCCGTCCACGAACACGACATCTCTCATTGCGGCCACTTCGCCTCCATCAGGTATGTGAATCTGCCTGTCTCCATATTAGGGACGGAGTCTCATTCTTGGGGCATGCCGTGAGGGATCGGCGGAACTTCGCGGAAAACCGGGGCGTTGCTTATCGCATGTCTACAAAAGCGCCGGCAATAATTGGTGCAACAATTCCAACTTGCCACTCCCGTGCTCCGAGCTCCCTGAGACGGAGTGCGATATTTTCAGCGCTCGGATCTGCGGGCGGCCGCCACACCAGCCGGCGCAGATGATCCGGGGTGAGGAGGTTCTCAATCGGGATACCCTGGTGCTCGGCCTCGGCCTCAACCGCGGCCCGTGCGGCCGCGAGACGCTCCGCGGCTTCCGGGTGGCGCTGCGCCCAGCCTCGGTGATGCGGGATCGCGTCCGGGTCACGGGGCTTCGTGCCCGGGAGATCCTCCGTTGTCTTCCCAGCGAGCACGGCCCGCCACCAGCGATCCAGCTCGGTGCGGCTCGCGCGGCCCTTAAACGTCGCGAGCCGAGATAGATCGTTCTTAGAACGCGGATTCGCGACGGCCGCGGAGACCACGGACGAGTCAGGGATGAGCCGGCCTGGGGCGACATCGCGCTCGCGGGCAAGCTCGTCGCGGGCCACCCACAGCTCGCGTGCGAGCGCGAGGCTCCGGGGCGATTTCAGTGCGTGGCTACCGGAGAGCTTGCGCCAGGGTTCCGCGGCTTTCGGCTTCGCAGGCTTGGTACGTACGGCCTCGAACTCCTGCCGGGCAAACTCGGTTTTCCCCTGAGCCTCGAGGTCCGCGGCGACCGCGTCGCGAAGATCCGGCAGGAGGGCCACGTCGAGCGCCGCATATTCCAGCCAGGATTCGGGCAGCGGACGCTGGGACCAATCGGCTGCGGAGTGCGCTTTTTCGAGGTGGATGCCGAGGAGCTGTTCCACAATGGCTCCGAGTCCGACCCGGTCGTAGCCGAGGAGGCGCGCAGCGAGTTCGGTGTCGAAGAGTCGATCGGGGTGGAGGCCGAGCTCGTCGAGACAGGGAATGTCCTGGCTTGCGGCATGGAGGATCCATTCCTCCTCGCTGAGTACTTCGGCAAGCGGGGCGAAAGACGAAATCCCGACGGGATCGAAGAGGAAGGGCGTGGTGCCGCGGCGATACACCTGCACGAGGTACGCTTCAGCGCCGTATGTGAAGCCCGAAGCTCGTTCGGCGTCCACACCGACGGGGCCAGTTCCCGCGGCAATGAGTGCTGCAGCGGCTTGCAACCCCTCGTCGTCGGTGATCAGCGACCAGTTGGTCTCGAGTTCCGACTGTTCAACCACGGGTATTGCGCTCCTCAGGTGACCGGCGCGTCCGTCGCGCCGAGATCGATTCGACTCCCTCCGCGTGTGGGAGTCCGGCGAGCAAGCAAATGAGCTCAGACCAGGCTTCCGCGTGTGCGGTGAAATCTGTGCCGAGCGGCGACCAGGAGGCGCGCAGCTCGATTTGAGCGGCATCGCCCCTCGACTCAAGCGTACCGAATCCGCTTGAAATCGTCTTTGTCGCGGTGCCAGAGAGGGCCGTGTGCCGCGCTTCGCGCGTGTCCAGCGCGTCAACGAGCCAGGACCACGCAACATCCGAGATGAAGGGATCCACACCGATCTCAAGCTCGAGCGGTGCGTGCGCGAAACACACAATGCGGAACGGACCACCCCACTCCTCAACCGATCCGGGGTCATGCATGAGGATCAACCGGCCCGCGCCATAGGGGGAGTCCAACGCAATGTCCGCGGCGTGACCGCGACGGGGACCACGCGCCACTCCAGCAGCGAGGGCCATGGAGTCTGGTGCCACCCGCTCGGGGGGCGCGATCTCCTGGCACACGAGCTCGCTACGCAGCCGCGCAGTCCTCAGCTGTTCGGCGGCGACGCTGAATTCGAGCGTGGGTCCGCCGATCATTGCCATCACACTCGTGAGACTAGAGTTCTCTGTGAATCATCGGGCGAAGCCACGCCGCGGAGCGTCGGATCACCGCGGCGGCGGTGTGTCGGGGTGCGCCACTCGGGCAGGGTCGGGGAAGGTTGACGGTATGCGGAACTGGGAACGGGCGGTGGGTCGCGCGATCGGAATCGGTGTCGGCGCGGTGGCGGTGGGTGCCGCGGGACTGCTCGCGGGCGGAACGGCGCTGGCGCGCCGAGTGGTCACGCCTGAACTCACGGCAGCCGAGCCCGTCACCGTGACACGGATTTCCCGGGACGGTGAACGAGTGCTTGTGTGGCTGACCGGGCACCACGCGGAACTCCCCGGGCAGTACTCCTTGCTTTTTGACAGGGGTCACGGGCACGCGCGCCTAGGTCCGGTCGCGCAGCAGGGTGTCGATGGCACGGCGCGAGAAGTACTTCAGGTGGATCGGGGGAGCCTCACACCGGGACTGCGCGGCCGACTGACAGGGTGGTGGTACTCGGATCCCGAAGCATTGGGACTCAGTTGCGAGCGGATCACCTACCCCACCGAGCTGGGCGATGCCGAGGCCTGGGTGCTGCGACCGCGCCGCGCCAAGCGAGGACGCTGGGCAGTGCACGTACACGGACGTGGGGCACTTCCCGAAGAGACGCTTCGCGGCGTGCCGCCGTTGGCCCGAGCGGGCGTCTCGAGTCTTGTCATTTCCTACCGCAACGACCCAGGAGCCCCAGGGGGCGAGTTTGGGCGCTACGGTGTCGGGGTTGCCGAAAGTCGGGACGTCGATGCTGCGCTCGCAGAAGTGCGGCGTCGCGGGGCCGAACGTGTGACGCTGTTCGGGTGGTCGATGGGCGGAACCGCGGTGCTGCGATCCGCCACGACGGGTCCGTATGCGGCGCTCATTGACGGACTCATCTTGGACTCGCCCGCGGTCGATTGGCCTGCGTTGCTGCGGCATCAGGCCGCGGGGGTGCCGGTTCCGCGCCCGTTTGCGGAGGTTGGGATCGAGCTCCTGCAGCGGGGTCTCGTGAAGGCCGGGGAGCCCGGTGGCATCGACTTTCCCAGTCTGAGCCCCGAGCGTGTGGCCGAGGCGTTGCAGGTCCCGACGCTGATTCACGCAAGCCGCGGGGACACGTTTGTCCCGAGTGCCGGAGCCGAGGAGTTGGCTGCGGCCCGGCCAGAACTTGTTCAGCTGCGGCTGCAGCGCGAGGGGGAGCACGTGCGGCTCTGGAATACGGATCCGGAGTCGTGGGAGCGGGCCACCGAACAGTTTGTACGTGCCCTGCCGCGTCCAGCCTGGCGCGGGGAACTCCCCACACCGCCCGTGCGGCTAGACTAATTCGCGATGTCCACTGAACAGCAGCACAGCGCCGCGCGCCTCGTCGATCGACGGCCCACAATCTCGGGAACAGAAATCGTGGCGACACTGGTGCCGCCACGACAGTTCGATCACGCCTCCTTCGAGTCGTACCGACCGGATCCCGATCACCCGTCTCAAGCGGAAGCGCGGGACCTCCTGCAGGCGTTTGCCGGATCCGGTGCTCCCGCGGCGCGCAGCGGTGGTCTTTTCGGGTTCGGGCGCAAGAAGCAGGCGGCCCCAGTGGAGGCACCCAAGCCTGGCGTCTACCTTGACGGTGGCTTTGGCGTGGGCAAGACCCACCTCCTCGCGGCGACCTGGCATGCCACGGCCGGTCGCAAATACTTCGGAACGTTCATCGAGTACACGGCACTCGTGGGCGCGCTCGGTTACGCGGGTGCCGTCGGCGTCTTGCAGGGTGCCCGCCTCATCTGCATCGATGAATTCGAGCTCGACGACCCGGGCGACACGATGCTCATGACGCGTCTGATCGGGGATCTCACGTCCACGGGATCGCGGATCGTCGCGACCTCGAACACGCCGCCCAACGCCCTCGGAGAGGGCCGCTTCGCCGCCTCAGATTTCATGCGCGAGATCCAGGCGATGTCGGATCGATTCCGCACGATCCGGATCGACGGTGTGGACTATCGCCAGCGCGACATTCAAGGTGATGCCCGGGTGCTCGAGCCTGACGCCTACCGTTTCGCGCTCGCGGACGTTGCCGCATCGGGCGAGCGCATGACCGACGATGACTTCTCGGAGCTCACCGCACACCTCGCGACGGTGCACCCGTCCGCGTACTCGGGGTTGCTCACCGGAGTCGACTGCATCGGGCTCCGCGACGTACACGAGCTCACTGATCAGTCGGCCGCGCTTCGCTTCGTCGCGTTCATCGACCGTGTCTACGATGCGCAGATTCCGATCCGTGCCACGGGAGTCTCACTGACCTCCATCTTTGGCGGGGGCATGATCGACGGTGGGTACCGCAAGAAGTACCTGCGCTGCATCTCCCGCTTGAATGCACTGACCGCGAGCGAGACCGCGGCATGAGCGGCTCTTCCGGGCGGTGGGCTGACTTCTTGAGGTCATTCCTCGACGCGTTTCTTCGCGCCGCCCGGAAGGGGACTGAGCAGCCTGGGAACGCGCAGCCTGGGAAAACGAAATCCGGGAAAACGCCGTCCGGTCGGCGGACCGGAGGGGCACCGAAGCCCTCGGATACCGCCGAGCGTTCGGGGGTTCGATCCGGCGCCACGGAACGCGACTATGACTACTCCGAAAGCCCCGGCCAATATGGCGACGGGGCGACCCGCGACCTCACCGCGGCCGAGACTCGCGGGCTGCGCGTGAGCTATGCGCCGCAGGTTGACGGGGACCCTGATCCCGGCGAAATCGTCTGGACCTGGGTGCCCTACGTCGAAAATGACGGCCGCGGCAAGGACCGGCCGGTGCTCATCATTGCCCGGCTCGACGTCGATACCACGGCGGGGTGCTACCTGAGCACCAAACAGCATCGTGACTTCGTGTCGATCGGATCCGGCCCGTGGGATAGCCAGGGTCGGGAGAGCTTCCTCTCCCCGGAGCGTCTGCTTCGCGTGACACACGACGGCATGCGGCGTGAAGGCACCGTGCTGCCTCGCGAACGGTTTGAGCCCGCAGTGGCCGCACTGCTGCGCGCTCGCGGACTGTCAGGCTAGTCGCCCACTACCCCGGTTGCGTGGGGGACCCGGCTAGTGGATCGTGCAGAACGGATGTCCGACCGGATCGAGATAGACCCGGAATCCATCCTGGGAATCAACGAGCCGCGCCCCCAAATCGAGAAGCGGGTCCTCCGCCGAGGCCAGATCCGGCACCGCAATGTCGAGATGCAGCTGCTGTGCACCCGTTTCGCCAGGCCACACGGGTGGCTCATAGCCCGGCACCAATTGGAACCCGATCCGGAGTCCACCGCCGGGAAGGATGAGGTCGACCCAGTCGTCACCGTCCGGTTCGATCACCCCGCCGAGTACGCCACGATAGAACTCCGCGAGGGAGACGGGGTCAGGGCAATCGAAGATCACTCCTGTGAGGGAACCGATCGGTCGTGCGTCGCTCATCTGCGATCCTCTCGTGCGCGTTGTGCCTCTAGTGTGGCGGGAAAACCCACGCTCGTCACCCCTCAATTGCCTACGGCCCGCAGTCACAGTTCGACTTCCCTGTACAAAACCTTTTCAGACACTACGGAACGCGCCATAATAGCCTCAAGCGGTCGAATCGTTCGGCGGCGCGTCACATGCGAAGGATGGGCAGATGAGCATCGAAGATCTCAGCAAAAAGGCCGGCGAAGTTGCTGGCAAGGTGGGCGAGTTTGCGAAGGAGAACGCTGACAAGGTCAGTGAGGCACTCAAGAGCGACCAGGCCGAGTCGATCAGCGACAAGATCCTCGACGGTGCCGCTGACCTCGCCAACAAGGTGACCGGCGGCAGCCACGCCGACAAGATCGCCGAGGTTCGCGACAACCTCGACGGCAAGATCGGGAATCAGTAACTCAACAACCGAGCGGGCCGGGTCACCTTTTCGGGGGCCTGGCCCGCTCGTCTGTTCCCGGAGGCGGTGCCGTCGTGAAGGGCGAGACAGGTGACCGCGAAATCCGGAGCAAGATTGCCGCCGGAATGTTCTTCAGGGGAGTCCTGCTGGGGTGCGCTGTGACCTATTTCTCGGCGTCTTGGAACGGGGCTTCGGTCCTCTGGGGCCGTGCGCTGACCTTGATCCTCGCAGCGGCCACCGTGACAGGAAACATCAATGCGGTCGTCGATGCCGGTCAGGGGCAGCTTGGGATTGGCGGTCCCGCGGTCGACTGAGTGGGCATGAGAGCCGATGGGGGACAGCTGCCCTAAATCTGTGTGTGCCCTGGTTGCGTGAGATCCGCTTGGAGTGCGGCGTAGACAAGTGTGTCCGTCCACTCTCCTTTGCTCCACCAGTTCTGCAAGAAGTGGGCCTCCCTACGTAGCCCGACGCGTTGAGCGAGGCGCGCGGAGGCCGTATTGCGGGCATCGAGTTGTGCAACAATTCGGTGGAGCTTGTGCGTTTCGAACGCCCACGTGAGCACCGCCGAAACCGCTTCAGTTGCGAGCCCCGAACCGCCGGCGGCCGGATCCAGCACCCAGCCGATCTCAGCTTGGCCGCGCTCTGGTTCTGTGAGCCACAATTGCACGTCGCCGACGACGCGGCCATCATGCTCGATCACTAGGGAAACCGCGTGATCGCCGCTTGTCAAGGACACCTGCGGGAGGCGCTTGGCGACCTGGCGGTCGGCGTCCGTGGGGCTCCAAGGCTCTTCTAGGAGGTAGCGTGCGACGCCAGGTTGACGGTACACGTTGTAGAGGGCTTCGGTGTCAGCGAGCTTGTGCGGGCGCAGGATCAGTCGATCCGTCGAGATTCGGAGCTCCGCCTCAGGGGTGAGGTCCCGCGAGTAGTGGCGTGTGCGTGCGGTCGCACCGGCGGGCGTCGTGCTGTTGCCTTCGCCCGTCGAACGGAATCCCGCGCCTTCCAAGCTCCGCGCGGACGCCGTGTTTTCCGGGATTGTGCGCGCGGTGAGGATCTCAATGCCGCTGCGCCGGGCCAGCTCCGCGGCAAGAAAGAGCGCGGCGCGTGCGCGGCCCTTTCCCCGGTGCGCCGGATGCACCCAGAAGCCGACTTCGGCGGTGCGGCCAAGCTCAGTATCAGCGACATTGAACAGGACCAGGCTTCCCGCGAACTCGTCCGTGTCGGGATCCGCGATTGTGAGTACGAAGAGGGTGCCATTGGCGAGGCCCTCGGCAATTGGTCCGGCGATGAGCGCAGTCACCGACTCGGGGGTATACCGCGGTTCGGGGAGCTGGGCCCAGGCCCGCGTGACCGGATCTTCAGCACCTTGGGCGTAGGCCGTTGCGTCCCCGTGGTGCATGAGGCGGAGGCTGGCGTGGACTGCTGTGAAGGGCAAGAGTGTTGCGTCGAGCATTTTCTAAAGTTAACATAGTTCGGTTATGGTGAAGCCGTGAGTTACTGGGAACACATGAAACCGATTCAGCGCCGCAGGGCGGTGGATCTGGTCGCGCTCTCGGAAGCCGCGGCCGCGCTACTCGATGCGGGCGGACTCCGAGCACTCACCGTCCGCGCGGTCGCGGCACGGCTCGAGGTCACCCCTGCGAGCCTCTACTCGCGTGTACGCGGCGTCGACGATCTGTTCGATCTCGCGCTCGACGCCACCCTTGGCGCGGACGTGGAATGTGCGGCCGCGATCGCGGGGACCAACTTCGCGGAGCTGATGGGCGCGTACTACCGGCATCTCGTACGGCATCCCTGGGCTTGCCAGGTGATTGCGGCTCGCGCCCCGCGAGGTCCGCACTATCTCGCCCTCTCCGAACGTATGGTGGTGCTGCTCGAAGCACGAGGTGCGACCGACCCACTCGCGACGGCGTATACGGTTTCAAACTTTGTCATCGGCAGCGCCACCACCACACCGATGGCGGCGTCCGAACTCGCGGCTCCGATCCCGGGGGACCGCGCGCCGCGCTACGCGGAGCTGCACGCCGCACAGGGGCTCGACCCAGAGCGGCTTCTGCACTCAGGTATCCAAGCGTTGCTCGCGGCGGTCGAGGATCCGACTGTCTGATCCTGCCGCTTGCGCGCATGGAAATGACTTTCCCGAGCGTCGTGCCGCAGAGCTATGCTGACGAGCATGATTGGCGGGGACGGCGACGAATCACAATCAGCGTTGCACCGGACTCCCAGGGCATCTCAACTTCTCAACGTAGAGGCGAGGATTCCTGTGCCGGCGGATCGTGTGCTCGTCTGTGGGGTGAGTGGGTCGGGGAAGACAACCTTGGCCCGCGCGCTAGGGGATCGGTGGGCGCTGCGGCATACGGAGATTGATGCGCTCTACCACGGGCCGAACTGGGTACCCCGACCCGAGTTTCTCGCGGATGTGGAGCGGTTTGCGGGGGAGGAGCGCTGGGTCACGGAGTGGCAATACATAAGCAAGGGAGCCGGGGAGATCCTGGAGCCGCGTGCGCAACTTGCCGTGTGGCTCGACTATTCGCGCTCCGTGGTGCGCTGGCGTCTCTTCCGACGTACCTTCGCACGCAGTTTTGCCCGGAAGTCGCTGTGGAACGGGAACCGAGAGGGGAGTGTGTGGCGCATGTTCTCGCGCAACCCCGAGCGGAACATCCTCGCCTGGCAGACCAAGACGATGCACTCCTGGCGCGCCAAAATGCCGGCTGCCCTCGCCCGCAACCCGCACCTCACCGTGGTGCGGCTGCGTACCCCGAGGGAGGCGCGGAACTGGCTAGCGGGTCTCCCCATTCGTGACCCACGGTGAATCTGCAGCGTTCGCGAGTGCCGCGAGGCCACTGGGTCAGGTCTGCTCCTTGGGGGAATGAAAAAGACCCGGCCTGGGCCGGGTCTTTGGGAGTGCGCGATACTGGGATCGAACCAGCGTGGCACTCTCGGGGCGGACGCGAAGCGTTCGCGAGAGCCGCGAGGTCACTGGGTCAGATCTTCTCCTGGGGGAATGAAAAAGACCCGGCCTGGGCCGGGTCTTCGGGAGTGCGCGATACTGGGATCGAACCAGCGTGGCACTCTGGGGCGGACGCGAAGCGTTCGCGAGTGCCGCGAGGTCACTGGCTCAGAGCTCTCCTGGGGGAATGAAAAAGACCCGGCCTGGGCCGGGTCTTCGGGAGTGCGCGATACTGGGATCGAACCAGTGACCTCTTCCGTGTCAGGGAAGCGCGCTACCGCTGCGCCAATCGCGCCTACATGAGGCTATTCATTTATTGAGAGGTGGCGACGGGATTCGAACCCGTGTATACGGCTTTGCAGGCCGCTGCCTCGCCTCTCGGCCACGCCACCGTATGGTGTTGCCACCTATTCATATTGCAAGGCAGTTGGCCAGAAGCCTACTCCCAGAGCGGATGACGAGATTCGAACTCGCGACCCTCACCTTGGCAAGGTGATGCGCTACCGCTGCGCTACATCCGCACGTTCACGTTGCCGTGTACTTGAATGACTATAGGGGGTGCCCGGTAGCCCACGCAAATTCTGATCAAGCGCCCGGGCGTGCCGGGTTCGGGACGCCCGGAATTTCCCCTTTTTCCCGCCGATCCGCATTTTTTGGCCCGAGTGTCGGTGGTGCCGGTTACTGTGGACGCATGGTGAAGAACGCCCGCTCCACGCTCTGTCGGGGCCTGTGGATCGCGTTCTTTGGGGTGCTCATTGTCGCGGTCTGCCTGGCGGTGAGCTTCCGGCAGCACATCAAGGATCACTTTGCGGCGATTGCGTTCGAACCGAGTTCGCGCGTCTCCGAGGTCCTTGATGACCTCCGGTTGTCAGAGGCGGGGGAGCGCGTGTTCCTGGCGACGCATCCCACGGTGGACGGCAGTCAGCACTTCAATGCCCAGTGTGCGGGCGTTGATCATTCGGAGCAGGGCCATGTGCTCGGCTGCTTTACGCAGGATCGAATCCACCTGTACGACGTCACGGATGAGCGGGTGACGGGCATTGTGGAGGTGACGGCCGCCCACGAGTTGCTGCATGCGACCTTTGCGCGTCTCGGGGAGGGGGATCGTGCCGCCCTGACCGCGAAGCTCCGGCAGGAGTACGACCGCCTCAGCGTTGACGACGCGGAGTTGCGCGAGCGCATGTCGGTGTACGAGCACCTCTCCGATAGTGCATTTGCAAATGAGCTGCACTCCGTGCTGGGGACTGAGGTTGCGGCACTGTCGGAGGATCTTGAGGCTCACTACGCGAAGTGGTTCCAGGATCGCGGGGCGATTGCGGATACGTTCGCGAGGTATCACGCCGTCTTCGTGGACCTGCAGCGGCAGGCGGACGGGATCCAGGATGAGATGACGACCCTGCGTGAAGACGTGGAACGCCGCAAGGTTGAGTACGGCACTGCCGTCGAACAGTTCAACGCCGATGCCGCTGACTTCAGTGCGCGGAACGAACGCTTCGAGTTCTCTGATTCGCCGTCCGCGTTCGAACAGGTGCGTGCCGATCTCGAGTGGCGTCGCACTGAGCTTGAGGCCACGTTGACTGCGCTCCAAGGGGACATTGATCGCTATAACGCGCTCCGTGATCAGCTCACCGCGTTGAGCGAGGTGAGCTCCGCATTAGATCAGCACCTCAACAGTGATCTGGCCCCTGTGACGACACGCCCGACAGAGTAGTGGCGTCACGTGGCGTGATCAATCCGTGTACTATCGGTCAGGTTGGCGCAGCACGGAAACGAGCAGCGAAACGGGCGATTGGCGCAGTTGGTAGCGCGCTTCCTTCACACGGAAGAGGTCATCAGTTCGAGTCTGGTATCGCCCACACAGAGAAACCCTCGGCTCACCTAGCCGGGGGTTTCGTCGTTCTCCCGCGATCAGTTCGGTTTCTCCGGGGCAGCATCGATGCGAGATACTGACGCCATGCCTCCCAGCGACAGTTCCCTCCCCGCACACTCCGAAGCGCAACACGCCACACAACGTGTTTCTGCGGGGACAAGCCACTGGTACGCGGTGACGATGCTGTTGCTCGTGGTGCACCAGATCGACGCAGCCTACTGGCAGGAGTGGGCCATGTTTGGTGTGCCCGGGGGAGTCCAAGGGTTCCTTGTGTTCAATGCGCTTGCAGTTGGCGTACTGATTCTCGGGTATCGGGAAGTTCTCATGGGTGGGCGCCGCGCGGCACTCAGCGTGGCGGTGTGCGGTGGGCTCGGCATTGTCACGGCGATGCTGCATCTTGGCTTTGCACTGTTCGGCCGCGAAGAATTTCACCTCCCACTCTCGATCGTCGTGATCGTGGGCTGCGGGATCGCCGGCGTGGTGCTCGCCTGTCGATTGCCGCGCCTGGTTTCCGCGGCCCGCCCGTAAATAGCGGGGTGTTTCCAGGACTCTGGGGCATGGTGCCATCTCGGGACGCGCTCCCGCGATAGAATTGCGGGGTCCGTGTCACCGTATTGAAGGAGTGTGCCCCTGTGGCCGATGGCTTCTCCCTGTTTACCGATCGCTCGATTGTCGCAATGCGACTCAATGGCGAGCTCCGCGACCTGGCAACGGAGGTCACGGAAACGGACACGGTTGAGCCCGTTTCGGTCGATTCCGAGGACGGGCTGAGTATCCTGCGTCACTCCGCGGCGCACGTGCTCGCGCAGGCAGTGCAGCGAATTGACCCGGAGACTACGCTCGGCATCGGGCCGCCCATCACCGATGGCTTCTACTATGACTTCGATCCCGCTGAGCCGTTTACGCCAGAGGACCTGAAGGCGATCTCCAGTGAGATGCAGAAGATCGTGAAGCAGGGCCAACGCTTTGTGCGTCGAGTTGTGACCGAGGATGAGGCACGCGCAGAACTCGCGAACGAGCCCTACAAGCTCGAACTGATTGGCCTCAAGGGCGGTGCCGCCGAGGGCGGCGACAACGAGAGCGTTGAGGTCGGCGGTGCCGAGCTCACGATCTACGACAACGTCGACCCCAAAACAGGCGAAGTCTGCTGGAAGGATCTGTGCCGCGGCCCGCACGTGCCGAGCACTCGCGTCATTGGCAACGGCTGGGCTCTGATGCGCAGCGCCGGGGCATACTGGCGCGGCAGCGAGGCGAACCCGATGCTGCAGCGCATCTACGGCACCGCCTGGCCGACAAAGGACGAGCTGCGCGCCTACCAAACGCGCCTCGAGGAGGCCGCGAAGCGCGACCACCGCAAGCTGGGCGTCGAGATGGATCTGTTTAGCTTCCCCGACGAGATCGGTTCGGGCCTCGCGGTGTTCCATCCGCGTGGCGGCATCATCCGCCATGAAATCGAAAACTTCATGCGTACGGAGCTGCTGAAAAACGGCTACGAGGTCGTGAACAGCCCGCACATCACCAAGGGCTCACTGTTTGAAACCAGCCAGCACCTCAACTGGTACAAGGACGGTATGTTCCCGGCCATGCACCTCGATGAGGTCGTGGACGCAGAGGGCAACGTCACAAAGCAGGGCCAGGACTACTACCTGAAGCCCATGAACTGCCCGTTCCATAACCTGATCTTCCGTGCCCGCTCGCGCAGCTACCGCGAGCTTCCCCTTCGCCTGGCCGAGTTTGGCACGGTGTATCGCTACGAGAAGTCGGGCACCCTGTCTGGCCTGACCCGAGTGCGCGGCCTGACGCAGGACGACGCACACATTTACGTCACCGACGAGCAGGTCAAGGGCGAGATCAAGACTCAGCTCGAGTTCGTGTTCGAGACGCTGCGCGCCTACGGCCTGAATGATTTCTACCTGGAGCTCTCGACGCGTGACTCCGAGAAGTCGGTGGGCACGGCGGAGCAGTGGGCTGAGGCCGAACAGACGTTGCGCGAGGTCGGCGAGGAGTCCGGGCTCGAGCTCGTCGCGGATCCGGGGGGCGCTGCGTTCTACGGCCCGAAGATTTCGGTGCAGGCGCGCGACGCAATCGGCCGCACCTGGCAGCTGTCGACCGTGCAGCTCGACTTCAATCAGCCCGAGTTGTTCGAGCTTGAGTACGCTGCAGCGGACGGGACCCGGAAGCAGCCGGTCATGATTCACCGCGCCCTGCTGGGCTCGGTCGAGCGGTTCTTTGCGATCCTGCTTGAGCACTACGCCGGCGCCTTCCCGGTCTGGCTGTCGCCGACTCAGGTTGTTGGGATCCCGGTCGCCGAGCAGTACGGCGAGTACCTGGACGGCGTGATCGCGCAGCTGCGGGCCCAGGGCGTTCGTGCCGAGGTTGATCACAGTGACGACCGGATGCCGAAGAAGATCCGCAACCACACCAAAGCAAAGGTGCCGTTCCAGCTCATTGCGGGCGAGGATGATCGCGCGGCGAACGCCGTGTCGTTCCGCTTCCGCGACGGCACACAGCTGAACGGTGTTCCGGTTGCCGAAGCCATCGAACGCATTACCGGTGCGATCGCGGCGCACGAACAGGTGTCGACGGCGTGGACCGCATAGAAGATCTCAGCTCCACCGCTGCGGTGGGCACCCCGGACGATATGGAGCGTCTGTGGGTGCCGCACCGTATGGTGTACGTCAAAGATCATCACCAGCCTGATCACCGGGACTGCCCGTTCTGCGAGGCTCCCACGAAGTCCGACGAGGACGCGTTGATTGTGGCGCGTGGCACGACGGCGTATGTGATCCTGAATCTGTTCCCCTATAACACTGGGCACATGCTTGTATGCCCGTATCGGCATATCGCCGGCTACGACGAGGCGAACCCGGAAGAGGTCGCCGAGATCGGTGCCCTCACCCAGCGGGCGATGCGGATCGCTCGCGAGGTGATGGGCTGCGACGGTTTTAACCTCGGGATGAACCAGGGCGCGATCGCCGGGGCCGGGGTCGCCGCGCACCTGCACCAACACATCGTGCCCCGGTGGGGCTCGGATGCAAACTTTTTCCCGATTATCGCGAAGACGAAGGCGCTGCCGCAGCTCCTTGGAGAGGTGCGCGAGAAGCTGGCGACGGCCTGGGCTGACCCCCCGGATTCCGCCGAGTAGCGCCACGTACCTATCCTGAAATTCACCGCAGTATTTTCATCGAGAAGGAGTCCCCATGTCCGGACACTCCAAGTGGGCGACCACGAAGCACAAGAAGGCAATCCTCGACTCGCGTCGCGCGAAAGCGTTCGCGAAGTACATTAAGGTCATCGAGGTTGCTGCCCGCATCGGCGGACCCGATATGCAGGGCAACCCGGCGCTTGTGGACGCTGTACAGAAGGCAAAGAAGAACTCCGTTCCCGGAGACAACATCGATCGCGCGATCAAGCGAGGCGCCGGACTCGATGGCGAGGCCGTCGAGTACACGACGATCATGTACGAAGGCTACGGCCCGAATGGCGTCGCGCTGATGATCGAGTGCCTCACCGATAACAAGAATCGCGCGGCCGCCGAGGTGCGGACGGCGTTGAACCGCAACGGTGGAACCCTGGCCGATCCCGGCTCGGTTGCATACAACTTCGCGCGGAAGGGTGTGCTCACGGTTCCGGCTGAGGGCACGACCGAGGACGATGTGCTCATGGCTGTGCTTGAGGCCGGCGCAGAAGAGGTCACCCCGACGCCCAACGGTGAAGCCTTTGAAGTGTTGACGGACCCGTCTGAGCTCGTGGCGGCTCGCACCGCGCTCGTCGAGGCCGGAATTGATTACGATTCCGCTGACGCGGAGTTCGTGCCGAACGTGAAGATCGAGATCGATGCGGACACTGCCCGCTCCGTGTTCCGACTCATCGACGCGCTCGAGGACAGCGACGATGTACAGAACGTCTACTCGAACTTCGACCTGACCCCCGAGGTTCAGGCCGAGCTCGCGAACGACGAATAGTCGACACGGACGCGTTCCGCGGAGCCGACGTGCGCATCATCGGGATCGACCCGGGTCTCACCCGCTGTGGCATCGGTATTGTCACAGCGGGTGCCGGGCGGCGCGTGGAGTTTCAGCACGTTGAGGTTCTGGGGAGCCCGGCTGGAGCACCGCTTCCGGCCCGGCTGCATCAACTGGGATCCAGCATCAAGCGCTTGCTCGATGGTGAGCGCCCTGACGGGATCGCGCTCGAACGCGTCTTCGCGCAACAGAACGTGGCGAGTGTTATGGGTGTCGCACAGATTAGCGGGGTTGTCATGTACCTGGCTGAAGAGCGCGGGATCCCCGTCGCGATGTACACCCCGAACGAGGTGAAGTCCCAGGTCACCGGGTATGGTGCCGCGGACAAGGCTCAGGTGACCACAATGGTGACCCGCCTCCTGGGGCTCGCCGCTCCGCCCAAGCCCGCGGACGCTGCGGATGCGCTTGCGCTCGCGATCACGCACGCATGGCACCTTGGCCGTGGTGGTGCCGCCGACAGGCAGAACGCTGCCGCCGCACCGGCCGGAGAAACACCCGCTCAGCGCGCCTGGCGTGAAGCCGAGGCGAAGGTCGGCCGCCGACGGAGCGGTCCGCGCGGCTAAGCCTCGGGATCCCGGGCCGGCGGCGTATCGTCCGCCGGATTCGGCCGCATGTTCCACAGCGGATCCGGATGCACGTCTGGGCTGCGTCGCTGACCAGAACCAGAACCCGAGACAGCGGTGCCGGATCCTGCGCTCCCAGCCCGTGGCCCCTCCGCCTCACGCGTCGAGAAGTCGTCGTCCTCGCCGAGATCTTCCAGATGGGCCAGGTCGATGGGCAGCGTGATCGCTCCCGTGTGCAGAGCCTCCTCGATGACCTGCTCCACCTGGCGTTGGCGGCGCAGTCGAATCCGACTGAGCGCACGCTGTTCGGGCAGGCTCCAGCCAAAGCGGACGGCAAGCAGGCGAAGTACTGCGGTGACGATCACGCACACGATGCCTGCGATCAGGACCGGAACTCCGAGGGCCACGAGCGTCGCGAGTGTGGCGACACCGACGAGGCTTGCCACCGCGTAGAGCGAGCCAACGTGCATGAGGGCGATCGGGATGTTGAGCATCACGTCGCGCAGCACACCGCCGCCGACGGCGGACACTGTCCCGATGAACAGGGCGGGAATTACCGGCATGCCCATGGCAAGTGCTTTGGTTGTTCCGATCGCCCCAAACATGCCGATGCTGAGCGCATCGAGGACGGTGATGACCGGATCCACTTTCTGGAGCAACCGGGGGAGGAGCATGCCAATGAACGCCGCACCGGTCGCCACGACAAGGTACAGATTGTCCGAGAACGCGGCCGGGGTGACGCCGAGCAGGATATCGCGTAGGAAGCCGCCGCCGATGCCGGAGGCGATACCGATGATCGCGACTCCGAGGAGATCGATTCGTTTGAATCCGGCGGCGAACATCGCACCCTGCAGACTGCCCACGCCGACGGCCACGAGGTCGAGTGGGAGTGGGGTTTGGAACGTCTCGTCAATCACCTCGCTATTGTCCCATCCGACGCGGGATCTGGAGATGCGGGATACTAGGGGGGTGCCTCTCTATCGTGACCAAGGTGTGGTGCTCCGCACACACAAGCTGGGCGAGGCCGATCGCATTGTGACGTTCTTTACTCGCGGTCGGGGGCTCCTCCGCGCGGTTGCGAAGGGGGTGCGCCGCACCTCGTCGAAGTTTGGGGCTCGCCTCGAGCCGTTCATGGTTGCGGACATCCAGTGCTTTGAAGGCCGAACGCTTGACACAGTGACGCAGGCCGAAACGCTGGGCGCGTACGGGCCTGCGATCAGTGCAGACTACGAACGCTACCGCTCTGGCTCGGTCATTGTGGAAACCGCGGAGCGCCTGGCGGAGGGCGACCCCAGCCCCGCCCAGTACTCGCTCCTCGTGGGTGCCCTGCGCACACTCGCCGCGGCGAAAATCCCGGCCGAGCTTGTGCGCGATGGCTACCTCCTCCGTGCGATGTCGGTTGCGGGCTGGACGCCTGGACTCGTGGACTGTGTGCGCTGCGGCGCGCCCGGTCCGCACACCGCCGTCAACGTGCAGCTCGGCGGCGTGACTTGCGAAGCCTGCCGCGCGCCCGGATCTCCGCGGTTGGATCCGGGCAGCGTGCTTCTGCTGCGGGCGTTGCTCGCCGGCGACTGGGATGACGCGCTGGCCGCGTCGGAACGGGAGCGCGGTCAGGCGGCGGGGATTACGGCGGCGTACACGCAGTGGCACCTGGAGCGCGGGCTGCGCTCGTTCAGCACCCCGCGGCTTTAGACTGCTGGGTATGCGCGCTGCCCCCGATACTCTCGTCCCGGTCAACTGGACGGGCGAAACGCCGCCACGGTTCGCGGGCCCCGTGCCGAAACACGTCGCGATAGTGATGGACGGGAACGGGCGCTGGGCAAATCAGCGGGGCCTCACTCGGGTCGAGGGGCACCGGGCGGGCGAGCAGGCGCTGCTCGACGTCGTCGCCGGCGCGATCCAGGCGGGCGTCACCCACCTCTCCGTGTACGCGTTCTCCACTGAGAACTGGCGCCGGTCGCCCGACGAGGTGCGCTTCCTCATGGGCTTCAACCGCGACGTGCTGCGACGCCGACGGGCACAGCTCCACGCCTGGAACGTCCGGATGCGCTGGGCCGGCCGCAAGCCAAAACTCTGGGGCTCCGTGATCAACGAGTTGCGCGCCTCGGAGCGGGTGACTGCGGCAAACACAGGCCTGACGCTCACGATGTGCGTGAACTACGGGGGCCGCAATGAGCTCGTGGACGCTGTGCGAGCGATTGCCGCCGACATTGAGTCGGGTCGGCTCACCCCTATGGGGATCACCGAGCGCACGATCGAACGCCACCTGTACGTGCCGGAACTGCCCGACGTCGATCTGTTCCTGCGAAGCTCAGGGGAGCAGCGCACAAGCAACTTCATGCTGTGGCAATCCGCGTACTCCGAAATGGTGTTCCTTGACACCCTCTGGCCGGACTTCAGCCGGCAGGAATTATGGCGCGCCATTCAGGTCTACCATGATCGGGATCGGCGCTTTGGTGGGGCCACCGACGCGCCCACGCCGGGCACCGCGAAGTAGTCCGCGCCGCATGAGAGAATGGGAGCGATATGACTTCCCAGACTCTCCGCGATTCCCGGCTGCGGATCGGGCCGCTCGAGCTCGACGTGCCGGTGGTGTTGGCCCCCATGGCGGGCATTACGAATACGGCGTTCCGTCGCCTGTGCCGTGAGTACGGCGCTGGTGTATACGTGAGCGAGATGATTACGAGCCGCGCGCTCGTAGAACGCACGCCCGCGTCGCTGCGCCTGATCAAGCACCACGAGAGCGAAACGCCGCGCTCGATCCAGCTCTACGGTGTCGACCCCAAGACAGTGTCGGAGGCGGTGAAATTCCTTGTTGATGAGGATCTCGCCGATCACATCGACCTGAACTTCGGCTGTCCCGTCCCGAAAGTGACTCGCAAGGGCGGCGGATCAGCCCTGCCTTGGAAGAGCGACCTGTTCGAGGCGATCGTCTCGGGCGCGGTGCGCGCGGCGGGGGACATCCCCCTCACGATAAAAATGCGCAAGGGCATCGACGAGGATCACCTCACCTATTTGGACGCGGCGCGTGCCGCGGAAGGTGCTGGCGTCGCCGCCATTGCCCTCCACGGGCGCACCGCGAACGAGTTCTACTCGGGCCACGCCGACTGGTCGGCGATCGCGACGCTCAAGGAAACGATCACGAGTGTGCCGATCCTCGGCAACGGCGACATCTGGGCCGCGGATGACGCGATCCGCATGATGCGAGAGACGGGCTGCGACGGTGTCGTGGTGGGCCGCGGTTGCTTGGGTCGTCCGTGGCTGTTCGGCGATCTCGCCGCTGCGTTCCGGGCCGAGGCTGGGGAAATCAGCGCCGCCGAGGCTGAAGCAGCGATCGCGCGGCCGCCGCTTGGCTTCGTGATGGCCGCGATGCGCCGACACACGGAACTCCTCGTTGAGTTTTTCGACGGCGAGGAGGATCGCGCCTGCCGCGACATCCGCAAGCACGTCGCTTGGTACTACAAGGGCTATGGTGTCGGCGGCGATACCCGTCGCGCCCTGGCCGCGGTGGAGTCACTCGAGCAGATGGATGAGATCTTCGCGACGATGGACGGCTCGATCCCGTACCCCGGTGAGGGCGCCGAGGGGCAGCGCGGCCGCGCAGGATCACCGAAGCGGGTGCACCTGCCGGACGGCTGGCTGAACAGCCGCACAAGCGACAGCATCAACTACGCGGACTTGGCCGAGGCCGAGCGAGACGATTCCGGTGGGTAACCTCGGGCTGCCGCCGGGCTATGGCCCCGCGGACGCCGAACGCTTTGCCTCAGAGACTCACAGTGGCGTGCGCAGCGACTTCGCACGCGATCGCGCCCGAGTGCTGCACTCGAGCGGCTGGCGCCGCTTAGCGGCGAAGACGCAGGTACTGAGTCCTACTGCGGGGATCGATTTCGCGCGAAATCGCCTCACTCACTCGCTCGAGGTCGCGCAGATCGGCCGGGAACTTGCGGTGACTCTGGGCCTCGCCCAGGATGTTGTCGACACGGCATGCCTGGCCCATGATCTCGGGCACCCGCCGTTTGGGCACAACGGCGAGAAGGCACTCAATGAGTGGGCGGCTGACGCGGGGGGATTCGAGGGGAACGCGCAGACACTGCGCGTGCTGACGCGACTCGAACCCAAGCGCGTCGCGCCTGACGGATCAAGTCTGGGGCTCAACCTCACACGGGCCACGCTCGATGCAAGTTGCAAGTACCCGTGGAGCCTGCCAGAGGCGGTGCCCGGGAGCATGAAGTTTGGGTACTTCGCGGACGACGAGCCTGTATTTGCGTGGCTGCGCGCGGGCGCTCCGGACCGGGTCAAGTGCGCTGAAGCTCAGGTGATGGACCTGTCGGACGACATCGCCTATTCGGTGCATGACTTTGAGGACGCGATCGTCAGCGAATTCATCGACCCGGAGATCCTCACGGCGCGTTCCGGTCACGACTCGCTGATCCGTGCGGTTGCGGAGTGGGCTGGCGGCGACTTTTCCGGAGACGATCTCGGTGCCGCCTATGACCGGATCTCCGAGACCCAGACCTGGTTGACGCGGTGGGACGCTTCACGCGGCCACCAGGCCCAACTGAAGAATTTCACGAGTGACATGATCGGCCGCTTCGCCCGCGCTTCCGTCGCCGCGACGCTCGAATCTGCTGATGGCACACCGCTTGCCCGCTACGGGGCGCCGATCGTGGTGCCCGCGGAGATCCGCGCGGAGATTGCAGTGCTCAAGGGCATCGTCGCAGCGTTCGTGATGTCGAGCGGCCGTCGTCAACCGACCTATCGGCGTCAGCGTGAGTTGCTTTCCGAGCTGCTCGAGGCGCTCTGGGCCGCTGGTGCGGAGGGCTTGGAACCGGCGTTTGCCGCCGACTTCCGGGCGGCTGCAGATGAGGCGGGGGCGCGGCGCGCGGTTGTCGATCAGGTGGCCTCGCTCACCGACCAGTCGGCGATCGCTTGGCACAAGCAGTTCTGCGACATTCCGCTCGTCTAGGCGGCTGTGCGTGGTCACCGGGCCCGCGGCGCTAAGCTGGCGGGTATGGCAGGCCGGATCCGCGCGAGCGACGTAGAGGAAGTGAAACGACGCACCAACCTGGGCGACCTCGTGGGCGACTACGTCACTCTGAAGAACGCGGGAATCGACTCGATGAAGGGGCTCTGCCCATTCCACGACGAACGCAGCCCGAGCTTTCACGTCCGCCCGGCGCTGGGGTATTACCACTGCTTCGGCTGTGGTGAATCCGGTGACGCCTTCACGTTTTTGCAGCGGATGGACCACCTCACTTTCGCGGAGTCGGTGGAGCGCCTGGCCGCACGGATCCACTACGGTCTGACCTATGAGGAGGGCGGCTACGCGCGTGAGGAGGGCCCCAACCGCGCGCGTCTGCTCGCGGCGAATCAGGCTGCCGCAGCGTTCTATGTGGGGCAGCTCGCCGGCGAAGAGGGCACCGCTGGCCGTACCTTCCTTGAACAGCGAGGTTTCGACGCCGCCGCAATCGAACGCTTCGGTGTGGGCTACGCACCGCGCGGCTGGAACGGCCTGACGGACTATCTGAAGTCTCAGGGCTACACGCCGGCCGAACTCACCCAGGCGGGCTTGGTATCGGAGGGGCAGCGCGGGGTGTACGACCGCTTCCGCGGGCGTGTGGTGTGGCCGATCCGGGACACGAGCGGCCAGACGCTCGGCTTCGGTGCGCGGAAGCTCTACGAGGACGATAGCGGCCCCAAGTACCTCAACACACCCGAGTCGCCGGTGTATCACAAGTCGCAGGTGCTCTACGGGCTCGACCTCGCTAAGAAGGCGATCTCCCGCGGCAAGCGCGCGGTCGTCGTGGAAGGGTACACCGACGTGATGGCCTGCCACCTCGCGGGCATCGACACCGCCGTTGCAACCTGTGGCACCGCCTTCGGGAAGGATCACATTTCGATCCTTCGTCGGATCATGGGTGACGATTCTGCCGCCGAGGTCGTGTTCACCTTTGACCCCGACGAGGCCGGCCAAAAGGCCGCATTGCGCGCATTTAGCGAAGAAAAGCGGTTCACTGCCCAGACCTACGTGGCGGTCGCCCCGGAGGGCTTCGATCCGGCGGATCTCCGCCTGCACCGGGGTGACGAGGCCGTGCGCGAGTTGTTCACCCGGAAACAGCCGCTGTTCGAGTTCGCGCTGCGTCAGGCGGTCGCCCGCTTTGATCTGAATTCAGTTGAGGGACGTGTGTCGGCACTGCGCACCGCGGCCCCCATCGTTGCTGAGATCAAGGATCCCTCGCTGCGGCCCGGGTATGCGCGCGAGCTCGCGCGCATGCTCGGCGTCGAGCTTGCAGAGGTGCAACAGGCGGTGCGCACTGCGGAACGTGATCCGCGGAGCACGCGCGAACTGCCGCCAGAACCGCCGCGGTCGAGTGGCGCGCCCGGGGCGGCAGCGCCACCTGGCCCGGTACTTGGCCTCTCGGCGCTCCGCAACAGCGCCACGACTCGACTCGAGCGTGACGCGCTCATGGCGATGCTGCAGCAGGGCGATGCTGTCGGCCTCGAGCTCGTGCACCAGGCGGTGACCGCGCAGGTGTTCGAGCCGAACCTCCGGGTCGTCCGGGACGCGCTCGGGGCGGCGCTGCCTGCGCTAGGGACCCCATCCTGGGTGGATCAGGTTGTCGCGGCAACCCCGGAGTCGCACCAAGGACTGGTGCGCGAACTCGCGGTGGTCCCCATGCCCGAACGACGCGCGGATCAGCTCGCCGTCTACGCGAAGGACGTGATTGTGTCTCTCCTCGACCGGGATCTGGTGGGCCTGAAACAGGAGCTCCTGGCGCGGATGCAGCGCATTGGGGACTCCTCGGATCCGTCCTCCCGCAGGCTGCAAGAACAGCTCGTGGCCCTCGAAGCCGCGCGACGCGGACTCCGCGACGAATAGTGCGGCATACCGGCGCACACCCCGACAGCGGACTCGGCGGTCGATAGTGTGGGCACACGCGGAAACGCGTGACCCCGATTCGCCACACCCCGAGGAGCAAGTCATATGGCTCACCCCGACCTCGACACGGACACTGCAATCCGTGTTTCTGACCTTTCGCTGTCATACCCCGCTCACGCCGGTGGTCGGGAGTTCGAGGCCGTCGAGGGAGTGAGCTTCGATGTGCCCCGGGGCGAGGTCGTGGCGCTGCTGGGAGAGAGCGGCTCCGGAAAGTCGACCCTTGCGCGGTTCCTCGCAGGGCGCGCGGCTGACACGGGGGAGAAGTCCGCACGAATCAAGTTGACGGGTGGGGCGGCAACAGTGTTTGACGTGCCGATGCGTCGTCTCGGCCGACGCGCCCGTTCCCAGCTCACCGCCTATGTGGGACACCTCTCGCAGGATGCGGGGGCGAAGCTCACCCCGGAACTGAACGTCGGCGACATTCTGTTCGAACCCATCGTCGAGCGGAGCAAGCACTTCGACCGCGAAGAACTCGGCGAGCGCATCGCGGAGATGATGGACATCGTCGCGCTGCCGCTCGCGAAGCTGCAGGAGTACCCCTACGAACTCTCAAAGGGACAGCGGCAACGGGTCGCCGTCATGCGCTCGCTCATGCTCGATCCGGCGCTGCTTGTCGCCGACGAGCCCACGCTGGGCGTTGATGCGAACAACCGGCCCCGGATCGTGGAGCTTCTGCGCTGGTACCGGGAGCGGACCTCCGCGACGATGCTGCTCATCAGCCACGACATCGGCATGCTCGAAGCGCTCGTGCAAGACGTTCTCGTGATGCAGGAGGGGCACCTCGTCGGGCATGGTGAGATCAACGAGATTTTCCGGAACGCCGACCACGGCTACGTGCAGCGACTCGCCCAGGCGCTTCGGGCGACCGCGTACGACGAGATCGCCGAGGAGTAGGGCGGCGCGCCCGGACGGGCGACTCGGATTTGCACCGGCTTCCGCGGAGTTGGTACAGTAAACGAGTTGCAACGCAATGATCCCCTGTAGCTCAGTTGGCAGAGCGCTTGACTGTTAATCAGGATGTCGCTGGTTCGAGCCCAGCCGGGGGAGCGAACAAAACCCCCACCGAATCGGTGGGGGTTTTTCGTTTCTCAGGAGGGTGTCAGATGAACGCACAGCAGGGACAGGGCTCCGGCGGGCCGCAGGGGCTGGTGATCGCCCTCGACGCGGAGCGCACGCCAGTCGTGGCCGAGAGCGCCTGGCTAGCCCCCGGGTCCGTTGTGGTGGGCGCCGTGCGCATCGCTGAGGATGCGAGCGTTTGGTATCACTCTGTGTTGCGTGGCGATTCGGATGCGATCGAAATTGGCGCGCGTGCGAACCTGCAGGACGGTGTCGTGATCCACACGCACCGCGGCGGGCACCCTGCAATTATCGGCGCAGACGTTTCGATCGGCCACAACGCCGTGGTCCACGGTGCCACCATCGAGGACGGCTGCCTGATCGGGATGAGTGCCACCGTCCTGAACGGTGCCACCGTGGGCACCGGATCGCTCGTCGCCGCGGGGGCACTGGTGCCGCAGGGGGTTGTAATCCCGCCTCACTCCCTCGTCGCCGGTCTCCCAGCCCGAGTCGTGCGGGAACTGAGTTCGGACGAGCGCGACTCGCTCGCGGAGAATGCCGCGGCCTATCTCGGTTACACCGAGCTGCACCGGGCCGCGACACGCGGCACGAGCGACGAGATGGAAGCGGCCGCACCCGATGCACTATGATCGGTGAGGTGCGAAACGCACACACGGGGATGTAGCTCAATGGTAGAGCCTCTGTCTTCCAAACAGATTACGCGGGTTCGATTCCCGTCATCCCCTCCATGTACAGGGCCTCGCAGACGCGGGGCCCTGTGGTGTTTCACCCTCTGCTTGTCACATTCTCTGCTCACCCCTCTTTCCTCCGAGACCGCAGTATTGTGCGTTGCTGGGGGACAAACGGTGCGAGAGTGCGGAGTCGGTGCCTATAGACGGGCAGGGCCCGGCAAGGGCCCGCAAGGAACAGCCCGCAACGCTCCGGAGTTCTTGGCGAGATCCACGCCGAGCCGCGCCTGTGTGCACCGAACAGTCGATTTCAGCTAGACTTGCTCAGGTTGCGCGCGGAGACGTGCGTTTCGCAGAGGAACCTGACGGTTTCGGGGCGTAGCTCAGCTTGGCTAGAGCGCCCGCTTTGGGAGCGGGAGGTCGCAGGTTCGAATCCTGTCGCCCCGACCAGGGTCACCCGACCCGACGAGCTGGTATTGCAGCACGATTTCGATCATTGAGAGGCCAAATTGCCGAAGACGACAGCTGAGAAGCTCACTCCGACCCGCGCCAAGTTCAGCGTGGAGGTCACGCTCGACGAGCTGGAGCCCTACCTCAAGCAGGCGTACAAGACGATCTCCGAGCAGGTCTCGGTGCCCGGATTCCGCAAGGGCAAGGTCCCGGCTCCGATCATCGATCAGCGCGTCGGCCGTGAGGCAGTCATCCAGGAGGCCGTCAACGCCTCGCTCGACGACTTCTACCAGACCGCTCTCGCTGAGTCGAACGAGCGCCCCATGGGTCGCCCGACCGCAGATGTCGCAAACTGGCCCGACGCAGCGGACAAGTCGAGCACGCTCGGCCTGGTCTTCGAGGTCGAGGTTCGCCCCGAGTTCACGCTCCCCAGCTACGACGGCATCACCGTGACCGTTGACAACGCTGAGGTTGACGAGGCAGCGGTTGAGCTCGAGCTCACCAAGCTGCGCGAGCGCTTCGGCACCCTCGTCACCGTTGATCGCCCGGCAGCGAAGGGCGACTTCGTTGAGCTCGACCTGATCGCCAAGGTTGACGGCGAAGAGGTCGACCAGGCAAGCGGCGTCTCCTACGAAATCGGAGCCGGCAACCTGCTTGAGGGCACCGATGAGGCAGTGGAGACGCTCACCGCTGGCGAGTCCACAACCTTCAGCTCGCAGCTGCTCGGCGGCGAGCACGAGGGCCGCGAGGCTGAGGTTTCCGTCACGCTGACCGCCGTCAAGGAGCGCGAGCTTCCCGAGGCAGACGACGAGTTCGCACAGCTCGCGAGCGAGTTCGACACCATCGCTGAGCTCCGCGAGAGCCTGCAGGAGCAGGTCGGCCGTGCCAGCGTGTTCGCGCAGGGCCAGCAGGCGCGCGACATCTTCACCGAGACCCTCATCGAACAGGCCGGTATCCCGGTCTCCGAGGAGCTCGTCGAAGAAGAAGTGCATCGTCACCTTGAGGGCGAAGGCCGCCTCGAGGACGACGAGCACCGCGCTGAGGTCCGCATCTCCTCGGAGAAGCAGATCCAGCTGCAGCTGCTGCTCGACGCGATTGTGGAGGCCGAAGAGGTCACCCCGACCCAGAACGAGCTCTCGCAGTACATCTTCCAGTCCGCGCAGCAGTACGGCATGGAGCCCACGCAGTTCCTGCAGGCAATCAGCCAGGGCAACCAGATGAACATCGTGCTGGGCGAGGTCACCCGCAACAAGGCGCTCGCGATTGCACTCGCGAAGGCCACCGTGGTGGACAAGGACGGCAAGGCTGTCGACCTGAGCGAGTTCACCGCCGTGGACACCGACGACGACACCGATTCGGAGGACGCTCCCGCTGAGGAGGCGCCCGCGAAGAAGAAGGCTCCGGCCAAGAAGGCTGCAGCGAAGAAGGCTGAGAAGCCCGCTGCGTCGGCCGAGACCGCCGATGCTGAGGACGACGAGGCTGCTAAGAAGGCTGCACGCTCGGCCGCAGCGAAGAAGGCTGCCGCAACCCGTGCCGCCAAGAAGGCTGCTGCGGAGGCTGCGGAGTAGTTCTCCCGCCGCATGATCGGAAGCCCTCGCCCGTCGGGCGGGGGCTTCCGTCGTCCGCTGCGTCCCACGCCACGCATGCGCCGACGGCGAACAATCACGCGGGCGGGCCCGCAACTCGATACTCTCGAATCAAGAAACAACGATTGGAGCGCCGAATGGCAGAACAGACGCCACCGAACAGTGTGTTCGAACGCCTGCTGAAGGATCGCATCATCTGGCTGGGATCCGAAGTGCGTGACGACAACGCGAACGAGATCTGCGCGAAGATCCTGCTGCTCGCAGCGGAGGACCCAGAAGCCGACATCTACCTGTACATCAACTCGCCCGGTGGCTCGATCACTGCGGGCATGGCGATCTACGACACGATGTCCTTTGTCCCGAACGATATCGTCACCGTCGGCATCGGCATGGCGGCCTCGATGGGTCAGTTCCTGCTGACCGCTGGCACCAAGGGCAAGCGCTACATCACGCCGAACGCGCGCGTGCTGCTGCACCAGCCCCACGGTGGCTTTGGCGGCACGGCCAGTGACATTCAGACGCAAGCGGCTCTCATCACCTCGATGAAAAACCGCCTCGCGGAGATCACCGCGTCGCAGACGGGGAAGTCGCTTGAACAGATCAACGAGGACGGCGACCGCGATCGCTGGTTCTCCGCAGAAGAAGCTCTGGAATACGGCTTCGTTGACTACATCCGCGACACCGCGACTGACGTCATCGGTGGCGGCGGAACGCAGCGCTAAACCATGGGACAGGAAGCAAGCTTTTCGATGACGACTTCACAGATGCCAATGGCGGGCGGCTCTCGCCTGCAGATGCCCGAATCCCGCTACGTTCTCCCCACTTTTGAGGAGCGCACCGCGTACGGATACAAACGCCAGGACCCTTACGCAAAGCTCTTCGAGGATCGCATCATTTTCCTCGGCGTGCAGGTCGACGATGCGTCGGCTGACGACGTTATGGCTCAGCTGCTCGTGCTGGAAAGCCAGGACCCCGAGCGCGACATCACGATGTACATCAATTCACCCGGTGGCTCGTTCACCGCGATGACGGCGATCTACGACACGATGCAGTACATCCGTCCGCACGTGCAGACAGTGTGCCTCGGCCAGGCGGCCTCGGCCGCAGCTGTGCTGCTCGCTGGCGGCACACCGGGCAAGCGCCTGGCGCTGCCGAACGCCCGCGTCCTCATCCATCAGCCCTCCACCGGGCAGGGTGGTCACGGCCAGGCCTCGGACATCGAGATCCAGGCGCGCGAGATCATGCGCATGCGCGAGTGGCTCGAGGAGACACTGTCGAAGCACTCGAAGCGTTCGATCGAGGAAGTGCACCGGGATATCGACCGAGATAAGATCCTGAGCGCACAGGAAGCGCTGGAGTACGGCCTTGTGGATCAGGTCCTCACCAGCCGGAAGAACCCGCAAGCGGTTCTCCCGCAGTAGTCACGACGGGCCCCGGGGGACACACCCCGGGGCCCGCGGCGTGCCGCAGCCGAATGTCGGAGGTGGCCGCTAGTCTCGAAAGAGTCCCCACAACCGAGTGTGAAGGAGCCGCAGGATGGCGAAGATCGGCGAAAGCAGCGAGCTGCTGAAGTGCTCCTTCTGTGGGAAGTCTCAGAAGCAGGTGCAGCAGCTCATCGCGGGACCGCAGATCTATATCTGCGACGAGTGCGTGGCGCTGTGCAACGAAATCATCGAGGAGCGCGTCGCGGAAACGCAGACGAGCGAGTCCTCCGATTTCACGCTGCATAAGCCGCGTGAAATCTCCGATTTCCTCGACGAGTACGTGATCGGCCAGGAGCGTGCCAAGCAGTCGCTCGCCGTTGCGGTCTACAACCACTACAAGCGGGTACGTTCGGCGGCAACGCTCACGAGCGCTGACGTGGCCTCGGAACAGGTGGAGATCGAGAAGTCGAATATCTTGCTGATCGGCCCCACCGGCTGCGGTAAAACGTACCTCGCACAGTCACTCGCACGCCAGCTCGGCGTTCCCTTCGCCGTCGCCGACGCGACGGCCCTCACCGAGGCCGGGTACGTGGGCGAGGACGTGGAAAACATCCTCTTGAAGCTCCTCCAATCCGCTGACTTCGACGTGCAGCGCGCGGAGACCGGCATCATTTACATCGACGAGATTGACAAGATCTCGCGCAAGGCGGAAAACCCCTCGATCACTCGTGATGTTTCCGGCGAGGGTGTGCAGCAGGCACTTCTCAAGATCCTCGAAGGCACCGTCGCCTCGATCCCGCCCCAGGGCGGACGTAAACATCCCAATCAAGAGTTTCTGCAGCTCGACACCACCAACATCCTATTTATCGTTGCGGGCGCGTTTGCCGGTCTCGAGGAGATCATCGGATCGCGCCTCGGTAAGGGAGGCATCGGTTTCGGTGCGCCCGTGTCGAGCCGACGCGATGACGACAGCCTGTTCGCCAAGGTCGAGCCTGAGGACCTGCACAAGTTCGGGCTGATCCCCGAGTTCATTGGGCGGCTTCCGGTTGTGGCGACTGTCGATCCGCTTGACGTCCCCGCGCTCACTCGGATCCTCGTGGAACCCCGCAACGCGCTCGTGAAGCAGTATCAGCGAATGTTCGAGCTCGACGGCGTCGGCCTTGAATTTGAGGACGCCGCACTTGAGGCTGTCGCGGAACTCGCCGTGGAGCGGAAAACAGGTGCGCGCGGACTCCGTTCGATCCTGGAACGCGTGCTCGGCGACGTGATGTTCGACGTGCCCTCCAGCGAAGAAGTCGCGAAGGTTATCGTGACCCGTGAAGCAGTGTTGGGGGAGGCCCCGCCGCGGGTGCTCCAGGCACACGGCGGCCGCGAAAGCGCCTAACCGTTCCGCTTCGACCTTCCGAGCGCTGAGTTCAGCTCAGCCAGTCGTCGTCGTCGTCGTCGTCGTCGTCGTCGTCGTCGTCTTCGTCTTCGTCTTCGTCACCCGGATCGGTGGTCGTCGCCGCGGATTGCTGAGCGTCTCGCAGCTCCGAGCCACCAGTCAATGACGCGACGCTCACGCGACCCGCAGCGTCAATGGAGACGAGCACCAGATCATCGAGGGCGCACCGGGGGCGCCCCTCAAGAAACGTGAGTGTCCAGGAGTGAGATCCCGGGTGCGCGGCCTCCTGGGCCGCGATCGTGTCGTGCAGCAGCGGGGGCACGCCGCGGTGCGGTGTCTCGCCCACGCGCCAGCGTGCCCCCAACTGCATGACTAGCCTTCCGCCTGCTCGAGCTGGATCTCGGCGACGATGACCGAGTCGACCTCGGCCGCGTCGATCCGCAGCTCGGCGATCCGGCCCACCGCGGCGAGGTCCGGAGCCGCGAGCACGAGGCGATCGCGATCCCCCGCGGGTGCGTGGACCACTGCGAGCGTGACGGGGGTCTTCTGCGAGGCCTTCGCATCCGTCTTTGCCCCGCGGATTCCGATGAGGGCACCGCCCACGAGCGCCAGCAGACCCGGGTCTGCGTCAGCGCCCGCGAGTTCGCGGGTGTCCGCGGCGACAGGCCAGGCCGCCTGGTGCACGGAGCCGGACTCGAACCAGGACCAGACCTCCTCGGTCGCGTAGGGGAGGAACGGTGCGAGTAGGCGCACGAACACCGACAGCGCGGCGCGGAGCGCCGTGACCGCCGAGGCGCGGGGCTGGCCGGTGCCGTCGTCTCCCGCAGCGCCGTGCGCGCGTTCCTTCACAAGTTCGAGGTAGTCGTCGCAGAAAGTCCAGAAGTACGACTCAGTCAGCTCGAGCGCCCGCGCATGATCGTAGTTCTCGAATGCGCGCGTGGCGTCTTCGACAACAGTTGCGAGCCCCGCGAGCATAGCTCGATCGAGCGGCTCGGACACCGTTCCGACGCCGCTCGTGTCGAAGCCAAGCGTGAACTTCGCCGCGTTCAGCAGCTTGATCGCGAGGCGACGACCGATCTTGATCTGGGTCGGGTTCTGCGGGTCGAAGGAAGCATCGGTGCCGAGCTTGGCCGATGCAGCCCAGTACCGGACCGCGTCGGAGCCGTGCTGCTCGAGCATTCCGGCCGGGGTGACCACGTTGCCCTTGGACTTCGACATCTTCTTGCGATCCGGATCGAGGATCCAGCCTGAGATGCCGGCGTTCTTCCAGGGCAGCTGACCGCACTCCAGTTCGGAGCGGAGCAGCGTGGAGAACAACCAGGTGCGGATGATGTCCTGGCCCTGGGGCCGCAGGCTGTACGGGTACACAAGATCGTAGAGCTCCTGGTCTCGCTCCCACCCGCCCGCGAGCTGCGGGGTTAGCGAAGAGGTCGCCCAGGTGTCCATCACGTCGACCTCACCCTGGAAGCCACCGGGGACGCCGCGCTGCTCCTCGGTGTAGCCGGTGGGAACATCGCTCGAGGGGTCGACGGGCAGCGCCGCCTCACCCGGGATGATCGGCTCGTCGAAGACGGGGTTGCCCTCAGCGTCGAGCGGATACCAGACGGGGATCGGGACTCCGAAGAAGCGCTGGCGCGAGATCAGCCAATCACCGGACAGGCCCTCGACCCAGTTCTCGTAGCGCACGCGCATGAAGTCGGGGTGCCAGTTCAGTTCCCGGCCATGTGCGAGAAGCCGCTCACGGAGCTGCTCATCGCGGGCGCCGTTGATGATGTACCACTGGCGGGTTGAGACGATTTCGAGGGGCTTGTCGCCCTTCTCGAAGAATTTGACGGGGTGGGAGATCTTGCGGATCTCACCCGTCAATTCGCCCGAGGCCTGCAGCAGCTCGACTATTGTCTGCTTCGCGCTGAATACGGTCTTTCCGGCGATCTGCGCGTAGGCGTCGCGGCCGGCTTCGGAGGTGATCACCTCGGGCGCGTCCTGCAGCACGCGGCCGTCGAAACCGAGGATTGCGCGGTTGGGGAGATCGAGTTCGCGCCACCAGATCACGTCGGTGACGTCACCGAAGGTGCAGATCATCGCGATGCCAGTGCCCTTGTCTTGCTTCGCGAGGTGATGCGCCACGATGGGCACCTCGACATCGAAGATCGGCGTACGCACTGTGGTGCCGAACAGCGGCTGGTAGCGTTCGTCGTCCGGGTGGGCTACGAGCGCAACACAGGCTGCGAGCAGCTCGGGACGTGTCGTGTCGATCAGGATATCGCCGGCACCGTCGGTGCGGTGGAAGGACAGTGTGTGGTACGCGCTCGGCTGCTCGCGGTCCTCGAGCTCGGCCTGGGCGACGGCGGTGCGGAACGTCACGTCCCACAGCGTCGGGGCCTGGGCCTGGTATGCCTCGCCGCGCTCAACGTTGCGGATGAAGGCGAGCTGCGAGGCGCGAAGCGAGTCCTGCCCGATCGTGCGGTAGCTCTGCGTCCAGTCCACGGAGAGCCCGAGGGTGCGCCACAGTTCTTCGAACTGCTTCTCGTCTTCGATCGTGAGTCGCTCGCAGAGCTCGATGAAGTTGCGGCGGGAGATCGGCTGCTGATCTGCAGCCTTGATGCTCTTCCCGTCGCCGCCCTCGTGCGGCGGCACGTACTCGGCGACGTAGGGGAGCGACGGATCGCAGCGCACGCCGTAGTAGTTCTGTACACGACGCTCAGTCGGGAGGCCGTTGTCGTCCCAGCCCATCGGGTAGAAGACGCGCTTGCCCTGCATGCGCTGGTAGCGCGCCACCGTGTCGGTGTGCGTGTAGGAGAACACGTGGCCGACGTGGAGCGACCCCGAGGCCGTGGGCGGGGGCGTATCAATGCTGAAGACCTCGGCAGCCGTGGCACCCTCACGCGGGAAGGCGTAGGTGCCGGAGGATTCCCAGACCGCCCCCCACTTCGCTTCGAGGCCTTCTAGTGCCGGCTTGTCGGGGATGGCGCTCATTGCAGCTGCTCCGTGTCTCGACGCGAGGTCGTTCGATGTGGGCGGCACCGCGTAGTCGGCCGCTCGCGTGTCACCGCGCGCGGCCTGGTGCCTGAGTGTCAACCGCTCTAGTCTACCCGGCCCGATCGGATCAGGAGAGATGCACGGCGAGCAGCGTTTCGTTCTGTGCGGGATCCCCGTCTGGCGTGGGCTCGGTGAGGTACTGCTCCCAGGCAACTCCACTCGGAGTTTCGCCGGAGGATGCGAGCCAGGCATACAGGTGCTCGTACGCGGCGCCGAGCAGGGCGTAGTCGCCACGCACGAGCAGCGTTGCCACGCGGCCGCCCGGCAGGATCTCGCTCCGCACCTCGCCGGTGTCGGCGGTGGGAAGCGGGGCCGCGACCGGCACGGCCACGCCCAGGTCGAGTTCTGTCCCCGGCTCGCCCCGGATCACGCCGCAGGGCGGCGCGACCGGCGCAAGTCCAAGCCGATCCAGCGTCGCAAAGATGAGCGGGAACGCCCGATCATAGAGTTCGGGGATCGCGTCGAAGGCGACCCGCTCGCGGACCACGGCAAGGTCTTGGGCGGGCACCTCGACGATCTCTGGCGCGGGGAAGGGGCTCGGTGTGGCGCTCATAGGGGAATCGTGTCACGCCGCCACCGAGCCGTCAATGCCCGATCAGGGGCGGCATTACGCTGTGAGTGCGCGCATGAACTCGGGGTTCGCCTTCGCCCACTCCGCAACACCAACCGCGGGCTTCTCGTCGCCGTGCACGACAAACACCTGGCGCTCCAACTCCATGAGCTCCTCGGTTGTCATACTGAAGTCCTGGAGCCACTGCGCCACCTCCGGCTGGCCCTCGGCAAACGCGGTGCTCGCGTACACGTGCTCCGCCTCGGTCTCCCCGAGCAGACCCTTCGGGTCCTCGAGGTTCTTGATCGGGTACTCGAGATAGGCCCAGTGCGGCTCCCAGAGTGACACGGCGATGTTCGCACCGGTGTCCGTAGCGCCCTTGAGTGCCGAGAGCATCGCCGCAGTGGAGGAGGTCACGAAGTTCATATCCTGCAGCCCATAGCCGGGAATCACGGTCTCCTCCATCAGGATCGTCTGCCCGGCACCGGCCTCGATTCCGACGAGCTGGTTCCCGAAGGCGTCCGCGTGGGCGGCGAGCTCGGTGAGGGAGTCGATGGGAGCGTCAGCGTTCACGGCGACCGTAATACGGGTTTCGTCGTACCAGGCCCCGAGGTCAACGAGGTCGTCGCCGTACTCATCAACAAAGGCTCGGTGGATCTGCGGGAGGGTGACCTGGGTAGCGAAGTCGAAGCTCCCGTCTGCGAGTCCCATGAACACCGGGCTCACGTCCGCGGCGGTGATCGTGACGTCGTAGCCCTCGTCTTCGAGCGCGAGCTTCCACAGTTCGCTGGTGACGATGGATTCACCCCACCCGGCAAACTGCGCAATATGAACTTCGGTGCTTCCCGCGTCGTCTCCGGGGGCGCTGCACCCTGTGAGGGCGAGCAGTGCGGCGACGCCCCCGGCGAGCAGTGCGGTGGTCCGTCGAGCCAGTGTGGTGGCGCGGTGCGTGGTCATGGTCTCCTGTTCGTTTCCCCCGCGCGGATGCGCCGCGCGGGTCGTGTTTCTGTGGAAGAGGGCGCCGCCCCAACTCAGGAATGAGTGGGATGGCGCCCTCTGGATTGTGCGGCAGGGGTGGTTACGCGGTGAGCGAGTCCACGTACTCCTGGTTTTCGCTGATCCACTTTTCGATGATCGGCTCGTAGTCGCTGCCGTCATACTCGTTGAACATCGCGTCCTCGAGCGAGTGCAGCAGATCGGAATCCATCTTGAAGTCCGTCAGCCACTGCGCAACCTCGGGGAACTTCTCCTTGAAGTCGGTGCTGCCATACGAGTAGATGCTCTCGGCTTCGCCGAGGGTGCCCTTCGGATCCTCAAGGTCCTTCAGGTCGTAGGCGTTATATGCCCAGTGCGGCTTCCAGAGTGTGACGGCGACATCGTCACCGTTTTTCATTGCGGTGTCGAGCTCAGTGAGCATCGCCGGGGTCGACGAGATCACGTAGTCGAGCTTTTCGAGGCCATAGCCGGGGATCACGGCGTTTTCCGTGGTCTCGGTGAGTCCGGCGCCAGCCTCGATGCCCACGAGCTTGTTTCCGAACACGTCAGCGTTGGCCGCAAGCTCGTCGAGCGAATCGATAGGTGCATCCGCGTTGACCGCGATTGTCAGCTTCGCCTCGTCGTTCCAGGCACCGAGTTCAACGATGTCGTCGCCGTACTGCTCAATGTAGCTGGCGTGCGTGAGCGGGAGCCAGACGTCAAGCATCGCGTCGTAATCACCGTCGGCGACGCCCTTGTACACGGGTGCCGGGTCCGCGGTCTCGATCTTGACCTCGTAGCCTTCCTCTTCCAGGATGGCCTTCCAGAGGTTGGTGACCGCGATGCCCTCATCCCAGTTGAACATGCCGAAGGTGACGGTACCCTTCGAATCGGCGTCGCCACCGCCGGCACCCGCGTCGCTTGAGCAGCCCGTCAGCGCGAGCGCAGCAGCGGCTCCGAGCGCGAGGACTCCGGTCATCATGCGTGTCTTCATGGTGTTCCTTTCGTGTGGATTCGGGGGTGGTGTGTGGGGTGCGCGTCGCACGCTGAGGCGACACGCACCCGCGAGTCTTAGGCGGCGACGTCAACCGCGGCCGGGGCCGCTTCGGCGTTCCGCTTGCGCTTGCGTGAACCGAGCGAGCCGAGAGCGCCTGTGGTTCGGTCGAGGATCATTGCGAGGATCACGACCGAGACGCCGGCTTCGAAGCCCAGGCCGATATCAATCCGGTTCAGTGCCTTCACGACCTCGCCACCGAGTCCGCCGGCACCGACCATGCCGGCGATAACGACCATCGAGAGCGAGAGCATGATCACCTGGTTCATGCCCGCCATGATGGAGGGGAGGGCGAGCGGAAGCTGGATCTGGCGCAGGATCCGGCCGGGCTTCGAACCGAAAGCGTATCCGGCCTCAACGACCTCGGGGTCGACCCCGCGAATGCCGAGCTCGGTGAGCCGCACACCGGGAGCGAGAGCGAAGACAATTGTTGCCACGATGCCGGGCACCACGCCCACGCCGAAGAACATGAGCGCCGGAATGAGGTACACAAAGGCGGGCATTGTCTGCAGGAAGTCCAGCAGCGGCCGGATGATCTTGGACGCCGTATCATTTCGCGCGGCGAGGATGCCAAGCGGAATCGCGATCACGAGGGCGATGATACTTGCGAGCAGGACAAGCGCGAGGGTGTCCATCGCGTTGCCCCACTGGCCAACACCCACGATCACGCCGAGGCCGATCGCGGTGCCGAGGGCGAGCTTCCAGCCCTTGGCAAGCCACGCGAGTGCAACGATGACGAGGATGACAACCCAAAACGGAGGGGTTGCCAGGATCCAGTCGAGCCCAGCGTAGGCCCCCTTAAAGAGGGTGCTCAGGACATCGAACAGGCCTCCGGCCGAGTCCGTCAGCCAGTTGACGACGGCCTCCGCGCCCTGGCCGAGGGGAAGTGTGATGTCGTTCATGCCTGCACCTCCTCAGGGCTGCCGGTCGGGGCTTCGGGCGCGACTCCCGGGCGGGTCTGCGCGAGTGTTTCCGTGATCACGGCCATGGGGACGTCAGGGGTGGGCTCGATAATGGGTATCTCCGTGGTGACGGCGGGAACGTTGGCGAGCGACGCAAGGAGCGTGACGCGCGGCACCACCCCGATCAGCCGGTCCTGGTCGTCCGTGACCGCCACGGGCAGCGGGCTCTCAACAGCGAGCTCAAAAAGGTCGGCAATGAGCTGATCGCGGTGCACGATCGACGGTGTCGGGCGCAACTTGTCGGTGAGGTCCGTGCCGCCGGCGCGCACCTCACGGAGCATGTCACGGTCGCGTACGACGCCCAACAGCTTGCGGCCGTTGGTGACGACAAAGCACGCCGAAGTCTGCAGATCCCGCATGAGGCGCAGTGCAGCCCGGGGGCCCGCAGACGCCGGGATCACCGCGCGCGGCGGCTCCATGACGTCGCCCGCGGTGAGCACGCGTGCTCGGTCAACGTCTTGCACAAACTGGGCAACGTAGTCGTTTGCTGGGTCTGTGAGGATGTCGTTCGGGGTTCCGACCTGCACGATCTTCCCGTCGCGCATCACCGCGATCCGGTCGCCGAGGAACATTGCCTCGTTCAAGTCGTGAGTAATGAAGACGATCGTTTTCTTCAGCTCCTGTTGGAGCTCCACAAGCTGCTCCTGCATCTCACGGCGGATCAGCGGATCCAGCGCGGAGAACGCCTCATCCATGAGCAGGATGTCAGTATCTGCCGCAAAGGCGCGGGCAATGCCGACACGCTGCTGCATGCCGCCGGAGAGTTCGCTCGGGAGCCGGTCCTCCCAACCCTGTAGTCCAACGCGCTTGAGCCAGTACTTTGCCCGGTCTCGACGATCCGCAAGGCTGGCACCCTGCAACTCAAGGCCGTAGGCAACGTTGTCGATCACGGTGCGGTGGGGCAGCAGCGCGAAGTGCTGAAACACCATGGACATCCGGTCGCGGCGGAGCTTGCGCAGTTCCGGCGCACCCAGCTTCACGACCTCGGTTCCGAACACCGTGATTGAGCCCTCGGTGGTATCGTTCAGGCCATTCAGCATGCGGATGAGCGTCGACTTGCCGGAGCCAGACAAGCCCATCACGACGAAGATCTCGCCGGGCTTGACCTCAAAGTTTGCGTCGATGACCGCGGCCGTGCCCTGGCCGCGGAGCTCGTCGCGGCTCGCGCCGCCGCGGAGCCGTTTGACAACCTCGCGTGGGCGGCGTCCAAAGACCTTGTACGCGTGTGACACTGTAATTGCGGGGGGAGTGGCGGCGGCCGAAGCGGCCGTGGGGCCGTGGGAGCTCGGAGCTTCCGAATTTTCGGGGGCCGGGGATCCGGCCTGTTCAGTTGTATGGGTCACTCAGTACTCCTCCATCTGGTGCTACGACGATGCGAGGGGAAGCGCGCGCCGCGCACGGAAGCGCGGCAGGGCACACGGCTCCCCGGGGGCCATTCGACTGGCCTGATCTCGTATTGCGGGGCGGAACTCAGTGGGCACCGCTGCACTGACTCAGGCCGTCGGCTCTCGACGGTGGACCTGGTTGGCAGTCGGCGCGCCAAGGCTGAATCGCACTCAACGCTGTCATTGACGCTAACAAGGTTTCAATGAATAGTGCAAGGTTCCAAAGCGCGAACTACGTCCATATTCCCGAAACAAGATCGCTCTGATCAGGGGTTTTGGCTACAGGGCTTCGTTACGGCTTCGTTATCTGCCGCGCTCCTTTTGCGTGAAAGCTGGCACCCCGGCTGCATTCAGGGGCTCCACCGGGAGCTGCGCTACACTGGCTATATCGACTGCGATCCGGCTATCACCGGGGAGTTTTCGGAAGAACCGCACCGCCCTCGGGCCATGCGCAGTAGAACCGAACGTCTGGGCCCGTTATCGCCCGAACGAAGGGGTCACTTCTCTCTGGAGGGGTGGCAAGCAGGGTGGTACCGCGGGCCTCACGGCTCGTCCCAGCAGTGAGTGATCGTAGCCACGCCGGACCAAAGGACCCCGATGCCGTACCCTCAGCAGCCCACCGGAGCTTCCGCATCTCAGCAGGATGCCGCGCAGCCCGGCAGCGCATTTGGCGTTGCGCCTTCCCCGCAGCTTCCCGCCCTCGAAGAACGCGTGCTGCAGTTCTGGGCCGCGGACGACACCTTCCAGGAATCGATTCGTCAGCGCGAGGGTGCTGACGAATGGGTTTTCAACGACGGACCGCCGTTCGCGAACGGTCTCCCGCACTACGGGCACCTCCTCACGGGCTACGCGAAGGACGTGTTCCCGCGCTTCCAAACAATGCGCGGCCGCAAGGTGGAGCGTCGCTTCGGGTGGGACACCCACGGGCTCCCCGCGGAGCTCGAGGCGATGAAGCAGCTCGGGATCACCGAGAAGGCCCAGATCGAGGAGATGGGCGTCGCGGCCTTCAACGAGCAGGCGCGAGAATCCGTGCTCAAGTACGTCGGCGAGTGGGAGAACTACGTCACGCGGCAGGCCCGCTGGGTCGACTTCGAGCACGGCTACAAGACGCTGAACCTGGGTTATATGGAGAGCGTCATCTGGGCGTTTAAGCAGCTCTACGACAAGGGACTTGCCTATGAGGGCAAGCGGATCCTGCCCTACTGCTGGCGCGACGAGACTCCGCTCTCCAATCACGAGCTGCGGATGGATGACGACGTCTACCAGATGCGCCAGGATCCCTCGGTGACTGCGACGTTCCCGCTTACAGGTGAGCGCGCCGCGGCGCTCGAGATCTCCGGGGTGCGGGCGCTCGCCTGGACAACCACCCCCTGGACCCTGCCCACGAACTTTGCGCTGGCCGTCGGGCCCGCCATCGCCTACGCAGTTCTCCCCGCCGGCCCGGCTGGCGCGCACGACGGCGGCGAAGCGGGCAGCTCGCGCTACCTGCTCGCGATCGACCTTGTTGGTGCACACGCGAAGGATCTCGGCTACGACTCGGCCGAGGAAGCGAACGCGGCCGTCGAGCGCACGATCTCGGGTGCCGAGCTTGCAGGAGTCACCTACGAGCGCCTGTTCGACTACTACGCCGACACCGAGGTGTGGGGCACGGAGCATGCCTGGCAGATCCTTGTTGATGACTACGTGTCCACAAGCGACGGCACTGGCATCGTGCACCAGGCCCCGGCCTACGGTGAAGACGATCAGCGCATCGGATCCGCCGCAGGGATCCCGACAATTGTGAGCGTTGATGACGGCGGACGCTTCCTGAACGCCGTGACTGACGTCGCGGGCGAGCTCTGGATGGACGCGAACCGTCCGATCATCCGGCTGCTGCGCGAGCGCGGTCGGCTGCTCCGCGAGGCCAGCTACGAGCACTCCTACCCGCATTGCTGGCGCTGCAGGAACCCGCTGATCTACAAGGCGGTCTCGAGCTGGTTTGTCCGCGTGGCCGAGATCAAGGATCGGCTGCTCGAGGTGAACGAAGACATCACCTGGGTCCCCGAGAACGTCAAGCATGGGCAGTTTGGGAAATGGCTCGAGGGCGCGCGTGACTGGTCGATCAGCCGCAACCGCTTCTGGGGGAGCCCGATTCCGGTCTGGAAGAGCGATAACCCTGACTTTCCGCGGGTCGACGTCTATGGCTCGATCGCAGAGCTTGAAGCCGACTTCGGTACCCTGCCGCGCAACGCGGCGGGCGAGGTCGATCTGCATCGCCCGTACATTGATGATCTGACGCGTCCGAACCCGGACGACCCGAGTGGCGCATCCACGATGCGCCGGATCGAGGACGTCCTCGACGTCTGGTTCGATTCCGCCTCGATGCCGTTTGCCCAGGCACACTACCCGTTCGAGAATCAGGACTGGTTCGACACCCACCAGCCCGCAGACTTCATCGTTGAGTACATCGGGCAGACCCGCGGCTGGTTCTACGTGCAGCACGTGCTGGCCACAGCCCTGTTCGACCGACCCGCGTTCAAGAATGTGATCAGTCACGGCATCGTGCTCGGCTCCGACGGCAACAAGATGTCGAAGTCGCTGCAGAACTACCCGGACGTCAACGAGGTGTTTACGCGCGACGGATCCGACGCGATGCGTTGGTTCCTCATGGCGTCGCCCGTGGTGCGTGGGGGCAACCTCATCGTCACGGAGGAGGGGATCCGTGAGGGCGTTCGGCAGTTCATCCTCCCGCTCTGGAGCAGTTGGTACTTCTTCAGTCTGTACGCGAATGCGGACGGCGTCACCGCAGAGCGCCGCACCGACTCCACCGATCCGCTGGATCGCTACATCCTCGCGAAAACAGGCGACTTGGTTCGGGACACCGAGCGGCACTACGAGGGACTCGATACGACCTCCGCTGCCGAGTCGCTGCGGGCCTTCGCCGAGGTGCTGACGAACTGGTACGTGCGGCGATCCCGTGACCGGTTCTGGGAGGGTACGCAGGGCGAGAATGGCACACCAGAGAACGCGCAGGCCTTCAATACGCTGTTCACGGTCCTGGAGACCGTGGCTCGGGTGGCCGCCCCGCTGGCGCCGCTCGTGACAGAGGAGCTGTGGCGCGGGCTCACCGGTGGCCGCTCGGTGCACCTGACCGATTGGCCGGACGCTGCGGAGTTCCCGAGCGCTCCTGAGCTTGTCGACGCGATGGATGAGGTGCGTCAGGTCACCTCCCAGGCGCTGTCGCTGCGCAAATCGCGTCGTCTCCGTGTGCGCCTACCGCTCGCCGAGCTGACCGTCGTCACCGCAAATCCCGCGGCCCTCGAGCCGTTTACCCAGATCCTCCGCGAAGAACTCAATGTGAAGGCCGTGCGGTTGATCGCGCAGACACCCACGAGCGCTGCCGATCACGGGATCGTCCACACCCTCGCGGTGAACGCCCGTGCTGCGGGTCCGCGCCTCGGCAAGCAGGTGCAGGCCGCGATCAAGGCGGCGAAGTCTGGCGACTGGTCAGAGACCGACGGCGTGGTTGTTGCGGGCGGAATCGCCCTGGAACCCCACGAATACGAACTCACACTGCGCGCCGGCGACGACACTGACGCTGGCCCCGCGCTCGGGCTGCTCCCGGGTGGCGGCTTCGTGCTGCTCGATACCGAGACCACGAGTGAGCTCGAGGCCGAGGGGATCGCCCGCGACGCGATCCGTGCGGTGCAAGAAGCTCGCAAGCAGGCTGGCCTTGATGTGAGCGACCGGATCGTCCTGGCGCTCAACGCGGAACCCGAGCACGTCGACGCGCTGCGGACCCATGCGCAGCTCATTGCGGCCGAGACGCTTGCTTCCGGCTTTGCGGTGGAGGGGACATCCGGCATCGAGTTTGTCGTGAACGATCTCGTCTCCCCGGGCGGCGGTGTCTTCATCACGGGGGCACAGGCCCTCGGAGCCACGAAGGCCCCGCTCATCATCACGATCGACACCACGGGCCTGGACGCGCCCGAGGGCTGGACCCAGGGAGACGCACGATGACTCAGGACCCCGCAAGCCGCGTCTACGCAGAACTGCTCGAGCGTGTTGGTGAGGCGAATCCGCGACCCCGAATCGAGCCTGTACGCCGGCTCGCCGAGCTCGCGGGATCGCCGCAGCTCTCCTTCCCGGTGGTGCAGGTAGCCGGCACGAACGGCAAGACTTCGACGGCCCGCGCGATCGAGTCTCTGCTGCGCGCGCACGGCCTGCGCACTGGGCTCTTCACGAGCCCGCACCTTGTCGATTTCACCGAACGCTTCCAGCTCGACGGCTCGCCGATTGCCGCGGAGCCGCTCGCCGAGGCTTGGGCCGAGCTCCAGGCTCCGCTCGCACTCGTGGACGCAGAGCTGAGAGCTGACGGGCAAGGCCCGATCACGTTTTTCGAGGCCCTTGCGGTGTTGGCGTTTGCCGCCTTTGCCGACGCCCCCGTCGACGTCGCCGTGATCGAGGTCGGAATGGGTGGCGAATGGGACGCGACGAATATCGCCACTGCTCAGGTCGCGGTCATTACCCCCATCGACCTCGACCACACCGCAATCCTTGGCCACGATGTCGAGACGATTGCGCGCACAAAGGCTGGAATCATCAAGCCGGGCAGCATCGTGGTGACCGCAGCGCAGGATCCGGCGGCCCTCGCCGAGTTGCGCGCCGCGGCAGAGCAGCACAGCGCCGGCATCGCGGTCGCGGGCGAGCAATTTGCGCTCCTCGACGACAAGCTCGCCGTCGGCGGTCGGGTGATCACGGTATCCGGATTGACCGGGGGGAGCTACGCGCCCACCTTTGTGCCGCTCTTCGGCCATCACCAGGCAGAGAATGCCGTGCTCGCGATTGCCGCGGTTGAGGCGTTCTTCGGCGGGGAACGAGCGATCTCGGAGGAGGTACTCGAAGAGGGCTTCGGGCAGTTGGTCTCGCCCGGACGTCTGCAACTCATCGGCACGGAGCCCGTCGTCTACGTTGATGCTGCGCACAACCCGCACGGCGCTGAAGCGCTGGCACGGGCAGTCGCGGAATCGTTCAACTTCGAGGAGCTTGCGCTGGTGGTAGGGGTGCTGGCTGAGAAGGACGCCGCGGGCGTGCTCCGCGCCCTCGCACCGATCGCGCATCGGGTCACCCTCACGCCCGTCGATTCGTCGCGCTCGAGCAGCGCGTCGGAGCTCCGGGAGATCGCGCTCACCGAGATTCCCGATACGCCGGTAGAGCTCGCGGAGTCGCTGCCGGAAGCCCTCGACGAGGCTCGCGCGTGGGCGGGCCGCTCGCCCGGACGCGGCGTGCTCGTCGTCGGATCGGTTGTGCTCGCTGGCGAGGCAATCGCCTTTGCCCGCGCCGAGGGATGGGGGACCGCATGAGTGGCACGCAACGCCCCGGCCTGCCGGAGGATCCGAACGAGCCGGAGCTTGTGCTCTCGCCGTCCGAGACGATGGCCCACAACTCCGCGATGCGGATCTCCGGATCCACCCGTGGTGGAACCTCGACACAACGCTCGCTCGCCTCAATTGTGCTCGGATTCGAGCTCATTGTGGTTGTGCTCATTGGGCTGACGCTGTACGGTCTCGGCACGCTTGAGCCGCGGGAGCTTGGCCTGTATTTGGGCGGCGGGCTCGCCGTGGTGATCATCCTCGGCCTGGCGTTGATGCGCCGCGACCGGGTCGGCATCACGATCGGCTGGGTGGTGCACGGGCTGATGCTCGCCACCGCGTTCCTGCTCCCGATGGCTCTGATCGTGGGGATCCTGTTCACCGCGCTGTGGGTGTACTGCATGGTGAAGGGCAGCCAGATGGATCGAGACCGGGCCGCCTGGATCGCGGCCAACAGCTAAGGCTACGCTCGTGGGACGGGCGGAGCGTCCGTCCCACGAGCTACATCCATTTCTTCAATTTGAACACGGCGTACAGGGTCCCGCCCAGCGCCGCCATCGCCCCAAGCGCGAGCGGGTAGCCGAGCGCCCAGTGCAGTTCGGGCATGACATCGAAGTTCATGCCGTAGATCGCACCGATCAGTGTCGGGGCAAACAGGATTGCCGCCCAGCCCGAAATCTTTTTCATGTCCTCGTTCTGACGCTGCGCCACGAGGGTGCCGTTCACGTTGAGGATCTGCGAGAGGGCTTCGCGCAGCTCCGCAACGCGGGTCGATACGCGCGCCAGATGATCGGCGACATCCTGCACATACGTCTGCAACGGGGTCGGCGTGCTGTGGCGGTCAAACCCCGCCCGGAGCGAGGCGATGATGTCTGCAAGAGATGACGACGCGTGTTGCAGTTCGATGACCTCGCGACTCAGGTGATAGATCCGCTCCGCGGCCGCGGTGTCACCACCGAATACTTGGGACTCTATCTCCTCACGATCGACGGTGAGTCCCCGCAATACCGGGTCGTACCCGTCAACGATGGCACCCAGGAGGCGGTACAGCACCGCTTCAGGCCCCAGCATCAGGAGGCGCGGATCATCGAGTAGCGTCTCATCTCCGCGCGCCACGGTATCCACGGTGTTTTCTGGCAGATCGGCTGCGTCGCTCCCGTCGATCCACCGCCCGTCCTGGCACACGACGGCGATGGTGCCCGGCCGTACCAGCACGTGAAACTCCGACAGCTTCACGTCTTCCGAAGCATCGATGTAGTGTGCGGCACGGACCACCACGAAGAGCACGTCCCCGTATCTCTCGAGCTTGGGGCGCTGACCCGCGTCCCGCAGATCCTCGGCGAGCAGTGGATGGAGGTGCCAGGCAGCCGCAAGCTCCGCGATCTCCTGCCCTGTGGCCCGTGGAAACAAACACAGCGCGGTGCCGCCGGGTGTGCGCTCGGCAAAGGTCAGGGCTTCTGTGATGCTGACGTCCTGTGGCGCAGGCGTGAGGTGCCCGTCAACGATGTAGCGGGTTCTCCGGGTGGTAGTGCCAAACATAGCCTCAGCGTAGGGCATCCGCCGCACGTGGTCCGGCTTGGCGACGAGGCCACGACTAGACTGGACGGTGGGGCGCGGTGCGCCCACGACACTTTCGCACACGAGGAGCTGCATGTCCGCTGAAGAAACCCTCATCCTTGTCAAGCCCGACGGCGTGGCCCGTGGCCTGAGCGGCGAGATCCTTCGCCGCGTTGAAGCGAAGGGCTACCGCATCACAGATCTGCGCATGGTCACCGCGAGCCGAGAGTTGCTGGCCGAGCACTACGCCGAACACGAGGGTAAGCCCTTCTTCGCGCCGCTGCTCGAGTTCATGTCCTCGGGCCCGATCGTCGCCGTGCGCGCCGAGGGTGACCGGGTCATCGAAGGCTTCCGCTCACTCGCGGGTGCCACCGATCCGACGACCGCCGCTCCCGGCACGATCCGCGGGGATCTGGGTCGCGACTGGGGCGTTGCGGTGCAGCAGAACCTGGTGCACGGCTCCGATTCGACACTGTCGGCTGAGCGCGAGCTCGCCCTCTGGTTCGCCTAAGCCCCCACACCAACGCTGTCGATGAGTCGCGATACGCTGAGCGCCGCTGAGGCCCGCCGCGTCGCGCTCGCGGCGCAGGGGTTCACGCAGACTCCGCGGTTGCGACAGCGCCGGCCGTTCGATCCGGCGCTGTCGCGCCTGCACGTGCTGCAGATCGACTCCGTCAACGTATTTGCGCGGAGCCACTACTTACCCGTCTTCTCCCGCCACGGTGTGTACGATCCCGGTGCGCTCGACCGGCTGCTGTGGCACAGTGGCGAGTTCACTGAGTACTGGGCACACGAGGCCGCCTTCATCCCTGTCGGCGACCGCCCGCTCTTCACCTGGCGGATGGCTGACTTCCGTGAGCGCGCTGAGCGGACCGGTCGGGCCACAGAGCTCGCTCCGGCCCTCGCCCGGGTGCGCGAACAGCTCGGCGATGGCGGGCCGAGCCTGGTCCGGGACCTCGAAGACGGCCCTCGTGCTGTCCGGGGCCCGTGGTGGGACTGGAGCGAAACGAAGCACGCTGTCGAGCTGCTGTTCGCCACGGGTGAGGTCGTTTCGGCCGGGCGCGAGGGATTCCAGCGGCGCTACGCGCTCGCGGAGCAGGTGTTGGCACCGGAGCTCCTCGTGAGCCCGCCCAGCCGGGCGGCGGCACAGCGCAGACTCGTTGCTCAGGCCGCTCGCTCACTGGGTGTGGCGACGCTACACGATCTTGCCGACTATCATCGGCTCAAAACTGCCGAGGCGCGTGTCTCCGTGCGCGCTCTGGAAGACCTCGGGGAGCTCGTGCCCGTGCGGGTCCGGGGCTGGGACGACCGTACCGGGAAGCCGCAGGAGGCCTGGCTGCACCGTGACGCTCGCGTGCCTTCCCGCCTCACTCCGGACGCACTCCTCACGCCGTTTGATCCGGTGGTCTGGTTCCGGCCACGCGCCGAGCGAATGTTCGACTTCCACTACCGGATCGAGATCTACACGCCGCAGGCCCAACGGCAGTTCGGGTACTACTGCCTCCCGCTGCTCGTCGGCGGCGTGCTGGCCGGGCGGATCGATCTGAAAGCCGATCGAGCGGGCGGCGCGCTCCGTGTCCAGGCTGCCTGGCAAGAACCCGGCGCCCCGGCTCGAGCCGGCGAAGCCGCCCGCGCGCTATTGGCTCAGGCCGCCGCCTGGCAGGGGCTCAGTGAGGTCCGCGTGTCCGGGGTGGGGAATCTCCCGCTCCCCCCTCGCTTCGAGGCCGCAGCGCCCCCTGCGGCCTGAGGGCCCCGTCTCAGACGGCCGCACCCACGGAGGCGGGCTGTGCTGCGCGGTCCGTGAGGACGGTCCGGAGGAACGTGGCAAGCTCCTCGGGACGGTTCAGCGGCACGATGTGCGACACGTACTGATCAGGCCGGACAAGCACCGCGACTCCTCCGCGGTCGATCCCGCGCTCCGCGAAAATGTCCGCGCCCGGCTGCGCGGCGTAGACCTTCTCGTAGTCGATCAGCCCGTACGGTCCGGAGCGGGGCAGGAAGAGGTCGGGAACCGCGCCCAGATCAACCGCGTGATGCTCCTGGGGGTAGATCACTTTGATATCGAGCACGGCGTCCAGGTCCGTCCCGGCAACCCGGCTGCGCTGCACAGGCGACTCGGGTGAGTCGCGCATCCACCGTGCCCACGCGGTGAGATTGTCACCCTGAGCGTCAGCAAAGGCGTAGATCCGAAAGCGACCGTCGGCCCGATGGTGGTGGCCGAGGTGGAGGCTCACGCCGTCGGCGACGCGTGTGGTGAGCGCGGACTTGAAGCGCTTTCCCAGTGGGAACCCTGCGGCGAGTGCCTGATGCCGGTTGGGGCCGGTGAGGAGCGGGTCCCGGTACTGCGTCATGAAACCGAACGGAAACTCCGCTGTGGCGACGTAGAAGTCTTCAAGCTCGGAGGGCGACGCGAATTCGTGTGGCTTCTTCGCCATCATCGTGGACCACTCGCGGTCGAAGGTGATGAGGTCCTGCGCGATCACACGGCGCTCGGCCGCGTAGCTCTCGAGCAGGACTTCAGGACTGCGTCCCGACACAACGTAGCCGAGTTTCCACCCGATATTCCAGCCGTCCTGGATCGACACGTTCATGCCCTGGCCAGCCTTGGCGCTGTGCGTGTGGCAGGCGTCCCCGGTGAGGAAGACGCGTGGCGTGCCGTCGGGAGAGGTCGCCGCGTCGTCGAAGCGATCGGCGAGGCGGTGCGCTACCTCGTAGACGCTATGCCAGGGCACGTCACGCACCTCTAGTGTGTACGGGTGCATGATCGCGCGGGCGCGATCCAGGATCTCTTCGAGCGGGGTCTGCCGGATGGCGCCGCGGTCCTCGGGGCCGACTTCGCCCAGGTCCACGTACATTCGGAACAGGTAATTTCCCTCGCGCGGGATCAGCAGGATGTTGCCCCCGTCCCGCGACTGGATCGCGCACTTCTTCCGGACGTCGGGGAAATCCGTGATCGCCAGCACGTCTGCGACCCCCCACGCATGGAGTGAGCGGTCGCCCACGAGTTTGGCGCCCATCGCGTGGCGCACGCTCGAAGGCGCCCCGTCGGCGCCGACAACATACTTCGCGTGCACTGTGCGAAGTTTCCCCGGGAGATCCGGTGATTCGTGGCGGAGCACGACCCGGATCGGGTAGTCGCCCTGGTCGAGTACTTCCAGGTCCACGAGCTCATAGCCGTAGTCGATGTCCCCGCGGGCGGGGGATCGCCGGGCGAAATCCGCGAAGTAGTCGATGACGCGGGCCTGGTTGACCGCGACGTGGGGGAACTCGCTCATGCCGTGCTCGTCATCGATGGTGACTGCCGCGCGCGAGACCTCGCTGAGGGCGTCCGGGTTTGGCTTCCAAAAGGCCATTTCGGTGATCTGAAACGCTTCTTGCCGCACCTGCTCCGCGAATCCAAAGGCTTGAAAGGTTTCCAGACTCCGCGCCTGGATGCCGTCCGCTTGGCCTTGCTGCAGGCGACCATCCCGGCGCTCAATCGTGCGGGTGACCACGCCCGGAAACTGGGCGAGCTGTGCGGTCGCGATAATTCCGGCCGGCCCGGAGCCCACGATAAGTACGTCGATCTCCGCGGGGAGTTCAGGGCTGCGGGTGAGTCCGATGCCGCTGGCAGGTTCAAGTCGGGGGTCACCGGAGACATATCCGTGGTGGTGAAACTGCATGATTCTGCTTCCTTGTTCGGGCCGACAGGGACGCCGGCGAGATGGGGCCGTGCTCAGGCTGCGAAGGTGATGAGCCCCGGCCAAGCAATGAACGCGGCGATAACTACCGCGTAGGGGATGTAGTAGGGCAGCACACCGCGGAAGACGTCGATGATGCTGACGTCGCGCGAGATACCCGCCACGATGAACGCGTTCACGCCCACGGGTGGTGTGACCGCGCCAAACGTGGTGACAAGCACCACAATGATCGTTGCCCAGACAAGGTCGTAGCCGAGCGCCGCGAGGAGCGGGTAGAAGAGCGGAATGCTCAGCACGAGAAACCCGAGTCCGTCCATCAGCGCACCGCCGAGCAGGTAGATTCCGAGCACAAGCAAGAGCACAACGATGGGGGCGACGGGGATATCCGCCGCCCAACTCGCGAGGTCGAAGGGCAGCCGCGTGATCGTCAGGAACCGGCCGAAGATCACGGCTGAGACGATCAGCATGACCACAAACGCCGTGATCCGGAGTGTCTCCAGCGTGGCGCGGCGAAACTTCTCCCAGGTGAGTTGCCGGGTCACCACGCCGATGAGGACTGCGCCCCCGGCGCCGACCCCCGCCGCCTCAGTGGGGGAGAACCAACCGAGCAGCATGCCGACGACCGACACGCCAAAGAGCACCACGATCTCGACAGTGCCGCTGAGCGAGCGGAATCGCTCGCCCCAGCTCGCCCCTGGGCCGCGCGGCGCGAGACCCGGGGTGATCCGTACTCTGAGCAGAGCGGTGATCACGAGCAGCGCGGTAATCAGGAATCCGGGGAGCAGTGCGGCTCGGAACAGTGCGGCAATTGACTGCTCGGCCTGCACAGACACGATGATCAGCGCGGTGGATGGTGGGATGAGGATGCCCAGCGTCCCGCCAATCGCGACGGTGCCGCTCGCAAAGCGCTTGTGATACCCGTACTTCTTCATTTCGGGGAGGACAATGGCCCCGATCGTGGCGGTGCCCGCTGAATTGGAGCCTGAAACTGCGGAGAAGAGTGCGCTCGACACGAGCGTCGTCGCAGCCAGGCCGCCTGGGATCGCGCCGAACCAGGTGTAGGCGGCGTGGAATAGCTTTGTGCTCATTCCGGTGTGGAACACGATCTGGCCCATGAAGATGAAGAGGGGGATCACGGCCATGCTCAGAGTACTGAACTGGCGAAAGACGTCCCCTGCGATCAGTTGCATCGCGGACTCGGTGCCCGAGAGCACGATCATTCCGAGCAACCCGACGCCCGCCATTGCATACGCGATGGGCATCCGGAGAGAGATCAGCACAAAAAAGAGCAGGATCCCCGCTAGGGCAATCAATTGTGCGCTCACCACGCCTCCTTCCAGTCAGGCTCAGCGGTGCGGTGTGCCGGGCGAAGCGCCCGCTGGGTGCTGCGAATCAAGTCCACCGCGAGCACACTCACGAGCAGGAAGATCCCGAAGATCAGTGCGGCGAGTGCCGGCCACGTGGGGATCCGGAGGATCTCTGACGCGGTCGCGGCCTGCACCTGAAGTGCGGCGTAGCGCAGCAACGCTACGGCGATCATGGTGAACACGATCACTGAGAGCGCCGTGGTGAGCGCGACGAGGCCCGTCTGCACCCGCGGCGGGAAACGTGCGGTGACAAGGTCGATGGCGACGTGCTGCTTCTCCCGCTGGGAGTCTCCGAGGCTAAGCCCGAGCAACACGACCGTGCACGCGGTGAGCACCTCGTAGAGCCCGAGGATAGGGCGATTCAGCAGACGCAACACCACGTTCGCCACGAGCAGCAGCATGACCACGTTGAGGATCACGCCAGACACCGTGACGCTGAGCAGCGTGATCCCGCGGATCACCCGGGTGAGTCCCCGCATGACGGGGCTCACTCGTTCTCGGCGGCGAGCTCGCGCGTGCGTTCGAGGACCGCGCGAGCGTCGAAGGGGGCGCCCGCGTTGTCACGCACCCAGGCTTCCGCCTGCTCATCGAGGATCGCTTGCCACGCCGGGGCGTCAGCGCCAGCAACCGTCACAGTTTCCACACCTTCGCTCTCCGCGAGTTCCTCGGACTCAGCGATTTCGGCGAGGTGCTGCGAGCCCGCGAACTCCGCCATCTCTTCACGGAGCTCAAGGATCACCTCCTTCACGTTCTCGGGGAGCGCATCGAACTTGGCCTGGTCCATCACCGCAACAAAGCTGTTCCCGATCCCGAGCGGGAAGTCCGTAATTGCCGACACTTGCTCGGCGAGGCCAAAGCCCTTGAGCACCTCACGCGACGCTGCGTACCCGTCGATCACTCCGGTACTGAGCTGCTCGCTGACCTCGTTCATGGGCAGGCCGACCGGGCTGATCCCGAGCTGTTCCAAGACGGGGATTGTGGCCGCGGAGCCGCGCAACGTCATCCCCTTGGCCTCGTCGCGCGTGGTAACAGGCTTCGTGGTCTGCAGGTAGGCTGCCTCGGTGGTGAACGCGGTAATGATCTGAAAATCATCGTACTCCTCGGGTTCGAACTCAAGCAGCAGATCGAGGAACGTGTGGGACGCAGCGACGGGGTCGCTCAGCCCGAGGGGGACCGCGATCACGCTGGAGAGCGGGAACCGGCTGGTGTCATACGCGGGGGAGTCGAGGCCCACATCGGCAACACCCTGACTCACCCCCTCGTAGATGTCCCCGGAGCCCAGCAGGGTGCCGCCGTAGAAGAGGTCGACCTCAACCTGGCCATCGGTACGCTCCGTGAGCAACCGCGCCCACTCGGCCATTTGGACCGAGGGGAACGACACCGCCGGTGCGAAGTATGCATAGCTGAGGGTGATTGTGTCACCTCCGGACTCGGCGTCATTCGGGGCACTCGCGCACCCCGCAAGCGTCAGAGCGGTCACGCCCATCAGGGTGAGCGCGAAATTGCGTCGTCGATGCATCATTGTGTTCTCCTTTGAACAGAGCGGGCGGCGCTCGCGAGCGGTCAGATTCCGCACTCGCTTGGCAGCGAGGCTAGTCCCGAATGTCGACATTCTTCAAGCGCTTTCACTCAGCTGAGGGGAATCCCGTCATCCAATGGTGGGAAAGCGCACGTTGCGTGTCAGCGTGGAGGATTTCGGTACGGACGTCAACGATTCCGCGCTTGAGTAAGGGCAGCACTCCGCGGTTCCTTTCACTGAGGACACGAGATCAGCCCTCAACTGTCGACATTATCGGAGGGCTGTGGCAGGATGACCGCACTGGTCCGCGACCCCGGAGGCCCACACATGTTGAACTTCACACTCCGTCAGATCGAGTACTTTCGCGCTGCCGCTGAGCACGGCAGCATCAGCGCCGCCGCTGAGAAGGAACGGGTATCCCGCTCGGCGCTCGCTGCTGCAGTCTCCGATCTTGAGACCGCGCTTGGGTACCGACTATTCACCCGGCAGAAGGCAAAAGGGGTGGCCCTCACGCCCTACGGAACACAACTGTTTGAGCTCAGCACCGAGATGATGGAGAGTGCGGGGCGGATAGCCACGTCGCTTTCTGGGACCCAGCTCACCGGGCGCCTCGGGATCGGCTGTTTCACGTCTTTGGGACCGACGATCATGCCGACACTGTTCGACGCGTTCAGGTCCCGGTTTCCGGGGGTTCGCTTGGACGTGCGCACCGGGCGCGCAGAGGAGCTTGGCGGGTTGCTTCGTGCCGGGGAAATCGAGCTCGCGGTGGGATATGGCATTCAGCCAGATGGCGACATTGACACAGAGGAACTGAGCCAGGACACCATGCATGTGATCCTCGCCGCCGATAGCCCACTCGCCACCGAAGAACGCGTGCGCCCGGAACAGCTCCGCGCGGAACCGTTGATCTTGCTTGACGCCTCGCCCGGCCCCGAGAATGTGCGAGTGTATTTCGCCGCGCATGGAATTGCCCCCAGGCCGGCCTTTCGCTTTCAAGACTTTGAAGTTGTCCGCTCCCTTGTTGCGCGGGGTATCGGCTACTCGCTCGTTATCCAGCGCCCAGTGTCGGATCTGTCGTATGAGGGGCTCCCCGTCGTGGCGCGGCCACTCGACCCGGCCCCGTACCCCACGCCTGTCTCGTGCGCCTGGCTGCGCGGACGCGCGCTCACCCCCTCCGCTCGCGCGGCACGGGCCGCGCTCCGCTCCCTGGTTCGACCGGCTCTGACTCCGGGGCCACCGGGAGCTCGCGCGGCGGGGGCCTAGTTTCGGCTGGACTGCAGTACCGCACCGCGCGCCTGCGCCGCGAGCACAGGCAGCGTTGCCGCCGCAGACGCATGCACATGGTCAACGCACGCCTGCTTGGCGCCGGCCGCGTCTCCGACAACTACTGCGTCGACGATGCGCTGGAGTGCATCGAGCGTCGGAACCTTGCGTTCCGGCATGGACAGGGACACGCGCCGAATCTGATTGATCCGCACGTGCAACCCCTCGACAAGGTTGTGTAGTTCTGCGTTGCCCGAGCCACCGAGGAGGTGGGCATAGAAACTCTCGCTGGTGATGAGGATTTCCGCGAGATCCGCACCCTCGTGTGCGGCGCGGATCGGATCGAGAGATGCCGCGAACTCGACTCGTTCGCGTGCCGTGCCCCGCACCGCGAACAGCTCGCCGGCGAGCCCCTCAAGAACGCTCCTGACCTGATAAATGTCCGCCGCCTCCGCGTAGTTCAGTTCCCGCACCCGCGCTCCGCGATTCTCAGTGAGCACGAGAATGCGCTCCGCGGCCAGGTGGCGGATCGCGTCCCGCACGGCTGTGCGGCCCACGCCGTACCGGTCCGCGAGCTCGCGCTCAACGAGCTTCACGCCCGGAGGGTACTCACCGAGTGCGATCGCGCGCCTGAGTGTTCCGGGAAGCGAGGCGGAGTTTCGATCGGGCTCATCCGAGCTCACGGGGGCAACACGATCCATTGCGGGGGACCTCCTGACTCGCTGGGCGGTGTCCAATGAGTGTATCGAGAGTCGCCCCGCACGTCAGCCATTGCGGCTATATTGTCGACATTGTGACAGTGCTTGTGTGTCAGTTGAGCGCGTTCTGACTTTTCCCCGATCAACAAAGATGTTCCGACGTTGAGCGTGCGTCATTGCTGTCGCCTTCCCCGGCATCAAAGCGCTGAATTTCCGGATCCTCCCTGGAACTTGCCTCGGGTCGTTGATCTTTGTCGACATTTGTTCCTAGGCTGACCTCACTGCCCGATGCCGTGCGGAACCCGAGTCAACTTGGCCCGACCTCCGGGGACACGCCCCGTCCAGGAACTCACGGCACGCGCAGACCGTTTCCGGAGCACTTCCGGGCGGTGCCCGTGAGGGGGTCGTGGCGCGACGCCCTCGACAAACGAGGAGGTTCACGTGTACAAGCTGCACCAATTGTTGTGGGACATCCGTAAAGATCCTGATCTCGCACTGCGTTTTCGCAAGAACCCGTACCCGACGCTCGACGCGTATGGCGTGACCGGTGAAGCCCGTGAGGCGATGCTCGAACTCGACTTCCAGAAGCTTCATGAGATCGGCGCAAACCCCTACCTGATCTACTTCTGCGCCATCCAACTGCAGGTCGACCGCGCGGACTACTACGCGCAAATTCGTGAGGAGAAGAACTAATGGGAACAATCGTCGGCGCGTTTGCTGCGTCACATTCACCGGGCGTGACTGGCTGGCCCGAACGGGCCGAGCCACGAAAGCGGGAGATCATCGAGGCTGCCTACCGGGAGGCGAGCCGGCGCATCGAGGCGCTTCAGCCCGACGCCATTGTCGCGATCTCAGTGGAACACTTCACGAACTTCAATTTTGGAAATCTTCCCGCTTTCGCTATCGCCACGGCGGATTCTTACCTGGGCCCTGTGACCCCCGAGATGGCCGAGTTTCTCAAGGTTCCGCAGCACCAGTACCCGGGCAACGGTGCGCTTGGCCGCCACATTTACGAGTACGCGATCGCGCACGAGTTCGATCCGGCGCTCGTCGAGGGCGGACTCGACTTCGACGAGAACTTCTGCGTCCCCCTGAAACACCTGGATCCCGCATCCCGATACCCGCTCGTGCCCATCATCGTGAACGGCGTCAACCCGCCCTGGCCCACGGCCAAGCGCAGCTATGAGTTCGGGGAGATGATCCGGCGCGCGGTGGAGGCGCAGACAGAGGTTGAACGCGTTGTGGTCCTCGGTACCGGCGGCCTCTCGCACTGGGTTGGCCTGCCCGAAGCCGGTCAAGTGAACGAGGAGTTCGACCGCGACTTCATCGCTCGTATCGAAAGCGGTGATCCTGCGCAGTTGAAGAGTTACTCCCCGCAGGAAATCGATGCTGCCGGGAACGGTGCGCACGAGGTGCGTACCTGGATCGCGGCCGCCGGGGCCATCGGGGCACCCTTCGAGGTGCTGGCCTACGAGCCCGTTCCTGAGTGGCTCACTGGGACCGCCGTCGCGGCGGCGACACCGGGTCTTCCCGGGTAGTGACCCGATGCTTCACCCTTTCCCGGGTGCCGCATTCGCGGTTCCCATTCACCTCAGAGAGAGCAGGACACCATGAGTACCCTTCCCCGGATCACCGGCCGCGACTTGCGCGGCGTGATGTCCTATCCGCCCACCCCCGCGCTCCCGGGTGCAGATCAGGTGGAAGCGCAGAACACCGTCGATCTCGTCGAGAGCGAGCGGATGATTCGACAGCTCATTGCGGATGGCGTCGATGCGATTGCGTTGAACGGCACGCTCGGCGAGATGGCCACCCTCACACTCGACGAGTGGAAAGCGTTTGCTGAGTGCACCGTTCAGACCGCCCACGCGGTGGACCCCGACTTCCCCATCTTTGTTGGCGCCACCACACTGAGCACGCGCGAAACGATCGCACGCACGCGGTTCTTGGCGGAGCTCGGGGCCACCGGCACCCTGTTGGGACGTCCCATGTGGGGCGAAATGGTCGCCCCGGTCATGGAGAAGTTCTATCGAGACGTTGCGGAGGCCGTGCCCGAGATGGCGATGGTGGTGTACGACAACACCGCGGCGTTCGGGGGCATCATCCCGCGCACCGTGTACCGCACGCTCGTGCAACTGCCGCAGGTTGTCGCGGTGAAATACGCTGGTGGGGCTTCCGTGGGCTTCCGCTACCACAACGACATGGCGCACACCGGAACCCGGTTCCCGCTGATGCCGATTGAAACCGACTGGTTTCCGGCCTGGGAGATGTACGGCGAAGAACTTGTCGGTATGGCGTGGTCCTCGACAACCGCGATGGGGCCGGACCCCGTGCTGCACCTGCGCGATGCGCTCCAACAGGGGCGCACCGAGGACGCGCGCTGGCTTACCGAGCGGTTGCGGTGGGCGCACGAACCATTCATCGTGGGCCAGGACTTCTTCGAGTTCGCGAAGTACAACATCCCCCTCGAGAAGATCCGGGTCAACCAGGCCGGCTATATCCACGTGGGTCAAAGCCGTGTGCCCTACACCGAGGACCTTGTGCCGCAGCGCCACTGGGACTCGACCTCCGAGCACGTCGTGCGGTACCAGCAGATCAGTGCGGAGATCGCGGCGCGTCTCGGGACCCGTGCAGCGACAGCCGACAACCCGGCGGGTGCACGATGACCGCATCCGCGCTTGAGATTCGAAAGTCCTTCGCACATGTCGAGGAGATTCGGACGGCCGCAGGAACGACCGATGCTGGTGGCCCCCTGCGCAAGGTTGCCGTGTGCGTCGTGCTCCGCAACCCGTACGCCGGGGGCGGATACGTCGCTGATCTCACTGAGCTGATTGAAAACTCTGCGGAGATCGGCACGCAGCTGGGTGCCGAAGCCCTCCGCCTGCTCGGCGCCCCCGTCGAGAGCTACGGGAAAGCCGGGATTGTGGGTTCGGACGGCGAACAGGAGCACGTCAACGCGGCCCTCACCGCGGTGTTTGGCGACGCATTCCGTGCGGCAATCGGCGGCGGCGAGGCCTGGATCACCTCGGTCACCAAACCCGGGGGAGCGGGCACCGTGATTGACGTGCCGACGGCGTTCAAAGATGAGGTCTGGGTCCGATCACACTATGACGCACTCGAGGTACGGGTCCCGGACGCGCCGCACCCTGACGAGATCGTGGTGATCGCCGCGGTCACCAACCGCGGCAGGATCAACGCGCGGGTCGGCGGGATGTCGCTCGCCGAAACGAGGGAGAAGGGGTTGTGACGGGGTCGCTTGCCGTTACCGGTGCCGGGACGATCCTTTCCGGCGACTGGCGCAGCCCCGTCATTGCCGGGGCGGACACGATCATCGTGCGCGACGGGCTGATCACGGCTGTGGGGCAAGCCGCTGAGCTGGGTGGCGACGTGGAACAGTCCGATGTTCGGGTGGACGCGGCCGGGACGACCGTGGCCCCCGGGTTGATCGACTCCCACTGCCACGTGGTCCTCGGCGACTACACGCCCCGGCAGAAAACCGTCGACTTTCTCGCGAGCTATGTGCACGGCGGGATCACGAGTGTGGTGTCGCCCGGGGAGATTCACGCGCCCGGGCGACCCAGCTCGGCCCGGGGCGTGAAGGCCCTCGCGATCGCCGCCAAGGAGTGCTTTGCGAATTTCAATCCGAACGGGATGACGGTGCATGCCGGTGCGGTTGTGCTGGAACCGACCCTGCACGAGCAGGATTTCGTCGAGCTGCAGGAGGCGGGGATCGTGCTTGCAAAGTTCGGCTTCGGCCGGTACCGGGATCCAGCCGACGGACTCCCGCAGGTGCGCTGGGCGCAACAGTACGGCATCACCGTGATGTGCCACTCAGGCGGTGCGAGCATCCCGGGCAGTCAGCCCATCACCCCAGAACACCTGCGTATCCTGGCACCTGACGTGTGCGGTCACGTGAATGGGGGCCCCACCTCCCTCGATGCCGACGGAGTCGACCGGATCATGGATGAGACCGAGCTGGCGCTCCAGCTGGTACAGGCAGGGAACCTGAGTTCTGCCGTTCGGATCCTCGAGCGCGCGGCGGAACGCGGAGCCATTGACCGGATCGTGATTGGCTCCGACACCCCCACGGGCACCGGGGTGATGCCGCTTGGAGTGCTGAAGACCGTAGCCGAGCTGTCGTCGCTCACAAGCGTGCCTCCCGAACAAGTGTGGGCCGCCGCGACGGGCAACAATGCCCGAGTCTGGAATCTGCCCGCGGGGGTGATCGCTCCTGGCAGGGCCGCGGACCTCGTCGTGTTGGACGCCCCCTGGGGCTCCACCCAATCAGATGCCCTCGGGGCCCTCGCGATCGGTGACATCCCCGGGATCTCCGCGGTGATTACCGGGGGCACCGTACGCACACTGCGCAGCCGCAACACGCCCCAAGCCGCCCAGGCGGCGCACGTCACCCCGCGCATGGAACACCTCGAATCTGGCGCGCACTAGCGTGAGCGCACTCACCCCGGCCTCACCTCACCGAGTCCATATCTCACCACACAGTTGGAGACGCACATGACCACACAATCCACCGGCGACGCCCTCTCGCTCATAGAACTATTCCCTCAAGATGAAGACTGGTCGCTCCAGACGATGCGCTTGTTGTCACAGGTCGCCGTCGGCGGTGCTGATCTATTCGAGTGTGCGCGGACTGCCGCGCGCATCGGCACGGAGAGCACCGATGGCGAGGTCTGGCATCGCGAGTGGAGTCGCACCGGTCACGAGATCGGCGATGCCGCTCGATCGGCACTCGACCGGGGGGACCGCACCACCGCACGTCGCGCGTTTTTCCGCTCGATGAGCTATTTCCGCCACTCCGAGTTTTTCCTCGATTCCGCTGACCCCCGCCGCACCAAGGCGTATGACGCGGGGCGCGAGAATTTCCGCGCTGGCGTTGCGCTCAGCGACGGCCTGATCGAGCAGATTGCCGTCCCATTTGAGGGGCAAGAGATGGAGGGGTACATCGTGCGGCCGGACGCGAGCGGCCTCCCTCGCCCCACCGTGCTGTTTCTCGGGGGCGCGGACTCCTGGGCAGAGGAGCTGTATTTCCTCGGCGGGACCGAGTTCCCGGCTCGCGACATGAACGTGGTGATGGTTGACACCCCGGGACGTGGCAGCTCGCTCCGATTCAAGGAGATGTACAGCCGTCCGGACTACGAGGTCCCGGTCGCCGCTATCCTCGATTTCCTGGAGCAGCGCAGCGACGTCGACCCGGATCGCTTGGGCCTCGCGGGCGTCAGTTTTGGCGGGTACTACGCGCCGCGCGCCGCCGCCTTCGAGCCACGCGTTAAGGCGGTGGCCGCGTGGTGCGGCACGTGGAGTATCTTGACCGACTTCTACGAGTTCTACCCGCCACTCCAGCAGCAGCTGCAGTGGTTAACCGGGTCGAAGGACGATGCGGAGGCGCGAGCGAAGCTCGCGAAGTTCACCCTTGATGGTGTCGCTGACAAGATCACAGTGCCCGTGTATGTGATGCACGGCACCGCCGACATCATCATGGACATCGCCGGGGCACGTCGCTTTATTGCGGCGCTCACCACCGACGACGTGACCGTGGACATTTACGACGGCGCGGGGTCCCTGCACTGCAGTTACGACTACATGTCGGTCGCTGGTGCCCGTCTCGGGGACTGGTTCCGGCACAAGATCTGAGAGCGCAGGGCTCGATCCTGAGCGTATCGCTTGTCGATAGTATCGATAAGCGATACGCTCAGAACATGTCTTCCACAATTCACCCTCTGCGGGCAGAGCGCACCGAGCTGCGGCGCATCAAGTGGGCCGGCATCGTTGCCGCGCTCGGGATCGCGATCTGGGCCGTGTGCAATGCGGTGATTCGCGGTATGAGTGCCACCGTGACGTTCCCGATGCGCGTCAGCGTCGAGGTGCCCCAACCCATTGGCGGACGCGGGGACCTCGTCGGTCACGGCGGCACGCTCACGACGCAGCTCGCAACGTCGGATCTGCCGGGGTCGGCGGTTGTCTGGCTGCGCCTCGGCGAGATCCTGCCCCTGTTCGCGGTCGCGCTCGCGGTCGCCCTTGTCACCTGGCTCGCGCAACGCGCGATCACTCACGGCCTGTTCGATCGCGGCGCGATCCGGCGGCTTCAGCTCGCGTACACGCTTGCTTTCGCGCTTGTGCTCGGTGCCCGCGTTCCACTCAGTGTGGGATCTCGCATCGGGCTCGACGCATTCGGGCTGGAAGCCACACACTGGCCGGCGGGGAGTGAGTTCCCGCTGACCCTGGCCATTCTCCTCCTCCTGGGCCTGGGCTGGTGTGAGGCGATGCTGCGCGCCGGGCAGCGGATCGCCCGCGACCAGGTCGGGACCGTATGACGCCCGTCGAACTTGCCGGGGAGAACGATCACCTCGTCGAGTGCCGGCTCGATGAGCTGCTTGTGCGCCGCGATATGACACTCGCGGAGCTTGCCAGACGCGTGGACATGAGCGTGGTGAATCTTTCAATCCTCAAGAACAATCGTGCCCGCGCCATCCGCTTCACCACGCTTTCCGCGCTCTGCCGCGAGCTTGAGTGCACCCCGGGGGAGCTCTTCTCGATTCGCTCCACATGACACGGAGAGCCAGATCTGAGTCCAGCCGACTCAGCTTGTGATCAAACGTTATGAAGCCGCGTGGATCCCTGCTGTGGGCAGCGATCCACGCTTGTGTGTCACGTCACACCACGGCAGCTTCGAGCTGCTCGACTGGACTCGAGCCAGGAATTCGACTAGGTATAGAGAGGGACCCCACCGTCTGCCGCGCACCTCTCTCGCGGCCCGTGCCGGGTTTCCGTCGGACCGTCCGGCCCACGCGCCAGACCGGGGACGCACCGTGCATCCCGCCCGGGTTCGGCTCATCACGTCGGAAGGAAAATCTATCTCACCCGCGCATCGACCCGCTCGCCTGCGCCGCCAGTGGCGCCTCATCGACCGCTCGCAGCTGTTCGTCCCGAAAAGCTGCATTCCTACTTAGCGTGATCTCCTTCACTTCGGTTCTCCGGCAATGCTGCCGACCTCCGTCACTTGAAAGGATTTCACCATGAATGACCTGCAACAGCTTTCGGGCCCCGTTGTCCTCGGTCTCTTCATTCTCTTCTTCGGCACGAGCCTGATCATCTCGCTCCGAATCAGCCGCAAGCGCGAAAACGCCGACGGCTACATGACCGGCGGCGGTCAGATCGGCTTCGGGATCTCCGCGGCCTCGATGACCGCGACCTGGATCTGGGCCGCTTCGATGTATGCATCCGCCACCTCCGGTTTCCAGTACGGTCTCTCCGGCCCCATCCACTACGGGCTATGGGGAGCCCTGATGATCCTGTTGATCTACCCGTTCGGGCGCCGGATCCGGCAGGTTGCGCCGCGTGCACACACAATCGCCGAGGTCATGTTTGCCCGTCACGGCAGGTCCAGCCAGCTGATGCTCGCCGGGTCAAACGTCCTCGGCAGCATCATCAGCCTGACCTCGAACCTGATCGCCGGCGGTGCGCTGATCGACATGCTGTCGCCCTTCACCTTCACGCAGGGTGTGATCGCCATCGGTGCGGGCGTGCTGTTGTACACGATCTGGGCCGGATTCCGTGCCTCTGTACTCACGGACTTCGTGCAGGTTGTGTTCATGCTCGGCGCCGTTGTCATCATCATCCCCGTGGTGTTCTTTGCGGCTGGTGGCCCGGGCCTGTTTGAGACCGGGGCGCATAACCTTACCCCGCAACAGGGCGACTTCTTCTCCTCGGATGCGTTCTTCAATCAGGGAGCGCCATACATTGCAGCCGTGCTCGCCTATGCAATCGGGAACCAGACGATCGCGCAACGCCTCTTCGCCGTCCGTGAGGACCTCATCAAGAAGACATTTGTCACCGCTACGGTGGGCTACGGTGCCACAATCATCGGCATCGGTATGCTTGGCGTCATCGCGTTGTACGCCGGGATCGAGCCTGTGGGTGGCGATGTCAACAACCTCATCCCGCAGATGGCGGCGACCTATCTGACCCCCGCACTGCTCGCTCTGTTCTTCATCATGATCATCGGCTCGCTGTCGTCAACGGCGGATGCGGATCTCACCGCACTCGCGTCGATTGTGATGGCTGATATCTATGGCCAGAACATTGCGGGGAAAACTCGCGCCAACCCGCGCACGATGGTGCTGATTGGCAGAATCACGATGATCGTTGCGATCACCGCTGGCGTCTTCTTCGCGGGGTCACAGCTCAATATCCTCGATCTGCTCGTCTTCGTCGGCGCACTCTGGGGCGCGCTTGTGTTCCCGGTGATCGCGAGCTTCTACTGGAACCGGGTCACGAACGCGGCGTTCACAGTGTCCGTGATCGTTGCGCTCGCGGCGTTCCTCCCGGTTCGCTTCGAGTGGATTGATCTGAACGGTGGACTGGGGCTCGTGAGCGACGTGCTCGCGACGATTGGCATCGGCGTGGTTCTGGGGCTCATGGCCTTTGGGTTCTTTGGGAAGCGTGCTGCGCTGATCGTTGGCACGGTTTCCACGCTCGCCGCGGCGCCGTTCGCGATCGGATTCCTGCATCAGTACCCTGTGCTCTCCGGATCGCTTGTGGCCTACGCCGTGAGCACGATCGTCTGTGTCGCGCTCACCATGATGAAAAACGAGCGCTTCGACTTCGCGCTCATCAAGGAACGCACGGGTGACTTCGACCCTGTCGAAGCGGAAGCCACCGCGGTCGGTGTCGCCGATCCCGGGACCTCCCGCAGCGACGATGCACTAGACCCCGACGATGCACTGGATCCCGACGATTCACTGGATCCCGACGATTCACTGGATCCCTCAGCGGATCCTGAGCCGGCCACCCGATAACCGCACCCGAAAGGAGCACTCCATGAACTGGAACACCGTATTGCTGACCGTGTACGTCCTCATCTGGCCGGTCCTGGTCACGGGAACGCTGACCGTGATCGTCCGCGCTTTTGTGAAGGAATGGCTCGCCGCACGGCGCGAGGGCCGTTCGATCATTTAGTGTCGTTCACGAAGCGGCGGGGCGCTGTGCCTCGCCGCTTCGTTACGCCGGCCAGGAAATACCCAGCATTTCCGCGCTCTGAGACCAGTGCGTGTCGATCGCAGTGGGATCCGACGCAAGCCGGTGGCTCCGTCCGATCCGTCCGGGGGAGCGGTAGTACGCCCCGGACGTCCAGTCGGTGCCCGGGGAACCCTGAATAAAGTACCCGAGCCGTGCGCCACCGTGCTCGGGTGCCCGCAAGAACCGCGTGAGCGTGCCGTGGTAGAGCCGCTGGAACGTACTGCCCGCGTCCGCGGCGAAGTTCGTCGCGATCATCCCGGGATGAAACGCCACAGCGGCGAGCCCGTGCTCGGCGTATCGGGCATGCAGTCCCTTCGTGAACAGAATGTTCGCGAGTTTCGCGTTGCCGTAGGCGCGTGACGGAGTGAAACCCCGTTGCGTATCAAGGTCGCCGAAGTCGATGTCCCCGAAGAGCCGCGCACCGACGCTCGCCGTGCTCACGATCCGCGCGCGACTCTCCAGAAGAAGCGGCAACAGCAGCCGGGTGAGTAGGACGGGTGCGAGATGATTCACCTGAAAGGTTCGCTCGAAACCGTCGCCAGTCCGGACCGGCCCCGCAAACATCCCGCCAGCGTTGTGCGCGAGCACGTCGATGCGTTCGCAGCGGGAGTGCAGGGTCGCGGCGAGGGACCGGACGTCGTCCAGGCTCCGATAGTCGGCGACAATGTGTTCGGCATGGGTAGCCGCAGCGACTGCCGCCGTTTTTGCGGGCGAACGGCCCACGATGATGAGTCGTGCCGGCCCGCCGGCGAGCAGGCGCGCGGCGGCGGCGCCGATTCCGTCGCTGCCGCCCGTCAATACGATGGTCTGAGGTGCTGTGTGCGTCATAACTTTTGGCTCCTGTGTGTGCCCCGGAAGTGAGACTACGGAACACCGCCGAGAGTTTCCCGGAGGCGAACAAAGTTTCGAATGTCGGCGGATCGGATTATGCTGAGTGGCATGGAACCCACGCGCAGCGTCCGCCCATTCGAGGTGATCAGCGAGTACGAGCCGAGCGGTGATCAGCCCCACGCGATCGAGCAGCTTGCGAACCGTATCAACGCCGGCGAAACCGACGTAGTGTTGCTGGGCGCGACAGGTACCGGCAAATCAGCAACGACGGCCTGGTTGATTGAGGCGGTGCAACGCCCGACGCTTGTGCTTGCCCACAACAAGACTCTCGCCGCACAGCTCGCGAGTGAGTTCCGGGAGCTGTTTCCGAACAACGCGGTTGAGTACTTCGTCTCCTACTACGACTACTACCAGCCCGAAGCCTATGTGCCGCAGACCGACACCTTCATCGAGAAGGATTCCTCGGTCAACGCCGAAGTGGAGCGGCTGCGGCACTCCACCACAAACGCGCTCCTCAGCCGGCGCGACACGATTGTCGTGTCGACGGTGTCGTGCATCTACGGCCTCGGTAAGCCCGAAGAGTATTACGAGGCGATGGTGCCGCTCGTTGTCGGCGATGTGCTGAATCGGGACGTGCTGCTGCGCCGCTTCGTGGACATGCAGTACCAGCGCAACGACATCGAGTTTGTGCGCGGCAACTTCCGTGTGCGTGGTGACACTGTCGAGATCATCCCGATGTACGAGGAGCTCGCGATTCGAATCGAATTCTTCGGCGATGAGATCGAGGCGCTGTACTACCTCCACCCGGTGACCGGAGACGTCATCAAGCAGGTGGAGAGCGTGTCTGTCTTCCCCGGCTCACACTACGTTGCCAGCCGCGAGGTGATGAACCGGGCAATGGGCGCGATTACCGAGGAGCTCGATGGCAGGCTCTCAGAGCTCAAACGCCAGACGAAGCTCGTCGAGGAGCAGCGGCTGCGCATGCGCACAACCTTCGACCTGGAGATGATGGAGCAGATCGGATTCTGCTCCGGTATCGAGAACTATTCGCGGCACATCGATGGTCGACAGCCCGGCGAGGCGCCGCACTGTTTGCTTGATTACTTCCCCGACGACTTCCTTGTCGTGATCGACGAGTCGCACGTCACGGTGCCACAGATCGGTGCCATGTACGAGGGGGACGCGTCCCGGAAGCGCACGCTCGTGGACCACGGTTTCCGGCTGCCGAGTGCGCTCGATAACCGGCCGTTGACCTTTGGCGAGTTCAAGGACCGCGTCGGCCAGGTTGTGTACCTCTCAGCCACACCAGGCAAGTACGAGTTGGCGGAGGCCGACGGAGTCGTGCAGCAGATCATCCGCCCGACCGGCCTGATCGACCCCGAGATTGTGGTGAAGCCGAGCGAGGGCCAGATCGATGATCTGCTTGAGGAAGTGCGAGTGCGCGCCGCTCGCGATGAGCGCGTGCTTGTCACCACCCTGACCAAGAAGATGGCGGAGCAGCTCACCACCTTTATGGAGGAGGCTGGCGTCCGCGTCCGCTACCTGCACTCGGATGTAGACACGCTGCGCCGCGTGGAACTCCTCACCGAGCTCCGTGCCGGTGTCTACGACGTTCTCGTCGGCATCAACCTACTCCGAGAGGGCCTCGACCTTCCCGAGGTGTCACTCGTCGCGATCCTCGACGCCGACAAGGAGGGCTTCCTGCGATCCAGCACCTCGCTCATCCAGACAATTGGACGAGCGGCCCGAAACGTGTCCGGCGAGGTCCACATGTATGCGGATACCATCACGCGGTCAATGCGCGAGGCAATCGACGAGACGAATCGACGGCGCGAGATCCAGGTGGCCTACAACACCGAGCACGGCATCGATCCAACGCCACTGCGCAAGAAGATTGGCGACATTACGGCCATGCTCGCGCGGGAGGCGGCGGACACCGAGGACGTGCTCTCACGCACGGGGGCGCACGCCCAGCGCAAGGCCGGTTCCCCGCAGCGCGCCAAGGGCAAGGCCGCAGCACGGGCCGGGGCGATTGCGGAGGAGGGCTCGGCGAAACTCGAGGAGCTGATCTCGGAACTCAACGAGCAAATGCTCGCGGCTGCCGAGGAGCTCAAGTTCGAGCTCGCTGCGCGCCTGCGCGACGAGGTTTCCGAGCTGAAGCGTGAACTCCGCAGCATGGAAGCCGCCGGGCACCTGTAGCTCAGTCTGGGGGGAGCATGGCACAGCCCAACTACGAGGAATGGGTCGTCCCGGGCGTCGGCGTCGTGTGGCGTGCCGCGGGTGGCGGCGCACCCCGCACGCTTCCCGCGGACGGCAGTGCGGATCTGATCCTGCGCGAGGACATACTCCTCGTCGCAGGGCCTTCGACGCGCGCCTTCACTGGTCAGGGCAGCCGATCCGGCGCAACGATTGGGCTCCGCTTCCTGCCGGGCCTCGCGGGGGCTGCCTTGCAGATGGATGCCGCGGCACTGCGGGACACGCAGGTGCCGGGATCGGCCGCACTTGATCCCGCGGATGCGCGGCGCGGGAGCGAGACGCTGCGGCGGATCCGGGATCTAGCGGAACCCGGTGATTCCCACAGGGAGCTGGGCCGGGGCCGGTCGGCGTCGGTCGAATCGGAGCTCTTGCGGGTAGTGCGCACTGCTGTGGGAACCGGTTTCGGTGATCGCGTGGCGGAGCCAGGGTGGACTCGGCGGGCGCGCCTGGGGGCTTCGCGCGGCGAGAGCGCGACCGAGATCGCCCGGGCGCTCGGATATTCAGATCGCCAGCTGCAGCGGCGCATGAATGCGGCATTCGGCTACGGCGTCGCCACACTGCGGCGGGTGCTCCGCGCCGAGCGCGCACAGCGTTTGATTGCGGCAGGACAGCCGCTGAGCGATGTAGCCTTCCGGGTCGGGTTCAGCGACCAAGCCCACCTGACCCGCGAGTTTTCGCTTGTCGCCGGCACCACACCGGGGCGCTGGGCAGCGGCCCGCACCCCGGGTGTTCCCGTCTGAATTAGGCCACGGTCAACGGCGCGTACAGATCCACAGTGTTGCCGTCCGGATCCTGCACCGTCGCGTAGCGCTGCCCCCAGGGCGCATCCCAGGGGGCCGTGTGCGCGGACGCCTCGCGCGCCGCGGTCACCGCGGCATAGGCCTCGTCCACCGCGGCCGGGCTCGCAGCCTCGCACGCGAAGCTCACGCGTCCCGGCCCCTCGGGGAAGTCGAAGTCAGGGTTGAAGCCGTGGATCGTGCTGAGAGGATCCCAGGCAAGCGTCACTCCGCCCGCGAGCTGGATCTCCACGTGCGGAGCGTCGTCCTGCCCTTCGGGGATGTCGAGCCCCAGGCTGCGGTAGAAGGTGAGCGAGGCACCCAGGTCGCGGGTCACAATGCCAATGAAGTTGAAGGAGAGTGTTGTCATGGACTCAGCGTACGCCCGGTGCTGAGCGTACGGCTTGAACGATTCGGACACGTCGCGCACTCGGCGAATTCAGGTCACTTCCCGCGCCGAGAGGGGCGCGTGCGGTCGAAGCGACTCAGGCGTCCAGCTATTCGAACACACTTTCGAACTGTTATCAAAATGTGGCCTCCTCAAAACGTAGTATGTCCATCAGGGGTTCCTTCCGCGGCCCCACTTTCTGGCCCAACTTCCGCGTGTTTTCAACGGTTTTCGAGGCCTGATTGTCAGTGGCATGTGTTGGAATAGACGCATGACGCTCACCGGAGACGCACCCTTCCCCGAGACCCCCGATGCGGGTGGTCCCGGG
>NZ_FUID01000065.1 GCF_900163635.1 Leucobacter sp. 7(1) | reverse complement strand
ATTAACGGGTTCGGACGAATCGGACGCGGCGTACTCCGAGCGATCTTGGACGGGAGAAGGTGCTGCGGTAGTCGGTCGGCGTGGTGCCGAGCACGGCACGGAAGTGGCGTCGCAGGTTGGTGGCCGAGCCGAGCCCAACCTCGGCGGCAATCTCATCAACGCCGAGATGTGTCTCCTCAAGCAGTTCGCGCGCGCGGTCCACCCGCGCCCGCATGATCCACTGCATCGGGGAGTACCCGGTCTCGTCAAGGAACCGGCGGGAGAAAGTGCGGGATGACACCCGCGCGTGCGCGGCGAGTTGCGCGATGCCGAGCGGCTCGGCGAGGTGTCGCAGCGCCCACTCGCGGGTCTGCGTGAAACGCTCGCCGTGCGGAGCCGGGACCCCCTGCGGCAAATACTGGGCCTGTCCCCCACTCCGGTACGGGGCCGCAACGAGGCGGCGTGCGGCATGATTGGCGACCGCCATCCCGGCCTCCTTTCGCAGGATGTGCAGGCACAGGTCGATCCCGGATGCGGCACCGGCGGAGGTGAGCACGGACCCCTCATCGACAAAAAGCACGCGCTCGTCGACCTGAATCTCGGGGTAGCGTTCCGCGAGAATCTGCGAGTAATGCCAGTGGGTTGTGGCGCGCTTCCCGTTGAGCAGTCCCGTCTCGGCGAGCGCAAATGCACCGGTCGAGATCGCCGCGAGCCGCGCCCCTCGCGCGTGCGCGGTGCGCAGCGCCTGGGTCAGCTCTGCGGGGGGCGGATCGCGGTCGGGATTGCGGGTGCCGGGGACGAAGATCAGGTCCGCGCGCTCGAGCGCTTCGAGACCGTGCTCCACGTGGTAGGACAGGCCGTCCCCGCCCGCAATCAGGCCCGGTCGCACCCCGCACACATCTACGGTGTAGGGCATGCTGCTGCGCTCGGTGAACACCTGCGCGGGGATTCCCACGTCCAGGGGTTTCGCCCCTTCGAGCACCACAACCGCGACTCTCCTCATACCCCCAGCGTACGGCCTCCGCGTCCCCGATTCCCAGAGAGTGAGAGCCGCGCCACTCTGTCTGGGATACCGGACAGTGAGCCGTCGTGCCGCGTTGTTCGCCCCCGCTGCACACGATGGGATGGAGTCATGCGTTGCACGGTCGCAACGCCCCTCCCGAAAGGACCCGAGCATGACTCTTCCCGGCGCCCGTCCCGTCCGCGCACCCCGCGGCACCGAGATCTCGGCCAAGAGCTGGCAAACCGAAGCCCCCCTGCGAATGCTGATGAACAACCTCGACCCCGAGGTCGCCGAGCGCCCCGATGACCTCGTCGTCTACGGCGGTACCGGCCGCGCCGCACGCAGCTGGGAAGCCTACGACGCGATCGTCGACACGCTGCGCGATCTCGAAGAGGATGAGACCCTGCTCGTGCAGTCGGGCAAGCCCGTCGGCGTGTTCCGCACCAACGTGTGGGCACCCCGCGTGCTGATCGCGAACTCAAATCTCGTGGGCGACTGGGCGACCTGGCCCGAGTTCCGCAAGCTCGAGGCCGAGGGGCTCATGATGTACGGCCAGATGACCGCCGGATCATGGATCTACATCGGCACCCAGGGCATTCTGCAGGGCACCTTCGAGACCTTCGCGGCAATCGCACGCAAGCGCTTCGACGGAACGCTGGCCGGCACGATCACCCTCACCGGCGGCTGCGGCGGCATGGGCGGTGCCCAGCCGCTCTCGGTCACTCTCAACGACGGTGCCTGCCTCATTGTGGACGTCGACGAATCGCACCTGCAGCGCCGCGCGGGCAAGCGCTATCTTGACGAGGTCACCACCGACCTCGACGAGGCTCTCGCCAAGGTGCAGCAGGCGAAGGACGAGCGCCGCGGTCTGTCGGTCGGACTCGTGGGCAACGCCGCCGAGGTGTTCCCGGAGATCCTGCGTCGCCACCGCGCCGGTGAGATCACCATCGACATCGTGACGGATCAGACGAGCGCGCACGATCCGCTCTCCTACCTTCCCATCGGCTACGACGTGGCGGATCGCCTCGCCCGCGCCGAGGCCGACCCCGAGGGCTTCACCCGTGACGCCCGCGCCGCAATGGCTGCGCACGTGCAGGCAATGGTTGAGTTCCAGGACGCCGGTGCCGAGGTCTTTGACTACGGCAACTCGATCCGCGATGAGGCACGCCAGGGCGGCTACGACCGTGCCTTCGAGTTCCCCGGATTTGTCCCGGCCTACATCCGGCCACTGTTCTGCGAGGGCCTCGGCCCGTTCCGCTGGGCTGCGCTCTCAGGCGACCCCGAGGACATCCGCGTCACCGATGAGGCGCTGCTCGAGCTCTTCCCGGAGAACGCACACCTGCACCGTTGGATCCGCGCCGCACAGGAGCGTGTCGAGTTTGAGGGACTGCCCGCCCGCATCTGCTGGCTCGGCTACGGCGACCGCGCGAAGGCCGCCGTGCGCTTCAACGAGCTCGTCGCCGAGGGCAAGATCAGTGCACCGATCGTGATCGGGCGCGATCACCTCGATTCGGGCTCGGTTGCGTCCCCGTACCGCGAGACCGAGGCGATGGCCGACGGCTCCGATGCGATCGCGGACTGGCCACTGCTGAATGCGCTGACGGCCGCGTCCTCGGGCGCGACCTGGGTATCCCTGCACCACGGCGGCGGGGTGGGCATCGGCCGCTCGATCCACTCCGGCCAGGTCTCCGTGGCGGACGGTACGCCACTCGCTGCCGAGAAGTTGCAGCGCCTGCTCACCAACGATCCCGGCATGGGCGTGATCCGGCACGTCGACGCCGGCTACAAGCGGGCGGTTGATGTCGCCGCGGAGCGCGGGGTCCGCGTCCCGATGACGCCGACGATCCGCAACACCGACGAAGCCTGGTAAGAAGAGGGCATGGGAGAACCGACATCATGACGCACACACTGGTGATCGACAACATCGGCGAACTGACGACAAACGTGGGTGAGCGGCTCCGCGACGCCGCGGTTGTCGTCGCCGACGGCGTGATCGCATGGGTGGGTGCGGCTGCCGACGCACCAGCGGCGGACGAGCGCTTCGACGCAGCCGGGCGGGCGCTCCTGCCCGGCTGGGTCGACTCCCATTCGCACCTCGTATTCGCCGGGGACCGCACCGCGGAGTTCGAGGCCCGCATGGCCGGCGAGGCGTACGCCGCCGGAGGGATCAACGTCACTGTCGAGGCAACCCGTGCCGCATCGGACGCGGAGCTTGAAGCGAATCTGACGCGACTCGTTGCCGAGGCCCGGCGCGGCGGCACGACAACCCTGGAGACAAAGACAGGCTACGGCCTCACCACGCCGGACGAGGTGCGCGCGGCCCAGATCGCGGGCCGTCACGCCGACGCGGTGACCTTCCTCGGAGCGCACGTGGTGCCTGCCGGATCAGACCCGGCCGCGTATCTCGACCTCGTGACGGGATCAATGCTTGACGCGGTCGCCCCGTTTGTGAGCGCTGTGGACGTGTTCTGCGAGGAGGGCGCCTTCGACCGGGCGGCGTCGGCGCGAGTGCTCGACGCCGCCCGGCGGCACGGCCTCGCGACACGCGTCCACGGAAACCAGCTCGGGCACGGCCCCGGGGTGCAGATCGCGGTGGAGCACGGGTCCCTGAGCGTGGATCACGTCGGGTTCTTGAGCGACGCCGACATCTCGGCGCTCGCGGAGTCATGGGCGGACGGGACCCGCGGCACAGTCGCGACTGTGCTGCCCGCCTGCGATCTCTCGACCCGGATGCCGTTGGCCCCGGCTCGGCAGCTCCTCGATGCTGGGGTCACCGTGGCCATTGCCTCGAACGGCAACCCCGGGACCTCGTATACGAGTTCGATGGCATTCTGTGTCGCAACTGCCGTGCTGCAGATGGGGCTCACGATCACCGAGGCCGTGCGTGCTGCGACCCTCGGTGGCGCGATCGCCCTTGGCATGCACGAGGACGGGTGGCGGGACCCGAGCGGCGCGATCCAGCGCCGCGTCGGCGTCATCGAGCCCGGGGCCCGGGCCGATCTACATCTGCTTGAGGCACCCGCCGCGACGCACCTTGCCTACCGCCCGGGCATGCCGCTCACCGCGGCCGTGTGGCGGGCAGGCGAGCGCGCCATCTAAGCGCTTGCGCCCGGGGGCTCCGGGCTGCGCCGCCGCAGCCGCGGCACCGCAGCCACGAGCTCCCGGGCGTACTCCGTTGTGGGGTGCGTGAGGATCGTGCGTGTGGGCCCTTCCTCGACGACGCGCCCCTCTCGGAGGACGACGGTGCGCTCGCAGACCGCCGCGACCGCGCTGAGATCGTGCGACACCATGATCAACGCCAACCCGCGCTCCGCGCGCAGCTCGGTGAGGAGATCGATGACTTGGGTGCGCGTCGTAACGTCGAGCGCGCTTACCGGCTCATCCGCGAGCAGTACGCGGGGGTTCGACACTGTTGCCCGTGCGATGGCGATCCGCTGGCGTTGACCACCGGAGAACTCGTGCGGGTACCGCTCGAGCGTATCCTCGGGCAGACCGACAGCCGCAATCGCCGCCGCCACGCGAGACCGAGCTGCGGTGCCGGTGGCAAGTCCAAGCGAGCGCAGCGGCTCCCCCACGATGCGGTCGATCCGCTGCCGCGGGTCGAGCGAGGAGTATGGGTCTTGGAACACTGTCTGCACGCTGGCGCGGAAGCGCCGCATCTGCGCGCGATCCCGCAGCCGGAGCGTTGCGCCGTCGAACCGGACCTCCCCAGCCTGCGGCGCGCGCAGCCCGAGCAGCAGAGACAGAATCGTGGACTTGCCGGATCCGGACTCCCCCACGAGCCCGACAGTTTCACCGGCCGCGACGCTGAGTGATGCGTCGTGCACAACCGTGCGTTTTCCGTAGGCGAAGCTCGCCTCGCGCAATTCCAGCAGACTCATCGTGTCTCCTCCGAAGAACGCCTGGGTGCCGCATCGAGCGCCGCATCGAGCGCCCGGGCGCTGGCGACAAGCCGCTGCGTGTACTCGTGTTCGGGGGCCCACAGGACCCGCTCAGTCGCCCCGGTTTCCACCGCTCGGCCCCGCTGCATGACGGTGATCCGGTCCACGATCTGTGACACGACGGCGAGGTCATGGCTGATGAACAGCAACGCCATGCCGCGCTCGCGGACGAGCCGATCAAGCAGTGTGAGCACGTCCTGCTGCACCGTCACATCGAGTGCCGTTGTCGGCTCGTCCGCAATGAGGAGCCGCGGCTCGGCACCCAGCGCGATCGCGATGGCGATGCGCTGGCGCTGGCCGCCCGAGAGCTCGTGCGGGTACGCGCGCGCAATGCGCGGCTCGGTGAGGGCGACCTCGGCGAGCGCGTCACGCACCGCCGTATCGAGCGCGGCCCCGGTGAGACCCCGGTGCCGCCGGATCGGCTCGGCCACCTGCTTGCCGACGCGCATCAGCGGATCGAGCGCGGTCAGCGGCTCCTGGAACACGATCGAGGCCACGGGCCCGCGCAGGGGCCTGAGCACGGCGTCTGCGGCACCGACGGTCTGGGTCCCCGCAAGCCGCACCGAGCCGCTGGCAGTAAGTCCCGGAGCGAGCAGCCCGGTCACGGCCAGCGAAGTCACGGACTTTCCGGACCCGGACTCACCGATCAACCCGAAGCGTTCCCCCGCGGCAACTTCGAATGAGACGTCAGTCACGAGCGGGGTGCCGTCGGCCGTCGTGACGGTGAGGCCCCTCACGACGAGCAGGGGCGCAGGAGGGGCAGCGAGCGCGGGAGGGGCAGCGGGTGCGGCAGTCATCGGGCTCTCCGGGTCGTGGGATCAGTAAAGACGCGTAGGCCGTCCGCGATGAAGTTGACACCGAGCACGAGCACAACAAGCGCGACGCCCGGCACGATTGCGCCAAGCGGGGCCGTGAGCACGGTGCCCTGCGCCTCCTGCAGGAGGCGCCCCCACGATGCGTTGGGCGGCGGGGCCCCGAGGCCAAGATAGCTGAGGCTCGCTTCGGCGAGCACGGCGATCCCGAACTGCAGGGCAAGCGCCGACGCGAGCATGGGGGCGATGTTGGGCAGCACGTGGCCGAACACGATCCCGGGCCAGCGCGTACCACTCGTGCGCGCCGCGGTGATGTACTGTTCCTGGAGCACTCGTTTCGCAAGCACCCGAGTGAGGCGCGCGATCACCGCGGACAGACCCAGTCCAATCGCAAGAATCACCGAGCCGAGCGAGGCCCCCTGCACCGCGACGATGAGCATCGCGAGCAACAGCACGGGGAAGGCGATCATCACGTCGAGCCAGGCGGAGAGCGTGTCATCAAACCAGGGACGCGCAAACGCCGCAACGAGCCCCAGGGTGATCCCGAGCACGGCGGCGATCGCTACGGAACCCGCCCCCACGCTGAGCGCGATTCGTGCCCCGATCATGAGCTGGGTAAACAGGTCGCGGCCCAGTTTGTCCGTGCCGATCCAGTGCGCGGGGCTCGCAGCCTCAAGCCGACCACCGCTCGTGTCCCCCTGGGCGTACGGGAGCCACACAAGCGACACGAGCGCGAGCAGCACGACCGCACCGGTGAGCGCGAGCCCCAGGATGAGCGTTGCGCGGCGGGAAGTGCCGCGGGAGGTGCGAGGTCGGGGCGGCGTCAGGATCTCTTCACTCATCGGTTCCCCGAAACACTCTGGCGCAACCGCGGGTCGACGATGCGCTGGACCACGTCGGCGGCGAAGCCAACAAGCAGGACAAACAGGGTACTGACAACGAGCACGCCCTGAATGGTGACGTAGTCATGTTGGGTGATCCCGCCGAGCAGCAGGCTTCCCAGCCCTGGGAGACTGAACACGCTTTCCACAACGACCGCGCCGATCAGTGCCGTGGACAGTTCGATGCCGAAGATCGCGATGACCGGCACCGACCCGTTGCGCAGACCGTGTCGGATCAGCGCTTCACCAAAGCCGGCCCCGTGCGCCCGTGCGGTGCGCAGGTAGTCGCTCCCGAGCACGTCGAGCGTCGCGGTGCGGACGTAGCGGGCGAGGGAGGCGCTCATCACGATCGCGATTGTCAGCACCGGGAGGATCAGCGAGGTCAGCGCCTCGCCAGGGTTGGCCCAGTCGCCACGCGGGAAGCCACCGGAGGGCAGCCAGCCCAGGCCGAGGGCAAACAGCCAGACAAGCAAAATACCGACCCAGAACGTGGGCACCGCGATCCCGAGCTGCGAAAAGCCGGACAGCAGCGTCCCGTACCAGCGATCCGCTTTCACGGCCGCGGTGATCCCGATCACGAGCGCGAGCACGACCGCCAATAGGAAGGCAAGCACCGTCAGCGGCAGGGTGACAACGAGGCGGGCGGCGATTTCGGGGCCGACGGGAAGCTGACTGATGAGCGAGGTGCCGAAGTCGAAGCGCAGGATCTGCCCGGCCCACAGGGTGAACTGGTGCCACAGCGGCAGGTTCGAGCCGACCTGCTCCTGGGCGGCCGCGATCTGTTCTGGGGTGGCGTTCACCGAGAGCAGCGCGTTCGCCGGGTCCCCCGGCAGGAGCCGGAGCAGCACGAAGATCACGATCATGGCGACCGCGAATGACCCGAGCAAGAACCCGAGCCGGCGTGCGAGGTACCGAGTCATATCTGTCATTCTCTCGTGGGGCTGCCCCCACGCGCGGACCCGCCCGGCGCGTGTTCCGTCGGGGAACGCGTGCCGGGCGGGTCAGGGTGTGCGGTGTGCTGTGTGGCGCGGTTTAGCCCTTGACGATGTCGTAGGCGAAGAACTGGGAGTTCAGGCCGTTCACCGGGTAGCCGGTGACGTCGCTCGCGGACACGACGATCTGCGGGAAGAGGTACAACCAGGCACTTGCCGCGTCCTCCGCGATCTGCCGGTTGACCTGCTTCAGGAGTTCGGTCTGTGCGGCCTCATCCGGTGCCTGCTCAGCCTCGGTCACCCAGCGCTGCACATCGGCGTTGTCGTAGCCCCAGTAAAAGTCCGGGTTGCCGTACCAGACAACGTCGCGGTCGTTCACGTGTTCCTGCAGCGTCGCTTCGAAGTCGCGCTCCTTGAACACCTTCGAGTACCACTCGTCGGCGCTGATCGTGTTGATCGTCACTGTGACGCCCACCTTGGCGAGCTCCGACTGCACAAACTCTGCGACGACAGGGTGCGGATCGTAGCTCGGGGTGTCGAGCGTGAAGGCGAAGCCGTCTGCGAAGCCCGCCTCCGCGAGCTGGCGCTGTGCGAGCTCCGGATCGTACGGGTTCACCTCAGTGAGGTCTTCGTACCAGGGGTCGGTCGGCGGCACCATCGACCCAATCAGCGTGCCATAGTCACCCCAGATTGCGGAGAGCAGCTTCTCACGATCAATCGCTGAGGTGAGCGCTTTGCGTACGAGCGGATCGGAGAACGGCTCGACCCGATCATTGAAGGCAAGCACCTCCTTGGTGGTGGAGTTGCCCGCGCTAATCGTGTAGTCCGCGTTGCCCTCGAACTGATCCAGCAGATCCGGGCTCTGCACGCTCGTGATGAGGTCGAGCTTGCCCGTCTGGAGCGCGTTATTCTGGGCCGTCGCGTCGGTGAAGTAGCTGAACTCGACGCCACCGTTCGTGGCGGGCTCGCCCCAGTAGTCGTCCCACCGGGTGAGCGAGAGGCTGCTGCCGCGCTTCCATTCGTCGAGCGTGTAGGGGCCCGTGCCATCCTCAGAGCTCATGAGATCCGTCGCCTCGCTGTTCACGATCCAGACGTAGCTGAGGTTGTAGACAAACGAGATCGAGCGGTCGTTCAGGCGGAACACGACAGTCTGCTCATCCGGGGTCTCGATCGACTCGATCACGGCGAAGCTCGACTTGCGAGCGGACTGCGAGTCCTCCGCGGTGACCGCCTCGACGCTCGACTTCACATCGGCCGAGCTCAGCGCCTTGCCGGAGTGGAAGGTGACACCGTCGCGCAGCGTCACCGTCACTGTCAGGCCGTCCTCGCTTGTCGTGACGTCCTCGGCGAGCAGGTTCTCAACCTCACCCTCGTCCGTGAGCTTGAACAGCCCCTCGTAGACGTTTCCGGTGAGCGCCTCCGTGACGCCCTGCCCGCCGCCCGCGGTGTTCGACAGGTTCACAGGCTCGTAGAGCGAGCCGACCGCGATCACGGCGTCCGGGCCCGCAGCACCGGCACCACCACCGGCGCAGCCGGTCAGGAGCAGAGCGGCAGCGGCGACCGCGGCGATCGCTGTGGTGGTGCGCTGGGCGCGACCGAAGGGGTTCTTCACGGGAGTCTCCTGAGTGAGTGAGGGATCAAGTGAGTGGGGATCACGTGCGTGCGGACGTCAGAGCGCGTAGATGTCGAAGTCGCCGCTGAACAGCACCTGCTTCTCACCGGCCCGGACGGGCTCGGGGAAGCGGTTCTGCGCCGGCGGCATCGGGCAGTTGTACTGCACGGAAAAGCCGCAGGGTGGCACAAAGGCGCGGTTAAAGTCGAGGAGCACCGTGCCCGGATCGCCGAAGGCGGCCCCGTCGGCGCGCTGCACAAACAGGAACCGGCCCGCCCCGTACGTGGCGTCCTCCCCCGCCGCGGTGTTCGTGGGATCACCGAACACGAGGAGCAGCGTACCGCCGTCGTCAAATGCGGCGAAGCGGTAGTCGACGCCGTCACGGGTGAAGGTGATGTCGCCCGGCACCACGAGATCGCGGCTGCCGCCGTTGTCGCGGATGTGTTCAAACGGGACCGTGCGATCCGCCGCGACGGGCGTGAACTGTGCGGTGATCACCCACTCCGGGGCGAAATCAAAGGCGGTGATCCTGTCGAACGCGCGGATCGCGGGCGATGCGGCATCCCACACGCGGACGCCGTGCTCGGTCTCCCCGGTGTCGATGTTCGTGCGGGCAAGTGCGGTGACGGTAATCCCCGCACCCGCAGCTGCCTGTTCGGCCTCGGTGTCGGGGATCTCACCGGCGGGCAACCACCGGGTCTCGACAAGCGAAAGATTGCCGGTGGGGCCGGTCACCGCGGCGGCACGATCCTCACGCCAGGTTGCGTGGGCGTCTCGGGAGGCCGCAATTGCGTCGTTGTGCGCGGAGTCATTCATAATGATCACCATTCAATAATATAACGCCAGCGAATGCCAAACTGTGACGGCACATGACAAGCCGCTATCCCGAGCTCCGGCCGTGGATACGCGTCGAGAGTAGCTCAGCGGTGGCGCGCAACTCCGTGACCAGGCGGTCCTCGTCGCTCGCAGAAAGGTCCTCGTCACGATACGTCAGCGCCACCGCGGCGACCGGCCAGCTGCGGTGATCGAGCACAGGCACGGCCACCGAGGAAATCCCCTGCGTCACCGCGCCCCGCTCGACCGCGTACCCGCGCGTCTGTGTCTCATCGAGCACCGACCGCAGCTTTGAGTAGCGATCGATGCGGGCGTCGCCCTCGATCTCGTGGCGGTGCACAAACGCGTCGCGATCCGGGTACAGCGCTCGGACCTGCGCCTTCGGGAGCGCGGCGAGGATCGATCTCCCGCTTGCCGTCAGGTGCATCGGCAGCCGCACGTCAACATCGCTCACAAGCGCTGGCCCGCCACTCAGGCGCTGCTCGACGAGATACACGATGTCGCGGCCGTGCGGGGCCGCGAGGTGACCGTTCGCGCGGGTTCGTTCGACGAGGGCCGCGACAAGCGGCCGCCCAATCCGGGTCAGCGGTTCCTGCCGTGAATAGGCGGAACCCAGCTCGAGCGCCGCAATCCCGAGCCCGTAGCGCTGCTCCTCTGGCAGGTGCATCACAAAGCCGTGCGCCTGCATCGTGGTCAGCAGGTGGTAGACGGTCGATCGCGGGAGCTCGAGCTGCGCCGCGATCATCGAGGCGGGCAAGGGCCCGCGCGCGGTCGCCAGCAAGCGCATGATGCGCAGCGTCTGGTCCGCGGCGGGCACCTTGACCTCGTTCATAGGGGAACTCTAGCCCGATACCGCACTGCGCGAGTCGACACCGGCATGCGCGTCCTCATCTCCGGTGATGAGCTCGTCCGGAACATACTGGGTCCGCTTCGCGAGCGGGTAGTACACAAGCGCGGTCGCGACAATCGCGACAATCCACGAGATGTCCGCCCCGCCCATCGCCTTCGCGAGCGGCCCCTCGTACAGCGCCTGGTTCATGAACGGCAGCTGTACCAGCACACCAAAGAAGTAGCACCCAATCGCAATCCAGTTGAAGTCCTTGTAGGGGCCGTTGTCCTCGTAGAGCGCGGGGATATTGACCCGCTCCTTCGAGATCAGGTAGTAGTCCACAAGGTTGATCACGCTCCACGGCACGAACACCGAGAGCAGCGCCAGCACGAAGTTCTTGAACACCCCGAGGAATCCAACCTCGTTCGCGACGATCGCGAACACAAGCGCGAGCAGGGTAAACGCGACGATGATCCCGGTCCTCAGCGCCTGCGAGATATGGCGTTGCTTGGTCCAGCCGGTGATGATCGTGAGGATGCACATGAAGCCACCGTAGGCGTTCAGCGAGTTTACCGAGAGCTTGTTCACGACGATCACCACATACATGAGCGTGGCAATGATGCCGCCGCCCGCGATCGTACCCACGGTCCCGACTTGGTTCCCCAGGAACACCTCCGTCCCGACGGTGCCGGCGATCAGCACGCCCAGCGTCATCGCGATCTGCCCGCCGAGCACGGTCCCGAGCAGCGTCATCCAGAAGGTGGACCGGACGGTTGTCTTACTGGGCAGGTAGCGGGAGTAATCGGCCACGTAGGGGGCAAACGTCATCTGCCAGCCGGCAGCGAGTGCGACCGCGAGCAGGAACGACGCGGAGCTGAACTCGACCTGGCCGAACGCCGAGGACACGTCGTAGCCCAAGAAGAGTCGGATCGCCACGTAGCCGAATCCTACGGCCCCAACAACGGCGGCTATGCGGCCGATCACGTGGATCAGGCGGTAGCCCACCACGGCAATCACAGTGGTCATCAGGCCGAACACGATCATCCCGACGATCGGGATATTCCACCCGAAGATCAGGTTGATTGCCTGCCCGCAGAGCACGATTCCCGTCATCTGGAAGCCGAGGTACATGAGCACGGAGAGGATCAGTGGGAGCGCGGCACCCTTCACCCCAAATTGCACGCGGCTCGAAATCATCTGCGGCAGGCCGAGCCTGGGGCCCTGGGCCGAGTGCAGCGCCATCGTGATCCCGCCGAGCAGGTTTCCGATGAACAGGCCGATGATGGCGGCGAGCGCCTCGGTGCCAAACGTGACCGCGAGCGCACCGTCGACCACCGCGGTGATCGTCATGTTCACCCCGAACCACAGTGTGAACTGGTTGGAGGGGCGTCCGTGGCGTTCCCGCTCGGGAACCCGCTCGATCGTTCTGATCTCACGGGTCATCAAGCTTTCCGCTGGACTGTCTGGGTGGCCGGTCGTCATAGTCCGTACTCCATTCGTGTGCGCCATTGCAGTGCGGGTCGTGCCGGGGCACGGCCCAGCCCTCCGCCTCGGCGGAGGGAGTATGAGGGTCCCGGGATCCGGGAGGGGCCGTTACCCGAGCGGCTCCGCGACCGCGCCGGTCACGGCGTCGAGGACCGCGCCGCTCGCCACGAAATCGTGTGCGGCCGTGAGGTCGGGTGACAGAAATGCGTCGACGTCCGGGGCAGCGATCCGCGTTCGGAAGAGCGCGTGCACCGCGCCCGTCGCGGGGCTGGGCGTGCCCTCCCCCGCGGCGATCCGGAAGTCGAGCGCGCGCGTTGAGGCGAGCAGCTCGATCCCGAGCACCCGGGTGAGTCCGTCGACGGCTCGGCGGAGCTTCCGCCCGGCGTGCCAGCCCATCGACACGTGATCCTCCTGCATCGCCGAGGAGGGGATCGAGTCGACGCTCGCCGGGACCGCTAGGCGCTTCAGCTCGGAGACGATGCCCGCGGCCGTGTACTGGGCGATCATGAGGCCGGAGTCGAGGCCAGCATCGGCCGCGAGGAACGGGGGCAGCCCGTGGTTGCGCGACACGTCGAGGAATCGGTCGGTGCGGCGCTCTGACATGCTTGCGAGATCCGCCACCGCGATCGCGAGGAAGTCGAGTACGTAGGCGACGGGAGCGCCGTGGAAGTTGCCGTTCGATTCGACCCGACCATCGGGAAGCACCACGGGGTTGTCCACGGCGGAGCGCAGCTCGGCCGCGGCAACTCGAGCTGCGTGCTCGGCCGTATCGCGGGCGGCACCGTGCACCTGGGGTGCGCAGCGGAGGGAATATGCGTCTTGCACGCGCGTAAATTCGCCCTCGGTGGGGCGCTGCACAAGCCCGGATCCCGCGAGCACCGCGCGCATGTTCGCCGCGGCCGCGGCCTGCCCTGGATGCGGGCGGAGCGCCTGGAGGTCGGCGGCAAACACGGTGTCCGTGCCCGTCAGTGCTTCGACGCTCGCCGCGGCGGCGACATCGGCGACGGTCAGCAGAGCGGTGAGATCGTGCAGGGCCAGGCAGAGCATGCCCAGCATGCCGTCGGTGCCATTGATGAGGGCAAGGCCCTCCTTCTCTGCGAGCACGAGCGGTTCGATCCCGTGGACAGCAAGGGCTTCGGCTGCAGGAACCGGGGCAGCGTACGGGTCGTTCGTGGGGCGCACCTCGCCCTCCCCCATGAGCGTGAGGGCGCAGTGCGCGAGTGGGCTCAGGTCGCCGGAGCAGCCGAGTGAACCGTACTCATGCACCACGGGCACGATGTCGGCGTTCAGGATCGCAGCGTACGTCTCCGCGACCACCGGCCGGACACCCGTGCGGCCACTCGCGAGCGTGTTCAGGCGCAACAGCATGAGCGCGCGCACAACCTCACGCTCGACCTCGGGCCCGGTGCCTGCCGCATGCGAGCGGATCAGGCTGCGCTGCAGCTGCTGCCGCTTCTCGCTCGGGATCTGCACTTTTGCGAGGGCCCCGAAACCCGTCGAGACCCCGTAGTGCGGGCGCGTGTCATTTGCGAGTCGCTCGATATCCGCGCGACTGGCGGCGAGCGCGGTGAGTGCGGCCGGTGCTAGTTCGACGCGGGCACCCGCGCGAGCGACGGCGACGACGTCAGCGATGGTGAGGGGCGCGGCCCCCAGGACGACGATGGGGCGCTCGGTGGCGACGGTGCCCTGCGCGATGGTGCTCTGTGACATACCTCGATTCCAGCGCATTGGGCGTTGCCCTGCCCGGTCCGACACGCCGCAACCGTCTGGGATCCCAGACGCAGCGATTCCTCGCTCGCGTCACGCTGCGCCCGCGCTTGCTAGCGTCAGGGTATGAGCACAGCTGCCCTTTCCCACGACCCATCCTGGCCACGCACCGGAGCCTGGCCCGCACTCGGTGAACTCGATGCGGACCTTGCCCTGATCGGTATTCCCACCTCGGCGACATCGTTGTCCCCGACACACGCGCACCTCACGCCCACCGCCGTGCGGGAGGCGCTTCGCCGCTACTCCAGCCACGTCGTCGCGTCCGGCGTCCCCGGAGCACGCGGCACGGAGGCCGAGCTTGTGCTCGACGAAGCCCTGCGTATCGTCGACGCCGGCGACGTGACCGATCCCGACACCGTCGCCGGCGAGGGTACGGCGACAGCCCGGGTCGCCGAGGTCGCGGCGCGCGCTGAACTTGTGGTCGCGCTCGGCGGCGACAACGCGCTCACGGTGCCCGCGGCGCTCGGCGTTGCCGGCGACCGACTCGCTGACGCCGGACTCATTACGCTCGACGCCCACCACGATCTGCGCGATGGGCGCAGCAACGGGTCCCCGGTGCGCCGCCTCGTCGAAGCCGGACTGAACCCCCGCAGGATCGTCCAGATCGGCATCGCGGACTTCGCGAACTCGCGCGCCTACCGGGAGCGGGCGAAGGACCTCGGCATCACCGTAATCCACCGCGACGAGCTTTTCGAGCGCAGCCTCAGCGAGGTCGCCGCGGAGGCGCTTGACATTGCAGGCGCGGGTGGCGGACCGATCCACGTGGATCTCGACGTCGACGTGTGCGACCGGAGCGTGGCCCCCGGCTGCCCGGCCTCAATCCCCGGCGGCATCCAGGCGCACGAACTGCGACGATTCGCCCGCCTGTTCGCCGCAGATGCGCGCGTGCGTGGGGTCGACATTGCAGAGGTCGACGCCGCGGCGGATGCCCCCGACGCCCGCACCGTGCGCCTCGCCGCGCTCCTCGTGCTTGAGTGCGCGGCCGGCCTCGCCCTTCGCCTGGGCCGCTAGCGGTATTGCCCCGCTAGCGGTGTTGCCCGCTAGCGGCATTGCCCGCTAGTGGGGCCGCTGCCTGTCCGCGCGCCCGCCTGCCCGGGCCTGCCATTCACCCCCGCTCCCGGTCATCAACACCACGGAGATTCACGGAGATCGCGGAGATTTTTCCCCGATTATTCGACGCGGGTGAAGGATCTCCTGCGCACGCGTGACTGGCGGGCAGGTGCGTGAGCGCGTGTGCAGGCAGGCAGGCAGGCTACGCGCGCGCCGCGGCCGCGGCCGCGGCCGCGGCCGGGAGCACAGCGGCGACCCGCTCGAGCGCCGCATCATCGTGCGCGGCAGTCACGAACCAGGCTTCGAACGCGCTGGGCGGCAGGTTGACGCCGCCCTCCAGCATCGCGTGGAAAAACGCCCGGTGCCGGAACACCTCCTGGCGCTGCATGTCGGCGTACGTGCGCGGAGCGGCCGCGTAGTCGCCGAACACGACGCTGAACAGGGTTCCCGCGCGTCCGATCCGGTGTGCGACCCCGGCAGTGCTGAGAGCCTCTGAGACACTGAGCGCGAGGCTGTCCGCGGCATCGGCGAGCCGGGCATAGGCCGCCGCGTCCGCGAGCCGAAGCGTTGTCAGCCCGGCAGCGACCGCGAGCGGATTCCCGGAGAGCGTGCCCGCCTGGTAGACCGGACCGAGCGGGGCGAGCAGTTCCATCAATTCTTTGCGTCCACCGAGCGCCGCGAGCGGCAGGCCGCCACCGACGACCTTCCCGAACGTCACGAGATCCGGCACAACCGCAGCGGGGAGGTCCTCACCGGTAAGCCCTGCTGACTGCAGCCCCCAGTATCCTGCGGGCCCCGCACGGAAGCCGGTGAGCACCTCATCGAGGATCACGAGCGCGCCGTGTCGGTGGGCGAGCTCGATCATGCCGCGGGTAAACCCGGGCTCGGGCGGCAGCACGCCCATGTTGCAGGCGGCGGCCTCGGCGATCACCCCGGCGATGCGCGCACCGTGCTCGGCGAACGCCGCTTCCAGCGCGGGCAGGTCGTTGTAGGGCAGCACAAGCGTCTGCGCGGCAGTTTCGGCGGTGACCCCAGCGGACCCCGGCAAGGCGAGCGTGGCAAGCCCGGAGCCGGCCTCCGCGAGCAGCCCGTCTGAGTGACCGTGGTAGTGCCCGGCAAACTTCACGATCAGTGGCCGGCCCGTCGCCCCGCGAGCGAGTCGGATCGCGGTCATGGTGGCTTCGGTGCCCGTGGACACCAGGCGCACGCGCTCGATCAGCGGCACACGCCGCACGATCTCCTCGGCCAACTCGGCCTCCTCGGGCACCGAGGCACCGAAGCCGAGACCCCGCGCGGCCGCAGCTTGCACGGCTTCGACGACTTCAGGGTGCGCGTGACCGAGCAGCGCGGGGCCCCACGAGGCCACGAGGTCGACATACTCGTTGCCATCGACATCCGTCACGAGCGGGCCCGTTCCCTGCACCAGAAAGCGCGGCGTGCCGCCCACTGATCCGTAGGCACGCACGGGCGAGTTCACGCCACCGGGGATCACGTTGGCGGCTCGCGCCGCGAGCGCCGCGCTGCGCGCAGTCGAGACCGGGCTCATCGCAGCCACCCCGCAAGCTCGACGGCGAAGTAGCTCAGGATTGCATCGGCCCCCGCCCGCTTGATCCCCGTCACTGATTCCAGGATCGCGCCACGCCTGTCGATCCAGCCGTTCGCGGCGGCGGCCTCGATCATGGCAGCCTCGCCCGACACCTGGTAAGCCCACACCGGTACCGGGCTGATCTCGGCGACGTCGGAGAGCACGTCGAGGAAGCTCATCGCGGGCTTCACCATCACCACATCGGCGCCCTCAGCGATGTCGAGTTCCGCCTCCCGTACCCCCTCACGCCGGTTCGCCGGGTCCTGCTGGTAGCCGCGTCGATTGCCGGTGAGCTGAGAGTCGACGGCCTCTCGGAATGGCCCGTAGAAGGCGGACGCATACTTCGCGGAGTAGGCGAGCACCGCGGTGTCCGAGTGCCCTGCCGCGTCGAGCGCATCGCGCACCGCGGCGACCTGACCATCCATCATTCCGGACAACCCGAGCAGCGCGGACCCTGCCTCGGCCTGTGCGATCGCCATCGCTTCGTAGCGCGTCAGCGTGGCGTCGTTGTCGACCTCGCCGGCGGCGTTAAGTACACCGCAGTGACCGTGATCGGTGAACTCGTCAAGGCACAGATCGGTCTGCACCACGAGCGCATTGCCGACCTCCGCGGCCACCGCGCGGGTGGCAACGTTCAGGATCCCGTCCGGGTCATCAGCGGCGGATCCCGTAGCGTCCCGCGTCTCGGGGATTCCAAACAGCATGATCCCGCCGACCCCAGCTTCAGCGGCCTCAGCGGCGGCACGCCGGAGCGAGTCGAGCGAGTGCTGCTGCACCCCGGGCATGGCAGCAATGGGGTGCGGTTCGGTGAGTCCCTCTCGCACGAAGGCGGGGAGGATCAGTTCAGCCGGGTGCACCCGGGTTTCTGCGGCGAGGCGACGCAGCGCCGGGGTGCGGCGCAGCCGACGGGGGCGGATCGCGGGGTGGAAGCTCATGCGGATTCTCCTGTGTGGTGTGGCGGAAAGCTGTGGGGATGGGCGGCTGCGAGTGCGTCGAGCATGCCCGGAACTGTGTGACGCTCGGCGACAAGGTCCGGGGTAAGACCCAGCTCGGCAAGGACTCGGGCCGTGGGTGGGCCGATCGCCACGAGGCGCACGCCGGCGGGCAACGGCAGGAAGCGGACGGCCACCTCGCGGGCCACCGATCCGCTCGTCACAAGAATGACGTCGACGTGGCCCGTGGCGACCGTGCGCTCACGCGCGGGATCGCGCGGAGCGGGGACGGTCCGATAGGCCGTGACACGGGTGACGAGGTGGCCGGCATCCTGCAGCGCGCGTTCGAGTTCGGTGCCGGCCCCCTCGGCGAGGGCGAGCAGGATACGGGTGGGCTGATCCGGAACTGTGTCCGACGCGGTGCCCAGCTCCGCGGCAAGCGCGGCACCGAGGGCGGTGCCCGTGAACTCGCTCACCGGGCGCACTGTCGCGGCGAGGCCGCCCGCGGCGAGCGCGGCGACCGTAGCCGGACCCACGGCGGCAATGCGCCCGGGGCTCGCCCCCGCCGCCGCGACAGCCGCCGCGCCGGCGGCGCTTGTCACCGCAAGCCACTCGTACTCCCCCGCGTTCCAGGCGGCAATAGCGGCGTCAAACGCTGCGGGATCGACGGGCGGCACTGTGGCGATCAGCGGCACGCGAACGGGCACGCCTCCCCGGGTACGGATCGCGTCCTCCGCGCGAACCGCGGCGTCACCGCCGCGTGGCACGAGGATGCGGAGTCCGGTGAGCTGGGCCGTCACCGCCCACCGCCGAGGGGTGCGAGTTCGGCCGCTCCGCGGTCGAGCAGATCCCGCGCAGCCTCGCGTCCCAGCGCACCCGGCGTCTCCCAGTCGCCTGCCTCCCAGCCTGCCGCGACTTCCACGGTGAGCTGCTCGGCACCATCCAGCCGGTACACGGCGGCGCGCAGCACGAGGCTGCCGTCGTGCAGCTCGGCAGTCGCGCCCACCGGGGCCGCGCAGCCCGCTTCAAGTGTCGCGAGCAGGGTGCGCTCGGCGACCGCGCAGGCGTGCGTGTCCGGGTCGTCAAGCGCGGCGAACGCGGCGACGTAGGGTGCCGCGGTGAGGTCTGCCGCACGGCATTCGATTCCCAGCGCACCCTGTCCCGGGGCGGTCGGGACCGTCTCGAGCGGAAAACGCTCCGTGATGGCGGCGCTGAGTCCCGAGCGGTCAAGCCCGGCCGCGGCGAGCACCACCGCGTCAAGGTCGGTGCCGACCCGGCCCAGGCGCGTGTCGACATTGCCGCGAAGATCGTGCACCCGCAGATCGGGGCGGGCGGCGCTCAGCTGCGCCGCCCGGCGCGGGGATCCCGTGCCCACATGCGCGCCGGTCGGGAGGTCGCGAAGCGCGAGGCCGTCCCGCGCGCAGAGTGCGTCGCGGGCGTCTGCACGCTCGGGGATGGCGCCGGTGACGATCCCGTCACACGGCCCCGTCGGCAGATCCTTCAGGGAGTGCACGGCAAGATCGCACTCCCCCGCGATCAGCGCCTCGCGCAGCGCACTCACGAAGACGCCAGTGCCGCCGAGCTGCGACAGCGACTCTCGAGAAATATCACCGTGCGTGGTGATCACGACGAGCGCCACGTCACACCCTGTGGCAGCGGCGACAGCCTCCGCGACAGTGGTGGTCTGCGCGAGCGCGAGCCGACTGCCCCGTGTGCCAATCCGGAGCAAACCCGCTCGGGTATGGATCGGTCCTGCCGCGCGGAAAACACGGCCTGCGGGGATCTGGGGGTGCAGCATGAACGTTACGCCTGTTCTGTGAGGGTGTGAGGTGTGGTGAATTCGGAAAGGCTTGTGGCGAGCCTCTGCGCGAGCTGGCGCGCGGCGGGGATCAGCGCGGCGAAACCGGCACCGGTGCTCCAGTCGCCAATCAGATGCACCCCGGACGGGGCCTCCTGTGGCGGCCGGGCACTTCGGACCGGCATCTGCCAGGGCTGGCGCGCAAAGCCCAGTACTGCGCTGGCGGGCACCGGGGTGCCAAGAATCCGGGAGGCATCCTGCAGCGCGAGTTCGAGGGCTGCCTTGTCGCCGAGCGCGGCAGTCGCCGGAGGGTCTCCGGCACGGCCGTAGGACAGGCGCAACACTTCGCGGTGCTCCCCCACAATGCCCGGCCACTTCTGGCTGACGTGAGTCAGGGCCTTCGCGACGATTGCCCGTGGCGCGGCTACGATGTCGGGATCTGCAGGGCTGGAGCTTGCTGGCGCCGAGCTTGCGGGCGCGGGGCTTGCAGGCGCGGAGACAAGTGCTCCGGTGCCGCGCGGGGCAGCCGCGAGCTGAGCGACCGCGGGGTGCGCGGCGTCGAGCACGAGCGCAATGACTTCGACGGGGGTACTCTGCGCCGGGGCCGCACTGGCGTCTGACAGCAGTTGCCGGATGGGTCCCTCGGGCAGCGCGAGCACCACGGCATCGGCGTGGACTTCGGACACCCCACCGCGCAGAGCGAGTCCGCCGCTTGGCAGGGGTGTCACGCTTGTGACTGGTGTCCCGAGCTTGATCGTCACCCCGAGATCATGACACGCAGCGGCGAGTGCATCGACGAGCGCTGACATGCCGCCGCGGAGCCCCAGCACCGCACCGCCGGCCGCCGCGGCACTCTCCCGAAGTCTGCGCGCCGCGGCCGTCAGGGACCGGGTCTCGGCGCGAGCGGCAGAAAGCTCCGCGAGACTCGCGAGCGGGATGCGTTCCGGGTCGGTCGATGAGACGCCGAGTGTGACCGGTCGGACAAGCCGATCCAGCACGCGTGCCCCCATCCGTGCCCGGACGAGTTCCGCCAGGGTGACACTCCCAGCGCCGATCCGCCGCGGCAGAAGCGGATCGATCGCCGCGCGAACCGCACCAGGGATCCCCAGCGCGCGCCGGGCAGCGCGACCGAGGGGCGCGGCGGGAACCCCCATCGCTCCGGCCGGCGGCAGCGGTACGGCGGTGCCGTCCGCCGCGGACACAAGCCAGGAACCGAGCGCCGCGGGCGCGACGATCTGATCCGCCAGCCCCAGCTCGGTCACCAGTTCTGCAACCGCGCCACCACGAGTGGCGAACGCCTCAGCGCCAACCTCGCACCGCAATCCCGCGACGTCAGTCGCGCGGACTCTCCCACCCAGCCGTGTCTCCGCCTCATAGAGGGTGACGCGCAGGCCCGCACGCGCAAGATCCCGCGCAACCACGAGCCCGGTCACCCCACCACCCACGACCGCGACGTGCGATCGGGGTGCGGAGAGATCGGAACGGGTGGGTTCAGGATGCATGTGCGAGCTCAACGATTCGGGTGAGCACGGCGGGATCGGCCTCCGGCGGTACACCGTGGCCGAGGTTCAAGACGTGGCCGGGTGCGCGCGAACCGCGCGCGATCACGTCAGCGACCGCAGACTCAAGCACGGCGGCAGGGGCACCCAGCACAGCGGGGTCCAGGTTGCCCTGCAGCGGGAGTGTGTCGCCCAAGCGGCGCGAAGCCTCATCGAGCGGCGTGCGCCAGTCCACCCCGAGGGCCGAGGTGCCCAGGCGCGCGGTTTCTTCAATGAGGTGTCCCGAGCCCACCGCAAAGTGGATCGTGGGAACCGTCGGCGACGCTGCGCTGCCCGCTCCGATTCCCTGCACTGCCGCCAGGGTTCGCTGGGAGGCGGGTGCCACGTGCGCACGGTAGTCCGCGACGCTGAGGGATCCGGCCCACGAGTCGAACAGCTGCACTGCGCTCGCACCAGCCTCGACCTGGGCTTCAAGGAAGACGCTGCTGAGGTCGGCGACCCATTCGAGCAGCTCTCGCCAAGTCTCAGGATCGGAGCGCATGAGGGTGCGCGCACGGAGATGATCGCGGGATGGGCCGCCCTCTACGAGGTAGGCCGCGAGCGTGAACGGGGCACCGGCGAAGCCAATGAGCGGGGTTTCCCCGAGTGCGGTCACGGTGCGCCGCACGGCCTCGCGCACGGGATCGAGCGCCTCGCGCAGGCGCTCCGGGGTGAATTCTGCGCGGCACCGCGCCACGTCTGCGGCGGTCCGTACGGGCTCCGCGAACACGGGACCGCGCCCCGCGACAAGGTCGACGTCGACACCGGCAAGGAGCGGTGGCACCACGATGTCGCTGAAGAACACCGCCGCATCAACGCCGTGGCGGCGCACCGGCTGCAGCGTGATCTCGCTCGCGAGCTCCGGGTCGAGGCAGGCGTCAAGCATCGGTGTGTGGGCCCGGATCTCGCGATACTCGGGCAGCGATCGACCCGCCTGGCGCATGAACCACACCGGTGTCGTATCCGGACGATCGCCACGCAGCGCGCGGATCAACGGCGCCGAAGTTGTGCGTCCGTCGACAAGCGGGTGGTCGGCGGCCAGCGCACTCTCAAGCACGGCACTCTCAGGCAGGTGGGCGCGGGGGGCGGTATTCTCGTTCATCGGATGTGATGTTACCGCACACATCTGATGTGAAAGATCAGATGTGTCAGCTACGATGCTTGTGTCCCACCGCGGACCGCCTCCGACTCGACAAGGAAGCCTCCTCACCACATGCTGTTGTGCATCTCCCTTCACCACCGCGCCGCGGCGTTTCCTCTCCTCGAGGCCGCGACGCGGCACACGGATTCCGTCGCACGGGAGTTTCGGTCGTGGGGATCCGGCTCGGTCTTGCTCTCCACGTGCAACCGCTTTGAACTCTATCTCGACGGCGGGCAGCTCCCCGGGACCGACGAACGCGCGTTTGGCGAAGCCGCGCTCCGCAAGCTCGCGGAGGCAACCGACATCCCACTCAGCGAACTGACCGCGGCCGCGGAGGTCACCGCGGGTTCAGACGCTGCTCGGCATCTCTTTGCCGTCACCAGCGGGCTCGAATCGGCAGCGCTCGGCGAAGAGGAGATCGCGGGCCAGGTGCGGCGCGCCCACACCCGTGCGCGCACGGAACAGACAGTCACTGACGGCCTCGAGCGGCTCTTCCAGAGCGCCACCCGAACCTCCCGAGCGGTCCGGGAGCGGACCGGACTGCGCTCAGCGGGACAGTCACTTGTGCGGCTCGCACTCGTGCTCGCGGAGCGCCGAATCCCGGCCTGGGACGAGGCGAACGTGCTGCTCGTGGGCACGGGTGCCTATGCTGGCGCGACAGTTGCCGCCCTGCGGGATCGCGGGGTGCGGCGCATCCGAGTCCACTCCCCGTCGGGCCGAGCCGAGGCCTTCGCCGAATCACACGAGCTGGAGGCGCTCCATGCCCGCGACTTGGCCGCGGCAATCGCAAGCTCAGAGCTGATCATCGCGTGCAGCGCCACCCAGGACCCGCTCCTCGGAGTTGCCGATTTCTCGGACCCCGCCGACAGGACCCGTCTTGTGCTCGATCTCGGGATGCCGCGGAACATCGACGCCGCGGTAGCCGATATCCCCGGGGTGGAACTGCTCGACATCGAAACAATCTCAGTGCACGCCGCAGTTCCCGAGCTCAGCGCAGAGGACGAGGCGCACATTCTCGTGGACGCTGCGGCGGCCGAGTTCACCACCAACCAGGCGGAGCGAATCATCGGCCCAACGCTTGCCAACCTGCGCGGTCACGTGCTGTCAATTCTCGAGGACGAGCTGTGCCGCGCACGTCGCGGGACCGCCGAGCCCCGCGCCGAGGACGTGGAGGCAGCGCTCCGCCGCTTCACGGGCCGGCTGCTGCACGAGCCCACGACGCGACTGCGGGCGCTCGCCCGTGAGGGACGGGCCGCGGAAGCTCAGGCCGCGGCCCGCACCCTCTTCGGCGTCGAAGCGTAGACGAGAGCACCCGCGCTACTCGCCGCGGCGGTCCGCCACGATCCGGCCCCGGCGCAGGGTGAGCACATTCTGCGTGCGCCAGATCTCGGACTCAGGCCCCACAAACGGGTCGCGGTCCGTGAGGGCGAGATCCGCCACCGCGCCAGTCTCCAAACGGCCAGCACCACCCGGGGTGCCGAGCAGTTCATGGGAGCCGCGCGTGTAGCCGGTCAGCGCCGTCGCAAGGCTCAACGCCTCGGCCGGTAGCAGCGGCTCCGCATCAGTCGCCCCTGGAGCCCGGCGGTTCACCGCGACGTGGATCGCCTGCCAGGGATCGGGCGTCGACACGGACCAGTCCGAACCAAATGCGAGGTTCGCACCGGCACGCTCAAGCGAGCCGAATGGGTACTGCCACCCCGCACGCTGCTCCCCCAGCACGGGAAGCGTCAACTCCACCATTTGCGGTTCGAGCGCCGCCCAGAGCGCCTGGCAATTCGCCGTTACCCCCAGCGCCGCGAAGCGCGGCAGGTCTGCCGGGTCCACGACCTGGAGGTGCGCGATGTGATTGCGCACCCCGGCCCGGTCCGCTTCCGGGACCGCAGCCACAGCGTCGAGCGCGATGCGTGCGGCCCGGTCCCCGATCGCATGGAAGTGGGCGTGGAAGCCACGTGCGTTGAGCTTCGGGACAAGCTCCGCCAGATCCGCTGCGCTGAAGTACGCGAGTCCCCGGTTGGCCTCGCCACCGGCGCAGTCACAGCCATCGAGGTAGGGTTCGGTCATCGCGGCGGTCAGGTTCTCCGCGACACCGTCGACCATGATCTTGGCGGTATCGGCACGGAAGCCCCGCTGCGCTGCGGCCGCACGCCGTCGCTCGAAGTCGGCGACGATCGCATCGGCGTCGACCGGGGATTCCGGATCGGAGAGATCCCGCACCACCCACAAGGCACCCGAGACATCCGCGTCAATCCCGAGCGCCATTTCCGCGAGATACGCCTCGGTCACGTCGGGATATCCCGCGTACTCACCAAGGATTGCTTCCTGCCAGGCGGTAACCCCGTAGCGATGCAGAAGTTCCTGCCCGCGGAGGAGTCCGGCCCGGCACTCTGCCACAGTTGTGGGTGGGAGCGCGTGCGAGAAGAGCTCCTGCGCCCCCTCGTGCATAGCACCGCTGGGAGACCCATCCGGGTGTCGCTCGAAACGGCCGTCGGCAGGGTCCGGGGTCTGCGCATCAATTCCAGCGAGTTCGAAAGCCCGGGAGTTCGCCCACGCCCCGTGATGGTCTGCGTTCACGAGGAACACCGGGCGGTCCGACACCACACGGTCGAGCTCCGCGCGACTCGGAGCCCCGCCAGGGAAGTGTGCCATGCTCCAGCCGCCGCCGAGAATCCAGTCCCCTGCGTACGCCGCGGCGTACGCAGCGATGCGGGCGAGCGTGTCTTCGGCGCTTGTGCTCTCGCTCAGCTCGAGCCGGCCAAGCTCCACCCCTCCGAACACTGTGTGTACGTGCGCGTCGGCAAAACTTGCGTGCAGCAGACCGCCCATGGCATCGATGTGATCGGCGTCGCGCGCCTCCGGGAGCGCGGCGATGCTCGCGCTGTCGCCGATCGCAGCGATGACGCCGTCAGCGATGAGGATGCCGCGGTCGGCGACGGGGACGCCCCGCAGAAACGCGGTGGCTCCGGTGATGAGCGTGTGGGTCATGCGGAGACTCCATTCGTGAGGGTGGCTTGGTCTGGACGGTGCGAGCGCTCCGCAAATCGCGACGCGTACACGATGAGGGCACCGGTCACGGCCGCAAGCACCGTCATGACGGTGGCGAGCACGGGTGTGCCGAAGCGGTCGAAGAGCTGCGTGGCAACGAACGGGCCGAGCGCCACACCGATCACGTAGACCCCGTTGACAAGCACGCTGACCCCGCCGTCGCGGGAGAGGGAGGCGGCGAGCCCGAAAATGAGCGGCAGCATCGCACCGAAGACAAAGCCCCACACGGCGCTCGAGACCGCGTACATGACCGGGGTGGCGAGCACGATGAGGCCCAGCTTCGCCACAGCGCTCACCGAGAGCAGCGCGCACAGCGTCGCGGTCCGGCCGAACCAGCGATGCAGAAACGGAGCAATGAGCGCTCCGCCCAAGCCACAGAACACGGAGAGTGCAAAAATCGTCGGGACAAAGCTCTCGGATACCTGCATGTCGCTCTCGCCGACGATCACCCCAACAAGGCCGTACACGCCGTCATCGGTGATGGACCACGCCCCGAAACCGAGAGCGAGCAACCAGCCGATCCGGCGCGTGCGTTGCTCGACCGGACTCTCCTGGGCCCGCGCCACCTGTGCCGTTCGCACACTCGCCGGCACCGGCGGGGCGGCGTCCCCCGCGGAGGCTGCCGCAGCGGCGGTGCCGACAACGGACACCATCGCGGTCTCCTCGGGGAGACGTGGGAGCCACTGCGCACCAACGAACCCGATGATCCCTGGGATCGCGAGGATCAGGAACAGCTCGCGCACTCCCCCGCCAACGAGCGGAATGGTGAGGAACGCGACCGCGACAAGAAAGCGGTTCACGATCATCACAAGGCTCGTGGCCCGATCCGGGTTCGGGGTGGCGGACACCGCCGCTGTCGCCGCGGAGATGACAAGCCCTGAACCGACGCCACCGGCGATGAGCGCGGTCATGCTCACGCCGGCCACCGGCCAGATGGCACCGGTGCCGAAGGCCAGGATCATGATGGCGAGGCCGATGCGGGCCACGAGCACCCTATCGCCGCGCTGCACGATCCGGCGCGAGCCGAGCACCGCCGCGGCGTTGGCGAGCGTCATTCCCGTGGCGACAAGGCCGGCGGTCGTCACCGAGACGCCGAGCTGGTAGACGAGCTTCTCAATAATCGCGGGGACGAGGTTTGCGGGGAGCAGCGCAAACACCCAGGTGGTGATGAGCGCGGTCATGGCGGGCGCGCCAGCGCGCCCGCTCGCTCCGAGAGATGGAGTCATAACGGGAAGTTCCTCTTCGTTGGGGGTCTACCGGTGGGAAAGCGAGTCGATTCAGGAGCTTGTGTGCGCAGAGTATCCGCGCAGCAAGCCCGCGAGCAGGTCGTCGAGCGTGCTGTGGAGGTGCTCGCGGCGATCCACGTCCTCCGGCAGCGTGGCCAGGGCGGCGGTGAGCCGAGGGTGAGTCTCCGGGGAGACCTCGCTCGCGTGGAAGGGCGGAGCGAGCAGGTCGAAGGCCGCACCCAGGACTATGGCGTCGATCGTGCCGATCAGGGGCAGGAGCCGCGTGTCGGGGACTCCGATGTCGTGCAAGGTCTGGGCCAGATCTTCGTACAGCCACCGCAGTTCGTCATCTTGGAACGGCTCGGTGATCAGTATGGGCACGAGCGCCGGGATCTCCCCCGCGAACTCGGCGTAGGAGTGGACGATCCGGGAGAGTCGCTCGCGCCCGGCACTGTCCCCCAGTTCGGTGCGCAGCCGCAGGATCCAATCGCGCCGCAGCAAATGCACGATCGCCCCCTTTGAAGCGACGTGATGGTAAATCGATGACACCCGGACGTCGAGTTCGCGCGCGAGCTGCGCGAGGGTGAAATCGCCGTCAACGGCGAGTCGCCGTACGGCCTCGAGGATCCGGGCCTCACTGAGGATAGGGGTGTGTGGTCGCGCCATTGCAGTCCAATCGGAAGGGTGCTCTCACCATAACCGAGCGGCATTCGGTTTGCAAACCGAGCGGCATTCGATTTATGAACACAGAAAAAATGCCCCGAGCTCAGTGAACTCGGGGCACTTCCTTCCAGTGCGCGTAATGCAAAAGCTAGTGGAGCCGCGGGGAATTGAACCCCGGTCCACTTCGACGATTCCATGCCTTCTACGGGTGTAGTTCGTATTAGCGTTCTACTCGGCCTCGCTCTTTGCCACGAACACCTAGTGCGACAGGCCCAGCCTCAGCAAAAGTCCCCACACGCCCTGAGGCGCAACGTGCGAGCTAGCCCCCTAAATGACGCCAGGAAACCGGGGCAGAGGCACACCCGGCCTGACGGACTCGGTCTCGTGCTTAGGCAGCGAGAGCGAAGTCGGTGCGCTTAGAAGTGGCACCTATTGGTTTGCGAAGGGCGTTAACGAGATAACTCCGCGTCCTCGACCCGCTTCTCACAGTCTCAAATCGACGTGTCGAATCCGATCGGCCCCCAAATGCACCACACTGCGGTGCACGGCGAGGCATTCACATTACGCGCTCTGGAATTGTTACTCCGATCGAAACCGGATGCAGCCGGCCGGAGCCGGAACACTCATTCTAGCACCCGCACCGCCTCGGTGCCAGACGCGGGGATCCGCGCCGCTCCGCTCACAGCGCACAGTCAAGGCCCAGCGTCCAGCGGCACACGTCAGCCACGAACCCCCCGTACGCGGGCTCAGTGAGCACCGCCGGACTGTTCGCGTAGGCCCCCAAGCCGTCCACTGCCATCCAGATCCGGATCGCAGCGGATCGCGGGGCATCCGCGACAAACTCGCCAGCCGTCACCCCGGCGGAGATGAGTGCGCTCAGCCGTTCCTCGTCGAGCGTTTCCTGCTGCGCGATCGCGTCGGCAAGCCGCGGCTGGAACCGGGCCAGGTGGCGGGCATTCAACCACAGCCGTCCCAGCACTCGCGCTTCCTCGCTCTCGACCCGCGCCACAAACGCGGCGAGGCGATCCCGCGGCGTTCCCGCAGCCACAAACAGCCGGTCCCGTTCCCCGGACACCGCCAGGGCGAATGCTTCGGCGACGAGCTCCTCCACCGCGGGAAAGTAGTGACCGATCAGCCCCGGCCGCACCCCGAGGCGCTCCGCGATCTCGCGGAGCGTGATCCGCTCAAGCCCTGCATCGAGGGCGGTCTGAGCGGCAATTTCGAGGATCTCAGCACGCCGCTCTTCCGGGGCTTTGCGCACCCGGCTCACGGTGTCACTCCCCCGTGCGGTTGCGCTGGCGCATCGCGCGCTCAGCCTCGCGGGAATCCTGCTTTTCGCGCAGCGTCTGGCGCTTGTCGTATTCTTTCTTCCCCTTGGCGAGCGCAATCTCGACCTTTGCCCGACCGTCGAGGAAGTACAGCCGCAGCGGCACGATCGTCATACCGCCCTCGCGAGTCTTCTGGTAGAGCTTGTCGATCTGCTGCCGATGCAGGAGCAATTTGCGCTTGCGCCGCGGCCGGTGGTTGGTCCAGGAGCCATTGAGATACTCGGGAATGTAGGCAGCGTCGAGCCAGGCCTCCCCGTTCTCGATAAAGACGTAGCCATCAACCAGAGACGCCCGCCCCATCCGCAAGGACTTCACCTCGCTGCCGGTGAGCACCATGCCCGCCTCGTAGGTATCCAGGATGAGGTACTCATGCCGGGCCTTCTTGTTCGAGGCAATCAGCTTTTCGCCGGATTCCTTGGGCATGGTCACATCCTCTCGGAGGGGGTCTGGTGGGCCGTGCGCGCGATGGATGCGCGCAAAGCTCTAGCCTAGCGGAGTGCGCAGCGGCGCGCGGGAGCAACCGCGCGCCACGCACACTAGACCCGGAGGTAGCGCGTGATGGCGATCTTCGCGGCGATCGCCGACAACACCACACCGACGAGAATTAGCACCGGGGGCACGATCAATGATTGCTCCACCGTGATGTAGCTCGTAAACGGGATCTCCTTGGCCAAGAAACCCTGCACAAAGAACTTCACAATGGACACGGATGCGGCGCTCGCGAGCACCGCACCAATGAGCGCGGCAATAATGCCCTCGAGAATGAACGGCGTTTGGATGAAACGGTTCGAGGCACCCACGAGTCGCATAATCCCGATTTCCCGGCGGCGAGAGTATGCGGAAAGGCGGATCGTCGTAGAGATCAGCAACATCGCGGCAACGAGCATCAGGCCTGCGATAGCGATGGCCGTGTAGCTCGCAGCACCCAGGAAGAGGAAGATTCGGTCAAGCAGGCTGCGCTGATCGGAGACACTCTGCACGCCCGGAATACCGCTAAATGTTTCGGTAATGATCTCCGATTTTGACGGATCGGTCAGCTTGATCCAGAACGTCTGGTTGAGCTGTTCCGGTTTCGTAATATCGACTATCGGGTTGCCCTCGAACTGCTTCGTGAACTCCGTGTAGGCCTCTTCGTGATCCACAAAGAAGTAGTCGTCGACATACGGGGCGAGCGTTTCGGACTTCAGAGCATCCTCAACGGCGGCAATCTCGGCCTCCCCCGCGTCGGTGCCCGCGCATGTTGCGCTCTGGTCGTAGTCCGTGCAGAGGTAGACCGCCACCTGGGCGCGGTCGTACCAGAAGGTCTTCATCTGCTGCACCTGCAGCTGCATGATGATCGCGGCTCCCACGAAGGTGAGCGACACGAAGGTCACGAGGATCACAGAGATCACCACGGACATGTTGCGACGGAGGCCGTTCCAGACCTCACCGAGCACGAGTCCCACTCTCATCGTACGGGCCCCACATCTGTCTGCTCATCGTCGTTTCGATCCAAGCCGAGGTGCTCGGCCAAACTGCCGGTCTCGGACATCTGCACTGCGTCAATCGGACGCCCGGGATCCAGGAATCCGGGGATACGCTTCGCCTGCGGTCCCCCGTCGGCGCGGACGGTGTCGTCCCAGTCGTCGCCGTCGATTGCCGGATCGTGCTCCCCAAACGGGCGCGGTTCCACGTACACCGATGCTTCGGGAGCGGGGTCCGCATCGGGGACCGCAGCCTCCGTCGCTGCCTCGGTGACCGCAGCGGCGGCCGCCCCAGCCGCAGCGGCAGCCGCGGCACTCACCACACGCGCTTCGGTGGTCGCAGCAGCCACAGCCGCGGCGCTCCCGGCACCGTCTTCGACCGCTGCCGCACCTGCGCTAGCCGCTGCGTTCGCGCGGGCAAGTTCCTCGGGTTCCAGCGCGGCACGCACCACAGCCTCCGTGGTACGGAGTACGCGAACGCCCTCCTCGGACAGGTCCGCGACGGGAATCGATGCGGTCTCGCCGTAGCCGCCGCCCTGCTCGTCTCGGACAATAACACCCTGGGAGAGCTCGACGACGCGCTGCTGCATGATGTCCACGAACGCGGCCTCGTGGGTCGCCATCACCACTGTTGTGCCGGCCGCGTTGATCGCGCGAAGCAGCTGCATAATGCCCAGGCTCGTGGCGGGATCCAGGTTTCCGGTTGGCTCGTCGGCGAGCAAAATCGCCGGTTTGTTCACGATCGCGCGCGCGATCGCGACGCGCTGCTGCTCACCGCCCGACAGCTCGTGCGGGAAGCGCTTGGCCTTGTTCGCGAGGCCGACCATCTCAAGCGTGTCCGGGACCGCTTCCTGGATGAAGCCGCGTGACTTCCCGATGACCTGCAGTGAGAACGCGACGTTGTCGTACACAGTCTTGTTCGTGAGCAGGCGGAAGTCCTGGAACACGGTGCCCAGGTTGCGCCGGAAGTACGGCACCTTCCGGGAAGAGATCTTGCTGAGGTCCTGCCCCAGCACGTGAATCTTCCCCGAGCTCGGCTGGTCTTCGCGCAGGATCAGGCGCAGGCAGCTCGATTTGCCGGATCCGGAAGCGCCCACGATAAACACGAACTCGCCACGGTCGACCTGCAGGTCGATACCGTCGAGCGCGGGTTTCGCGGTGCCCCGGTACTTTTTGGTGACGTTCTCAAAGAGGATCATGACGCTTCGACCCTACGCCCCACGCCCCAGCCTGGCCTGCAGGCGCGCTGAGACACGCGGCTTCGAATCGGCGAAAACGCTGAGCGCTACTTCGCTTTCTCGAGTGAGCGCCACCGGATGCCGGCGGCAATGAAACCATCGATCTCCCCGTCGAACACCGCGTCAGGCTGGGTCGACTCAAAGCCAGTGCGCAGGTCCTTCACGAGCTGCTGGCCATACAGGAAGTACGAACGAATCTGGTCGCCCCAGCTCGCGGTAACGCTTCCCGCGAGCTCTTTTTTCTTCGCGGCTTCCTGCTCACGCTGCAGCAAGAGCAGGCGCGTCTGGAGCACCCGCATTGCTGCGGCACGGTTCTGGATCTGCGACTTCTCGTTCTGCATCGACACCACAATCCCTGTCGGGATGTGGGTCAGCCGGACTGCGGAGTCGGTCGTGTTCACGGACTGGCCGCCGGGGCCGGAGGAGCGGTACACATCCACGCGAATGTCGGTTTCCGGGATCTCAACCGAGGTCGCCTCTTCAAGCAACGGGATCACCTCGACACCGGCAAAACTCGTCTGCCGCTTGTCGGCCGAGCCGAAGGGACTGATCCGGGCGAGGCGGTGCGTGCCGGCTTCGACGGAGAGCGTGCCGAAGGCATACGGCGCGTCGACCTCGAAGGTAGCCGACTTGATGCCCGCGCCCTCCGCATACGACGTGTCGAGCACCTTTGTCTTGTAACCGCGGTGTTCTGCCCAGCGGAGATACATCCGCAGCAGCATCTCCGCGAAGTCGGTCGCGTCGTCTCCGCCGGCACCGGAGCGGATCGTCACCACTGCGGATCGCTCGTCATATTCCCCGGAGAGCATGGTCTGCACCTCGAGGTTCTGAATCACGCTTTCCAGGGCCACGAGCTCAGCCGTGGCCTCGGCCCCCGACTCTTCATCGTCCATCTCCAGCGCGAGTTCGACGAGCACCTCGAGGTCATCCAGCCGCGCTTCGACCGCGCGCAGGCGTTTCACGTTGGCTTGGCGGTGCGAGAGACCGCTCGTGACGATCTGCGCGGCCGCCGGGTCGTCCCACAGGTTCGGGGCCGCCGCCTGCTCTTCGAGTTCGACGATTTCGCGCTCGAGGCGCGGCAGATCCATCACGGCTGCGATATCGGCGTATGTGGCGCGCAACGCGCGGATCCGGGCGCTGAAGTCAAGTTCGAGCATAATCATCAGAGTCTACTGCCCCGGGAGCTGATCCCGCTCCGATCAGATCACGGGCGAATCCCGGTCCACCGGCCCTGGCCTCGCATTCCCCCGCCCGTCCCAAGCCTGCTCCAGGAGCGCCATCGCGGGCGCGAGCTCTGCGACGGGCAGTGTGAAGGGCACCCGCAGGTACTGCTCGAAGACGCCGGGGCTTCCAAACCTCGGCCCCGGGGGCAGGATCAGTCCGAGCTGTGCGGCGGATCGACTGAGCCGTGAGCTGCACGCCTCACCGAGATCCGCCCATACACTCACCCCACCCGCGGCCTGTGACAGCCGCCAGCCAGGGAAACGCGCCTGCACCTCCGCCAGGAGCACGCGATGGCTCGCGCTGAGCTCGCTGCTGCGTGCGGCCAAGATGTCCTCGTATTCCTCGAGCGCGAGCGTCGCCATCACTTGTTCCCAGGTTCCCGTCCCCAGGTCTCCCACGCGCCGCGCAGACTCGAGCTGGGCGATCAGATCGGGAGTCGCGCGGACCCAGCCAACGCGGAGGCCGCCCCAGACAGTTTTTCCGAGTGAGCCGACTGTGAGAATCATGTCGCGCTGGTGGGCGTGCGGGGCGGACACGGCGAACGGGGTGACGAGACCCGGGTGCCCGAGTGCGAGTTCCGCGGTTGTCTCGTCGGCGATGACATACCCGCCCTGCGCCGTCAGTGTGGCAATGAGCTGCGCGCGGAGCTCGGGCGGCATGCTGAGTCCGGTCGGGTTGTGCTGGTCCGGGATCAGATAGCTCAGACGGGGTGCCGTCGTCGCTGCGATACGGAGCATGCCCGCGGCATCGTAGCCCGAGCGCCCCACGGGAAGTTCACCAATAAGCGCGCCCGCGGCGGCAAGGGCTTCCCGTGCTCGCGGGTAGCTGGGAGACTCGATCAGGCTCCGGTCGCCGCGGCGGAGCAGGGCCCGAGCGATCAGGAAGATCGCGTGCTGCGCCCCGAGTGTGACCATGATCTCTGTGGGATCCGTGGGGAGTCCCCGCCGCGTGTACCGCTCCGCGATCGCGCTGCGGAGTGCGGGATGACCGATCGTGTCATAGCCCTCCAACTGGAACGCACTTGCGTGCTCGGCGAGAGCTCGCTGCCCGAGCGCTGGAAGCCCACTCCAGGGGCTCGGCGCAGCGCGGCACAGATCCACTTCTCCGGTTGCTGCAGGGTCCCACTCGGATTCGGCCGCGGGACGCCGAGCACGGATCACCGTGCCCGAACCGCGCCGGGACACGGCGGCACCCGTCTCGCGCAGGCGTTGATAGGCCGCCGCGACCGTGGTGCGGCTGACCCGGAGCTCCTCCGCGAGCGGGCGCTCGGCCGGGAGCACCGAGCCGGAAGGGATGCCACCATCGCGCACAAGCAGCACGATGCTTTCGCTGAGTTCGTGGTAGCTGTGACCATCCCCGCGCCACTGCCCGAGGAGCTGATGGAGGCGCCGTGCCGAAAGTCGCTGGGCAATCATGAGGCCACTATAGACAGATTGGCCCTTTGCGCACCAGGCCAATTTCAGGTGGACTGATCAGTGTGATCCTTCGACTCCTCAGACTCATCCCCGGACTCCTGCTCTACGGCATCGCTGACGCGTTCATGATCCGCGCCACCGTTGGCGTCGACCCTTGGACGGTCTTCGCACAGGGGGTGTCCCTGCACACTCCCCTCAGCATCGGGATCCTGACGAACATCATCGGCCTGACCGTACTGCTCCTGTGGATCCCCCTCCGGCAGCGTCCCGGCATCGGCACAGTCCTGAACATCCTGCTCGTGGGCCCCGGCATCGACCTCGGCCTCTGGCTCCTCCCTGTGCCCGAGCCGATGTGGCTCCGCATCGCGTTCTTCACCTTCGGCATGCTGTTGCTCGCCGTCGCGAGCGGCATCTACATCGGCGCCCGGCTCGGCCCCGGCCCCCGCGACGGCCTCATGACCGGGATCCACGCCCGCTTCGGAACGCCAATCTGGCTCGGCCGCACCGGCGTCGAACTCACCGTGCTCGTGATCGGGTGGATCCTGGGCGGAAACGTCGGTCTCGGCACCGTCGCCTTCGCGATCCTCATCGGGCCACTGTGCGCGGTCACACTGCCGCTGTTCGATTCGCAGCTACGCCGCGAACGGCGGGCGGCGGGTTCCGCAGAACTCCGCCGCCCAGTACTGCTCGATTAGTCGTCGACCGGGACCTTGTTATAGCCGGTCACCGGCTGGCTCTCGTCGAAGCCCGCGACCTTGCGCTTGAAGCCGCGCGTCATCACGATCAGATAGATGAATCCAAGCAGCGCCCACGCGACACCACCGATGAGCGCATCCAGGTGCAGATTCGCCCACAGGATTCCGGTCAGCACCATGCCGATGCCAGGCATCACGATGAACTTGAAGATGTCCTTCGGCGTGCGGCGCCGGCCCTGACGGATCGCGAACCACGCGATTACCGACACGTTGACGGCGGTGAAAGCGATGAGCGCGCCGAAGTTGATGAACGCGGCGATCATCTCGAGTGTGAACGCGATTGCCAGCAAGCAGACGACGCCAGTCAGCACAATGTTGAAGGTCGGGGTGTGCGTCTTCGGGTTGACGTAGCCGAAGAACTTCTTCGGGAGAACATCGTTGCGGCCCATCACCAGCAGCATGCGGGAGACCGAGGCGTGTGAGGCCAGACCCGAGGCGAGGGTCGCGGCGAAACCGGCAGCCGTGAGCACCGCTTGCAGCACCGGCCCACCGACGAACTGACCGATCAGCGGCAGCGTGCTGTCCTCGACAAACTGCATGTCGCCCTCGGGGGCAAACACGTTCCAGTCGGGGAAACGCTGCTGGGTGAAGTAGCCAGCGATCAAGAAGATCGCGCCGCCGAGGATCACGGTGAGCAGGATCGCACGCGGCACAATCTTCGGGCTCTTCGCCTCTTCGACGTACATCGTCACGGCGTCAAAGCCGATAAACGAGAAGCAGACGATCGTCGCCCCCATGAGCACCGCGCCCATCGTCACGCCGTCGTGAATGAACGGCTGCACCGAGGCGATTTCGCCACTTCCCTCACCAGCGGCGAGCTGAGCCCATACCATCACGACAAACACAGCCATCACGATGATCGAGAACACGAGCAGCAGCATGTTGAGGTTGGAGGTGCCGCGCATCGTGAAGTAGATCACGCCGGTCACCAGCACGCAGTACAGCACGACCCAGATCCATCCCGGCGCCCCCGGGAATACGGCCTCGAGGTAACTGCGGATGATCAGACAGTTGACCATGGGCAGCAGCATGTAGTCGATCAAGGAAGTCCAGCCCACCATAAAGCCGACGTTGGGATGGATCGACTCCTTGACGTAGGTGTACGCCGATCCCGCGCTCGGAATCGCGCCCGCCATTTTGCCGTAGCTCACCGCCGTGAACACCATCACGATCAACGCGACGAGGTACGCGAGCGGCACCACGTTGTTCGTGTCGCGGGCGACCATGCCGAAGGTGTCGAACACCACCGTCGGGGTCATATATCCGAGCCCGAGGCCAACAATGGCCCACAGCCCCAGGTTGCGCTTCAGGGACCCACCGCGCTTGGCGGCCGGCATCAACGTCTTTGTCATGTGCTCTCCTCAACAGCGAGAGTCGCACCGGGCCTGTATTCGCCCCGATGCGACATGCAGTTCGACGGGATCGTGCCCCGCCACGGGAGACATCTTCCTCTGCTTCCCTCCCCCACGCCAAAACCCGCACCCCCGGACCGAAGATTCTTCGGTGAGGATGCGGGTTTTGGATACGTCGACCCGTTCCAGGGTCGCCCAGGGCTCACTGCCGAGCGAGCCGTTTCTGCTTATTGATATTGACAATCTGCACGAGGATCACGAGCAGCAGCGCCCCAATGAAGACGATCGAGGCGAGCACGTTCGCCTGCGCCGGCACACCCTTGAGCGCGGAGACGTAGATGAACTTCGGGAACGTCGTCGCGGTGCCGGAGTTGAAGTTCGTGATGATGAAGTCATCGAACGACAGGGCGAAGCTGAGCAGTGCCGCACCGATAATGCCCGGCATCAGCATCGGCAGGGTGATCCGCCAGAACACCTGACCGGGGGACGCGTAGAGATCCCGCCCCGCTTCCTCAATCGCGGGATTGAGACTCGCGACCCGTGCCTTCACCGCGACCACCACATATGAAATACAGAACATCGTGTGCGCGAGGATTATCGTTCCGATCCCCTTCTCCACGCCCGCGAGCAGGAACTGCGCGGCAAGACCCGCGCCCAGAACGACCTCGGGGGTCGCCATCGGCGTAAACAGCAGGAGGCTGATCGTGGAGCGGAACTTGAAACGGTACCGGACAAGCGCGAGCGCGATCATCGTGCCGAGCACGGTGGCGATCACCGTCGCCACCACTCCGACAAGGATGCTGTTGCCAAACGCGGTGCACACCTGCGGAGCCCCGCATGGGTTCTGCCAGTTGTCGAGGGTGAAGCCGCGCCAGATGATGTTGTTCCGACCCGCATCATTGAACGAGAACATGATGACGTGTGCGATCGGAAGCAGCAGGTACACAAGCGCGATCGTCGCAACGACGGGCACAAAAGCCTTTCCGAGACTGAAGCCTTTCACAGCAGATCCTCCGCCCCGCTCTTGCGCACATAGGTAGCCACGATCACGAGAATCACGACCATCAGGATGATCGACAGCGTCGCCGCCATCGGATAGTTCTGGGTTTGCAGGAAGTTCGACTCGATCACATTGCCGATCATCGTGGTCGAGGTGCCACCCAAGAACTCTCGTGACGCGTTCACGTAGTCACCCGACATCGGGATGAAACTCAGGAGCGTACCCGATACGACACCCGGCATGGACAGCGGCAGGGTGACCCGCCGGAACGTCGTCACCGGCGAGGCGTACAGATCCGACCCCGCCTCGAGCAGCCGGAGATCCAGCGCCTGCAGCGACGAGAACATCGGCAGCACCATAAACGGAATGAAGTTGTACACCAGACCGAAGATCACCGAGAAGTGCGTCCCCACGAGCTCACTCGGCAGGATCGACTTCCACGCGAGCGTGCGCAGCAGGAAGCTGATGAAAAACGGTGCCACGACCAGGATCAGGAGGATTCCCTGGAGCATGGGGCGCGAGCGTACTTTCACACCGATCAGATACGCCACGGGATAGCTGATGCAGAGGCCAATGAGTGTCGCCACGATCGCGTAGATAAAGGAGCGCAGCAAGTGCGGCCAGTACTCCTGCAACGCAACCCAGTAGTTCGAGAACTGCGCGGCGGCGACGTACTGGCCGATCCCGCCGCTGTCCGCAGGGGCCTGGAGCGACGTGATCGCGAGTTGCACAAACGGAGCCACGAAAAACAGCAGCATGTACGCAATGCCCGGTGCGAGCAACAGCAGCGCAATCCAACCCCGTTTGCGCGGCGCCTGCTCGACAACTTTGGTCGGGCCGCCGGAAAAGGCAGTAAAAGCCATGGTCGCCTCCCCTACTCCGCGAGCGCAGCCTGCGTCGCGATGGCCCGCGTCGAGAACTCGGTGGTCAGTGCCCCCGTGTCGAGCTTGTCGTCGGCAAGGCCAAAGGTGTGCTCGGTGAACCAACTCAGCCAGACCTCATCGCCAAGCTGGGCCGCAGGGCCCGCCTGCAGGTTCTGTGCGAACACGTGCACGGGATCCGAGCCCGGCACGTGGACCGTGTACTGGGTGCTCACACCGATAAAGGACACGTCCGTGATTCGGCCGGGGCCGACGATGTTCCGGTTCGGATCCGCCGCGGGCTGCTCGCGGGTGAGCATGAGCTTCTCCGGCCGCACCCCGATGGTGATGATGCCGCTATCGCGCTCGCTGCGGCTGCGCGGAACCGAGAGTCGGGTGCCTGCGAGATCCGTGTGGATCACCTGATCGGTGCTCCCCACAACGTCAACCTGGAACAGGTTGGACTGCCCCAGGAAGTTTGCGACAAACACTGTGCGTGGCAGCTCGTAGAGTTCCTCGGGCGCGCCCATCTGTTCGATCCGGCCCTTATTCATCACCGCGACAGTGTCGGCCATAGTCATGGCCTCCTCCTGATCATGGGTGACGTGCAAGAACGTCAGCCCGACCTCCTGCTGGATCTGCTTCAGTTCCTGCTGCATCTGGCGCCGCAGCTTCAGATCCAGCGCACCGAGCGGCTCGTCGAGCAGCAGGAGGGCAGGACGGTTCACGACGGCGCGTGCGAGCGCCACACGCTGCTGCTGGCCGCCCGAGAGCTGAGCTGGCTTCCGATCAGCGACATGATCCAGCTCGACGAGGCGCAGCGCCTCGTGTGCCTTGGCAACTGGGTCGCCCAGCTTGCGGCGGCGCAGGCCGAACGCGACGTTCTCCAACACCGACATGTGCGGGAACAGCGCATAGGACTGGAACACCGTGTTGACCGGGCGCTTGTGCGGTTTCAGCGCACTCACATCTGTGCCACCGATCAGGATCTTGCCCGCGGAGGGATCCTCTAGGCCCGCGACGAGCCGCAGGGTTGTCGTCTTGCCACAGCCCGACGGGCCGAGGAGGGCGAAAAACGACCCGGCCGGAATCGTGAGGTCCAGGTGCTCAATGGCGGTAAAACCAGGGAATCGTTTCTGGATGCCGACGAGTTCGAGGTCGGCACCGGACTCGGCAAAGGCGCCGTGTGCTGCCATGTTTACAGTCCCAACACATTCTGGAAGGCCGTCGAGTACTTCTTGTCCTCTTCGGCAGTGAGCGTACGGAAGTTGTGGAGGTGTTCCCAGTCCTTGTCGGCCGGGAAGATGAGCGGGTTGTCCGCGTTCTCCGGGTTGATCTTGCGCATTTCCTCCTGCGTCCCCTTGACCGGGGGCACAAACGTCACGTAATTCGCGACCTCCGCCATCACCACGGGGTCGTAGTAGTAGTTGATGAGCTCCTCGACCTGCGCCTTCGCCGCGGCGCTCGTGCCGTTGGGAACGGTAAACGAGTCGGCCGCGATCATGCCGCCGGACTCCGGGATTTCAAGCGTCCACTGATTGTCGTTCTCCGCGTTCAACATGACCACGTCACCCGTCCACGCCATCGCCGCGAGTGCGTCGCCGGTAATGAGGTCCTGGGTGTAGCTGTTGCCCTTCACATTGCCGATCTGGCCGCTCTTCAGTGCGTCGTCGAGCCACGCGAGCGCCGCGTCGAACTCGGTATCTCCCCAGTCACTGTTCGGGTCCGTACCAAGGCCCGCCATCACCATGCCCATGGTGTCGCGCATCTCGCTCAGCACCACAACCTTGCCCTTCAGCTCCGGGCGGAGGAAGTCCTCGAGAGTCTTGATTCCTTTCGGCACCGCCTCCGTGTTCCAGACCCAGCCGGATGCCGGCAGCTGCCACGGAATCGTGAACTTGCGCCCCTGATCCACATCGAGTGCGTCCCACTGCGCGTCAACGAGGTTCGCCTCCACGTTGGGGAGATTCGCGTAGTCAAACTCCTGCACCTGTTTGTCGTTGATCAGGCGACCGTTCATCCAATCGGTGAACGTGACCGTGTCGTAGCCGGTGAACTGTCCGAGCTTCAGCTGATCCTTGATCTTGCCGTAGAAGGTGTTGTTGTCGTCGATATCCTCGATGTAATCGACGGTGAACCCCGCCTGATCCATGAAGTTGTCCAGCGACGTGAAACTACCCGTCGACTCGTCAAAGTCGAGGTAGTAGGTCCAGTTCCCCCAGACGATGCCCTCGCCCTCGCCGCCACCGCCACCGCCACCTCCGCCAGAGCTCGGGGCACAGGCTGCGAGGCCGAGAGCGCCGGCACCCGCGGCCCCCACCCCGGCACCGCGAAGTAGCTGGCGGCGGTTCATCTGCGCGCCGCGAATCAGCTGCACGATATTTCGGACAATCGGGTCTTCTGAACGACGGACCATGAGAGATCTCCCTTGGTTTCTCAGTGGTGAACCGGCACGCGCACAAACGGCGACTCTGCCGGGTGGTGATCATGAGAATGGCACAGACACTCCCCCACCGCAACGACCTGAACCTCTGGAACCAGAATTCTTCACGGAACAGTTACCCAAGCAGGGAATCCTGCGAAATATTCGACAATCACCGAGAATGTCATCGAAACTGACTCTGCCGTGTTTTGCGACGAAATCGGGTCCGCCATCGAAGCCAGGTTTTTGATCCCGCGCCGTCAAATATCCCCAAGAAGGGGGAAAACATCATGTTTCCCTGCCCGTAACTTCGGATTCCTTTGCTTTTTCAGGTTCACACTGCAAGAATCAGTGACGTGAGCAACAAACGCCCGGCGCAGATTCTCGACGCCACGTCGAAAGCGATCATCGAGCAACTTCAGCGCGATGGTCGCCGTTCGTACGCTGAAATTGGGAAGGCCGTCGGCCTCAGCGAGGCCGCCGTGCGCCAGCGCGTCCAGAAGCTTACGGATACCGGGGTCATGCAGATTGTTGCCGTGACTGATCCCATGCGCCTCGGCTTCACCCGCCAGGCCATGCTCGGTATTCGGGTCTCCGGCGACACTCGTGTCGTCGCCGATCAACTCTCCGCCATTCCCGAGATCAGCTACGTCGTGCTCAGCGCTGGCTCCTTCGACATCATCGTCGAGGTTGTTTGTGAGGACGACGACGGACTCATCGAACTCCTCAACGAGAAGATTCGTGCGGTCGAGGGCGTCTCGGCGACGGAGACGTTTGTATACCTCCAACTCACCAAACAGAAATACGATTGGGGAACCAGATAACCATGTCATACGATCCCACTGCCGCGGTTGACACCGCAGCGCTGCAGGCTTCGGCCAAGCGCCACATGTGGCCGCACTTCACCAACCGGAAGGTGCTGAACGACGGTATCCCCGTCATCACGCGCGCCAACGGCCACCACATCTACGATGCTGCTGGCAAGGAGTACATCGACGGCCTCGCAGGTCTGTTCGTTGTCAACGCCGGCCACGGCCGCGAGCGCATCGTGCAGGCAGCTGCCAAGCAGATGCAGCAGCTCGACTTCATGCCGATCTGGTCCTACGGCCACCCGGCAGCGATCGAGCTCTCGGAGCGCCTCTCCTCGTACGCGCCCGGCGAGATGAACAAGGTCTTCTTCACCACCGGTGGTGGCGAGGCTGTGGAGTCGGCGTTCAAGCTGGCGAAGCACTTCTGGAAGATCAAGGGCCAGCCCATGAAGCACAAGGTGATCTCGCGGTCCGTGGCATACCACGGCACCCCGCAGGGCGCCCTGGCGATCACCGGCATCCCCGACATGAAGAAGTTCTACGAGCCGCTGACCCCGGGTGGTCACCGCGTTCCGAACACGAACTTCTACCGCGCTGAGGAAATGGGCGCTCCGTCCAACGACCTCGAGGCATTCGGCCAGTGGGCTGCAAACCGCATCGAGGAGGCGATCCTCTTCGAGGGTCCCGAGACCGTTGCTGCAGTGTTCCTCGAGCCCGTACAGAACTCGGGCGGCTGCTTCCCGCCTCCCCCCGGGTACTTCAAGCGCGTCCGCGAGATCTGCGACCAGTACGACGTGCTGCTCGTCTCGGATGAGGTCATCTGCGCCTACGGCCGCGTCGGCGAGTTCTTCGCTTCGAAGGCACTCGGCTACGAGCCCGACATCATCACCTCGGCGAAGGGCATCACCTCGGGCTACGTCCCCCTCGGTGCCATGATCGTCTCGGACAAGGTGTCGGAGCCCTTCAACTCGGAGGACAACACCTTCTACCACGGCTTCACCTTCGCTGGTCACCCGGCGGCAGCTGCTGCGGCTCTCGAGAACCTCGACATCTTCGAGGAAGAGGACCTCAACGGCCGCGTGCGCGAGAACAGCCCGCTGTTCCGCGCCGAGCTCGAGAAGCTGCTCGACATCGACATCGTTGGTGACGTGCGTGGCGAGGGCTACTTCTTCGGAATCGAGCTCGTCAAGGACAAGGCCACCAAGGAGACGTTCAACGAGGAAGAGTCGAACCGACTCCTCCGCGATTACCTCTCCCCCGCACTGTGGGAGGCAGGCCTGTACTGCCGCGCTGACGACCGGGGAGACCCCGTCATCCAGCTCGCTCCGCCGCTGACCATCGGTCCGGCTGAGTTCGCTGAAATCGGCGGCATCCTGCGCAGCGTCCTGAAGGACGCTTCGTCGAAGATCTAATCTTCGTGCCCTGAACGGCCCCCGCGCTTCGGCGCGGGGGCCGTTCTGCGTCCCCGCCCCGAGCCCCCTCCCTGAGC